>CAVKYI010000001.1:0-325782 GCA_963660435.1 Sodaliphilus sp.
CCGCACCGTCGGCGCCGGATCCGTAACCGAAATCATCAAGTAAGGAATAAAAATGGCTGGTGAACGCATTCGTATTTGCCTGAAGTCGTTCGATCATCGCATGATCGATCGTTCCGCCCAGGATATCGTAAATACGGCAAAAAATACGGGAGCCCGCATCGCGGGTCCCATTCCTCTCCCGACCAAGATTCAAAAGTACACGGTTCTTCGTTCTCCGCACGTCGATAAGACTTCGCGCGAACAGTTCGAGTCCCGTACCCACAAACGCTTGATTGACATTCTGGATGCTACTCCGCAGACCGTGGATTCGCTGATGAAGTTGGATCTGCCCGCTGGTGTCGAAGTCGAAATTAAGGTGTAAAACAATGAACGGTATTCTTGCAAAAAAGCTGGGAATGACCCAAGTGTTCACGGATAACGGAGAATGCGTCCCTGTGACGGTTCTCGAAGCCGGTCCGTGCGTGGTCGTTTGCCACAAGACAGAAGAAAAAGATGGCTATACCGCGATTCAGGTCGGTTTTGGCCTCGTCAAGGAAAGTCGCGCCGACAAGGCGACCATCGGGCATTTCAAGAAGGCTAATCTCGATGTTCGCGGTTACCTGGCTGAATTCGATGTCGAAAATCTTGAAGATTGGCCCATCGGCAAGGAATTTGGCGCTGCGGACTTTGCAGACGTGAAGCTGGTCGATGTTTCTGGAATTTCCAAGGGACACGGCTTTTCCGGCACGGTCAAGCGCTATAACTTCCACACGGGTCCGCGCGGTCACGGTACGCACAACATCCGCGAACCGGGTGGTCTTTCCGCCCACTCCTATCCGGGACGCGTTTTCCCGGGCAAGCGCATGGCCGGTCAGTATGGTAACAAGAAAGTCACCGTCAAGCACCTCCAGGTGGTCAAGGTTGACGGCGAACGCAATTTGATTTTTGTTCGCGGTGCTGTTCCGGGACCGAAGAACGGAGTCATCGTGGTGAGGAAAGGCTAATGGCAAAGGCAAAGCTCTACGCCGCTAGCGGCGAATTCAAGAATGAAATGGACCTTCCGGCGATGTTCGATTCTCCGATAAACAAGGTCTGCGTTTATCTGCATATCAAGGCGATTCTCAACAACCGTCGTCAGGGCACTGCCCAGACCAAGACCCGTTCCCAGGTCAGCGGCGGTACGACAAAGCCCTGGAAGCAGAAAGGCACCGGTCGCGCTCGTGCCGGTCAGAACACTTCCGCCATCTGGGTTCGCGGTAACAAGGCCCACGGTCCGAAGTCCCATGACTATTTCGAAAAGGTGAACAAGAAGGTGAAGCGCATTGCGTTCCACTCCGCCCTTTCCGACAAGGCCAAGGAAGGCAAGGTTCTCGTGTTCGAAAGCCTTTCCTTCGAAGCTCCGAAGACGAAGGATTTCCTCGCCGTCGTGAACAAGGCCGGTCTCGAACAGCGCAACGCGCTCTTCCTCGTCGGTTCGAACGACAAGAATCTCCGTCTATCCTCTGCCAACGTTCCTTGGGTGCGTACGGCTCGGGTGCAAGACGTGAACACCTATGATCTCGTTCGCGCAAACAATATCGCGATTTCCCAGGAAGCTCTGGGAGAACTCACTGGAGGTTCCAGATGAAAGAACTCCACGAAATCCTGGTCGAACCGCACATTACCGAAAGTTCTTCCAAGGCGATGGTAAACCCGCGCACGGGTGTCCGTCAGTATGTCTTCAAGGTCGCTCTTTCCGCTACCAAGCCGGAAATCAAGAATGCAATCGAATCCCGCTTTGGCGTGAAGGTTGATTCCGTGAACACCTTGATCAACCGTGGCAAGATGAAACGTGTACGCAATGCTGTAGGCAAGAAGTCCAACTGGAAGAAGGCTTACATCACGTTGCAGGCTGGCAACAAGATTGCCGAGATTGAAGGAGTCTAACAATGGGTCTGAAAAGCTATAGACCTCTTACCCCGACGCTGCGCTACAAGCAGTTGAACGATAAGAAGGAAATCACGGCCGACAAGCCGTACAAGCCTCTTACCGTCGGTAAAAAGCGCAGCTCCGGTCGCAGCAACGTGGGCGAAATCACTTCCCGTCGTCGTGGCGGTGGACACAAGAAGTGCTACCGTATCATCGACTTCAAGCGTAACCGTGTCGGCATTCCCTGCACTGTCGAGACAGTCGAATACGATCCGAACCGTTCTGCCCGCATCGCGCTTGTCAAGTATGCGGACGGCAAGCGTCAATACATTATCGCTCCGGCGAACATCAAGGTCGGCGATGTTCTGAAGTCCGGTGTCGGTGCGGAATATCGCATCGGTAACGCTCTTCCTCTGAAGGACATTCCGCTGAACGCGATGATTCACAACATCGAAATGATTCCGGGCAAGGGTGCCCAGATCGCTCGTTCCGCCGGTGCCGGTGCGGAACTCGTTGCCAAGGACGGCAAGCTCTGCCAGGTTCGTCTCCCGAGTGGCGAAATCCGCTTGATTCCGGAAGATTGCCTTGCGACTATCGGTCAGGTTTCGAACATCGACCACATGAACGAATCTTCGGGCTCTGCCGGTCGTTCTCGCTGGCTCGGCATTCGTCCGTCTGTTCGCGGTGTCGTGATGAACCCGGTCGATCACCCGCTCGGCGGTGGTGAAGGTCGAACCTCCGGTGGCCGTCACCCCTGCTCTCCGTGGGGCAAGAACTGCAAGGGCAAGAAAACCCGTAACAACAAGCGTACCGATCACTACATCGTGCGTCGTCGTCAGAAGAAGAGGGCATAAGCTATGTCGAGATCCATTAAGAAAGGCGCTTTCGTGGATTCCCACGTTTTGGTCAAGACCAAGGCAATGGCCAGTTCCGACAAGAAGCAGCCCATCAAGACCTGGTCCCGTCGTTCCACTATCATTCCCGACATGGTCGGCTTGACCTTTGCCGTTTATAATGGCAAGCAGTTCATTCCGGTCTATGTCTCCGAGAACATGGTCGGACACAAACTGGGCGAATTTTCTCCCACTCGTATCTTCCGCGGCCACCGCAAGGCTGAGGCTGCAGGAGGAGCTAAATAATGAAAGCTATCGCAAAAGTCAAGAACATCCGTTACGGTGTTCGCAAGCTCCGTCTGGTTGCGGATCTGATGCGCGGCAAGTCCGTCGATCAGGCGTTCGCCATGCTTTCCGTTCTTCGCAACAAGAAGAAAGGCGCTCCGATCGTCGAAAACGCGATCAAGTCCGCCGTTGCGAACTTCAAGCAGAAGGCTTCTGGCACCGTTACGACAGAAGAACTCAAGATTGCGGCAATCTCCGCCGATGGCGCGACGATCATGAAGCGTATGCGTCCGCGTTCCCATGGAAGCGCAGACCGTCTCGCGAAGCCGCTTTCCCATTTGACCGTCGTTGTCGCAGACAACGCTGATAAGGAGTAAACTATGGGTCAGAAAACTCATCCGTATGGTCTTCGTCTCGGCGTGATTGACGACTGGCAGTCGAAGTGGTATGCCGAAAACGACAAGTTTGCCGACTTCCTTTACGAAGATATCGTGCTGCGTCGTTACCTGATGAAGCGTTTCGAACATGCGTCCCTTTCGAAGGTCGGCATCGAACGTACCGTCAAGAAAGTGAACGTGAACCTCTTTACCGCTCGTCCGGGTGTCGTCATCGGCAAGAAAGGCGAGGAATTGGAACGTCTCAAGAGCGAACTCCAATATCTGACCGGCAAAGAAATCTATATTAGCGTCCACGAAATCAAGCGCCCCGAAGCCGATGCGAAGCTTGTTGCCGAAAACATCGCTCGCCAGCTTGAAAAGCGTGTTTCTTTCCGTCGTGCGATGAAACGTGCAATGCAGAGCGCAATGCGCATGGGAATCGAAGGCGTAAAGATCCAGTGCGGTGGCCGTCTCGGCGGTGCCGAAATCGCTCGCGTCGAAAAGTATGCCGAAGGTCGCGTGCCTCTGCACACTCTTCGTGCCGATATCGACTACGCGACCGCTACAGCCAAGACCGTCTATGGCGCTGTCGGCGTCAAGGTCTGGATCATGCACGGTGAAAAGATTGGCAAGGACGTCTTTTCGTCTGAACCTAAGAGAGAGAAGTAATTATGCTGAGTCCTAAAAGAACTAAGTTCCGCAAAGAACAGAAACGCCGCATGAAAGGCCGCGCAACGAGCGGTGATACGATTGCTTTCGGCGAATATGGAATGCAGGCTCTCGAAAAGTGCTGGATTACGGCGCGCCAGATTGAAGCGGCCCGTATCACGATGACCCGCACCATCAAGCGCGGCGGGCACATCTGGATCCGCATTTTCCCCAACAAGCCGGTAACTCGTCACCCTGCGGAAGCTCGTATGGGTAAGGGCAAGGGCGCTGTCGAATTCTGGGCAGCTGTCGTTCTTCCGGGTCGCATTATGTTCGAAATGGACGGTGTGGACCGTGACCTCGCCTTCAAGGCTCTTCGCGATGCCGCTCAGAAGTTGCCGATCAAAGTCAAAATCGTGGAGGCTTCGGAGATCTAATGAAAGCACGCGAACTTAAGGAATTGAGCAACGAGCAGCTCCAGGAAAAGCTTTCCCAGCTGAACCTGGACCTGTTCAACAACCGGTTCTCTGCAAAGACTGGCAACAGCGTAGAGAAGCCCGTCACGATGCGTTCCATCCGCAAGGATATCGCCCGCATCAAGACCATTCTTACCGAAAGGGCCAAGGCGTGAGCCGGCAGGAGCAAAAAATGGATAGAAACTCTCGCAAAGTGAGACAGGGTGTCGTTTCGTCCAGCGCGATGGACAAGACGATCACGGTTGTGGTCGAAGACCGCAAGCGTCACCCGATTTACAACAAGATCATGAAGTCCTCGTCGAAGTTCAAAGCTCATGATGAAAAGAATGAAGCTGAAGTCGGCGATACCGTGGAAATCATGGAAACCCGTCCCCTTTCCGCAACGAAGCGCTGGCGCTTGGTTCGGATCGTGGCAAAGAAGAAGTAATCCTTCTGGAGTAAGGCGAATAATATGATTCAAGAAGAAACAAGACTGGTCGTTGCCGACAACAGCGGTGCGAAAGAAGTCGCCTGCATCCGAGTTTTGGGTGGATCTAACCGGCGCTATGCAAGCATCGGTGACGTCATCAAGGTAGCCGTCAAGGACGCTATCCCCCAGAGCAAGGTGAAGAAAGGCTCTGTCGCTGATGCCGTCGTGGTCCGTACACGCAAGGAAATCGGTCGCAAGGACGGATCTTTCATCCGTTTCTCCGACAACGCCGTCGTGCTCATCACGAAAGATGGCGAACCCCGTGGAACCCGTATCTTTGGACCTGTGGCCCGTGAACTTCGCGACCACAACTTTACAAAGATTATTTCTCTCGCACCCGAGGTGCTCTAATGTCTAACATCAAGAAGAACGATAACGTCAAGGTTATCTCCGGCTCTTACAAGGGTAAAACCGGTGCTGTCCTGAGCGTTGACCCGAAAAAAGGTCGCGTTATTGTTGCTGGCGTGAACGTCCGTAAGCGCCACGAAAAGCCGAGTCAGACCAACCAGGCTGGCGGCATCGTTGAAAAGGAACTCCCGATCGACATCTCCAACGTGATGCTTCTCGAAGGTTCCACTCCCGTCCGCACTCGTCGTACCCGTGAACCGGGCAAGAAGAGCGTTCGCGTGAGCGTCAAGTCCGGCAAGGCTCTGTGAGGTCGAAACAATGAGCACAATGAAGAAAGATGTTTACGAAAAGACCGTAGTTCCGGCTCTCCAGCAGAAATTCGGTTACAAGAACGTGATGCAGATTCCGAGTTTGCAGAAAATCGTCATCAACATGGGCGTCGGTGAAGCGGCGTCGAACCGCAAGGTTCTCGACGAAGCGGTCGAAGTTCTTTCGGCGATTACCGGACAGAAGCCGGTTGTGACGAAGGCTCGCAAGGCGATTTCCAACTTCAAGCTCCGCGAAGGTCTTGGGATTGGCGCCAAGGTGACCCTCCACGGCTCCAACATGTGGGATTTCCTCTATCGATTCATCAACATCACCTTGCCGCGTGTGCGCGACTTCCGTGGTCTTCCCCGTCGTGGTTTCGATGGCTGCGGCAACTATACGCTCGGCGTCAAGGAACAGTCGATTTTCGTAGAAATCGATATCGATAAAATTTCTCAGACTTTAGGCATGGACATTTCCTTTGTCACTTCCGCCAAGACGGACGATGAAGGACGCGCCCTGCTCGAAGGTCTCGGTCTCCCCTTCAGGAAGTAAGGTAATACCATGGCAAGCAGAAGAATGATTGAAAAGTGCAAGCGCACACCGAAATACACGGTTCGTGGGTATCATCGCTGCAAGCGTTGCGGTAGGCCGCACGCTTATATGCGTCGCTTTGGTCTGTGCCGTATTTGCTTCCGCGAAATGGCACTCGCCGGCGAAATCCCGGGCATCACCAAATCTTCCTGGTAAGGAGCGTTTTACAAATGGCAACAGATACAATCGCCGATATGCTCACTCGCATCCGCAACGCCGTCGCGGCGAAAGCGCCTGTGGTGGACATTCCTGCCAGCAATCAGAAGCGCGAAATCGCTCGCGTGTTGCAGGAAAAAGGTTTTATCAAGAAATTCGTCGTCGTCGATGATGGCAAGCAGGGAATCATCAAGGTTCTTCTCCGCTACACGAACGGCGTTCCGGCTATCCAAGGCATCCAGCGCGTCAGCCGCTCGGGTCTTCGCGCCTACAGCGATGTGGCGAAGCTTCCGCGCGTCCGCAACGGTCTTGGCTACGCGATTATCTCCACTTCCAAAGGTGTGATGACCGACCACGAAGCCCGCAAGGAAAACGTTGGTGGCGAAATCATCGCAAAGGTCTGGTGAGGTAAAGATGTCTCGTATCGGAAAAGCTATCATTCATATTCCCGCCGGCGTCAAGGTGACGCTCGATGGACAGAACATCTTGGTCGAAGGTCCCCTGGGAAAGCTCTCCACCAAGGTTCATGACCTCATCAAGATCAATCTGGAAGGCGACAGTCTCTCGTTCGCGCGTCCAGACGATCAGAAGTTTTCTCGCGCTATCCACGGCACGACCCGCGCTCTCGTCGCGAACATGGTCGAAGGCGTTACCAAGGGTTTTGAAAAGAACCTGGAAATCGTCGG
Organism: Sodaliphilus sp.; assembly: GCA_963660435.1. Lineage (GTDB taxonomy): Bacteria > Fibrobacterota > Fibrobacteria > Fibrobacterales > Fibrobacteraceae > Hallerella. The sequence continues at coordinate 7,066 of CAVKYI010000001.1, forward strand.
TGTCGGTTACCGCGTGGAACAAAAGGGCAACGACTTGAACTTGGTTCTCGGATTCTCGCACCCGGTCATCTACAAGGCGCCGGAAGGAATCACGCTGAAGGCTGTCGATCCGCTGAAAATCAGCATCAAGGGTATCGACAAGCAGAAGGTCGGCCAGGCTGCAGCCGAAATTCGCAAGTACCGCCGTCCTGAACCGTACAAGGGCAAGGGTATCAAGTACGTTGGTGAATATGTCCGCCGCAAGCAGGGCAAGAAGACAGGTAAATAAGGTAACGCTATGGCTGTTATTGCAAAGAAAAGACTTGAGTCCAGAATTGCGCGTCATGCACGTGTCCGCAAGACCGTCAACGGTACCCCCGAACGTCCGCGTCTTGCTGTCCGTCGCACGCTTTCTAACATGATCGCTCAGATCATTGACGACGTTTCTCACAAATCCTTGGTGCAACTCGCAACGTCCTCCAAGGATTTCCAGGCGAAGTTCGGCGAACTCACGAAGACCGAACAGAGCAAGAAACTCGGAAATCTCATCGCTGACGAAGCGAAGGCGAAGGGCATCTCTGCCGTCGTTTTCGACCGCGGCGGTTACATCTATCACGGTCGCGTTCAGGCTCTCGCTGAGGGAGCTCGTGAAGGCGGACTCCAATTCTAAGAGGTACACTTTGGAACGCGAAACTCAAGTTTCTGAATTTGAAGACAGAGTTGTGCACATCAATCGTTGCGCCAAGACCGTCAAGGGCGGTCGTCGCATGTCCTTCAGTGCACTCGTTGTCGTAGGCAACAAGAAGGGCAAGATCGGTGTGGGTCTAGGCAAGGCGAAGGAAGTTTCCGAAGCGATTCGCAAGGGAACCGAAGCCGCCCAGCGCAACCTCATCGAAGTGAATGTCCAGGACGGAACGATTCCGCATGACATCGAAATCAAGTATGGCGCTACCCGCATCCGCTTGATTCCGGCCGCTCCCGGTACTGGCGTTATCGCCGGCGCTGCCGCGCGTGCCGTGCTGGAACTCGCTGGCGTCCACAACATTCTTACCAAGATCTATGGTTCTTCCAATCCGAGCACCGTGGTCCAGGCCTGCATCGAGGGCCTCACGACTCAGAAGAACAAAAATGACTACGCTGCTTTGCGCGGTCAGAACGCCTGAGGTCTAGAGAAATGAAAAAAGTGAGAATTACCCAGATCAAGGGAATCATCCATACTCTGCCGAAGCACAGGGCGAACATCCAGTCGCTCGGGCTTCACGGGATTGGAACCTCTAACGAACTGACGCTGACTCCGGCAATCCAGGGCATCATCAACGTTGTCCGCCACTTGGTCAAGGTCGAGGAGATTTAATCATGCAACTGAATAGTATCAATCCTGGCAAAAGCGCTCTTACCAAGGGTCGCAAGCGCATCGGTCGCGGTGCGGGTTCCGGCTGGGGCACGACCGGCGGTCGTGGTCAGAAGGGTGCTGGAGCTCGCAAGAGCGCCAAGGCCGGGCGCGTCGCTTTCGAAGGCGGACAGATGCCGTTGCATCGTCGCGTCCCGAAGCGCGGCTTCAAGAGCCATATCGTTCACGACACGCAGATCGTGAACCTGAAAGCTCTCGAAAAGTCCGGCGTCGTTGAATTTGACGCAAAGGTTCTTGCCGACCAGGGACTCGTCCGCAGCATCAAGAAGCCCATCAAGGTCTTGGGCTATGGCTCGATTTCCAAGGCGATTACTCTCAAAGTCAACGCTATCAGCGAAAAGGCCAAGGCGGCTGTGGAAGCTGCTGGTGGCAAAGTCGAGATCGTTAAATAATGGAAGCTCTGAAGAAAGCTTTTGGCGGTTTCGCCAACGCCTTCAAGGTGGAAGCCCTAAGGAAGAAGATTCTCTTCACCTTGGGGATTCTTATCGTTTATCGTATCGGATCGCATATCACCATTCCGGGTGTCGATGCGACTGTTCTCGCTGAATACTTCCGCAACAACAACAACATGTTCGGACTGTATGATTCCTTTACGGGTGGCGCTTTTGCCAAGGCGACGGTGTTTGCCCTCGGCATCATGCCATATATCAGCGCGAGCATTATCATCCAGCTGATGGGTTCCGTGATTCCGGCGATTCAGATGCTTCAGAAAGAAGGTCAGGAAGGACGCGCCAAGCTAAACCAATACACGCGTTACTTCACGGTTCTCCTCGGTGCCTTGCAGGGTTGGGGTGTCGCCGTCTGGCTTTCCAGCTTAAAAGTTTCCACCGCGACCGGTACAGGCATCTCTGTGCTGACGGACGGTTTCCAGTCCGGGCTAGGGAATGTCGGCTTCCGGTTACTTGCTACGCTTACCTTCACCACGGGAACGATCTTTGTCATGTATCTCGGCGAGAGAATCACGGCGAAGGGTGTGGGTAACGGAATCTCCCTGATAATCTTTGCCGGTATCGTCGGCGAATTACCGAGGGCTTTCTTCCGCGAATTCGAAATGTTCCGCGAAGAGATCCAACCGCTCGCTATCGAGATTTTCATCTTGGCGATTGTCGTTGCGATCGTTGCGTTCATCGTGTTCGTCGAGCAGGCCGTTCGGCGCATTCCGCTGCAGAGTCCGCGCAGGGTGGTTGGGCGCAAGGTCATGGGCGGTCAGGCCAGCTATTTGCCGTTCAAGGTGAATACCGCAGGCGTGATTCCCGTCATTTTTGCCTCTTCCATCATGTTCGTGCCCGCGATTATCGCTTCGTGGATGCCTAGTGTCAGCTGGGCGCAGGCTTTTGCCGGCGCCTTTGTCCCCGGGCATATCACCTATAGCGTGATTTTCGCCGCGCTGATTATCTTTTTTACTTACTTCTATACGGCTATCCAGTACAATCCGTCCGATATTGCGGATAATCTGAAGAAGTCGGGTGGCTTTATTCCGGGGATTCGTCCGGGAAAGAAGACCGCCGAGTATATTGATCACATCTTGACCCGCATTTCGCTGCCGGGAGCCATATTCCTTGCGGTAATCAGTGTCGGTCCGCTACATTTGAAAGACGCGTTGAACATGTCTTTCTATATTGGCGGTACTTCGGTCTTGATCGTGGTCGGTGTTGCGCTGGATACGCTTCGTCAACTCGAGGCACAGCTCAAGACCAATGAATATGCAGGTTTCCTCAAACACGGCCGCATTCGCGGCAGGATGGCGTCCTAGTGGCTAAAGAAGAAGGCATTCAGGTAGAAGGCGTTGTGCTGGAAGCCCTTCCCAACGCATTCTTTCGAGTCGGCCTCGAAAATGGCCATGAGATTCTCGCTCATGTTTCTGGAAAAATGCGCCGGCATTTTATCCGCATCTTGCCGGACGACAAAGTGTTGGTCGAAATTTCCCCTTACGACTTGTCGCGGGGAAGAATCACCTACCGTTACAAGTAATAGGGACAAAGAAGGTTAGAACCTATGAAAATCAAAGCCTCCATCAAACCTAGATGTGAAAACTGCAAGATTGTCCGTCGCAAGGGCATTCTTCGCATCATCTGTTCTAAGAACCCCCGTCACAAGCAGAGACAGGGTTAGGAGATTTTATGGCACGTATTGCTGGTGTCGATTTGCCGAAAAACAAGACCGTCGAGTATGGTCTGACGGCGATCTACGGAGTCGGTCTGTTCACGTCTCGCAAGATCTGCGCCCAACTGGGAATCGATCTGAAGAAGAAGTGCGACGACCTGACTGAAGAAGAACAAGGTAAGATTCGTCACGTTCTCGAAGACGAATACTCTGTAGAAGGTCAGCTTCGCGCAGAAACGACCTTGAATATCAAGCGTCTTCAAGATATCGGATGCTATCGCGGCTCTCGTCACTTGAAAAAGTTGCCGGTCCGCGGCCAGCGCACCCGTACGAACGCTCGCACTCGCAAGGGTCCGAAGAAGACCGTTGCTAACAAGAAGAAGTAAGGAGACGATCCGTGGCTGACGAAGAAGTTAAAGAAACCGCCGCTCCGGTTGCAGCAGAAGCCGCTCCCGCCGAGGAAAAGGTTAAAAAAGGCAAGAAGCGCGTTGATGTGCAGGGTATCGCTTGCGTTAACGCATCTTTCAACAACACAATCGTGTCGATTACGGACGCTCGCGGAAACGTCGTCGCTTGGGGCTCTCCGGGAAATTCCGGCTTCAAGGGATCGCGCAAGAGCACTCCGTTTGCGGCACAGCTCGCTGCCGAAGCTGCAGCCCGCAAGGCTTACGACTTGGGCATTCGCAAGGTCGATGTTCGCGTCAAGGGTGCCGGCGGTGGACGTGAATCCGCTGTCCGTGCCATCAAGAACGTGGGCATCGAAGTGCTGACGATTCGTGACGTGACAGGCGTTCCGCACAACGGATGCCGTCCTAAGAAGAAGAGAAGAGTTTAATCTCAATAGGGAAAACGCCAATGATGTGGAAATCTCTCCAAATGCCGCGCAGTTTCCAGAAAGTGGAAACACGCGAAGATGGGCGCTACGCGAGATTTGTCGTGGAAGCCCTGGAACGCGGTTGGGGCATTACTATCGGTAACGCTCTCCGCCGTACGCTGCTTTCCTCGTTGCAAGGTGCCGCCATCGTCTCCGTGAAGATCGCCGGAGTCGACAAGGAATTTTCGTCTATTCCGGGAGTGAAGGAAGATGTGACCGACATCATCCTGAACTTGAAGGGCATTCGCGTAAAGCTGCTCTCCGACCATGACGAAACGCTTCGCCTGGACATGTCTGGAAACGGTGAAATCACCGCTGCGAACATCGAGGAGAATCCCAACGTGGTGATCCTTACCCCAGATGTCCATATTGCGACTCTTTCCGGCAACGCTTCGCTGAGCATGGAGCTCAAGGTCTCTTCGGGCCGCGGCTACGTGGTCGCGGACGAATTGAAGGATCCCGCTGCGCCGATCGGCGAAATCGCGATGGATGCGAACTTCAACCCGGTATTGAGCGTCGCCACCCATGTGAGCGATACTCGCGTCGGGCAGAAGACGGACTACAACCGTCTCGAACTGGAAATTACGACTGACGGTTCGATCGATCCCGAAGACGCGCTTGCCTATGCGGCTAAGCTGCTCGTGGATCACCTGGAAGCCTTCATCAACTTCGAAGGGGATCTCGAATCTCCGGAAGAGATGGTCCAGGACGAAGAACGCCAGCGCATTGCCTCTCGCCTCCGTATGCGGGTCGATGAACTGGAACTTTCCGTTCGTTCCAGCAACTGCCTCCGTATGGCGAACATCCATACGATCGCAGAACTCGTCCGCAACAAGGAGCAGGACATGCTGAAATACAAGAACTTCGGTCGGAAGTCCTTGGTTGAACTTAACGAGGTATTGACGTCGATGGGTCTCAGCTTTGGCATGAACGTCGATGAATACTTGAAGGAATAAAAAATGAGACACGGTGTAAAGAACAAGAAACTCGGTGCGAATGCACAGCATAAACGTGCCATTCTCCGTAGCCTCGCGACTTCCATCCTCGAAAAAGGCCTGGAAGAGGATCAGCTCAAGCGCTCCGTGCGTACGACGCTCCTCAAGGCTCGCCTTGTCCGCGGAGTTGTGGATCGCCTGGTGACCTATGCAAAGAAGGGCGATCTTTCCGCTCGTCGCGAAGCTGCCCGCTTTGTGCGTGACCCGAAGGTTCTCCAGGGACTGTTCAGTGTGATCGGTCCGCGCTACAAGAACCGCAATGGTGGCTATACGCGCGTGCTGAAGCTCGGTCCGCATCGTCCGGGCGACTCTGCCGAAATGGCTCTGGTTTCTCTCGTCGAAGACGAAATCAAGGCGAAGGTCGCTCCGAGCGCGGAAACGCCTGCTGCCGAAGCCAAGCCGATTGACATGGTCAAGGGCGCGGCCAAGGAAGCCGAAAAGTAATCGTTGCGATTATCGAGGAAAACCCGACTTGCACAAGCCGGGTTTTTCTATTTTAAGCGAGAACTCGCTTTTTTTTGCGGATGGTATATGCGTTTTAAAATCCTGGCATGTTTGCTTTTGCTGTGCGCCGGTCTGTTTGCCGCGGACATCGGCTCTTTTTCCATGGCTTCCGCAAATTCGCAGTCTTCGTTCCAGCGGAGTTCGGTGACGATGCAGCCGACTTATAGCGAAGGACTTGTCGATTCGACATACAAGCTCGGGCCGGGCGACTATCTGGATATCATGCTCGAAAACAATTACCTTTCGGCAAAGGTCTATCCGGACGGAAATATCGTCATCGAGGAATGCGGTTCGGTGAATGTCGCGGGCAAGACTATTGCCGAGGCGCGCGAAGAAATCCTGAAGATGGTCTCGACGCGTTACAATCCGAAGTATTGCTTTGTCCAGCTCGCCCAGCTAAAAAAAATCATCGTGAGCGTGATGGGGGCCGTTCCGCAGGTGGGACAGGTTCTCGTGGAGCCTCAGACAAGGCTTAGCCGGCTTCTCAAGATGGTGGGAAACATCTTGCCCACGGGACGCGATGACGACATTCTCCTTATACGCGGAACGGATACGCTTCACATCGACTGGCCGAAGGTGAGCAACGAGGGAAATTTCGAAGGCGACGTGATGATCGAGCCGGGCGACCAGGTTTTCATTCCTTTTGCCGACATGAAGAATTCCGTGACGCTGATTCTTCCGAATTACCGGTCGGCGGTTCCCTATGTCGAAGGGCGCACGATCCAGGACTACTTCAAGATAGCCGGCGGGGATCGCTTGCACAATATGGGATACCAGTCGGTGGTAATCCGCGAAAAGGACAACACGTCCCGATCGATTCCGGTGAAGGATATCGACAAGACCGTCGTTTCGGCGGGGGTGGAAATCGAGTTTACGGTAAAGCCGTTGCTTGTCTATGTAGGCGGAGCTGTCGGCGGAGTCGGGCGGCAGACCTATGATCCTTCGTGGCACGCCTTGGACTATATTTCGGCTGCGGGAGTCCTGACGACTTCGGGGTCCTTTGACCAGGTAAAGGTGATTCGCGGCGACCGGGAGACCATCTATGTCAATGCGACCCGCGATCCTATCTTGCCGGGGGACTATATCGAGCTTCCGAAGAGCACGTATGAACGGTTCAAGGATTTTACATTGTTTGTCGCGTCTCTCCTGACCGTTGTTTCTTCCGCTTTCATCATTTATGTCAACTACAAGTAGGCCTATGCGATCGAACGAAACTCCCGGCTTGACGGAAACGCTTTTGCGTATTCTCAACAACGACCTGAAACATTTCAGGCTTTGCGCTTTGATTGTGCTGATCCCGACGATTGCTGTCTTTGTGCTTGTCATGTGGGTCGTGCGCCCGGTCTATGCGGCGAAGGCTGTCGTGACGCCGCCTCCGAGTTCTTCGGGAGTGAACGCCCTGAGCGGGATGCTCGGCGATGAGCTTTCGTCCTATGCGTCGATGCTCGGGCTTTCGATGGGTTCTGTCGATGCGGACGCCATCTGGACGATTTTCAATTCCAAGGAACTGCACGACATGGTGCTGGACAGGTTCGATCTGGCGACGCATTATGAATTTGACGGCAAGTTTCGGGCGGACCTGTTGAAAATGTTCCGCAAGAACTTTTCGCTCAAGCTCACCGACGAGAACATGCTCGAAATCGCGATCGAGGACGAAGACTTTTTGCTTGCGTCGGAAATGGCGACATTCATGCTCGAAAAGGCGGATTCCATGTTCAACGCGTTCAAGACGCTCCAGGCGAAGCAGAGTCGGGAATACTTTGAAAGCCGCATCGAAATTTGCCTGAAGGACCTGGATTCCTTGCAGCGGGACTTTGTGAAGTTCCAGACGGACAACAATTTTTACGATCCGACTATTCAGATGGAAGCGACCATCAAATACCTGAGCACGCTCCAGTCCGAGCGGGAAGCGGTCGCGGTCGAGATGAATTACGAGCGAAAGCTGCACGGCGAAAATTCCAAGCGCTATGACGAACTTTCGAAGCGTTACGCGTCCTTGAACACTTCGATAAACCAGACGCTCGAAGGAAAGCAGCAGGCGTCAGGACTTGTCGCGCTCAAGAAAAGTCCGGAACTCGGTGCGGAATTCATGCGGAAGGAGGAGGAAATCAAGGTCCAGGCCGCGATGTACAAGCTTCTTCGCCAGCAGAGCGAGCAGATGCAGCTCGAAGAGGCGAAGAAACTCACCAACCTGCACGTGCTCGAGGCGCCGTGGCCGAACGACAAGAAGGTGTTCCCGCTGCGAGGCGTGATGCTGATGTTTACGGTGTTCGTCTCGTTCCTTTTCGCAACGATGCTTTGCAATTTCCTGGAGCTGATCGCTTCGCAAAGGGGAACAGGTTCCAGACTGGACCTAGAGTGGAATTCCTTTGTCGCTTTCTTTAGGGTGAAGCGCAAGGCCTGATGTTCGCGCTTGTTTCCGAATACCCCGAAACGACGGTTCTGTTTCTTGTTGTGATAGGGCTGCTGGTTTACGTGTGGAAAAAGAAACTGGATTTTTTCTCGCCGGCGACCATTTACATCTTTTTTCAGTGCCTGACTTTGGCTTTTGCCTATTTGCGTCTTGACCATGCGATGACGCCTTTTCATGCGAAGACATGGTTCGTGTGGTTGGGCGCACTGCTTTCCTTTTCGTCGGCGTGCCTGCTTTTCGAGTGGGGACGTCTTCAGGAGAAGGGGCGTGAAATCGGGGAAAATTCAATCTACAACTGGAAGCTGCACTTTGTCTTTTCCTGTCTTGTCCTGTTCGTCTATCTGGTCGGAGTTTTCGGAATTCTGAGGATTGTCGGAAATCTCATCCTGTTTTCGGGAAATGCCAGCCATTGGGCCTCTCGAAAGGTGGATTACGGTCTCTATGCGCAGTTCTTTTCGAGCGCTCCGCTTGTCATTCTGATGTTTGGGGTCTCGATGTTCAGGTCGCTCAATCCGGTTCGCTGGATTCGCTGGGTTTCGAGGTTCGTCGTCCCTGCGATCTGCGTGCTGAGCGTTTGCGCCTATCCGAGCCGTACGACATTTTTCATGTGTGTCGGCTTCGTCGTCATTCTGTTCAATTTCCTGTGTCGCCGAATTTCCGTTGTGCTGATCGCCTCGTTGATGATTCTTGGAATCGTCGCCTTTGTCTTTGTCGCTTCTGCCCGTTCGCAGTATGGCGGGAATTCCTCGTTCAAGTCGATGACGATGGACGCTGCGATGACGATGCCGTACAAGTATGTGGCGAACAACTACTGGAATCTGGATTACGCGGTGAATCCTCCGTCTGACAGGGAAATCCATCCTTTTACGTATGGAATCGATTTTTTTTCGGGAATGCTCGAATACGCCCGTGTGGGCGGAGCCCTGAAAAACAGTTTCGGCTGGGACGGCATTTATAACGAGAGCGTCCAGAAAATCTCCGGTTACAATACGACGGGGTATCTGTGGGAAATCTACAAGGATTTTGGGCTTCCGGGCTGTTTTCTCGTGCCGTTTCTTGTCGGTCTCGGAATGAGCGTCCTGTACGCAAGTCTAAAGCGGAGGAAAGATCCGCAGAGGGTAATGCTCTACGTCTTTCTGATCTATTTCGTCGGATTCTGGTTCTTTATCGCGGGCTACAAGCAGGGAATCTTTTGGGCGTGGGGAATCTTTATCTGGGTCGCTTCGACAATCTGCAGGCTACCGGCAAAACCGCTTCCTGAAATACCCGAAGAGAAGCGCGCTCAGGGCGACATCTCCGGTTAGCGCGAGAAACGGAACCGCTTGAAATCCCGGACCGAATCTTGGCACGACAAACACGGCAAGGGCGTTTAGCGCACCGCCGAGGAAGATGAACGCGACGTAAGTCCAGAGCCTCTTTTCCTTGAGCATGGTCGCGACTAGGTTCATGCGAAGAGCCTGCAGGACGATGGAAAACGCGAGGATGGAGAGAGAAGTCGCGCCGAAGGCGAGAACGTCCGGGCTCGTGCGGATGGGAGAGGCGAAGAAAAGCGTTCTTAGGCAAAATTCGGGGCATATCCATGCGGGAGACGCGCAGAGCGCGATGAATACGGTGAATGTCGCGATATCCTTTGCGTGGAAATTCGAATCGCCGGTTTCGTGCTTCGAAACGAGCGAAGACGAGATGAAGTTCACCATCAGCCCCGAGGCGAGGAGGATTAGCTTGTGCGCGTAGTTGTATCCGCTGAACGGCTCGCGCGGCGCGTAGAAGTCCATCGTGTAAAGCCCGAGCGGCAGATAGAGAAAGCTCGCGAGGCTCGAAAGGGCGAATGGGAACGCCTTGCCGAGCATCAGGCAAATAAACTGGACGCTGCGACGGCCAAACCTGAAAATTCTAGGGCGGAGAGCGGCGGTCGCTCCGAAGCTCCAGGCGGGAAGCGCGGCGATGACCATCGAAAGGGCGATGCCTTCGAAGCTTTGCGTGTGGAGGTAGAAGAGGGAAAATCCCATGACCGCGGCATACGAAATCGCATGCAGCACCTTTGAAAGAAGAAGCCTTTTCCAGAATTTTCCGCAGATGAAGTACCAGTCGAAAAATGCGTGCTGGAAGAGAAGCCCGAACGCGAGGATGAACTCGCTCTGGAATACGGGGTGGTGCCTCCGGACGGTCAAGGCGAAAAGCGCCATCAGGAGCATCGAGGCGAAGGCGAGCGCATACCGCAACTGGAACGCAAGGTCCTGCAGTTTCCCCTTGGCGGCGTTCTTCCCGAAAAAGGCGAGCAGGAGGGTGGTCGTTCCGAAGTCGGCGAACGCGGTAAAAATCGAGTAGTCGCTCTGCAGCACGCCGAAATAGGCGAAATCGACATTGCCCAGGTTCTTCGCGATGAAGTTTCCGACGAGGAAAACCACGACCTGGATGAGAAGATTCACCGCAGAAATAAAGATTCCGATTCGAATTGTCCGAAAAGTGCCCGACACGTCCACAAAAATACTTGATTCCTTTTCTAAACGAGACGCTTTTTTCTATTTTTGGCTTCGAAACGCGAGAGTGGCGGAATTGGCAGACGCACCAGACTTAGGATCTGGCGAGAAATCGTGAGGGTTCGACTCCCTCCCCTCGCATTCTTACCGAGTTTTTCACTTATGGAGACAACATGACCGTTTCGATTAAAGAAACCAGCTCTACAGTCCGCAATATCGAAATCGCCATTCCCCAGGACGCCCTGAAGGCGCCTTTCGAGAAGAAGGTGACACAGTACCGCAAGGAAGTGCAACTGAAAGGTTTCCGCGCCGGAGCCACCCCTCGTCACATCGTCGTTTCGCGCTTTGGCAAGATGATCCGCCAGGAATGCGTCGAGGAACTGATGAACAGCACGCTGAGCGAAGAGCTGAAAAAGGCGAACCTCATTCCGGTTTCCCGCGTCAAGGTCGAAAATTTCAAGGACGACGAAAAGTCCGACATCACGTTTACCGCGATTGTCGAAGTCGATCCGACAATCGACATCAAGGGTTACGAAAGCCTTGGGATCACCGTTCCCGAAGTGGCGGTTTCCGAAGACGAAGTCAAGGCGGAACTGGACCGCGTGTTGCAGATGTATTCGTCTGCGGAGTCCGTCGATCGCGAATCGAAGAAGGGCGATGTCGTCGTCGGAAACTATATCGAAGTGAAAATCGACGGCGAAGCGAAGGAAATTCCGGAAGACCGCGAGTTCCGTACGCTTCTCGGCGAATCGTCCTCCCCGGGATTTGACGAAGGCCTCACCGGCGTGAAGAAGGGCGACAACAAGGAAATCCATTTTGTCTATCCCGCCGACCACAAGGACGAACAGTATCGCGGAAAGACCGCCGATTTCAAGGTGGAAGTGACCGATGTCCGGGAAATCCGCGCACCGAAGATGGACGAGGAATTTTTCAAGAAGGTCGGCGTCAAGGATGAAGCCGAACTCAAGGACAACGTCCAGACCAGCCTTCTCAACAACAAGCGGAACATTGCGAAGAACAAGGCGCTGAACGAAGCGATTGACAAGCTGATCGAGACGAACCCGTTTGACGTTCCCCATGCCCGCGTGATCGCTCTCGTCAAGTACACGCTCAAGCGTCATGCCGGCACGAACGAAGACATCGAGCCGACCGAAGAAGAGCTCAAGAATCTCGAACCGGAAGCCATCCGCGAAATCAAGAAGCACCGCATTCTGGAATTTATCGCGAACAAGGAAAAGCTCAAGCCCAGCCAGGCGATGGTCGATGCCCGTATCGAGGAAATCGCCAAGGCTTACGGCGTCGAAGCGCCCGCCCTGAAGGACCACTTCCGCCAGTCCGGTCGCACGGTCGCTCTCCGTGACGAGCTCCGCGTGGAAATGGCTTCCGACCTGCTTGTCGGCATCAAGCACGAAGAGGCTGCCAAGTAATTTTAGGGGAAATTCATGGTCATTCCAACCATCATTGAAAACACCGGTCACGGTGAACGCGCCTATGACATCTATTCCAGGCTTCTCAAGGAACGCATCATCTTTCTCGGAACGCCGATAAATGACGAAGTCGCGAACAACGTGATGGCCCAGATGATTTTCCTGGAATACGAGAATCCCGAAAAGGACATTACCCTGTACATCAACAGCCCGGGCGGCTACGTGTCTGCCGGGCTCGCCATCTACGATACGATGCAGCACATTCGTCCGAACGTGGCGACGATTTGCGTCGGGGACAGCATTTCGATGGCGGCGATTTTGCTCGCTTCGGGGACAAAGGGCAAGCGTTACGCGCTCCCTCATTCCCGGATCATGCTGCACCAGCCGTCGGGCGCGGTGACCGGCCAATCGACGGATATCCAGGTTCACGCGAAGGAACTGGTCCGCACACGCGAAATGCTCTCGCAGATCATCGCGGATCATTCCGGGCGTTCGATCGAGGAAGTCCGCGAAAAGACGGAACGTGACTTTTTCCTGACGCCGGAAGAGGCTCTGGAATTTGGCGTGATCGATGAAATTTTCAAACCGCACAAGGTCTAGGCCTAGCGCTTAGAAGGCAAGGGTCGCTTCGATGTACAAGAGCGGAAAGAATCATTCCCAGATTTCGTGCAGCTTTTGCGGAAAGCCCGCGGAACAGGTCATGAAGATGATCTCTGGCGCGAATGTCCACATTTGCAACGAATGCGTGTCTGCGTGCTACAATCTTCTTCTGGACGACCTGGCGAAAGATGCCGCCAAGGCGAAAGCCGAAGCGGCGAAGGCGCCGCTCCCGACTCCGAAAGAGCTGAAGGCGCATCTCGACGAATTTGTCATTGGACAGGACGATGCGAAAGTGGCTCTTTCCGTCGCGGTGTACAATCATTACAAGCGTCTCCGCGATGGAGACGCGAACGGGGGAAAGAAACCGGCTGACGACGTGGAAATCGAAAAGTCGAACCTTTTGCTGGTCGGTCCGACGGGAAGCGGCAAGACTCTTCTCGCCCAGACGCTTGCCCGTTTTCTGAACGTTCCCTTTTCGATCGCCGACGCGACTGTCCTTACCGAAGCGGGATATGTCGGCGAAGACGTGGAAAACATCCTGGTGCGGCTTTTGCAGGCCGCGGATTACGACGTGGCGCGTGCGGAACGCGGCATCATCTTTATCGACGAAATCGACAAGATCGCGCGCAAGACGGCGAATCCTTCGATCACGCGCGACGTTTCGGGCGAAGGCGTCCAGCAGGGACTTCTGAAAATCCTGGAAGGAACCGTCGCCGCGGTGCCGCCCAAGGGCGGCAGAAAGCATCCGGAGCAGAGTCTCGTGCAAATCAACACGAAGAACATACTCTTCGTCTGTGGTGGCGCTTTCGAAACCCTCGACAAGATTATCGCCCATCGCGTAAACCAGGGCGGCATGGGCTTTGGCGCGGACATCCGCACCGAGAAGGACAATTCCCTCTCCAAGCTTTTCAAGCAGCTCGAACCGGACGATCTGATTCATTTCGGGCTGATGCCGGAACTTGTAGGACGCTTGCCGATTGTCGTCGCCTTGCAGGAACTCGACGAAACGGCGTTGAAGCGGATTTTGACCGAACCGAAGAATGCAATCGTAAAGCAGTTTGTCAAGCTGTTCAAGATGGACGGAATCGACCTGTCCTTTACGGAAGACGGCATTTCGGAAATCGTCGCCTTTACGCTCGAACGGAAAACGGGCGCAAGAGGGCTTCGCTCGATCGTGGAACGTACGCTCCAGAAGGCGATGTACGAATTGCCCGGTTCCGGCACGAAGAAGTTTGTCGTCGATAGGGAATTGGTCAAGAAGGCCTTGACGCAAGATAACGAAAAAAATGTCGCTTGAGGATTTGGTTTGAAAAAGACGATTCCTGATTCCGAGAATTTGCTAGAAACCGTTGCCTTGGACCTGTCTCACGATTTTCCGCTGCTTCCGCTGCGCGATGCCTTGGTGACGCCGGGCTCTTCCACGCGGGTTCTCGTGGGGCGCGAAATTTCGCAGAACGCCTTGCAGGCGTCGAGGGCCTATCATGACCTGATACTGCTTGCTCTTCAACCCGATCCGGACAAGGAAGCGGTCGCGCTCGAAGACCTGCCCAAGGTGGGGGTTCTCGCCCATGTCCAGTCCGTAAGCGCCCTTCCGAACGGTTGCTGGCGGGTCTTGCTCGAAGGCATTGTCGTTGTCGATCTGGTGAATCCGGAAATCCTTTCCGACCGGAACTATTTCTCGTCGCATATTTCCCTTCGCCACTATGCCCCGGTCGATGATTCGCTATCCAAGGTTATCGCGAAGGAAGGCGTCCGGCTTTTTGAACGCTATGCGGGGATGCAGAATCTTTCTCCGGATATCGTGCGCGATGTCATGGCGAAGGAAGAGCCTTTTTCCACATACATGGCGATGCTTCCTTTCTTGCGCGTGACTCCGGCCCAGAAGCAAAAGGCGCTCGAACAGGAAAACCTGGATTTTCTCGAACGGGCTATCAACGCGTATCTTCAGGCGGCTCTTGACGTGGAAAGCGTCGTGGAGCATGTCCGTGACGATGTCCAGCAGAAAATGCAGCAGAACCAGAAGGATTGGCTCATCAGCGAGCAAATCCGGATGCTGCAAAGCGAAATTTCGGACGGCGACGGCGACGAAATCGACAAGCTCGAACAGAAAGTCAAGGAAAAGCGTTTTTCCGCGGCTATCCAGGAAAAGCTTGACGAGGAATTCGGCAGAATGCGCCTGATGCAGCCCGCAAGCCCGGAATACGCCGTTTCGCGCAACTATATCGACTGGTTCCTTTCGATTCCGTATGGTGTCTATACGGATACCGCGCTGGATCTTAAAAAGGTCAAGAAAAATCTGGACTCGAGGCATTTTGGCCTGGAAAAGGTCAAGGAGCGGATTCTCGAATATGTCGCCGTGCTGAAGCAGACCGGTGCGGAGAACAAGGCGCCGATTATTTGCCTTGTCGGCCCTCCGGGCGTCGGAAAGACGACTCTCGTGCGTTCGATTGCGGAATCTCTTGGCCGAAACTTTGCCCGGGTGACGCTCGGCGGTGTGCAGGACGAGGCGGAAATCCGCGGACACCGTCGCACGTATATCGGTTCGATGCCTGGGCGATTCATCCAGGCGCTGCGACATGCGAAATGCATGAATCCCGTCATCCTGCTCGACGAAATCGACAAGATGGGGAACGACTATCGGGGAGACCCGGCAAGCGCGATGCTCGAGGTTCTCGACCCGGAACTCAATCCGGATTTTACCGACCATTTTATGGAAGTCGGGCTGGACTTTTCGAAGGTCCTCTTTATCGCGACGGCAAATTCGGAAGCGTCGATTCCGGCTCCGCTCGAAGACCGCATGGAAGTGGTCCGCTTGCCCGGATACTATCCGCATGAAAAACTCGCGATTGCGAAGGATTACCTGATTCCGAAGGCGCTAAGGAACTGCGGGGTCTCGGACGTCTCTTCGATTGTCTTTGACGATGAATCCATCCGGAAGATCTTGCGCGGCTATACGCGGGAAGCCGGCGTCCGCGAGCTGGAACGCATGGTCGAAACAGTCGTGCGCAAGCGCGTCAAGGAAACCCTGATGGGGAAAACGGGAAAGCTTGCGCTCACTCCGAAGCTTGTCGAAAAGTATCTGGGCGTTCCGCGCTTTTTGGACAATCGCCTGCCGCAGCCCGGGCGTTTCGGCGTCATCACGGGACTTGCCTGGACATCCGTCGGCGGGGAAATCCTTCTAATCGAATCGAAACTGCTTTCGGGGCGCGGGCATCTGCTCCTCACCGGAAAGCTCGGCGACGTGATGAAGGAATCCGCGCAGATTGCGCTCAGCCTTGTACGCGAAAGACTCCAGCGCTTTGAAATCGACCCGGCGATCGTGCGGAAGACGGACATCCATGTTCACGTTCCCGAAGGCGCGGTCCCGAAGGACGGCCCGTCGGCGGGTATCGCTCTCACGCTCTCGCTCCTTTCCGCCTTTACGCGGATTCCGGTATCGCCGGATGTCGCGTTTACGGGCGAAGTGAGCCTTTCCGGCGACCTGCTTCCGATTGGCGGCCTAAACGAAAAGGCGCTAGCCGCTCTCGATGCGGGCGTAAAGACTCTCTACCTTCCGAAGCAGAACGAAAAGGACATTTCCGAATTGCCCGCTCCGGCGAAGAAAGGTCTCAAGATCTTTACGATGGAACACATTGACGACCTGATTTCCGCGCTTTTCAAGCAACCGAAGAAAATGGTTCGGACGAAGAAAAATGGCTGAATTCTCTCTCGACGAAATGCGTGCCGCGCACGAAATGCTCGAAAAGCGAATCTCTTTTGCTTGCGCACAAAGTAATCGTTCTCGGGAAAGCGTTCGTCTGGTTTGGGTTTCCAAGTTTCACCCGATAGAAGCGGTCAAGAACGCGATGACTCTCGGCGCGACGGATTTTGGCGAAAACCGCGTGCAGGAAGCGGTCGAAAAGTTTAGCGTCAAACGTCCGGGCGTGCGTTGCCACATCATCGGTCCGGTGCAGTCGAACAAGCTTAAAAAGGCGGCTCTCGTAGCGGACTTTATCCATTCCATCGCAAGTGTCGAAGCTGTCGAGAAACTGGAAAAGGTCTGCGCGGAAGCGAACAAGACGCTAGACATTCTTTTTCAGGTAAACGCCGGCGAGGAAGAAACCAAGAGCGGCCTGGACGTTCACGAGGCGGAAGCTTTTCTGCTTGCGCTCGAAAAGCGTTCCCCGTGCGACCATCTTCGATTTCGCGGACTGATGACCATCGGAAAAAATACGGGCGTCGCGGAAGATTCCCGCGAATGCTTTGCCTTTTTGCGGAACCTGCAACAAAAATTCCTTTCCCGTGGCGGGGTTTTTCAAAGCTTTGACCAGCTTTCGATGGGAATGACCGGGGATTTGGAAGTCGCCATCGAGGAAGGCGCGACGATGATTCGAGTAGGGACTGCGCTTTTCGGCGAACGTAGCGGCCCTTGGCGGTCTTGACCGGGATTCTGCCGCTTAAATTGCAAATTTTTCAAAATTTCTTTTCTATTATTAAGGCGAAAAAGGGACCGGGAAAAGCCCGATCCTTTCCTTTCGCGTTTTTTTCCGAGAAGGACCTATGCCAAATCGTGTTGTAATCGGCTCCCAGTGGGGCGATGAAGGAAAAGCCAAGATCGTTGATTTTCTCACGCTGGATGCGGATGTCATCGTTCGTTTTCAGGGCGGAGCCAATGCGGGCCATACCGTCGAAGTGGGCGACAAAAAGTTTGTCTTCCACCTGATTCCGTCGGGCATTATGCACGAGAACAAGCTTTGCGTCATCGGAAACGGCGTCGTTCTCGACCCGGTGCAGACTCTTGCCGAAATCGCGGACTTGCACACGAAGGGGATTTCGGACCCGGAAAAGCGGCTCGTCATTGCGGACAACGCGCATGTCGTCCTGCCGTATCATTCTGCGCTCGACAAGGCGAAGGAAAAGAAGGCCGGGAAGGCGGCTATCGGAACGACCGGTCGCGGAATCGGTCCGTGTTACAGC
Source organism: Sodaliphilus sp. (assembly GCA_963660435.1). GTDB lineage: Bacteria > Fibrobacterota > Fibrobacteria > Fibrobacterales > Fibrobacteraceae > Hallerella. Next base: position 24,808 of record CAVKYI010000001.1, read on the forward strand.
GACAAGGTGAACCGTATCGGCGTCCGCGTCGGCGACTTGATGGACGAACGCGAACTTCGTCCGCGTGTCGAAGCGATGGCGAAGATTCACAACGAAGAATTCCGCGTGATGTACGGCGTTCCCGAAATCGATCCGGAACAGGTGATTCGGGATTATCTGGAACTCGGGCAGAAAATCAAGCCGTTCGTTCGCGACGTGAGCGAAATTCTCTACAAGGCCCGGAAGGAAGGCAAGCGTCTGATTTTCGAAGGCGCGCAAGGTACGATTCTCGATGTCGATCAGGGAACCTATCCGTATGTGACGTCGAGCAACACGGTTGCGGGCTACGCAAGCTGCGGAGCGGGCGTCGGACCTACGGCTATCGACCAGGTTGTCGGCGTCGTCAAGGCCTATACGACCCGCGTAGGAAACGGCCCCTTCCCGACGGAACTGCTCGATGACATGGGCGAAAAACTTCGGAAGCTCGGAAACGAATACGGTGCGACAACGGGAAGAAACCGTCGCTGCGGCTGGTTCGACGCTCCGGTCGTCCGCAAGGCTGCCCTCGTGAACGGTCTCACCCACCTCGCGATTACGAAACTCGACGTTCTCGATACGTTCGATGAAATCAAGGTCTGCACGCATTACGAATGCGACGGCGAAAGAATCGAAATCTTCCCGAACCAGCTTTCGAAAGTGGGACGCTGCAAGCCCGTTTACGAAACGTTTCCCGGCTGGAAGGAATGCACGACCCGCTGCAAGAGCTGGGACGAACTGCCGGCGAACGCGAAAAAGTATCTCGAAGCGATGTCGGAGCTGGTCGGCGTGAAAATCGGCATGATTTCGATCGGTGCTCATCGGGACGAAAGTATCATCATCGATTTGAAATAGAAACAGGAAGGGTTCTATGGCGGATGAAAACATTGCCCAGCTTCTCAAGGGAGTCGATCTCTTTTCGGAACTTACGGAAGAGCAGCTTTCCCAGCTGGCCTCTCTTGTCATCGTGAACGAATTCGGTCGCGACGAGACGATTATTCTGGAAAAGGACGAATCGTCCAGTGCGCTGTTTCTTATCGCGGACGGAGAGGTCAAGGTCTATGTGACCGGATCGGACGGGAAGGAGACGATCCTTTCGCTTCTGTCCCGCGGGGATTCGTTCGGGGAAATGTCGCTCATCGACGGGGAGCCCCGTTCCGCTTCGGTAAAGGCCGTGCAGCCGACAAAGGTTCTCATCATCCGCCGGGAACATTTTTTAGAACTTCTGAGGACGACGCCGGAACTTGCCACGGGACTTCTTGTGCAGATGTGCCGTCGCTTGCGAAACGCCAACCGCCAAATCGGGTCGCTTGCCACCATGTCTGTCTATGGGCGTGTCGCCGGGACGATTCTCAGCCTGGTGGAAGACCGCGGCGTACGCATCCACGGTCGCGGCGGCGAAATGGTGACAGTCATCCGCAACCGTCCGACCCAGCAGCAGTTCGCGGAAATGTCGGGGACGACCCGCGAAACGGTTAGTCGGGTCTTCTCCACGCTTTCCCGGAGCGGTACGATTTCCCTGATGGGAAAGGACCTGGTGATTTCGGAAGAAAGCAAGTTGCACGAAATGAATTCGAAAGTCTAAGAGGAACGAATGGGCAAGGAAAATTTTATCCACAGGATTTTTTCGACGAAGCCGTGGCTCTATGCGCTTTTCCTGCTTTTGCCGTTTCTCGTTCTGTGCGCGGTTGTCTTCGACAGGCTGGTGATGCCTGCCGTTGCGCGCGAGCATGTTTCGGAAAGGATTGTCCCGGCGATTGAAGGCCTTGACAGCGTTTCGGCGGTGTCTCTCGCAAGGGATTCCGGGTTTGGCGTCGTCTTTTCCGAAGAAAGGGAATACAGCAAGACTTTCGATGTGGGCTTGGTAATGCGACAGAGTCCATCCGCTGGTTCGCGCACGAAGCCCGGGCGCACGGTCCGCTTGACGATTTCTGACGGGCTGCACCAGTTTACCGTTCCCGATCTCTTTGACAAGAACGGCGAAGAGGCGGCTGCTGCCATCCAGAATGCCGGGCTGTCCGTCGGCTTGATGTTCCGGATGCCGCATCCTGGCCTTTCGAAGGGAAAGGTCGTGCGGACGAATCCGTCGGAAGGTTCCCTGGTACACAAGGGCGATACGGTCGATGTGTTTATCTCTTCCGGTCCGAGCGGGGAGCTGCTAGAACTTCCGAATGTTGTCGGCCTGTCGCTTGCCGAGGCGGTTTCGAGGCTTCGCTTCGCTGGATTTATTCTTGGAAAAACGTCGCGCGGCAAGTATTCGGATGCCTCTGCGGGAACGGTTGTCGCGCAGGATCCTCAGGCGAAACAGCCCCTTTCCGCCGGTACGAAAATCAACCTGGTCGTTGCGGAATAAGAGGCTTTCGATGTATCGCTTGTTGCCTGTTCTGCTTTCCCTGTCGCTTGTCGTCGCCTGCTCCGGTTCGAAACGGCTTTCCCAGTCGGACGGCATGGCGAAAAATGTCGAAACCGTTGCGGAACGGAAACCGGAACCTGCAAAAATAGACAGCGCGAAGCTCTTGCGACTGGAAATCGCCCATGGTTCCTTCTTGCGGGCGATTGCGCTTGAACGGCAAGGTGAATTCGGCATCGCGGAAGAATTCATGCGGCATGCCTACGAAGCGGATTCCGAAAATCGCTACCTGGCTTTTTCCGTTCTGGAATTGATGCTGCGTCGGGGAGCCGGAGCTTCCGACGAGGCGCTGAGGCTTGCGGATCGCGCGAAATCCCTGAAAGGCAAGAAGACGAGCGGGCAGTATGCGCTTTTGGGACAGGCATACGGTGAGGCTTCGAATCTAGACAGTGCGCTGGTCTATTACAAAAAGGCTGTGGATGCGAGCGAGCGGAATCTGCGCGCCGCATACGAATATTCTCTGCTGCTCGAAATTTCCCGCGATACGAAGGAACTTATCCGCGTCTATGGAATTCTCTTGCCGCAAATCGGCTACCCGCAGGCGATGCTCGAACGGCAAATTTCCCTTCTGGCGGAAACGAAGAACGATTCGGCTATGGTGGATCTTTTTGGCGCCGTCTATGAAGCCCGCGGAGACCGAGCGTTTCTGGAAAGCCAAATCCGGCTTCTTCTGGGCATGAAGCGCTTTGAAGAGGCGCTTCGCTTGACGGAAGAGTTTCGGGCCGATTCCGCCCATACCGACGATTCCCTTTCCGCCGGCTTCCTGACCGCCGCCTATGTCGGTCTAGGGCAGGATTCCGTCGCATTGGATACGCTGCAGGCGATTTACAGGCGAAATCCGAGCCAAAGCTCTGTGCTGATGAAGCTTGCGCTGATGGAGGCGAGGCTAGGCAAGGTGGACCAGGCGCAAATCCACTGGGAAAGGCTTGCCGCGACGGATAGCTATGCGACGCTCGCCTTTAACGTGTTGAGCGCTATGGCGCTTGATGCCGGAGATTCGGCGAAGTCCCTGGAATACCTGGAACGCGCCTATGACCGCGACCCGTTAGAGTATCGAGCCAAACTGATAGTCCGCTATGCCAGCATGAAGAAGTTTCCGAAAGCCTATCGGCTTCTGGACGAATCGCTGAAGCCGGATTCCCTGGTGGTTCGGGCGCGCAAGAAAATCCAGGAAACGGGAAATCTCGAAAGGCTTCGAAAGTTTGACGAAATGGCGACGCTGGCGATGGCGAATACGCACTTTGAATATGGAACCTTGTTGCAGATGAACGCGGAAATGCTCGAAGCGGTTCCGACGACGGCGCGGAAAATAGACTCGGCGAGAGCTCTGCGCGAAAGCGCTGGCGGACATTACCGGGAAGCGGCACGTATCGGCGGGGAAACGCAGAACCTCCTGTTTTCCTATGGTTCCAACCTGCTTTCTCTTGGAAAGATCGATTCCGCGATTGTCGTCTTCCGAAAGATCTTTGCGAATTTTCCGACCGACGCGATGGCGAAGAACCACCTGGGCTATACGCTTGTCGATTTGAACCGCAACGCTGACGAGCTCAAGTGGGGAATTTCCCTGATAGACGAGGCGCTTGCGCTCGATCCGGACGACGTCGCCTACAAGGATTCCAAAGGCTGGGCGCTATATCGCGAAGGAAAGCTTCGCGAGGCCCTCGCGCTGATGGAAGATGTCGAAACGAAGCAGGATTCCTTTCCGGACATGTTCTTGCGCGATACGTCGATCTTTGCGCATCTTGCGGCGATATGCCAGGCGCTTTCGCTGAAAGACCGTGCCGTCGGATATTACGAGAAGGTTCTCTCTATCGATCCGCAGAACGAAAACGCAAGGCGGCAGATCGAAATCCTGAAAAGAAAAGAATAGCCCCGCGGATCGGTATGCTTTCTCGGCAAAATCGAAAGTTTCAGGGAAAACGCTTCGCTTTTTGGTGCGCGCTTGCGCTCTTGGCCTTTTCTCTTTCCGGATGCGGCCCGCGTCTGGTGAAAGGCCCGGCGGAATCTTCGAAAGTCTTTGTCCCGGACAGTGCCAAGGCGAAGTTCTCGCTCGAGATAATCGATTCGCTGGAAGAATCTCACCGGCTTTCTGGCGTTCTGTTCGCTGTTCCGTCCAAGCGTTACCGCCTTGAACTTTCTGGACCGATGGGAATCGGAATCGCTTCGCTTCTGTGGAAAGAGGGTGAATGGACGCTCCTTCTTTCGCAACAGAAAACATTCGCGGCAGGGAAAGGCTATCTGGTCGGAGGCTATGCGGGGATTCCCCTGTTTGACATTCACCAGATCGCTTCGCTGTTCTGGGGCGATCTGTTGCCGCATGGTGGCGATTTGGGGAGGAACGCGCTTGGCATCCCGTTTACCGTCTTGCGAAACGCGGATGGTCGTGTTTCGGAACTTCGGCAGGGAACAGAACGTCTGGAATTCTTTGACTACGCGGAATTCGACAGCGGAATCTTGCCGTCGGAAGTCCGGGTCTATCGCGGCGAAAAAAACGTCTTGAACATTCGGGTGAAAAGTGTCCGGATAGACGCATCCTTTGGCGATGGGACGTGGCGTCTCTCCATTCCGAAAAGTTTTGTTCGCCTCTGATTTTGTAATTTTTGACCATGAGACGACTTTTGATTTTTGCCCTGCTCGTTTTTTGCGGTGCGGCTTCGGCTGTCGATACGCTTGAAATCTTTGCGTTGCGCGTCCAGTTCAAGCGGGAGTCCCCGGACAATTCCCTGACGACGGGAACGGGTCGGTTCGATTCCGACAGCGATACGGCGAGCGCGAATTACAGTCTCGATCCGAGCGGGCACCGGGCGAGTGCCGCCTACTGGCAAAAGCATTTTGACTTCGCAAACGCCTATTACAGGTCGGTGAGCGGAGGAAACCTGGTGATCGTTTCCCGGATATTTCCGAGCGGAGAGCCATACACTCTTGACCATTACATTATCGATTACAACCGTACAGCGAAGCGAAAGGGCGAAAAGACGGCGGAGTTTGACGAGGCGCGAAGCCGCGACTACATGAATTTCGTCTGGGATGCGGTAACGGCGGCAAACCAGCCGAGCGACACGCTGGACAATCCGTTCAAGGTGCCGCAGCCGAAGTCCCCGAACAAGAAGCGCGCCTACATGATTATTCATGCCGGAGCCAGTCGACTTCTCGACGGTGGAAGCATGGGGACGAAAAACGCGAATACGCCTGGCGATTTCATGGATGTCTATGTCGTGCGCGATTACTGGGCCTATCTGGATTCCGCGGATACGACCCGGAAAGTTTCCGGCGATTTAAACGGAATGGTCCTGCCGGGCGCGACACTCGATACGCTGCGAACGATCATGGTGACTAGCGAAACGGCCTCGCAGGACGGTCTCAACTGGGGGATCAACGGAATCCTGGTGAACCAGATAGGGCGAGAGCTGGGTATGCCGAACACCTACGATGTCGTCAAGGGAATTTCCCGTCTGGGGTATTTCGACGTTATGGACTTTGCGGGCTACAATGCGGGAAACGGTTTCTTTCCGGTGTTGCCTTCGGCATGGGTTCGGGCCTACATGGGATGGGCTAGGGTGGAAACGGTCTATCCGCCGAAATCGGGCGCTTTGACGCGGGAACTCTTTGCCGCTGGTTCGGGCAAGGGAACGGAAATCCTGAAGGTTCCCCTGTCTTCGAACGAATATCTTCTGGTGGAAAACCGCGAGCGATCTGCGGGCGATTCGGCAAAGATCGCGGTGTCATATGTTCCCGCTTCGGATGTCGCCGCCGACAGGGATTACGAAGTCCTCACCAAGGTCTATCCGGTCGATAGCCTTTTTGTCGCCTTCGAAGACAGTCTTTGCGATTCCGCCGGAAAGTGCAAAAGGAACAAGAACAAGCTGGGCGGCGTTATCGTCGATGTTTCCTCGTTCGACGCCGGGCTTCCGTCGAGCGGTATCGCGGTCTGGAAAGTCAACGACTGGTATCTGCGCGAAGCGCTTCCCTACGGCGTCACGAATTTCTGGGGCGGGGACACGGTGCGCGATCACCAGTTCGGCATCATGCTCTCGGAAGCGGACGGAATTCTTTCGATCGGCAAGACATTCCAGAATTCCCTGGGCGAGGACGCTTACGATTACGGTTCCGGCGCGGACCTGATTCCGCATCTGCGCAAGGGGAAAAATTCGCCGAAGGACACGGTTTTTTCCATCGAGGCTTCGGGCTACGGCAACACGGCGACGACTTCGGGCGGCTATACGGGAATTTCCGTTACGGCGAAAAAGGCGAAGAACTTTCATGTGGAAAAGACTTCGAATTCCTTTATGGGCGATAGCGTCCTGAACTTTGCCGCGTCAATGATTCCCGTCTCGATTTCCTGGACAAGCCTCTCGCTTTCCGAATCGAAGTTCCCGAAGGATGTCGGACTTTCTGCCGCCTTGCGCGGCGCGGTCGCTATCGATTATCCGGCGGGGATGTCTGTCGGGAAAGGCGAAAAGCTGATCGTCTTTGGCTCTTCGGACGGGACGCTCCAGGTAATGGATGCGCGTGGAGATTCCCTTTCGGAACGCGACACGACTATCGAAAGGAAGACGCTCTCCAAGGAGAACGCCACGGAAAAGGTGCCGCTTTTCCGCTTGGGAAAGTCCTATGGCGAGCTTCTCGGCCTCGCCGCGTCGAACGATACCGTCTTCAGCCTGCATCGGGGAAAAGGCCTTGCCCGGACCGTCCTGCTTTCGGATATCGACCAGGTTCGCTTTGAAAGAAATCTCGCTCCGCTTGCTTCCGCGGCTTTGGGCCCGATGGTCGTAAACGGTTTTGTCTTTGTTGCGGACAGCGTCTCGCTTTACCGCTACCCGACATCTGATTTTTCCAAGCGGGAAGCTTTCCCCCTGCCCGAAAATTTTATTCCGCACGATATGGCGCTCTGCCCGACGGGCGAATCGAACAATGTCGCGCTTGTCGGGAAAAATGCGGAAATCGCTCTCTTTCGGGAAACGGACGGGCGGATTCAAAAACTGCCATCTCCAAAGATTCAGGACAAGTCGCTAGTCCCTGTCGGAAAGCAGATGTTCCGCGTGGCGTGTTCGGACTTTGACCGCGACGGAAATTCGGAAATGTTCCTTCTCGGCAGTCGCGGCTATGCGGCGATGGTCCGGGCGAACGATTCCGCGACGGTCGTCTTTTCTCCGCGGTCCTTTAAGCGCGGCGGAGACGGAAAGGCCGATTTTTACGATGAAACTTCGCCGATCGCGGTGGGTGACGTGAACGGCGACGGATACCCGGATGCGGTTTTCCTCGGATACAATCTCTTGTATGCGGTGGATCGTTCGGGTGTCGTCATTTCCGGTTTCCCGGCGACCATTACGAAGAACCTGCCGGAATACGCTTTCCTTTCGGAACCGTTGCTTGTCGATGTGTCGGGCGACAGCCTGCCCGAAATTCTCGTGGGAACGAACGGCGGTCTTTTGATGGCTTTCCAGTCGAACGGAAAACAGCTGACAGGGAATTTTCCGATTTCCGCCGGATCGTTCGAATATGGGGAAACGGTCGCGCCGATGTCCTTCTTTGTCGAAAGGACGATCGATTCGCTTTCGGGCCTGCAGGTCTATGCGTTCCAGCGTTCGTCGGTTTCGGGATTTCGCCTTCCGAAATCTTCGACCGCGGCGAGTGCGCGGTCCTGGAACGTTCCGGGAGCGGACAACGGTAGGACGGGCTTCTTTGACGCGTCTCGCTTGGCGGAACCCGTGGCTTCGGATTCTACGGAAAGCATCGACGAGTTCTTTGTCTATCCGAATCCGGTTCGCGGCGGAAAGGCGAATGTCCGCTATACGCTCGGGATGGACGCCAAGTCGGTGACGGTCGAATTCTTCGACATCGCGGGTCTGTGCGTCCTTTCCAAAAAAATCGACGGGGCGAACAAGGGAAGAAACCAGATCGACCAGCTTGACATTTCAAGGCTCGGGAGTGACGTCTATACGGTGCGTCTCCGCGTGAAGTTCGATTCCGGAAAGAAAAAACAGAAATTCTACCGCGTCGGGGTGATTCGATGAAAAAATCCACGAATAGAATTTTTCGCTTCGGATGGGGAATAGTCCTTGCCGCTTTTCTTGTGGGCTGCTCGACGCCGACATCTTCGGAAACGGGCGGATTCGATTACTCGAACGGCACCGTAAAGAGAAGTTCCTCTTCGGCGGAAAGGGCTTCTTCGTCGAGCGGCGGGGGAATTTCTTCGTCCGCGGATTCATCGCTTGCGCTTTCCGTCACTTGGGTCGATGTCGGAGGCTTTTCGATATCCCAGACGGAAATCATGCAGTCCGACTATGAAAAACTGATGGGAGCGCTTCCTCGTCAAATGGCAAAGGCTACCGGCGACTCCTTTCCTGTCGCGAATGTCTCCTTTTACGATGCGATCCTCCTTGCGAACGAACTTTCCAAGGCGATGGGGCTCGATACCGCCTATTCCTATGAATCTCGCGGCACGGGGAACAGGCTTTCGAACTTGAAGGAAAACGTGTCGATAAAGGCTGTCCGCTTGCCAAGCGGCTCCGAATGGGCGTATGCCTATCGGGCGGGAACTTCCGGTTCCTATTACTGGGGGACTGCCGTCGCCGCCGACTATGCGGTCTATAACAATCTGTTTGACAGCTACCAGAAGGTTGCCGGGAAGCTTCCGAACGGATGGAAGCTTTACGACATGGCGGGAAACGTCGCCGAGTGGACTTCGGACACGACGCTTCGCGGAGGAGACTGGACATCCGTCGCCAAGGAACTGGCTGCTGGGGAATCAAGGAAGAAACTGCCGGACTTCGCGTCGAATACGAGCGGTATCCGCGTCATCCTTTCGGGAGAATGATATGAACGGTTTAAAATTTTCGCCATGGAAATGGCTTGGCCTCTTTTCCCTAGTTTTCGTGTTCGCCTGTACGCAAAGCGAGGAAGAGAAAAGATCGGATAGGATCGAAGCGGACCTGAAAAAGCTGCCGAAGCTCGCTCCGATAGAAATTCCGAAAGGAGTTTCCGGGCTCTACATCGGAAATCTCCCTTGTGACGAATGCGAATCGCATCGGATTCGGATGAACCTGGACACTAGCGGAAACGCGCAAATCGAGGAAGTCTTCTTCTCGGCGAAAACGGATACGCTGAAAAGTACGGCGACTTACCGTGACAGCGCGGACTATATCCTCGTTCGTTTCGATGACGGCAAGCGGTTCATGAATTTTCTGAAGCGCGGCGGGACGTCTCTCGAATACCTGAATATCGAAGGGAAGCCTTACGAAGATTCGGATGAACCCTATCACCTGATCCGCATCCTGAGGAAATAATCGATATGATTTCGTTTTCTTCCGCGGTGCAGGAATCCATGCCGAAAGCTCTTGCCGGGATGCCGTTGCTTTCCATTGCCCTGGTGGACTATTCGGACGAGCTGGAAATCAAGAATCGGGCTTTTGCGCTTTTTTGCGAAAGGAACGGATTGCCGCATCCCGAAAGAATTGTCGAAAGCCCGCTACCCCGTAATTACCGGACGACGACGAAACGCCGGGCGGTCTTTGAAAATGGCGCCTTTAGACTTTCTTTCGGAGACGGTGAATGCCTGGAATATGCGGAACCGCTCGAACCGGGAGAGCATCTGGCAATATACCGCTTTGTCGAAGAGACCCTGAAAAAGCCTGCGTTCGTCTCGCTTGCCAAGGCCTTGAACTGGGTTGTCATCCGCGGCTCGTACCGGCATCGCGCGGTGATTTTCAACGTGAGCGAAATGAACGCCTCGGTTGTCCGAAAGCTCAAGCTCGTGGGCGAACACTTGAAGTCGTCTGAGCTGGGGATCGTTTCCGCGCATGTCTATTTCGACCCGAGCCGTTCCGACTACTATCTGGAAGCGGTGCGCCCGGCAGACGCGCTCGGATTCAAGACTCTTTTTGGCCCGAAGGAACTTGCGCTTGACCTTGGCGCGTTCCGCCTGAAGTATCCCGTTACGGGCTTTAGCCAAATCAACGAGTCGCAGATCCCGAACCTGCTCGCCTTTGCCGGGAAAATGTTAAGGCCTTCGAAAAAGGATTCCCTTCTGGATTTGTATTGCGGCTACGGACTTTTTTCGTTCGGCCTGGGCGAACAGGTCGCTTCGACGTGGGGCGCGGAATGGGAAGGGCCTTCGATCGAATGCGCAAAGAACAGCGCGCGTTTTTTGAAGAGGCCTGCGAAATTTGTCGCCGGGAAAATCGACAGGGACTTTGTGGAAAGGTCCATTCCCAGAGGCTCCGGTTCGGAACTGGTGCTTCTCGATCCGCCGCGTTCCGGTGTCGAAGCGGGCGTGATCGCGGCTCTTGCGAAGCGAAACCCGATGCGCGTTCTGCATGTTTTCTGCGGAACGGACGAAATTCCGCGTTCCCTGAACCAGTGGAAGCTTTCGGGTTACAAGGCCACAAGCATCCAGCCGCTAGACCTGTTCCCGGGAACGCCGCACCTGGAAACGATGGTGCTGCTAGAAAAGTAGCCGGTAAAGATTTTTAATGGAGGAAATGACCCGGATGAACTCGACCAAGCGGAAACTGGCTGCGAAAAAGTTTTCCGAATTCTGGAAAGACAAGGGATACGAGAAAGGCGAATGCCAGACGTTCTGGATTTCCCTTCTGCGAGACGTTTTCGGCGTGGAACATCCCGAGGAAATCGTGAGCTTCGAAAGCCAGGTGAAGCTTTCGAGTACGAGCTTCATCGATGCCTACATCGCACCGACGAAGGTTCTCGTCGAACAGAAATCCATCGACAAGGATTTGCGTGCGCCGATCAGGCAGGCGGACGGAACTTTCCTTACGCCGTTCGAACAGGCGAAGCGTTACGCAAGCGAGCTCCCGCTGTCAAGACATCCGCGCTACGTCGTAACGAGCAACTTCAAGAGCTTTCTCATCTACGATATGGAAAATCCGCAGGGCGAACCGGAAGAAGTCCTGCTCGAAAACCTGGAAAGGGAATATTCCCGGCTGAACTTTCTGGTAGATGCTCGAAGCGAAGCGCTGAAAAGGGAACTGGAAGTTTCGATCAAGGCGGGTGAACTTGTCGGGAAGATCTATGACGCTCTCGCCAAGGAGTTCGGAAGTTCCCCGACTGCGGAAGATTTGCACAGCCTGAACGTACTCTGCGTGCGGCTGGTTTTTTGCCTTTACGCGGAAGACGCGGGAATCTTTGCGAAGGAACAGTTTTACCTATACATGAAAAGCTTCCGTCCGGAAAACATGCGAATGGCGCTCAAGGATCTTTTCAAGACGCTCGACACGCCCGAATCTTCGCGCGAAAAGTTCTTGGAACCGAAACTGCGGGATTTCCCTTATGTGAACGGTTCGCTTTTCAAGGAACAGGCGAACGAAACGATTCCTCCGATAACCGAAGAGACGGCGAAAGTTCTGCTGGACCGTGCGAGCCGGGACTTTGACTGGTCGGAAATTTCCCCCACGATTTTCGGAGCGGTCTTCGAAAGTACGCTCAACCCGGAAACTCGTCGCAAGGGTGGAATGCATTACACGAGCATCGAGAACATCCACAAGGTGATAGACCCGCTGTTTCTCGACGATCTTCGTGCGGAATTCGAAAAAATCAAGCAAGCGACAGTTGCGAAAGCGCGCAACGCGGAACTTTTGAACTTCCAGAAAAAACTGGGACGGCTCAAGTTTCTCGACCCGGCGTGTGGCAGCGGAAACTTTCTGACCGAAACTTACATCAGTTTGCGCACTCTCGAAAACGAGGCGCTCTCCTTGCGTCACGACGGCGAAGCGGTACTCGATGTCTATGACGATTCGATCTTCGTGAAAATCGGACAGTTCTACGGCATTGAAATCAACGACTTCGCGGTGACGGTCGCAAAGACCGCGCTCTGGATTGCCGAAAGCCAGATGATGGAAAAGACGTCGGAAATTCTCAATCGCAACCTGGAATTTCTTCCGCTCAAGACAAACGCGAACATCGTCGAAGGGAACGCTTTGCGGATGGACTGGGAATATCTGCACGCGGAAGATTACGAACTTTCCCTGTTTGCGGATAGGTTGAACATCGTTCATCCAAAGGATATCCGCCCAGGCATGAAAATGACCGTTGCCGAATCGGGAAAGCGTTATGACACGCTCACGGTCGTGACAGAAAATGTCCATCTTGGAATGAGCGAGAAAAAGATGGGCGAGAAAAATGTTTACGACTACATCATGGGGAATCCGCCGTTCGTAGGAGCGCGCCTCATGTCCGCAAGCCAGAAAAGCGACGTGGCCTTTGTATGGGGAAACGCGAAAAACATCGGAAATGCGGACTATGTCTCGTGCTGGTACAGGAAAGCCACCGATCTGATACACGGCACAAATACGAAATGCGCGCTCGTCTCCACGAACTCCATCACGCAGGGCGAGCAGGTCGCAATCGTGTGGATGCCACTCTTTGCGCAGGGAATAAAAATTGACTTTGCGTACAGAACTTTCCGCTGGGATAGCGAGAGCGCGGAAAAAGCGCATGTCCACTGCGTGATTGTGGGATTTTCGGATGAAAGGAAACAGAATACAGGAATCAGGAATCAGGAATCAGAAATCAGGAATTAGAAAACAGGAAAGAGGAAGCAGAAATCAGGAGACAGGAAGCGGGAATAAAATTCATCATCGACGAGAAAGGCGAAAGGCACGAGGCGAAAAACATCAACGGATACCTTTTGGACGCGTCGGACATCTTCGTGGACAGTCGCCAGAAGCCTCTTTGCCCTGTCCCTGAAATCGGAATCGGGAACAAGCCGATTGACAATGGAAACTATCTCTTTACGGAAGAAGAGAAAGACGCGTTTGTCAAGAAAGAGCCGCGCGCAGAAAAATACTTCAGGAAGTGGCTTGGATCGGACGAGTTTATCAACCGCTACAACAGATGGTGTCTGTGGCTCGGGGACGCGGACCCGGCGGAGCTTGTAAAAATTCCGCTAGTGATAGAGCGCGTAAAGGCCGTGCGCGAGTTCCGCCTAAAAAGCAGGAGCGCGCCGACAAGGAAGCTCGCGGAAAAGCCGACGCATTTTCACGTGGAGAATATGCCGAAGGGAACGTCCATTCTTATTCCGGAAACCTCTTCAGAGCGTAGAAATTACATCCCTATGGGATTTATTACTCCGGGAGTCCTTTGCAGCAATGCGGTGCGGCTCATTCCCGACGCAACGCTCTTCCACTTCGGCGTTCTCACGAGTAGCGTCCACATGGCATGGATGCGCGCCGTTTGCGGAAGGCTCAAGAGCGATTACCGGTACTCGAAGGACATCGTGTACAATAATTTCCCGTGGCCGGGTTATACAGGAATCAGTAGTCAGAAAATAGGAATTAGGAATCAGGATAAAAACGGAGGAGATTATGGTTCGGAATGTGGAGGATTTGATAATCTGGCAGAGGGCGATGGATTTGACGGTGGAAATTTAGGACTCCAAAAACTGAGTCCTGATTCCTTTAATCTGTCTCCTGCTGAAATCCAGCGGATTGAAGCTACCGCCCAAGCCATTCTCGATGCCCGCGCCAAATATCCGGAACTTTCGCTTGCCGAGCTCTATGGCGAAAACATGTTCATGTTCCTCGACCTCCGCAAAGCCCACAACGAAAACGACCGCGCCGTCCTGCAGGCCTACGGATTCCCGCCGAACCTAACCGAAAGCGAGATTGTCGAGAGACTGTTCGAAATGTACGGGAAGCTGGCTGCGAAAAAGTGAATGTTGCTATATTCCGTAAACGATGAACACTCTTGACTGCATTTTTTCCCGGCGCAGCACGCGCAACTACAAGCCTCTTCCCGTGGAAAAGGAAAAGCTTCTGAAAATCGTCGAAGCGGGCCGCTTTGCGCCGAGCGGCGGCAACAACCAGACGAATCACTTTCTGGTCATCCAAAACGCGGATGTCCGGAAGACTCTCGTCTCGCTGGTGGAAAAGGCTTTTGCCAAAATGCCGTTGACGGAAGGGATGTATCGGAGCATCAAGAATTCCATCTTGAGTTCGCAGAAGGGCGGGTACGTTTTTTTCTATAACGCTCCCGTTCTCATCGTCGTCGCGAACCAAAGGGATTACGGCAACAACATGGCGGACGCGGCGATCGCCATCGAAAACATGATGCTCGAAGCGAACGAGATCGATCTCGGCAGCTGCTGGATAAACCAGCTTCGCTGGCTGAACGAAGATCCGGAAATTCTCCGCTATCTGCAATCGCTCGGGCTTGGCGAAAACGAACGCGTCTATGGTTCGCTTGCCGTCGGCTATCCCGAAACCTCCGACGGACTTCCGCTCCGAAAACCCCTGGAGCGAAAAGGGAATCCGGTAACCTGGATTTAAAACGCTTTTTACACGGAATTTGCGGATTCTTCTGCAAAACGGGAGTCTCGCTGTGTAAATTTTATGAAAATCGGTGAGCGATCGGTCTTGTCCTGGGCCTGTTGCCATTGACAAACGTTTGCCTTTTCCGTGTAAAAATTTATGTTTAAAATCGATATGTCGGCGATAGACAAGCTTTTTGATTACGACGATTACCGTCGTTTCCTGAAAGACTATTTTGACGAGCAGAAAAAACTGCGCGCGGTCTTTTCGCATCGCTTTTTTGCCGCGAAGGCGGGCTTCAGTTCGTCGTCCTATTGTCTCAACGTAATCCGCGGGCGCTTTAACCTGACGGAAAAATCCATCGCCAAGATGACGAAAGCGATGGGGCTGAACAATAGCCAGTCCAGGTATTTTGCGGCTCTCGTGGAATACAACCAGGCAAAGCGTGTCGAGGAACGCGAAAACGCCTGGGAAGAAATCGTCCAGATTCGTTCCAAAAGTGAATTCGTTCACGTTTCGCACGACCAGAAGGATTTTTTTTCCAAGTGGTATTATCCGGTTTTGCGGGAGCTTGTCTGCCATCCGGATTTCAACGGCGACATGAGGCATCTTGCTCGGACGATTGTTCCTTCGATTTCGACGGAAGAAGCCCGGGCGGCCGTTCTCGACATGATGCGCTGGAAACTCGTCGAAAAGGATTCGAACGGCAGGTTTCACCGCACGTCGCTGATGCTCGATGCGAAAAACGTTTCCCCGATGGATCTTCGGCAAATTCGGCGCGAGTATGTGCAACAGGCGATTGGAGCCGTGGAATCGAAAAAGCCGAGCGAACGCTTTGCGACCTTTACGACGCTCGCGATGAGCGAAAAGTCCTATGACTATGCGGTCAAGGTTCTGGAAGAGGCCCGGCAAAAAATCATGGCGAAAGCTTCCGACGATCCTTCGGTGGAAAAAATTTACGAGATGATGATTGTCGCCTATCCGATGAGCGAAAGATTGGGCAAGGAGAATAAAAAATGAAATATTCTTTTGCGCTGATTCCTTTGTGCGTAATTGTCTGTTCGCTTTTCTTAGGGTGTTCGGATAGTAGAAATGCCGGCGGTGTGACGGATATCGGCAATTCCATCGCGGGAAGGGTCTTTCTTTCGGACGGTGTCACGCCTGCGGTGAATGCCCGTGTCGTCGCCTATGACGATTCCTGGAAAAATATCCGGATAGCGGATTCCGTCGTCGCGTTCTCGGACAGTTCGGGAAACTTTTTCCTTGAAAATGTCGAAAGCGATATGCGGGTCCTGTATGCGGGCAAGGAAAACGAGAATATTCTTGTCGGTCATGTCGAGGATTCGATGAAAGTCGTGCTGGGAACGTCCAAGTCGCTTTCCGGAAAAATTTCCATGGAGTCTTCCGGCCTGGTGCGAATAGTCGGAACGAACCTGACCGCGGACATCAATTCGGACGGGGAATTCTTTTTCGATTCGATTCCGCCAGGAAACATTTCGCTTGTCTATGTCCAGAATTCGGAATCGCGTTCGTCCTTTGACTTCAATACGACAGATACGCGGTCGGAAATCACTCTTCCGCTTCTAAGGACTTTTACGGAGACGGATTCCATTCTGGTCGTTGCGGACGCTTCGCTGTATTCGGATTCTTCCTATGGTGCGGCGTTCGGTTCTTCGCTCGTGACGGCGGTTTCGGTAACGCTCGAAAGTTCGCCGAAGGAGACGCTTCGAAATTTCGCAATGCCTGTGAAGTTTAACGATAGGATTGACTTTGCCGCCTTTTCGAAACCGGATTCGTTCGAGGTGGTCCTGGATAACGGGAACGCCCTGGATTTCGAGGTGGATTACTGGACACCGCGCGCTTCGCAAGGCGTTCTGTGGGTGCGTCTGGATTCTCTCGAATCGGGAGCCGAAACCGTAAACTTGTATTTAGTCCGTCGTGACGGGAAGACTACGTCCCGAGCCTTCTTGCGTTCGGACTCGGTTCTTGCCGCGCTCCACTTGAACGGCGATGCGCAGATTCATGCTTCATCGGATTCGGACAAGGCCTATGGGTTTATCGGTTACGGGGCGACTTTTTCCGCTGGACAGTACATTTCCCTGGACTCGCTGAATCCTTTTGCCGGTGACTTTACGCTTTCGGCTTGGGCGTTGTGGAACGGAACGAATGGGACGCATCAGGTCCTGTTTGCCAAGCGCGCTTCGGCGGATTCGACGATTTTCCAGTGGTATTATGACGGAATCAACTCGGCGTTTGCCGTTTACAATGTCGCTCGCTGGGATTCGATTTCGGGGGCGAATTCGGCGGTGGATACGACGGGCTGGAACTTGCTTGGCCTGGTTTCCCGAAACGATACGATTTCGATGTTCGTAAATGGGACGCAAATCGGCGAACCGGTCGCCTTTCCTCTTTACAAGACGGATATCGGCGTTCCGCTTCGCGTCGGCGGCAACGAGGTCGCGGAAGAATTCTGGAACGGCTCGCTTGACGAAATTCGGGTGGAGAACACGGCTCGGTCCGCGGAATGGCTGCGGATGGAATACGTGACCCAGCGACCGGCGGGGAATCGGAACTGAGAGCTTAGGTGAGAGTGAAGAGTGGAATGTGGAGAGTTGATAGTTGATAGTTCGTTAAGCGATCTGCAAAGGCTTGTGCGAAAAATAGTCATCCTGGAGGGAAGTCAGAACTTGGAACTTAGATTCTAGAATCGCATACATCTAGGCAAAAGTAAAGCGGACCGCTTTGCAACTCCAAGCTCAAAGATCTCTAAACTAAGCTCTGAACTGCGGAATGGATTCTACCTGCCCGCAGCAGGCGGGCCTGCCTGTCGGCAGACAGGTCGAGTCTTCGCCTCTCCAGAATGACGGTAGGCGGTAAAGGTTCGTTGTGTTGAACGGTAGTTTCGTTACACCGTCATCTTGGAGAGTATTCTCGCTTCTCTGTCATCCTGGAGTGTAGCGTAGCGAAACGATAGGATCCACAAGGCTCAGGCTGGATTCTACCTGTCCGCAGCAGGCGGGTCGGCTCTTTCAGAGCCTCCAGAATGACAGGGAATAGAAGCGGACCGCTTTGCGACTCTAAGATCCAAGCTCTCTTGACTAGGCCCTGATCCTCGTATAGACTTTTGCCGCCGGGACGGTATATAGCCTGTCTTCTTCCACCGAATACGCGGAAAGACTTTTTCCATAGACGCATCCGGAGTCGAGGCCGCGAAATCCGGGGAGATCGACAAGACCCTTGGCAGCCCAGTGTCCGAAAATGACGAGCTTTGGCCATTTGACGCATTCGAACCATGCCGGGTCGGTTGGCGAATTGAGGTCTTTCCCCTTGCCGTCCCAGGTTCGCACGGAGAGAATGACGTTCGTATCCATCTCTTCGAGTTTTTGCTTGCCGGGTTCAAGCCCCGCGTGGACGAGTAGCGCGTTCGGCGTATCGATCCAGAGCGGCCATCTCTTGACGACGCTTTCGATCCAGAAAGGGTCTTCCAGAATTTCTGCCATGCGCTTTTCCTTTTCGGTCCAAAGATTCTCCGGGGTGTTTACCAGCCGGAGAAGGCGCGCTTCGTGGTTGCCGAGGACGCACTTGAAACCGTTCGCGAGAATTTCCCGAATGACCTTGATGGAATCAGGTCCCTTGTTTATCAGGTCTCCGGTGAAGTATATCGCGTCGTCTCCCGGTGCGTAGCGAATCCGTTCGAGCATCTTCATCATCTCGTCGTGGCATCCGTGGACATCGCCGATAAAGATATTGCGTTTCATCTTTTTCCGGATGTTTCGCACGCTTGGCGGAGGGTCTTCTCCTCGGACGGCGAGAGTTCCCGAAATTCGCCCGGTCGCATGTTTCCGAGAGCGATCCCCGCATAGGAAACGCGCTTTAGATCGCGAATGGTATAGCCGACCGCTTCGAGCATCCGACGGATTTCGCGGTTTTTTCCCTCGCACAGAACCATCTCGAAAAATCCCTGGTCAAGGAAAATTTCTTCGGCATGGCCTTTTTCGATTTCGCCGCGATCGTTTTCTCCGATTTCCACGCCGGCAACGAGGCGATCCGCCGCCGAACGGCTGAGCGGTCGGGTGGTCCATACGTAATAGCTGCGGGGAACTTCGAACTTTGGATGGGTCAGCCTGTAAACCAGGTCGCCGTCGTCGGTAAAAAGCAAAAGACCGCGGCTCTGGAGGTCTAGCCGCCCGATGTATTTCATCGAGCGGTATTCCGAGGGCAGGTAGTCGTAAACGGTCGCGCGGTCTTGCGGGTCGCTTGCGGAACAGACGCATCCGGCGGGCTTGTGGAAGAGAATGATCCGATGATTTCTTGGGGGGAATACCCGCTTGCCATCGACGCGGACATCGTCATTTTCGGAGACTTCCCTTCCGGGTTCGGAGAGAACCTCTCCGTTTACCTGGACGCGCCCTTCCCGAACGATTTCGTCTGCGGCGCGACGGCTTGCCACTCCGCACAGCGATAGAAACTTGTTAATCCGCATTTTCATTTTCGGTTTCCTTTTTCTTCTGGAGCCATGGCGGAAGCTTTTTCTCCTTGCGTTCTTCCCTTGGCCTCTCGGGCTTTGGTGGATAGAGGATTCCGAATCGGAGACCAGCG
Organism: Sodaliphilus sp.; assembly: GCA_963660435.1. Lineage (GTDB taxonomy): Bacteria > Fibrobacterota > Fibrobacteria > Fibrobacterales > Fibrobacteraceae > Hallerella. The sequence continues at coordinate 44,095 of CAVKYI010000001.1, forward strand.
GTGCAAATGCGGAACGATTCCGCATGCAGACGGGAAAGCAGGCTGCGCAGCCAATAGAGCCCGCAGATGATGACGTCGCTCCGGCCTTTTTCGAGTCCCGGGATGCTTGCGCGAAGTTCCCTTGAAACGTTCGAAATTCTGGTGATGGTCTTTTCGAGCTGGTCGAGGTTCATCTCGAGACCTTCGATCGCGCGGAAATCGAATTCCTGGGCGTTGAGAAATACCATGGCGAGAGCCGTTCCCGTTCCGCCGACAAGATAGACCGGCTTCTTGGCGTATGGTCGCAAGGGGTTGCCCTTGAGCTCTTCCTTTTCCCATTTCTTGTATTCCGGGCCTGGAATCGCTCCCATTTTCTTGTAGAGATATAGCGCTCCGACGGGGATCGAGATGCCTTTTTCTCCATCCGAAATTTCGGTAGAGCCTCCACCGATATCGACCGTCACGATGCCTTCGCCGTGCCATTCCTCGACAGCGCGGAACGTGTAGGCGGCTTCCTCTTCGCCCGAAATGATTTGCGGCTTTATCCAGAGAGCCTTTTCGACCGCGGCGAGAATCTGCTCGGAATTCCTTGCCTTGCGGGCGGCTTCGGTCATCGCGCAAGCCTTGATTTCTGCGCCGAGAGCGTTTGCCGTCGAGCGGAATCGGGAGAGAATCCCGGAAAGTTCGTCGAGCCGTTCTTTGGATATTTCGCCCGAATTGTAAACGTCTTCGCCTAGGCGGCAGACTTCGACTTTCTGAATCTTGGGCTGGAGAGTCGTTTTTCCGCCATCGTCCGTTTCAAAGTCGGCAACGAGAAGAATTGTCGAATGGCTGCCGATATCGACCGATGCGGGAAATGTCTTGAGCTGTTCAGGCATTTTCGTCTAGAAGTCCTTCGCGGATACGGTTCGCGATTTTTTTCGGGTCGGTAAAAAACTGCTTTGCGAGCGGAATCGCCTGTTCGACAAGTTCCGCCGGGTATTTTCTTGTCCAGCCCAGGACGATTTTTCCCGAATTGCTTCCGAGAGATTCGCCGTTGCGAATTTCGAGTGCCATCTGCAGAGCGAGATAAAGCCCAAGTTCGATGGCGCGAGGCTGCTCTTTTCCTTCTAGAAGTTTTTCGACCCGGGCGATTTTTTCGTCAAGCCCAAGATCTTCGATCGCTTTCAAGTCTTTTTCGGAAATCATGCCGTAAAATTAGAAAACGCAAAAAGGCTCGAATCTTTCCGAGCCTTTTTGCAGTTCTTTTTAGCAAAGTCACCTCTAGATATCGTTTGGTCTCGCTCAAGTTTTCTTAACCAAAGCAATTTTTAGAGGTGACCAAAAATTACTTTGCCTTCTTTGCCGCGACCTTTTTCGGAGCGGCTTTCTTTGCGACGCTGGCCTTCTTTACGACCGGCTTTGCCGCTTTCTTCGCGACGGGCTTTGCAGCCTTTTTCGCCGCGACTGCCTTTTTGGCGGGCGCTTTGACGGCGGCCTTCTTGGCCGCTTTCGGGGCTGCCGGCTTTTTCGCCGCCGGCTTTGCCGCCTTCTTCGCCTTCGGGGCTGCCTTTGCTACCGTTTTTGCCGCGGGCTTTTTCGCGACGGCCTTTTTCTTGGTCGTTGCGGTTTTGGCTGCCGGCTTGGTGATTTTCTTCGTGAGTGCCATATTTTTGTTCCTTTTTTTAGTTGTTAATAACTATGAATATAAAATAACTTGATTTTCACAAAATATCAACACTTATTTTTAAAAATATTTTCTAACCGACTAGTCAAGAAGCAAAAATTGTGCTATGGCTTTCGATTGACGGACGCGATGTAGGCCTTGATTCCGCTTTCCGCAAGACAGAAAATGTCGCAGAATTTTGTCGCGAACGGTGGAATCTTTCCGTTGCCGATTCCGAGTGCGTCGTGCAGAACGGCTACTTGTCCGTCGGTTTCGTTTCCCGCTCCGATGCCGATGGTAATTAGCTTCACGGCCTTCGTCACCTTCTTGCCGAGTTCTTCGGGAATGTGCTCGAGAACACATTCAAACGCTCCGATTTCGTCGATTGCCTTCGCTTCTCTCAAAATTCTCTCGGCGTCCTCTTCGCTGTTTCCGACCTGCTTAAAGCTTGTCGCCGTCTGCGGAAGAAGTCCCAGATGGCAGCAGACCTCGATGCCGTTCCTGCAGAGTGTCTCGATGATGTCGGGATGAAATCCTTCGAGTTTCACGGAGCTTGCGCCGAGATCGATAAGGCTCCTGGCGTTTTCGAGTGCCGTTTTCGAATCCTTGTAGCTCATGTAGGGCATGTCCGCAATGACGTGCGTGTTCGGTGCGCCACGACAGACCGCTGCGACAAAAATTCGCATCTCGTCCATGCCGACGCATTTCGTGCTTTTGTAGCCGAGCATCGTGTTGGCGAGGCTGTCGCCGACGAGAATCTGGTCGATTCCTGCGGATTCCGCTATCTTGGCAAAGCCGTAGTCGTATGCGGTGATTTGCGAAATCCTTCTTTTCCCTTTTGTATCACGGATTTGTGCCGCGGAAAGCATAGCTTCTGACCTCCTGTAGCCAGTGGTATGATTTGATTTCCCGGTTTTCGCCGAGATGTGTCTTGAAGTATCCGAAAAATTCCCGTTCGAGCGTTTGCGGGTCGTCGAACGCTTCTTTTGTGCGCAGACGGGCGATGTCGCCTAGAAAGACGGGACCGTGTTCCGGTTCGAAAGTTCCGAGGCAATCCCTGCAGATCGATCCGCCGGATTCGAAGTGGAAGTCGGCCGGCGTCTCGGAAAGACTTTTTCCGCAGCGGACACATTCGGCAATCGAAAGCGCGTAGCCGGAGAGATCCATGATGTGCCAGATCCATCGGACAAGAGCGTCCTTGAAATTCGGACCGCGGTCGAGAACTTTCAGAGCCTTTTCCGTATAGCGAAACTCGAATTCCTGGGAGGGACCTGCGGGTAGGCAGCGGAGAAGGATTTCCGCCATGACGCTCGCCATCGCGGAGCGTTCGAGGTCCTTTCGCAAATGCGGAAACCATTCGACGAGGGACGCTTCGCGGATAAAGTGCAGGTCGCTTTTGCCGGAATCGTTGAAGACGATGTCGCTTTCGGCAAGAGGGTCGAGCGACCCCTGGAACGGGCTGTTCCTCTTTCTTGCGCTCTTGACCAAAAACGATTGGACGCCAAAGTCGTATGAAAAGCCTTTTACGATGAGCGAGGAGTCGCTGTAAGGCATTCGGTGAAGAACGATGACCTTGGTGCGCTTGAGCACTTAGGCTTTTGCTCCGAAGCTGTCGTCGAGTCTTTTCCCGCCGAGAACGTGGCAGTGGATATGCGGAACGGTTTGCCCGGCGTCTCCTTTCGCGTTGAAGACGAAGCGCGCACCGCTTTCTCCGAGACCTTCCTTCCTTGCGATACCCTGGGCGCAAAAGAGAAGTCTCCCCATCAGCGGGGCGTCTTCCGCCTGCATGTCGAGAAGGCTTTCGATGTGCTTCTTGGGAACGACGAGAATGTGCGTGGGGGCCTGCGGATTCAGGTCGCGAAACGCGTAAAATTCTTCGTTTTCGTAAACTTTGTTCGATGGAATTTCGCCATGGATGATCTTGCAGAAAATGCAGTCGGACATGATTAACCTGTTGAAAAGAGATGGATGAATCGCTTTTTCGTAAAAACTAACATTTTGTCCTGCTTTAGGCAAATTTCGCAGGGGCTCTTTTGCTAGATTTGACGCGAAATGATTTTGCCCTTTATCACATATACGCAGGTATTTTCTGAGCGTCCGGAGAGGTCTTGGCTATCGATGCCCGAAGGCTTTTTCGCGTGCGCAGGCAAAATCATCGGTTCAAACGATTTTCACATTTGAGGAATCGCACATGAATTTTTCGCAAGTTATTTCCGAAGAACTGAAACTGGAAGAGTGGCGTGTGGCCAAGGCTCTCGAACTGATGGACCAGGGCGGGACCATCCCGTTTATCGCGCGCTACCGCAAGGACCAGACCGGAACGCTGAACGAAATTGAACTTCGCGACATCCAGCACCGCCGCGAATATCTGCAGGAACTCGAAGAACGCAAGACGACCATTCTAAAGTCCATCGAGGAACAGGGAAAGCTTTCTCCCGAGCTCAAGGCGCAAATCGAATCCTGCAAGGACAAGACGAATCTCGAAGACCTTTACGCTCCCTACAAGCCGAAAAAGCGCACCCGCGCGACAATCGCGAAGGAATGCGGTCTCGAACCGCTTGCCCGTACGATCATGGCCCAGGAAGAGACGACAAACACGCCGGAAGAAATCGGGCGCATCTATCTTTCGGAAGAAAAGGGCCTGGCCGATCCGAAGGCGGCGATCGCTGGCGCTTGCGACATCCTCGCGGAAGAGGTGGCCGACAACGCCGAGTTCCGCCAATACTTGCGTCTGCAAATCGAAAGGCAGGGCGTCATGACGTCGAAAGTACGCAAGGAATTCGAAAAGCAGGATACCAAGTTCAAGAACTACTACGCCTTCTCGGAACCGGTTTCGAAGATTCCGAGCCATCGGATGCTCGCGCTCCGTCGCGGCGAAAAGGAAAAGGTCCTGCGCCTTGCGATCGAAATGCCCGACGCGGAACTCGTCTCCTATCTGCAACGCCAGGTTGTCAAGGGTGAAAGCATCTGGAAGCCCTATCTCGAAGAAATGTGCAAGGATGCGTGGGAGAGACTTCTCAAGACAAGCCTCGAAAGCGAGGTCCGCCTGCTCTTGAAGGACAAGGCGGAAGAAGAGGCGTTCAAGGTCTTCAGCAAGAACCTGCAGGACGTGCTGCTTGCGCCGCCTGCCGGTCACAAGGCCGTTCTCGCCCTCGATCCGGGATTCCGTACGGGTTGCAAGGTCGCCGTTCTCGACAAGAATGGAAAGTTTATCGATCACGGGGTCATCTTCCCGCACGAGCCGCAGAAGAAGGTTGCGGAAGCCGGTGACTACATCGCTTCGCTTGTTGAGAAATACGACATCGACCTGATAGCCATCGGAAACGGTACGGCGAGCCGCGAAACGGATGCGTTTGTCGCGGGAATCGCGCACAAGTTCAAGGGCAAGAAGCCCGCGCGCGTCGTGGTTTCGGAAGCGGGCGCGTCCGTTTATTCCGCAAGCCCGATAGCCATCCAGGAATTTCCGAACGAGGATGTGACGACCCGAGGAGCGATTTCCATCGGACGTCGCTTGCAGGATCCGCTCGCGGAACTGGTGAAGGTCGATCCGCAGTCGATTGGCGTGGGGCAGTACCAGCACGACGTAAACCAGCGCGAACTGAAAAAACGCCTGGACGAAGTCGTGGAAAGCTGCGTAAACATGGTCGGCGTCGATCTGAACAGCGCAAGCGCTCCGCTCCTTACGCACGTGGCGGGAGTTTCCTCGACGCTAGCCGAAAGCGTCGTGAAGTATCGCGAAGAAAACGGAGCGTTCAAGAGCCGCCAGGATGTCTTGAAGGTCAAGGGATTCGGCCCGAAGGCTTTTGAACAGTCGGCGGGATTCCTCCGGATTCCGGGGGCGGAAAATCCGCTCGATTGCAGCGCGGTTCATCCCGAAAACTACGAGCTTGTCGAACGGATGGCGGAAAAGGCCGGGGTCGCCGTCAAGGATCTTGTCGGAAACGCAAGCGCGATCAAGTCGCTCTCTCCCGAAGAATTCCTTTCCGATACGGTCGGAAAGCACACGCTCGAAGACATCTTCTCCGAACTCGAAAAGCCGAGCCGCGATCCGCGCAAGGAATTCCGCTATGCGAAATTCGACGACAAGATCAAGAGCATCAACGATCTGGTCACCGGCAGCTGGATGGAAGGCGTGGTGACGAACGTGGCGAACTTTGGCGCGTTTGTCGATATCGGCGTGCACCAGGATGGACTTGTCCACGTTTCGGAAATCAGCGACAAGTTCGTGGAAGACGCGAAGACGGTCTTGACGGTCGGCGATGTCGTGAAAGTTCGCGTTCTCGGCGTGGATGCGGGGCAAAAGCGCATCAGCCTTTCGATGAAGCAGGAACAGGTCGATGGCGTTGCCGGTGCCGGTCGCGGTCCTAGAAATCAGCATGGGCGCGCTCGTCACGAAGGCGGTATCAAGCCTCACGCGACGATTGCGGACCTAAAGGCGCGTCTCGGCGGACCGAACCCGAATTTCGCTCGCAAGGGAAACGCACAGCCGAACAAGCTCTCCTCGATGATCAAGAAGTTCAAGAAAGGCCTGTAATCGAAAAATCGATTAAATGCGGAAAGCTCGGTGAAAACCGGGCTTTTTTTTATGCGATAGGCTTTGCCTGGTAGGCTTTCCACGTCGTGGAGAGAATCGTTTCCAAGTCGGAATACTTGGCTTCCCAGCCGAGAAGCTCTTTCGCCTTGGACGGATTGGCGATGAGCGCTGCCGGGTCGCCGGGACGACGTTCCACGATGCGGTAGGGAACTTTCTTCCCGGAAACCTTTTCTGCTCCGCGGATAATGTCGAGAACGCTTGCTCCGGATTGCGTTCCCAGATTGACTGTCAGGCTCTTGTCGTGGCTTTGCAGATAATCGAAAGCCATTCGATGCCCGCGGGCGAGATCGTTTACATGGATGTAGTCGCGGACGCCTGTTCCGTCGGAGGTGTCGTAGTCGTCTCCGAATACGAGAACTTCCTTGCGCTTGCCGACAAGGGCTTCCATGACGACGGGAATCAGGTTCGCCGGATTCTTTTCAAGACCGGTGATTCGTCCCTTGACGTCGTAACCGGCGGCGTTGAAGTAGCGGAGCGCGGCAAATCGGATGCCGCGAAGCTTGTCGTACCAGTTCAGGAACCTTTCGATAGCGAGCTTGGTAAAGCCGTAGTAGTTTTCCGGATCCGTCGGATGCTTTTCGTCAACCGGCATGTATCTTGGGGCGCCATAGACGGCTGCGGAACTCGAAAAGACGATATACCTTACTTTGTTCGCGGAGGCGGCGTTCAAGATGTTGATGGATCCGTTGATGTTGTTTACGCTATACTTCTCGGGATTTGTCATGGATTCTCCCGCCGCCTTGAACGCGGCGAGATGCACGAGTCCTTCGGGCCTGAAATCGCCAAGGAATGCTTCTAGTTCCTTGGAATTTAAAATATCGCCTTGTGTAAATCCCGCTTCGGGAAACAGATTCTGGCGAAGCCCGGTCGAAAGGTTGTCGAAAACGTGGACATCATGCCCTGCGTCGAGAAGTTCCCGAACCGTGTGGGAACCGATATAGCCTGCACCGCCGATCACTGCAATTTTCATCGTTATCTCCGAAATCGATATTCTACGCAGTTCAATTTAAAAATTTTTGTTCGCCGGATGCTTTTGGAATGAAAATCCGGTCTAGACAAGGGTAAAGGACGAAAAGTTTCCAAAAGATATTGACGAACGTTTTTTTTTCTTATTTTGTTAAAAACAATAGGAGAAAGGAATGAAAACGGTTTTTGTGTTGACTTTGTTCTTCTGCGCGCTTTTTCTTTGTGGCTGTTCGCAGAATCTGGCGAGATTTTCGCTGGTTTCGACGGGAAACGTGCCGCTTGCCGGCGTGGAAGACGGCGAATATGTTGTCGGAAAGGATTGCATTCGGCGAATCCTCTTTTTCACGTTTGGAAATCGAAACGATAGGATTTCCGGAGCCGTTGTCAATGCTCTGGAAAGAGCGGATAAAAAGGATCTTCCGTCCGATGCCCTAGTGAACGCGTCTATTTCGCATTCGTCGGCGGATTTTCTCTTGTTTTCCTGGGATTGCTACGAGGCGAAGGGCAAGGCGATTCGCGTCAGGAATTGATTTTTACCCGATGCCGTCTAGAATTTCGAAGCGTTCATACGCCGTTTCCAGGAGACTTTCCTTTTCGGCGAGAGCCTTTTGCGTTTCGATGAGCCTTGTCGGATTCGTATAGACGGCTTCCGTTCCCAGCAGCTCTTGAAATTTCGCGATATCCGCTTCTAGCTTTTCGATGGTTTCGGGAAGAGCCTGGTATTCGCGCTCTTCCCTGTAGCTGCGCTTCTTCTTTTCCCGGGGGCGATCGTCAGCGGATTTTCTTGCGGAACTCTCCGAAATTTCGGCATCCCTGGCGCGTAACTTTTTCGCTTCCGCGTAGTCGCTAAAACCGCCGACACTTTCGTGGATATCTCCGAGCCCTTCGAATCCCAGAATTTCCGTGGCGACGTTGTCTAGAAAGTCTCTGTCGTGGCTGACCGTGATGACCGTTCCCTTGTATTCGGCGAGCAGGTCGGCGAGGAGGTCGAGCGTTTCCATATCGAGATCGTTCGTGGGTTCGTCGAGAACCAGCACGTTCGACGGGTGCGAAAAGAGACATGCCAGGAGCAGCCGGTTCCGTTCTCCGCCGGAAAGCGCACTGATCGGTCCGCGGGCGCGCTCGGCCGTAAAGAGAAAATCTTGCAGGTAGCTTAGAACGTGTCGCTTTTGCCCGTTCAGGACGACATATTCCTGGCCGTCTCCGATGTTTTCGACTAGAGACCTGTCTTCGCGCAGGCGAGTCCGCATCTGGTCAAAGTAGGCAATCTGAAGGTTTGAACCCAACCGGACTGTTCCCGCCTGAGGCGAGAGCTCTCCCAGGAGAATCTTGAGAAGCGTCGTTTTGCCGCAGCCGTTCGGTCCGACGATTCCCACCCGGTCGCCGCGGGAAATTTCCGTCGAAAAATTCTGGATAAGAGGATTGCCTGCGTGGGAATAGGAAATGTTCTCTGCGCGGACGACAAGCCTTCCGGAACGTTCCGCTTCGGTTATCTGCATCTTGACGCTTCCCGTCCGGTTCCTGCGTTCGGCGCGTTCCTTCCGCATCTTGACTAGCGCCCGAACACGTCCTTCGTTGCGGGTTCGTCTGGCCTGTATTCCCTTGCGGATCCAGACTTCCTCTTCGGCGAGCCGCTTGTCGAAAAGCTTGTTAGCCTTTTCTTCTTCGGCGAGAGCTTCGTCCCGGTGGCGTACAAATTCATCGTATGGAAAGTTCCAGGAACGAATGCGTCCCCGGTCAAGTTCTAGAATCCGCGTGGCGAGCCTTCGCACGAAGGCCCTGTCATGGCTGACGAACAGGACGGTACATGAAATTCTCGCGAGGATGCCTTCTAGCCATTGGACGCTCGGAATGTCTAGATGATTTGTCGGTTCGTCGAGTAGGAGCAGGTCGGGTTCTTCGGCGAGAGCCTTTGCGAAAAGAACGCGACGCTTTTGACCGCCGGAAAGGGAGTTGTAAAAAGCTTCGGGGGCGATGCCCGTTTTCCCGAGAATGTCTTCTCCCGAGGAGTGCCTTTCGGATGTCTTGCCGATGACGATGTCGCGAACGGTTCCGTCGATTCTTGCGGGAATCTCCTGGATGAGCCGCGCAGTGCGCAGCCCGTTCTTGCGGATGATTTCTCCCGAATTCGCTTCCATTTCTCCCGACAGGATTTTGAGAAGCGTGCTTTTTCCTTCGCCGTTTCTGCCCATAAGGCATATGCGTTCGTTTTCCTGGATATCGAAGGAAACGTTATCCAAGAGCGGCGGATCGCTAAATCGGAGAGTCAGGTTTTTGACGGATACCAATGCCATGCGTCAAAGCTAGAAAAAAGGCGGCTCTTCGAACCGCCATCTTGAATTAGCGCGATTTTTCCTGGTTCCTTTTGTATACTCCAAGCGTCGCTTTTTGCGACAGAAGCTTCGCCTTTTTCTATTTGCGCCATTTCTCATGGCGTCTTGAGTTCTCCCGATTAAGGTGGCAATTTTGGATAGGGTCGATTATGGCCGGGCAAGGCTAGGATGATGTGGATTGATTGTTTCAAATTTTGTAACTTTACCGAAAAGATAAAGGTAAAATTTATGTCTGTCTTGATGCGTTCAGTTTCTGGAATCCGCGGAATTGTCGGCGATACTCTCACTCCGCAAGTCTTGACGAACCATGTAAAAGCTTTTTTGGAGGTGACCGGTGCGCGGAAAGTCGTGATCGGTCGCGACAGCCGCCCGACGGGAGAAGCGATTGCCGCTTTCGTTTCCGGGCTTTGCCGTTTGGCGGGAGCCGATGTCGTCGATGTGGGTCTTGCGACGACTCCGAGCGTCGAACTCTTTGTGACGAAGCTTCATGCCGATGCGGGAATCATCGTGACGGCTAGCCACAATCCGCTGGAATGGAACGCTCTCAAGTTCCTCGACCAGAAGGGAATCTTTCTCGGACCGGACGAAGTCAACGAACTCTTCGCCATTGCGGATTCGGGAAAGTTCATCTATCCGGATTATCGACAGATGGGAACTTGCGAAGAGCTTGAAGACGCGGACGCTTTTCACATTGACGAGACGCTTGCCATTCCGTTCATGGATGTTTCGAAAATTCGGGAAAAGCGTTTCAAGGTCGCCATTGATGCCGTGAACGGTGCGGGATCCCATATCGTTCCGCGGCTTCTCGAATCTCTCGGCTGCGAAGTGGTGCGCGTCCACTGTGAACCGGACGGCACATTCCCGCGAGGACCGGAACCTGTTCCGTCCAACCTGAAGGACTTGGAAAACGCCGTTCGCGAGAACGGCTGCGCTGTAGGCTTTGCGCTCGATCCGGATGCGGATCGCTGTGCGCTTGTCGATGGAAACGGCTTTGCTGTCGGCGAAGAATATACGCTCGCGATCGCGACGGAAGCTGTCCTTGCAAAGAAGAAAGGTCCCGTTTGCGTAAACCTTTCCACATCGCGGATGTGTGCCGATATCGCGGAAAGGTTCGGCGTCGGATTTTCTCGCGCGAAAGTCGGCGAAGTGAATGTAAGCCTGCAAATGATGAAGGAAGATTGCGTCGTCGGCGGCGAAGGAAACGGCGGCGTGATTTTGCCTGCCGTTCACTATGGGCGCGATTCGCTTGTCGCGGCTGCGCTTGTCCTTTCCTGGATGGCGGAAAACGGAGGCGGTCCGGAAAAATTCAAGGCGGAACATCCGCAATACGCGATGCCGAAGAAAAAGTTCCCGCTCGGAGAAAAACCCGTGCAGGCTGTATTCGAAGAGGTCAAGCGGGAATTTTCGGATTATGCCGCGGATACGCGCGACGGTCTGTGGCTCGGCAAGGGGAAAAGCTTTGTCCATGTCCGCGCATCGAATACGGAACCTGTCATCCGCGTCATTTCCGAGGCTCCGACCGAAGCGGAAGCGGAAGAACTCTGCGCGAAAGTCGAAGCGAAGATTCGCTAAGGAGCCTGTATGTGCGGAATTGTCGGTTATATCGGAAATCGCGATGCGGTAAACGTTCTTCTCTGCGGCCTAAAGCGCCTGGAATATCGCGGATACGATTCGTCGGGGGTCGCTGTCGCCCATCCGGATGGAACGCTCGAAATGGCAAAGGCCACGGGGAAGATCGCCGCCCTGGAGAAAAAGCTGAAATCGCACCCGCTTTCGGCCCATATCGGGATCGCGCATACGCGCTGGGCGACACACGGCGCTCCGACCGAAGAGAACGCGCATCCCCAGGTGAGCTTTGACGGAAAGATCATGGTGGTGCACAACGGCATCATCGAAAATTACACACAAATCAAGAAGAAGCTGGAAGCGGACGGGGTGAAGTTCGTTTCCGAAACGGATACGGAAGTCGTCGCGCATTTGGTAGCGAAGCTTTATCGCGGAGACATCAAGTCTGCGGTCCTAGAGGCTCTGAACAAGCTGGAAGGGACTTTCGGCCTGGCGATTCTCTGCGCAGACGAACCGGATGTCCTCGTCGGCGCGCGCCGCGGAAGTCCGCTTGTCCTGGGACTTGGCGGGGAAGGGGAATTTTTTCTCGCGAGCGACGTGACGGCCATTGTCGATTATACGCAAAAGGTTGTCTATCTGGACGACGACGACGTGGTTGTCGCCAAGCGAAACGGCTATGAAATCGTGACCGTTTCGAGCCACACGGTAAATCGTTGTGTAGAAGAGGTGGAATTTGACGCGGATGCGGCGAGCAAGGGCGGCTTTGAACATTTTATGCTCAAGGAAATCTTCGAGCAACCCGAAGCGCTTCGCAATACGATGAGAGGGCGTCTTCTCTTGTCCGACGGATCGGCAAAGCTTGCCGGCCTTGACGCGAACCGTCTGGAACTTCGCAACCTGAACCGTATCATCATCACGGCTTGCGGAACGAGCTACTATGCGGGCATGGTCGGCGAATACCTGATTGAAGACTTGGCAGGCGTCCCGGTCGAAGTCGAATACGCTTCCGAGTTCCGATACCGCAACCCGATCATCAAGCCGGGAACCCTCGTACTTGTCATTTCGCAGTCGGGCGAAACGGCAGACACTCTTGCCGCTCTCCGCGAAGCGAAGACAAAGGGCGCGACCGTCCTCGGAATCTGCAACGCGGTCGGTTCGACGATTGCCCGCGAAAGCGATGGCGGGGTCTATCTGCATGCGGGGCCGGAAATCGGTGTGGCGAGTACAAAGGCGTTTACGTCGCAGGTGACGGTTCTCGCAATGATTGCGCTCCTCCTCGGGCGGGAACGTCGCGTGTCGGCGGAACAGGGAATCGAGTTTGCCCGCGCCATTTCGAACATTCCTGGATTTGTCGAGGAAACCCTAAGGCTTTCCGAAAAGATTCGAACCATCGCCGGGAAATATGTTCATGCGAGCAATTTCCTCTATCTTGGACGCCATTACAATTATCCCGTCGCCATGGAGGGCGCTCTCAAGTTGAAGGAGATAAGCTACATCCATGCGGAAGGCTATCCCGCTGCCGAGATGAAGCACGGCCCGATTGCTCTCATTGACGAAAACATGCCCGTCGTCGTGATTGCGCCAAAGGACAGTCTTTTCGACAAGGTCCTTTCGAACGTCCGGGAAATCAAGGCTCGCGGCGGCAGAATCATTGCCGTGACGACTCCCGACTGCGTCGAACTTTCCGAGTTCGCGGACGACATCATCTTTGTTCCCAAGATAAACCCGATGCTGATGCCGCTTGTCTCGTGCATTCCGCTCCAGCTTCTGGCCTATCACATTGCGGTCCTTCGCGGAAACGACGTCGATCAGCCGCGGAATCTCGCCAAGAGCGTCACGGTGGAATAGTTCCCCATGGCCGGTGTTTCCGAATCTTACGAAGTTCATATCGGAGCGTTTGAAGGTCCGATGGATCTCTTGCTGTACCTGGTGCAGCAGAGCGAAGTCAAGATTACGGACATTTCGATTGCCGAGATTGCGGACCAGTATCTGGCCTGGATCAAGAATCTCTCGCAGATGGATCTTTCGCAGGCGGGGGACTTTCTCGTCATGGCGAGCCGTCTCATGGCCATGAAAACGCGCGAACTTTTGCCAAAAGACGAGCGCACGGCCGAGGACGAGGAACAGATTGATATTTCGCGGGAAGAGTTCATTCGGCAGATGCTCGAATACCAGCGATACAAGCAAGTGGCGAAAGAAATGCAGGAAATGGAAGACCGAAATTTCGGCGCCTGCTATCGGGGACGTCTCGAAAAGACGGAGAGCGAAGAGGATACCCTTGCCGATGCGAACATCTGGCAACTGTTTCGTGCCTACCAGAAAATGCTGAAAACCCGCGGGAACGAAAATGTCCACCACATCGAACTGGACGATGTGACCATCGAGGATAGACAGCAGTTTATTTCGAACACGCTTCGCAGGGATGGGCGCGTCCTGTTCGAAGATCTTCTCGGACGCGATCCGCTTCCCATCGTCACCGTGGTAACGTTCATGGCGCTGATGGAAATGATAAAGACGGACGAAGTCGTCTTTCGCCAAAGCGAACTTTTCGGAGCCATCTGGATCTATCGCAAGAAGGACAATCCGGAATTTGCCGAGGAAATGGCGAACGAAACGCGCATCTACGAACCGGAACGCGAATATAAGGCCGGCATTGTCGAAAAACTTCGCGAACGCGAGATCCTGCAAGCCGAAAATTCACGCGAACGGGACGTTCCGCTGGACTTGGCCTTGCGGACGGTATCCGCCCTTGTCTCGCAGGGGAAAAGCGTCGGAGCGGACGACATAAACGCGCTGCTTTCCGGAAGTCTGGATTTAAAAACCCTCGAAGCGGAACTTTCGCAGGCGGACGAGCGGCCCGGCGGACAGGAAGCGCAAGCGCTTGAAGACGCTGCGGAAAACGTCGAAAACGCGGAAATCGAAGCGAGCCTTGCCGAAAATGTCGAATCAACGGAAAATTCCGTCGCGGAATCCGCGACGTCCTAATCCCACTCGATCCTTGGCGGCTCTTTCAGATTCGGGTTGTTCCTTGCCGCTTCGAATTTCTTTTCGATTTCGGAGAGGCGGTTCTTTTCCCGTTCCTTCGCTTCGGCAAATTTCCTGTCCAGATCCGCGGTGCGCGTCTTTTCGCTTTTAAGAAAATCTTCCAGAGAAGGTCTTTCCTTTTTAAATTCCCGGTGTTCGAGCACCTTTCCCGAATCCCTGTCGATAAGGAGCGTTCCGTGGCACAGCGGGCATTCGACTTCGAGCGTTTGCGCCATCAGTCGTTTCTCCGTCCGCCGAGAAGCCCGGCGCGAAGTGCCCAGTAGAGAAGCTGCATAATGGAGGAAATCGCCGCGGCGACGTAGGTGAGTCCCGCCGCGAAAAGCACCCCAGACACGACATCGCGTTCTCTGCCCGGAGCGAGAATATTCAGTCTCGCGAGGCATTTCTTTGCGCGAGACGAGGCGTCAAATTCGACGGGAACGGTCACGAGCGTAAAAAGAGTTGCGATTCCAAAAAGAATCACGCCGACAATCGCGATATTCTGCCCCAAGGCCATTCTCCCGGCGGACATCAGGATGATTCCCAGAATGACTATCCACGGGCCGAAATTGGATCCGATGTTTGCCGCCGGAACGATAAACGAGCGGAGCCACATCGGAAAATAGTTCTGGGCGTGCTGGATGGCGTGTCCGACTTCGTGCGCGGCGACGCCCGCGGAACTCGCGCTGCGACCGTGATAGACGTCGCGCGAAAGATTCAGCGTCTTGTCCATCGGGTTGTAGTAATCCGAGAGGAATCCGCTCGTCTCGCGGATCCGTACATCGTAGATTCCCGCATCGGCCAAAATGGCGGAAGCGACTTCCGCCCCGGTAAGCCCGCTTCGAATCTGGACTTTTTGCCCGGCCTTGAAACGAGCGTTGACCAGTGCCGAAACGGCGCCTGAAACGAGAAGCGTAACGAGCAGAATGCCCATATAGAGAGGATCGAACATCATCGGCAAAATCTCCTGTTTGCTCTCACAAATTACACAAAATGACGAAGGAAAAGAAAGTCTTTTCCTGTTTTGGGCCTATTTTTCGTCCCAGAACGGGCCTTTGTCGGCAACCATCCGCGTGGAGGCGTTTCCGTCCGATTCCTGAAGGTATGAATCCAGCGAAACGCCCAGGTCGGCGAACGTCTTTCCCAGGGGAGCGAGAATCTGCAGCAGGGAGTCCAATCGGGGAAGCTGCCTGCAAGCTTCGAGCCGGGAGAGGTATTGTCTGGAAAGTCCGCTTAGCGTCGCTAGCTGTTCTTGGCTCAGACGCTTTTCGATGCGCCACTTGATAAGCGTCTTGCTCAGGGCGTATTGGACTTTCCGTGTATGATGCATAAAAATAAACGCTACGAAAAGTCCCGAAAGATTCCTGCAACCGAACGATTGCAAAATAGAATGCCCGCTTTTTACCGAAAAAGGACATTTCCCTGTTTTTTTATGACTTGAAAATTTTTATCTTGACGACAAATGAAATTTTATCCACAAGGACGGTTATGAAAAAACTGATTGCTCTTGGCCTCTGTGCCGCGTTTTTCGTCGGTTGCAACGAAATCGGCTCTACCCGGAAAACATCGCTCGTGACGGAGAAGGAAAAGGTCAGCTACGCGCTAGGCTCTATCTTTGGAATGCAGGCTCACGCCCAGCTCGTCGCGCACGACTCCATCGATCTGGATTTAAATGTCTTCAAGCAGGCTTTCGAGGAGCATTACAACCAGGACAGCGCGAAGTATCTGCTTTCGGATTCCCTGGTGAAGGTCGTTCTGAACGACTTCTCCGCCAATCTCCAGGCGGAACGGAGAAAGAAGGACAGCATCGCTAGCGCGAAAATCCTGGAAGAAGGCTTGGCATTCCTCGCGAAGAACAAGACCGTCGAAGGCGTCATTGTCACGGAAAGCGGTCTCCAGTACAAAGTGATCGCCGAAGGAACGGGAGAATCCCCGAACGATTCCTCGACCGTTTCTGTCCACTATACGGGCAAGCTGCTCGACGGTTCCGAATTTGACAGCTCCGTCAAGCGCGGCCAGCCGGCGGAATTCCCGGTCCGCGCCGTCATTCCCGGCTGGACGGAACTTCTCAAGCTGATGAAGGTCGGCGGAAAGGTTGTTGCCTGGATTCCGAGCGAACTCGCTTACGGCACCTATGGACGTCCCCCGATGATTCCGGGAAACAGCGTTCTCGAATTCGAAGTGGAACTGCTCTCTGTCAAGGCTCCGGATTCTGCCAAAAAGTAATACGCCTTTTTTGGAAAGGCCCGCTCTCGGCGGGCTTTTTGCGTTATAAGATGGAACGTCTTCTTTGCTCTCTATTCCTATCGCTTGCCGTTTTCCTTTGCGCATCCTGCAGAGAAGGACGGCTCGAGGAACTTTCCCTGCGAATCGATTCGCTAAAGGCGGAACTTTCCCGAATCGAATCGGAACGCGCTTCGTTTGAACGCAATCGTCTGCCGAAGCTTTCCGTCTTGAGCGATACGGTCCAGCCGGGCGAGGGTCTCTACCAGGTGTTGGAGAGGCTTCAGGTCCGCTTTGACGATAGGCGAACCATCGTTCTGGCAATCCAGGACAGCGTGGAGCTTTCGAACTTGCGGGTCGGCCAGGCGTTTCACGTCGCGCGCGATTCGGCGGGAAGCGTTCTCGTGTTCCGCTATTCCCCGAATCCGGCAACGGTACATCTGCTGCTTCGAAATTCTCCCGGCGAAACCTGGGAATACAGGCTTGTGTCCAAGCCTCTGGTTGTCAGGCAGTCGGTGTTCGAAGGGACGATCCTCTCGGGTGGGACCTTGCATGGTACTCTCCTTTCGGTGGGAATTCCAGCCCGAATGTCGGGAATCGTCGCCGGGGTTCTCCAGTGCAAGATTCCCTTTTCGAGCGTCCAGGCCGGGGATCGCTTCCGCATCATGCTCGAGGAATCGTTTTACCGGGACAGCGTCTGGATTTCGGGCAAGGTTCTCTACGCCGAATTCGAAGGCAGAACGGTCGGGCATCACGAAGCGTTCCTGTACGAGGAAGACGATCCGAAGAGCACTTACAACGCCCACTATACGGCAAACGGCGAGGCTCTGATTTTCAACGGCCTTCGCTATCCGCTCGATCGTCTGCATGTGACGAGCCCTTTCGGTTCGAGAATCCATCCGATTACGGGCAAGCGCAAGATGCACAGCGGTATCGATTACGGCAGTCCCAAAGGTTCGCCGGTCTATGCGGTGGCGAAAGGAAAGGTTGTCGTTTCCGGCTATGACGACGCGAGCGGCAATAAAATCGCGATTCGCCATGCGGACAATTCGGTCAGCTACTACATGCACTTGAGCTCGCGCGGCGTCGGTGTCGGGCAGAGCGTCTCGGGCGGGCAGATCATTGGACGCGTAGGGAGCACGGGCCGCAGCACGGGTCCGCACCTTCACCTCGGGTTCAAGGATGCGCGCGGAAACTGGATAAACCCGAAGTCCAAGACGATGATCGCGACGCCAAGGCTTACGGGGGAACGCCTTTCTCGCCTGCAGGGGCAGGTCGCGGAAATCCGGGAAGAAATCGGGAAGACGGAATCCGCCGAACCCCAGGCGATCGAAGGTTCCACGGTGAAGGTCAGGCAACGGGTCGTATCAAGGCGCTGAAAATTCCCGAACGGCCATTCCGCGCTTTAGTTCGCGGAGAGCCTCTGCCGGGGAGAATGTCTCTTGTCTCTTGCGCTTTGCGGAACTCCAGTAGGGCTGGACTTGGGAACTGTACCTCGCGGTCCGCTTGAACGTCATGTCGCTTGCCAGCTCGACCGCTTTCTCTCTTGCGGAATCCGCATCGGCGATATAGAAGTCCGGTTCAAGTCCGTAGCGGTGATAGCTCTTGAAATCCTTGTCGAGGAAAAGGAAGGAGGTCGCGACGCCGAAAGCGCTGTCCGGCGTTGTCGCGTAGGTCTGCCCGATCCCCTTTCCGAAGGAATTGGTCCCGACGACGGGAGCCTTCAGGTTCGAGGCGAGAGCGGCGGCAAAGAGTTCCGTACAGCTTGCGCTGCCGCTATCGAGCATCATCACGTAGTATCTCCCTGCGCCGATTCCGTCCTTCTCCGCCGTGACGGCTTGCTCGGACGAATCCCTGCCCCCTTTTTCGTAGCCCCACTTTCTTTCGACGATGACCGTATCGCCGCGACGGAGAACAGCCTTGGCCATGCGTTCGCAAAGGTTCACCGAACCGCCCCCGTTGCCGCGCAAGTCGAGAACGGTCGATGTGGCGCCCTTGGTTTCTTCGAGCGCCGCTTCGAATTCTAGGGCCGTTCCGTCGGAATCGAACCCGTTTGTCTTTCCGACGAATTCCGTCACGCGGATTATCGGGATGTTTTCCGCGGAATCGAGAAAGACCGTCGGCGAGATAACCGCGGTCCTCGTCATTTCGATGGAGAGCGTGTCGTCGTCGCGCTGGACGGTAAAAGCGAAGGTATCCGTCTTTTTCTCAAGAATCGATTTGTACAGGGAATCGCTCCCGGAAAGCGAAACGCTGTCAAGCGCAAGAATGACGTCTCCTTTCGAAATTCCCGCCGAGGCCGCCGGCCCGACCCGAAAGACGGTCTTGACCCGGAGCGTCGAATCGAGTTCCATGCCGAACGCCTTGTCTTCCGTGTCCGATTCTCCGATAGCCGAAGAGAGTGCGGAATAATAAGCGTGGGGGTAGTATTTCGTGAGAGGGTCCGACATCGAAGCGTACATCACGAGGACATCCGCAACGTCCGCGTACTTTTCGTTGATAAGCGCAATCGCTGGACTTTCCAGATAGGTATCGGAATCTTCGAGTTCTTCCGCGGCCTTGTAGTAATAATAGTAGAGGAAGGAATAGTTGAACTGGAATTCCTTGCTTGCCTTCGAGGAAACCTTGACGTCCGGCGCGACGGTATCGGTCGAGCATCCGGAAAAATACGCCACGATGGCGATGATCGCCACGGCGAGAAAAGACTTGCTCCCGGGCATATCGCTACGAATCGATTTTCAGCCCTTGCTTGCTTGCGAGGACCTTGGGAAGCGGTTCCGAAAGGGGATTGTTCACCAGGGAAAGCGACTTGAGCGAGGAGCATTCGGAAAGCTCTTCCGGAATGGAATCCAGCTCGTTTTCGTCGAGAATCAGTTCGCGAAGCTTTTGCAGCTTGCCGATGGAGGCCGGCAGGGCGACCAGGTTGTTGCCCGAAATCATCAGGAATTCAAGGTTCTCGAGTTCTCCGACGCTCGCGGGGATTGTCGAAAGGTCGTTGTTGTCGAGGTAGAGCTTTTCGAGATGCTTCATCTTTCCCAGGGTTTCGGGAATTTTCGAAAGCATGTTGTCGTGCAGGGAGAGCTTTTCCACGTTTTCCCAGCTCCCGATTTCGTCGGGCAGTCCGAGCAGCTGGTTTTTCGCGATGTTCACCGTTTTCAGGTTCTTGAACGCGCCGACTTGCCTCGGAAGTTCGGACAGGCTGTTGTAGCCCAGGTACAGGTTTTCGAGGCCGGAAAGCTCGCCAATCGTTTCGGGAAGCTCCATCAGGTCGTTCTCGCTGACGGAAAGGCTCTTGAGATTCTTTAGCCGGCCGATTTCGTCGGGCAGTTCCACGAGCAGGTTCTGGTCGAGGACAAGTTCCTCTAGATCTTCGAGTTCGAAGAGTTGCGACGGAAGAAGTCGCAGGTGCATTCCCGCAAGATCCAGTTTCTTCGCTTTTTCGGCTTTTGCCTTGGCAATGACTTCGAGAAGATTCATCGTATCGACTCCGTTTTTTCAAATGATAGCATTTTTGCGCATTTTGCGGACTTTTTTTGGCAAAAGAGGGACTTTATGCGCTTTTTCCGTTTACCGGGAGGCTTTTGACGCTTTCACGGGCGATCGAAAGCCCTGTCAATGAATCGTGAGTATATTAATCGTATTGTTTCTGGACAGAAACATGATATTTTGCAATTGTAAAAATTTTGAAACATCTTTTTTCGTGGAACATCTCGAAAATAAGTGATATTTTAATTATCTATGTATATGCATAGTCAAAACTCCGGGTCCGGAGTTACTAGAGGATTAAAATGGAACTGACGAAAGCGCAAGAACGAAGACTTTCTTTTGTGGCCAGCTTGCTGAGCTTGAACCCGAACGATCCGACGGATCGCATCAAGGCTTTAAGACATTTGAACCTGGATGAAGAGGGATGTTTCCACGGATTCCAGTATTCCCAGGGATTCCTCGAGATTTTCATTTTTATTGACGAATCGACCCCGCTCGAAAAAGCCGTTCACAATCTGGCGCATGACCTGAAACAGCTCCAGATCGCCGTTTTCCGCACGAGCGACCCGGACAATTCGTTCTTCATGTCGCTTCGCGAGGAAGCCGATCCGTGGGACGTAATCAAGATGGACGCTCCGGAATCGGACGAGGACGGCGAACAGACGGCGAGCCGTCCCTACATGAAGACCCTTGAAATCACGGTGCTCCGCACGCTTTCGAGCCGTTACGTGACCGATGCGGAAATGGAACGCACGCTCAAGGACATGCGTCGCAAGCTGAACATCTGGAAGTCCGATGTCCGCGCGGAGCTCGAAATCCGCGTAGAGCACGACGACCTGGCGAAGGATTTTCGCAATAACGACGACAAGCTCGACATCGTGATGCAGGACGAACCTCTTCACATGACGAGCAAGAGCGGGGAACTCTTTGTCGGATTCTGCCCGATTCGCACCATTTTCGACTATCACCAGTCTCTCGGCAAGCGTCTCAAGACGAAGCACAACATGGCGATCGTTTCGAGCAACATCCGCACGTATCTCGGAAACCTGACGCATACCAACGCGGCCCTGATCGACGCGTTCCAGGAGATGGAAAAGGCGAGCGACGCAAGCGACTTCCCGTTCCTTCACAACGGCATGACTCTTACGGGAGACGATCTGCGCTTGAAGGACCGCGACGGCAAGAAGGTTCTCCAGATCGAGCGTCCAAAGATTATCAACGGGGCGCAGTCCCTCTTCACTTACGAAAGCTATTTCAAGAAAAGCAAGAATCCGGTAAACCCGTTCGTGCTTATCAAGGTCGTGGTGCCGTATCCCGACGCGGATGCGTTCCTGCGCCAGGTGACGATGGCGAACAACCGCCAGAATCCGGTGTTCAGCTATCATCTTCGCGCCGCGGACGATTTGCAGTTCTTCATCTGGCAGCGTTACCAGGAAGAAGGCTTTACCTACGTCTATAAGGACGGCGTGCGTCTGAAGGCGCGCACCCGCAAGCTCGAAGTCCGCATGAGGCCCGAACTTGCGAAAACGCTCTTCATGATGGACGGGAAGATTTCCGAAAGCCGTTCCTCGGATTGCATCTTCGACAAGGAAAGCCTTTACCAGCATTGCTTCGGAGCGTTCCTCCGGGTCTCTCCCGACAAGGAAAGAGACTTCGTGCGCAAGACGATCGCCTACACGAAGGCGTGGCAGCTTTTAACCCGGCTTCCGATCAAGAACCGAAACGTCGTCCCGGGAAAAGGCGTCTCCATCGAAGCGAACGACGCAAACCCGCTCACGCGCATCACGTGGAACGGTCGCCTCGAAGACAAGTTCCTCTTCCGCAGCGCGGTCCGCGATGTCGTCGTGGCGATAGCCCTTCGCCACTGGCTCATCTACGGAAATCCCATCCAGGACTTCGAATACCTGGTCGTAAACGAAATCGACTTCAACAATTCGCTGCTCAAGTATGCGTCGCACATCTACGGCGACTATCTGAAGGCGATCCTCGTGAACGAGTTCAAGGACAACAAGGATTACTACGACACGATCACCACGGTCGATAAGGATTCCGGCGAAAATGTCGAACGTCGCCTGTGGAAAGGCTTCGGCACGACCGCTACGTATGACAAGATCATGCAGATGCTCGTCGCGAAGGACAAGTCCTGGGAAAAATGCCTGGGCGACATCGAAGTCTTCCTGAATTGATTCTCGCTCATCTCCTGTAAGCGGGAAAGGTCCGAAGCGATTCGGGCCTTTCTATATTTAAAGCCGATATGGCAAATCTGCTGTTAGCCGTCATCTATGTTTCGTTCGTGAGCCTCGGACTGCCCGATTCCCTGCTCGGTGCGGCATGGCCTTCCATCTATCCGGCTCTGGGAACATCCATTTCGAGCGCGGGAATCCTTTCGATGATTATCGCGGTGGGGACGGTCGTTTCTTCGCTCCTGAGCGATCGGGTAACGCGCCTCTGGGGGGCGGGCAAGGTGAACGCCTTTAGCGTGCTCCTGACCGCGGTCGCGCTTTTCGGCTTTTCGACAAGCGGCTCGTTTGGCGCGCTTTGCCTGTGGGCGATACCCTATGGCCTTGGCGCAGGAGCGGTCGATGCGGCTCTCAACAACTACGTCGCGCTGCATTACAAGAGCCGCCACATGAGCTGGCTGCATTGCATGTGGGGAATCGGCGCGACGCTCGGACCCTACGCGATGGGCTATGCGCTTTCGCACGGAATGGGATGGACCGGTGGCTACCGGACGATTTCGCTTGTCCAGTTCGGGCTGGTCGCCATCCTGTTCGCGAGCCTTCCCCTGTGGAAACGGCAGTCGAAAGCGGAAAGTTCCCAAGGTTCGCGACCGCTGCCTCTTCGCAAGGCGCTTGGAATCGCCGGGGCGAAAGAGATGATGCTCTGCTTCTTTTGCTACAGCGCCGTGGAGCAGACGACGGGGCTTTGGGCGGCTAGCTACCTGAACGGAGCCTGCGGCTTTTCGACGGAAATCTCGGCGACTTTTGCCGGTCTTTTCTTTGTGGGGATAACGGTCGGGCGTATCCTTTCGGGTTTTATGACGATGCGTCTGTCCGATGACCGGATGATTCGGCTTGGAATCGGCATCATCGCCTGCGGAATCGTTCTCTTGCTCTTGCCCGTGAACGCGCTTTCTCTCGCGGGGCTTGTCGCGATCGGGCTTGGCTGCGCGCCTATCTACCCTTGCATCATCCACTCGACGCCCGCTCGCTTCGGGGCGGAAAATTCCCTTGCCTTTGTCGGAATCCAGATGGCGAGCGCCTATGTCGGAACGACCCTGATGCCTCCGTTGTTTGGACTTGTGGCAAGGAATTTGAACATTTCCCTGTTGCCAGCGTATTTAATTCTTTTCCTGTCGCTTATGTTCTATATGCACTCGAAATTGACGAAAATCACCCGAAATTGATTTTTTTTATTCCTGTTTTAAAAATAATAAGCTATATTGGCTAGTCGGAAACGGTTTGGAAGGGCCTGTCTGGAAGTTTTGAACCGCCGAAATATTCACGCGAAGGGATTTTTATGGTAAAATTGTGCACGCTTGGCATTTTGACGGTCGCGCTTCTTGTCGCTTGCGGTGACGACGTGACAAGGTTTGTCGCGGGTGAACCCCAGGGTCTGGAAGTCGCGGCGGACGTGGATTCGCTTCCCGCATGCAACGCGAAAAATATCGGAGGCATGTTCCTGATTCCGAAGTCGGAAGAAATCTATGTGTGCCTGGATTCGGGGTGGAAGAGCCTTGCGCCGGAAGCGAAAGGACATTCCTGCATGACGGTGATGCTTCCGGACAGTTCGGCAAGCAAGATTGTCTGCGATGGGGATTCGCTAGGCGTCGTCCTCAACGGAAGGAACGGACTCTCCGGCGAAACCGGGGACGCGGGAGAAGACGGCGCGGACGACGAAACGTGCCGCTCGGTGGATAACGGCGACGGTTCCTTTTGGCAGATTTGCGGGGAGGATTCCGTGATGCTCTACAAGGCTTTTTGCCGGGACACGCCCTATGACCCGGACAGCGCCTTTTGCGATTCGCGGGACATGTTGCTGTATCGGACGGTCCAAATCGGCGGGCAGGTATGGATGGCGGAAAACCTGAACCATTTCGAATTCTTTTGCCCGTCCGAATTCTATTGTGCCACTTCTGAGTTTGATAGCGATCTAAAAACACGAATCGGAACATGTTACGAAGAGAAATCCGAGAATTGCGAAAAACTTGGCCGGCTCTACACGATCCGGTATATCGAAAGGCTCTGCCCGGATGGCTGGCACATGCCGGACTCGACGGAGTGGAATACCCTGTTTGCCTTTGTGGAGAAAACCGGCGGGGAAAACGTGGTGCTTAGCCTACGGTCTATCGATGGTTGGTCGGCTTTCCCGGGTACCCGGACCGGTTTGGACTTGTTCGGTTTTGGGGCGCTTCCGGGAGGCTACATGGTGGAAATTGGAACAGGCTACACCCTGTACAGGAGTTTTTACAAGGCTTCCTACGAAGCTTACTTTCTGAGTGCGGAAGGCGGTAGCTTCTTTTTTGATGGCCTCGATCCTTCCGCCGAGCCAAGATACGAAGCTATCGAGGGATTTGCCAAAGGCGTTTCGGTTCGGTGCGTTCGGGACGATGGCTAGCAATCAGGATTCAACCCAGAGGATTTATCGATGAAAACAGGAAAGCTCTTCCTTGCAATCTGTAGCGCGTCGTTCCTTGCCGCCTGTAGCGATTCCGTGACGGAGGTCGTTCGTCCCGTGGAGGCAGTGGTTTGCGGAACGACAGATTCCCTGCCGGAATGTTCCTCGGAAAACCAGGGGCAAATGGCGGTCGTTTCGGAAAACGGCTTGGCGTATGTCTGCGAAAATTCGAAATGGGAACGCCTGGTGTCGAATTCCGGAACGGAACCGTGCGCTCTTCTCGCCCTTTCGGATTCTTCCGGTTACAGAATCGTCTGCGGCGATGACACGGTGGGAACCGTCTTGAATGGAATGGACGGACAGGACGGGGAAAAGGGCGAACAGGGGAAAAACGGCCTTGACGGTCGGGACTGTTCCATTAGCGACAATGCGGACGGGACCATCCTGCAGGTTTGCGGCGAGGATTCGACCGTGCTTTCGAAGGCTCTGTGCGGTGGGGAACCCTACGAGCCGACGACACATTTTTGCTATGGAGACAGGCTCTACGAGCAGGTTGTCTATGACACGATTGTCGATGCGCGCGACGGCAACCGGTATCGGACGGTACAAATCGGGAACCAGACCTGGATGGCGGACAACCTTCGCTTGGCAACGGATAGCAGCAATTGCCTGGGCGATACGATACGATGCCTAAAATTCGGACGGTTCTATTACTGGGAAGACATGATTGATATTGCGGGTATATACAGCGAGCCTCTCACGTGGATGGATGACTGGGACTTGGCTAATGGAGGCGTTTTGTTGAAAACGCCGAGACGCGGTATTTGCCCGGAAGGCTGGCATATTCCGACGAGAGATGAATGGTTTATTCTCTTTAACACGGTCGATCGGATAGCGTACGAAGGGATTGGCTGGGTTCTAAAGTCGAGAACGGGATGGGACATGGCGGATTTTGCCGCGATGGGAGGAGTTTATGAAGCAAAACATGCCGAAAACGGGATCGACCTGTTTGGCTTCGATGCAAAGCCAGCCGGCGCTCAAACAAGATATAACAACGGCAACGGATTGATAGTTAACGAAGGAGTTGCTGCGTTTTGGACGACGGACGTGCTTCCCGCATATACAGACTTTGCGTCAAGAGGAGAGGATCAATATGTGCGTACCCCATGGGTCCAGCTAAACGGCTGGAACGGAATGTACCAGATACCAATATCGTCTCTAATGAAGAGCAACTTTAGATACTTGAGCGATAAAGAAAGAGAGCGGCTTTCTGTTCGTTGCGTTCGAGACGAATAGGACTGTCAGAATCGAAAATCTTGGAAAAGGAGTCTTTCGTGAAAATGCGTAAACTGTTTTTTACCAGCTTTTTGTTCACTTCCCTTTTTGTCGCCTGTGGCGACGACGTGACGCAGGTCGTCACTCCGTCCGGGATGGAAACGTTGGCGCTTGGGGATTGTTCTGCCGAGACGCTAGGAAAGATGACCTATGTCGAAAGGAAAGGCGCCTATGTTTGTGGCGATACCGGCTGGTTTTTGCTTTCTTCCCGAAGAGAAAAGCTCTCCTGCGATTTCGAATCCCTGGAAGATTCTTCGGGCTATCGGATGATTTGCGATGGAGATTCCGTCGGCGTGATCTATCACGGGACGGACGGTGCGAAAGGTGCCGCTGGAGCGGCGGGCAAGGATGGATCATCGGTTGGCTGTTCGATTGTCGAACAGGAAAACTGGATTTTTCTCCAGGTCTGCGGCTCGGATACGACATTTCTTTACCAGGCGGTTTGCGGTGGCGAGACTTTTGACCCGAAGATAAGCTTTTGCTTCGAAGGCAAGATTTTCGAAAAGCCCGTTTTCGGGACGATTACCGACGAACGGGATTCCGCGGTCTATCGTACTGTCCGGATAGGAAACCAGACCTGGATGGCGGAAGATTTGCGATTGGACGTTCGGGGAAGCCTAAAGATGGATGGCATGGCCAACGTGCCCGATACCAATATGAAGTACGGTTGGCTCTATGACCGCGGATTTGCGGATGCTTCCGGCGAATTGATTTTTAGCCAGGGGCGCCTGTACGAAGCCGAAAGCCTTTCTGTCGCGGACAAGGCTGGGCTTTGTCCGGCCGGGTTCCATCTTCCGGACAGCAGCGAATGGAATGTGCTTCTAGGCTTTGTGACGGAACACAGCCAGGGTGTCGAGCCGTTGCTTGCTCTTTGGGCTAGTTATGGCTGGAGCCACAATGGTGGAACACGCTGCACGCAAGGTTATGGAATCTGTACTACGGAGGAAGGGGAAATACGTGGTGCCAATGGAGTGGACTTGTTTGGTTTTTCGGCGCTGCCGTTGTGGTGGTTTGGGGCGGGGAGTGATATAGCTTATAACTTTCCAGGAAATCTCGCTGTCTATCTGACCGACGACGGTTGGTTTGCGATGTTTGCATGGGAGGGTAAGTTTGTTTCCCGTTCGTTCCCTGTAGATGAGGTGGTTTGCCCAGAGTGTAACTATAAAGCTTGTTTTGGATTTGTCCGTTGTGTGGGGGATTAGGTAGAGCTTGGTTCCGAGAGCTTGGAGCTTAGAGTTGCCAAGCGGTCCGCTTCTATTCCCTGTCATTCTGGAGGCTCAGAAAGAGCCGATAGAATCCATCTCGAGCGTTTCTTTTGAAGTGGATCCTACCTGCCTGCCCGCAAGCAGGCGGGCCTGTCGGCAGACAGGTCGGTCGCGGTGCTCCCTCCAGGATGACGGCGTAACGAGACTGCCGTTCAACATAACGAAACTTCACCACCCGGCGTCATTCTGGAGAGGCGAAGCCTCGACAGAATCCCAGTCCTATGTAATTCTGGAACGACCGAAGGGAGTGATAGAATCCATCTCGAGCGTTTCTTTTGAAATGGATCCTATCGGTCGCGGTGCTCCCTCCAGGATGACAGAAAAGCGTTGTCGCCCGACGTCATTCCGGAAGGGTCAAAGTCCCTGATAGAATCGCTTGCCGAATAAAACAAAAGGGGTGAAAATTATTACTTTCTATCGGCTTTTATGGGCGGAAAAGCGCTTTTTCTGTATTTTGGAAAGCGTTTTCGCCTTGCGTGTATGAAGATGTCCGGATCGGAAAGAAAATGAAAAGGCTTCTAGCCGCTTTAGCCCTGTTGTTTGCGCTGTCTCCTGCCGAGCCGGCGGATTCCGCCGTGTCCGAAAAGGCGGCGGATTCGGGCAAGAGTTCCGTCCAGTATATTCCGCTCCCTCCGAACGTGACTCCGCTTTCGGATTTGGTCCCGAAGAGCGGCGTGGGCCAGAGCGACCGTCTGATGAATCCCCCGAAGAGCGAACGGTTCGAACACGATATCGACTTCGAAAATCGCGAAATGGAAGTTTCCAAGAAGTACGTGAACCCGATAAGCCGCGATACGGCGGAGATGTGGTCCGCGACATATCCCGAAATCGCATCCTACGTCTCGGACATGTATGACATCGGGTTTAACCGGCTGTGGCTGAATTCCTTTGCCGGGCAGAAGGACGGCGGCTATGCCGCTCCGGAAGGCGCGACTCTCTACGACATCGATATTCCCATCAACATGCCTTCGTGGATGAAGGACTTTGGGCTCGACAAGCCGAAGCTCCTGTTGCAGGGAACGATGGACATTCGGCTTTCGGGACGCGGCGAAAAGGACGACGCGCCGGGCAGCACCAAGGACAACCTGTTCCCCAGCCCGACGCTTTCCTATGACCCGAGCTTTATGGTGAAGGGAAAGATCGGTCCGTATATCACCGTGGAAGTGAACAATGTGGAAAGCGGTCTCGGGGCGAAGAACCAGATTCGGGTGGTGTACGAGGAATCCTACAAGGACGAATTCGAGGATTACATCTTGCAGCGCATCGAGGCGGGCACGACATCGCTTGCGCTTTCCGGAACGGAACTCACGGGATATTCCGAAAACCACAAGGGGCTTTTCGGCATCAAGGCGGAGTGGAAGCTCGGGGACTGGCGGCTCACGACTATCGCCTCGCAGGATGGCGGAAGCCAGGAAAAATACACGATCAACGCGAGCACGAGCACGACGGAATTCCAGATTCAGGACAAGCAGTTCATCGCCTACCGCTACTACTTTCTGAACCAGGAAGCGCGGAGCAACTATGTCAGCGCGGGTCTTGCCGGACGCAGCACTTCTCCGTATGCGGCGACGAACCTGAAGCTTTACCGTCGCGCACCGACCAATACGACGACGAATGTCGTGGAAAACATCACGGCGGTCTATGTGACGCCTTCGGGCGCGCGGATCGAGAAGAAAATCGACCGCCTGGTTCCGATGTCCGTGAACGACTATTCCTACGACAGCAAGACGGGCATCGTGAAGGTTCTCGGGGCGAACAAGAATACGCTCATCGCGGCGAGCTTTTCGGACGATGGAACGGGTCGCTCCGGCACGACCGTGAACAACAATTCGAGAGTTGTCCTCATCCAGTGGGACGCGACGCTTTCGGAACTCGAAGGCATCGACAAGCTGATGCTCCGGAATGTCTATTCGGTCGGCATTTCGGACGAAAGTTCTTCGAGCTTCGTGCTCCGCCTAAAGAACAAGTCGGGGGTTTCGAGCTCCTACCTGAAGACGCTCGGACTTGTCGATTCGACGACGGGAACCGTCCTGACGGGCGACGCGGCGATTTTCAAGAAAGACGCTTCGGGCTCCTACACGGGCGAAATGTGGCTGCCCTGCCGCCCGCTTTCCTGGTATTCCGGAGCGAACTCTGCGGCGCGTGCGCGGGAAAACTGCCTTGAACCCTTCCGGAACGTGGATTCTTCTTCGGCGATGGCGAACCTCTATACGCTTCCCGTCGCAAACATCGCTTCTCGATACACGAACCGCTTCTATTTCGAAAGCGTCGGAAAGAGGCGCAACTCGGTCATCAGCGTGCGCGATCCGAATTCGAGCTATTCCGTGAGCGCGGGAAGCTGCATGGACATTTCGGAAGGTTCCGAAAAGCTCAAGGCCGGTTCGACGGTCCTCACCCGCGGCGTGGATTACGACGTGAACTACGAGCTTGGCCAGATAGAGCTTCTGAGCGAGACCGCTCTCGATCCGAACAAGGAAATCTCGGTGGAATTCGAATGCGAACCTCTGTTCGAAATCGATAACAAGGTCCTGCTCGGCGCCCGCGCGGAACTCCCCCTTTCACGGTATGGATTTGGAGACGGTTCGCTCTTCGGCTTGACGGCTCTCTACAAGAGCCAGAGCACGACCGCTTCGACGCCGACGCTCGGGAGCGAGCCTTATTCGAGCTTCCTCTGGGGCATGAACCTGCGCTTGCAGGATACGACGAAGTGGATGACGGACGTGGTGAACTGGATCCCCGGAATCGAGACGAAGGCCGCTTCGAACTGGCGCTTCGAAACGGAATTCGCGAGCAGCTATCACGATGCGAACACGAGCAGCGGAAAGACGGCTCTTCTCGAAGATTTCGAAAGCAGCGAATCGGGACTTGTCTATCCGCTGTCTAGACTTTCGTGGTATCACGCTTCGCCTCCGGGGGGCGTCGATACGGATCCGAGCACATACATCGAAAGCCAGGATTACAAGCACAAGGGCGAGTTCATCTGGCACAGCAACAACACGGTCCTTTACAAGCACATCTACCCGACGGTCGGGAACAGCGATGTCGATAACCAGCGCTTGACGGTCCTAAAGCTCACGCTTCGCCCGAACGACAACCTGATGGGGAACAGCTGGGGCGGCATCATGCGCCCGAACTCGAGCTATTACCAGGATCTGAGCGACATGAAGTATATCGAAGTCGTCGCGCGGGGAAATGTCGGGAGCATCTTCCTGGATCTCGGGCTTGTGAGCGAGGACCTTTCCATCAATGGCGACGCGCCGAACGGGCAGTATGACGGTGAAAACGATCTGGGCACGACGACCGCTTTGCACGACAAGGGCCTTGACGGTCTTTCCGGATCGGAAGAGCACTTGACGGTCTGGGATTGCCGCATGAACGGTTGCGTGAGTACCGTCAAGACAAGCGCAAATTCCGACGCGACGAATACGGATATCGCGCGGGACAATTTCGACGACGATCTGGACGACGAAAGCGATCCGCCGGTCGCCATCAACGGGACGGAAGGCAACTCGGGCGAACGCGCTTACGATACGGAAGACATCAACAAGAACGGCTCGCTCGACACGGACATCGGATTTGTCCGCTACCGGATCGATCTTTCCGACAACGACGACGCGCATTTCGAAACGCTCAAGAACGGCTGGCGCAAGTGGAAGATTCCGCTAGACCAGTTCGACACGGTCGTTTCGAAGAACGGCGAAAGCTATCAGACGATTCTGACCCAGGCGCAATTTTCGAGACTCTGGATGGGAAAGATCAACAATGGCGTCGCCGAAGCGAAAGTCCAGATTGTGAAGCTTGGCGTGATGGGAAATTCCTGGGAAGCGTCGAACGTCTCGGACAAGTTTGTCACCTCTTCGACGGGAGGATCGCAGACGGCGATAATCGACGGAAGCGAAGTGGACATTTCGGGATCGACGACGACATCCGACACGACATACCTGAACGTTTCGACGATTAACAACCGCGAAAACTCGGGAACGTATTACAAAAGCCCGAATACGAAGACGGAACGGGACTCGGAGACGAATGCCGCGCTGAAGGAGACGGCTCTTGTCTTGACGTATAGGAATCTTTCGCCCGGGCAGTCGGTCGGTGCGACGCGAATTTTCGATTCGAACGAAAAGGACTTGACGAAGTACAAGACGCTCAAGATGGAAATCCATTACACGACCGATGCGACGCGGACTCCGGTGCGCTTCGCCTTCCAGTTTGGCGAAGGCTCGCTGGAAGGTTCGACGGATTATTACGAGTGGAGCTTTAGGCCCGTGAAGATCAACTGCTCGGCAGCGGAGCGGGCTGCGGATTGCCACGAGCGGAACTGGCTCGCGAACGCGTTCTCCGAAAAGCTCTCCGCGTTCTCCGACCTGAAAAAGGGACGTCGTCCGCCGTTCCTCGAAGCGGTCGTCGATTCCATCGGCGGCGAAAGGGAAGAAGTCCTGAAGCTCGTCGGAAATCCTTCGACGACTTCGGTGGACTGGATCCGCTTCGTGATTATCGCGGACGAGGACGCTTCGCCCGCGGATCTCGAAGGCGAATTCTGGATAGACGACCTGCGGCTTTCGGGAATGGACAACGACTGGGGTTACGCCTTCCGGACTTCGGGACAGGCGAACTTTTCGGACTTCCTTTCGGTTTCCGCCTCGGCGCGTTACCAGGACGGAAACTTCGCGACGCTTTCGACTAGCGGAACGTCTCCGAAGCCTACGCTTTCCGAAGCGGAATCCAAGCTGGACATCGCCGCGGACGCTAGCGTAAACTGGAACAAGTTCTTTGCGGACGAGCAGGGATTCCACATGCCGATGAGCGTTGGCTACAGCAGCACGACGGAGCGTCCCTATCTGAAGCCGACGGACGACCTGGAACTTTCGCACGACAACCTGGGCGACTTCGCGAAGAACATCTGGGATGGCAAGCTGACCGTGGAAAACGCGGACGAGGAACAGAAGCTGCGCGACGACGCGGAGTCCCGCGGCTACCAGTCTTTTAGCCGCACGCGCCGCTTCAGCTTTAGCTACAGCAAGGATTACAAGGAAGAATCGAGCCCGGTGAAGGAAGTCCTTTCGCAGATCTTCCTGGAACGTCCGGCGTGGAGCTACAGCTATACGGAAACCGAGTCCCGCTCGACGACATCCGCGGATTCCTCCTACTCGTATCATACGATTATCGAATACAGTCTCGGAACCTTCAACCGCTTTAACTACAAGCCCTTTGGCTTCCTGAAAAATTCCTCGTGGGCTAAGAGCTTTTCCGACGCGGCGTTCGAGCCGTGGCCGCAGACGATAGACCTCACCCTTTTCGATCTGAGCTATATCCGTTACATAAACCAGGAACGCGACCCGGACTTTACGGAACCGCAAACGGCAAAGACCGTCACTTACACGGTCGATCTTTCGCACAAGGCGAATCTTCGCTGGAACATCTTCCCATTCCTTTCGACAAGTTACAGCCTGAACATTTCGCGCGACATGTATGGCGGCGGTGACCAGGAGGACTTCGCCAAGGAAAATTTCTGGACTTTCAAGAACGGCGGGCTTTTTGCCGCGGACGATATATTCGACTTTGACCATACGGACAGGAAGGTCTATGTTTCTCCGGACAGCGTCGTCATCATCCCATACGATACGGTCGCCGTGGTAAACGCGAAAGGCGATACGGCGCTAATCGACATGGACGATCCGAGTACATACCGGATTCTATACGACAGCACCGTCTATTACAAGGTCGATAGCGTCGGACATCGCGAATACGGTCGCGCTTACGGTATTCTCAAGAACGAACGCAGCCGCAGCCAGCAGTTCAAGACGACATTCAGCCCGGCGGTAATTCCGTTTCTCCCGATGACATTCTCGTTTACGTCCTCGTTCAGGCAGCAGAAGACGATTCCGGACGAATACGACCTATATGACCCGACGATGATCGAAAAGAACTACTGGACGATTTCCCAGACGAACCGCTTCGAGTTTACGCCGTCTTTCCGCATCGTGAATTTCCTGAAGCTCTTTGGAGACAAGAACGCTGCCGCGGGATTTTTCGAAAAGCTCAAGTGGCGCGACGTGAAGGCAGGGTGGACGGTCGATATTTCCACGGTGGGCGAGAACTTCACCTTGTCGCAGCTTTACGAAGAGCAGGGCGTGAGTCCGTTCCAGTATTATCTTTACGGTCTCGGAATCGGAAACGGCTACCGGAACCGCGGAATCTGGAACATCGTCTCGGGCGACATGGGGCTTGACCATCGGAACGACTACACGCGCTTCGCGCAATATCGGAACGGGCATGTCGATACGCTCGTCTATCAGGGAAACTTTACGCATTCGGTGAGCCGGACGCTCAATCTTTCGACGGGGTTCACGCTTCCTTTCTGGAACATCGGCGTCGTGACGGACATGCAGTGGAAACAGGATTTTAGCCAGTCTCGCGAATATCCTCTCTATACGGATTCGACGATTGTATGGCCCAAGTGGGGCGTGGGCGTAACCGTTCCGAACTTTTCGCAACGCGTCGGATTCCTGAACTCTTTCCGCAGCGTGAGCACGACGCATCGGGTCGATTACACGCATACGAGGGTTTCGAAGCCTTTCCAGAGCGCGGAAGACAGCTGGACGACGACGTGGAACTTCAATCCGCTGGTTCGCATCAGCTTCCTGACGCAGCAGAACATCCGCATCGAGGACAATACCTATCTCAAGCTGGAATTCACCGACAGGCGTCCCAAGCAGGAAGTCATTTCGCAGACGAACTGGCCTTCGAATGTCAAGGATCTTTCGGACACGACGAAATACTTTTACACGCCGTGGATTCCGACATCGCTTTACAAGGATTTCGGCTACAATGTCGGAAACGACCTGACGATTTCCTACCCGCTCAAGACAAAGCGCGGGTTCCAGTTCTGGAAATGGTACTTCAAGCTGAAAAACGATATCGACCTGCGCTTTACAGCCGGTTACGAATACACGAAGACGATTCGGGAGTCTTACGAACCGCTTTCCGGCTACAACATGACGGAAAAGAACGAGGCCGCGGGCGATGTCTATCGGCACTGGAATATCGACGGAACGGACTACAATGTCTATTTTCCGAAGCTCGAAAAGACGGACAGGACCGTTCCGTCGCGTGTTCACGAGTGGTTCGTCCGTCCGAGTGCCGGTTACCAGTTCAACAAGATGGCGAGCATGAGCGCCTATGTCGAATACAGACAGATTCACGAGAAGCTCGACGACGAGACCGCTCACACGGAACAGATTCTTTCGTTCGAAATCGCGCTACTCCTGAGATTCAACTGACACGATGAAACAGCATAATCTATATCTTGATTCCTTTCTGACATTTTTCAAAATCGGGCTGTTTACGCTCGGAGGCGGCTATGCCATGATCCCGCTTATCGAAGCGGAAATCATCGAGAAGAAACGCTGGCTCGCCAAGGAAGATTTTCTGGACCTTCTCGCGATTGCGCAAAGCTGTCCGGGAATCTTTGCCGTGAACATCAGCATTTTCATCGGATATCGCCTAAATCGCGTCAAGGGTGCCGTCGTGACCGCTTTCGGGACAGCCTTACCTTCGTTTCTCATCATTCTCCTGATCGCGCTATTCTTTCACCGGTTCGAGGACAATACGCTGGTCGCTGCGATGTTTCGCGGGATTCGGCCCGCTGTCGTCGCCCTGATCGCCGTTCCGACGTTCAACCTGGGGAAAAAGGCGAAACTGAACCGCTTTACCGTCTGGATTCCGATTGCGAGCGCGCTCCTTATCTGGCTTCTTGGCGTATCGCCTGTCTTGATTATTTTGTGTGCGGGTGTCGGCGGATTCCTTTTCGGCAAGTTCGCCCGAAAGGAGAATCGGAAATGATTTTTCTTTCGCTCTTCGTTACGTTCTTTCAAATCGGGCTTTTTGGCTTTGGCGGTGGCTATGGAATGCTTTCGCTCATCCAGAGGGAAGTCGTTTTCAATCACCATTGGATGACATCGGGAGAGTTTACGGATATTGTCGCCATCAGCCAGATGACGCCCGGTCCGATAGGAATCAACTCGGCGACGTATGCCGGATTTACCGCTTTGCGGAATGCGGGGGCGGGAAGCTTTTTCTGTGTCCTCGGAAGCTGCACGGCGACTTTTGCCGTCGTGCTGCCTTCTCTAATCCTGATGGTTCTGATCAGCCGTTACCTGATGAAATACAAGGACCACCCGGCGGTCCAGCATGTTTTCGAGGGCTTGCGCCCTGCAGTCGTCGGGCTTTTGGCCGCAGCGACGCTCATGCTCTTGACGAGGGAAAATTTTGGCTCGGCATCCGAAAACGCGACCGAATTCGCCATCTCGATAGGACTTTTCGTTCTGACATTCGTCTGCACGAAATTCTTCAAGGTCGGTCCGATCAAGATGATTCTTGCCGCGGCGCTTGTAGGACTCGTGGTCTATGGGCTTTGATTCCGCTACCTGGAAACCCGCAGGGAACGGACAGGCGACCCCGCGCTTCTGTAGCGAAGAATGTAGATGCCGCTCTGCAATTCGGACTTGACGCCGTTCCATGCTTCCGTTGCGGAAATGGCGAATCGGTCGAAACTTTTTACCAAGTGCCCGTTGATGTCGAATACCTTCACGTGGATTTTTCCCGGTCTTGCGTCTAGCCGGTAGCTTTTGACGACTTTATCCGTATCCATGCTTCTGAACTGGATCCAGTCGATGTTTACGTAGCTGTTGTCGATTGTCAGGCGAAGCGTTTGCGTTCCCGGCGAAAGCTCGAATTCTCCGGCTTCCACTTCGGAATAGACATTCCAGCTGTCACCGCCCGGGATCCTTGCCTGGACGCTTTGATCTCCGATGGAAAGGGTTACCGCGGATTCTCCCGAAATGCCTGTCGCTCCGCGTACGGTTGCCGTGTATTTGCCGCCCGCCGTGACATCAAGCGTGTATTCGAAGAAATCTCCCGCCGTCGTGTAGCCGAGCGCAAATCCGTCTCCGCTTCCCACGATTCCCGCGTCATCTGTCCGGTAGCCCGTGGTGTCGCTTTTCCCGTCGGAATCGCTAAAGGCGTCTATGTCGTAGTTTTCGGCTTCGACGATTCCCGGAATCTTGATTGCGCCTTGGAACGGTCCCGTCTTGGTGGTAGAGGACGTGTCCTGCGAGCCTGTGTCCGGCGTGCTTGAACCGGAACCGTTGGCGATGACGATATCCCCGCCGTTTGGAACCGCTTCGAAGTAGATGTAGCCGTCGCGAATCTCCGCCGCGATGCTGGAACCTTTTTGCGTCGCCGTTACCGATTGCCAGTTTCCGGAATTCTTGATGCGGATGGAGAGCGGGTAGTCGAACGGGGAAAGCGTCGTGCTCAGGCTGTGGCTCAGACGGTAGGTCTCTCTGTTTTCGTCACCCTTGACCTTGGTAATCGTGGAAGCGTCTCGTTCCCTGGAATACATGATGGCGTTTCGAAATGTCGTCACCCAGATTTTGGAATCGTTCTGATTTGCCCAGTCGAGTGCCCCGTCGATCGCGGACGATTTTGTGGGGGAGTATCCGATTCCTTCGTCCACTTCGTGAATGAGGAATGTCACCCAGCCGTTCTTGTTTATCGCCTCCTGCATTTTTTGCTGAAACGCCTGGGCGCTGTTTACGCTTCCCGTGTTGCCGCAGATGATGGAACTTATCCTGTTGTAATTCTGGGGCGTCTTGCCGTCTATCTGCCCGCTGCAGATCCGTCCGCCGATGTAATTCTGGGAAACCAGGGATTCGTTCGGTACGTTGCAGTTCGGGTAGGTTATCGTGTTGCATTGCTGGTTCGGAACCTGTCTTTCGATCGTCGCCTTCGAAGAGGCGATTTCGCTATCGGGCATAGTATTCGTGTGGGAGTCGGAGTGGCTGCCGATTTCGTATCCCTGGGCGGCAAGTTCCTTGTACTTGCTGTAATTTGGATTCCAGCCGTTCACGATGTAGAAACTCGCCTTGTATCCGTATTTGTCAAAAATGGGAACGGCGATGCTCAGCTGGTTGGAGAGATTGTCGTCAAACGTAAACGTGGCGACTCCGTTTCGAAATCCTGCCCACGTCGCGATTTCCTGGGCCTGGATCTGGACTAGTCCGATCGATAACGCCGAGACAAGTGAAAAAATCTTTATCATGGTCTGTTCCGGTAACTTGAGGTGGAGTTCTCTTGAAGGATATATTCTTTTTTCGATAGGGCAGTCCCCTCCTTCGCCGCATATTTCGTTGTATAGGAATACAACGGACGGGGCTTTTCGATGAATTTCCCGAATTTTGATGAAACGCGCAAATACCCGACTTCGCTATCCATGAAAACGGATTCTCTTGAAATGGAATGCCTTGAAATTCTAGATTTACGCCGCCATGAAAAATCTGGAAGATTATATTGTGAGCGTCCTGGACTTTCCGAAGCCGGGAATCGTGTTTCGCGACATTACCGGAATCCTGGATTCGCCCGAAGGTCTCCATCTCGCGTTCGAGAGCCTTTACAAGGCGCTAGAAGATGTCGAATTCGATGTCGTCGCCGGGCTCGAAGCGCGCGGCTTTCTGTTCGGAGCGGCCCTCGCCGAACATTTTCACAGGAGCTTTGTACCTATCCGAAAGAAGGGAAAGCTTCCGCGCGATACCGTTTCCGCGACCTATGAACTGGAATATGGCGAAGCGTCCATCGAAATGCACCGCGACGCGATAAGGCCCGGGCAGAAAGTCGTCCTCTTTGACGACCTGCTCGCGACCGGCGGAACGATGAATGCGGCGGCGTCTCTCGTAGAAGCCGTCGGCGGAACTGTTTCGAGAGCGCTCTTTATCGTGGAACTTTTTGACTTGGGCGGCAGGCGGAAACTGTCAAAATACGACGTGACGTCCCTCGTAAAGCTGCCCGGACACTAGGATTGTTTTAAGACAACGGAGAATCCATGCTAGAAAGACTATTCAAAATCACCGAGAATCGCTCCTGTATTCGGACCGAAATTCTCGCGGGCCTCACCACGTTCATGACGATGGCGTATATCCTTGCGGTAAATCCCGGCATCCTTTCCGCTTCGGGAATGCCCAAGGGCGGCGTGTTTATCGCGACAGCGCTCGCCGCTGCCGTCGGTTCGACGATGATGGCCCTTTTTTCGAACTATCCCTTTGTGCTCGCTCCGGGTCTCGGACTGAACGCGTTTTTCTCCTACACGGTTGTCATCACGATGGGCTACAGCTGGCAATTCGCGCTGCTTGCCGTCTTTGTCGAAGGGCTTCTCTTCCTTGCGCTTTCGCTCACGTCTGTCCGGGAAAGCCTTTTCAACGCGATTCCTCTTTCTCTCAAGTCCGCCGTGGCGGTGGGTATCGGTCTTTTTGTCACCTTTATCGCGTTCCAGGGAGCAAAGATTGTCGTCAATTCCGACGCGACGCTCGTAACGGTCATCAACTTTCACCGGGCGGATTTTCACACGACGGGAATCTGGGCGCTCCTCGCCATCATCGGTACGATCATCATGGGCTTCCTCGTTTCGAAAAAGTTTCGCGCGGGAATTCTGCTCGGCATGTTCTTCACATGGTTCCTCGGCGTTCTTGCGGAACTTGCGGGAATCTACGTGCCGGACGCTTCCAAGGGATTCTTCTCCGTGATCCCGCAGTTTGGGAACTACTTTGACGATTTGGGCAAGACGTTCTCGGAATTCGGATCGATCGCCTTCGCCATTTTTCACCCGTCGTCCTGGACGCATTCGGTAAACGGCGTGGTCGAGGCGTCGGGCTGGACGCTTGTGAAGACGCTTGACTTCTTTGTCGTGATGTTCGCCTTCTTCTTTGTCGATCTGTTTGACACGCTCGGAACGCTCATCGGCGTATCGCTCAAGGGCGGCTTTCTGGACAAGAACGGAAAGCTTCCGCGGATTTCGGGCGCGCTCTATGCGGATTCCATCGCCACTTCGGTGGGAGCGGTTCTTGGAACTTCGACCACGACGACCTTTGTCGAAAGCGCAGCGGGCGTCGCCGCCGGAGGAAAGACCGGTCTCACGTCCATCTTCGCCGCGTTCCTCTTCATCGTATCGATTGTCTTTGCCCCGATATTCTTGGCGATTCCCGGTTTTGCGACGGCTCCTGCCCTGATAATCGTCGGATTCTACATGATAAGTTCCGTGTCGAAAATCGAATTCAAGGATTATTCCAAGGCGATCCCCGCGTTCCTTTGCATTGTCGCGATGCCTCTGACCTATTCGATTTCGGACGGAATCATGTTCGGCGTGATTTCCTATACGGTGCTGAACCTTGTGCTCGGAAAACGGAAGGACATCCACTGGATTATGTATGTCCTGACCGTGCTTTTCGTGCTGAAGTACGCGCTGATGTAACGAGAACTTTTTCGAATTCGAAAGGCGACCGGAACGGTCGCCTTTGTCTTTCCCGGGCTCTTACCTGGTTATCTTGAAAAGTTCCTTTTCGGCGATCGTACCGTTTCGCTCGAGAATTCCCTGGTAGGCTCCGCTTCCGAGCGTCTTGAGAGCTTCCGCGTCCGATTGTCTTCTAATCGTCAGGATGCGGTTTCCGTTCAAGTCGTAAACGAGCAACGCGAAATTTTTCGAAAGCGCGGTTCGGGTAAAATCCGAAAGGGTGTATCCGCTTTCGAAAAGACGTTGCCTGGGCATTTTGCCCTTGGCGAGGGCAGTGGATTCTTCGCCGACAAACGTGAACGTGTATTTTAAAACGGCGTCCCTGTCCTGATACGAAAGACCTTGCCGGATGGTTACCGTCGCGCCGTTCTGAACGCGGTCGGGGTAGCTTCCGACGAGAAGCGCAGCGTTTGCCAGGTCCATTTCCGAGAAAACGTATGAGTCCGCGTTGTCCCAGCTGGTGCTGTTTCCGCTTGCGTTAAACCAGTTGCCTGGAGCTGTCGCCGTAGATTCGGTAACGCGGGTTCCGTCTGTATTCAGCACAAAGTAACCAAGGCCGTTGCCGAACAATGCCGAAAGCTGTGACTTTTGGATTCCGAGGAACTGGATAGCTTCGCTTCCGATGGAAACGCTTGTCGTCGCGTAATTCGCCTGGATGGGGATGCTTTGAGCGTAAACGAATTCCTGCTGCACCGTGGCGTTACTGGAAGAAGATTGGACGGAACTGCTCGAAACGAGAGCGGAACTGCTGGAAACCGTAATTTCCGAACTGCTCGATGCGGCTTGTGAACTGCTTGAAAGAGCCTGTGAACTGCTCGAAGCGGCGATTGCGGGGCAGGATGTCACCGAAGCGTTTCCGACGGCAAAGCAAATGTATCCGTTCTTTTCCGTGATGCCGGAAATCTTGCCGTAGATTGTCTGGTTGTTCCAGTTTGTGAATCCGTCAAAGCTTGTCACGTTGGATGTTCCCGGGAACGTGTAGGCGGAAGCCGTGCTCGTGTTCGCTTCTTCGATATCCACGTATTGCGTTCCGTTGTTCACGCCTTCCCTGTCCCAGATATTCTGGTCGTAATCGATATGCCAGATCAGAAGACCGTGCCCCGGAAGAGACGCGTCCCAGTTTTTCAGTTGGCGGTTTTCCAGAACGAACCATTGGTCGGAATCGTTCGGATCGACAATCTGGTAGGCAAAATTGGAAGAGTCATACACGGGAATGGAATAGACGCCATCGACAGCGGGAAGGTCGGTCGGGGTATGCCAACCGAGCCATTCCCGTTCGAGAGAGCTCATATTGGGAACATGGTTTCCGTAGATGGAACCCGTCGATGTCGTGTACCAGTTGTTGTAGCAGCCTACGTCCATGACATCGTAGGAACCCGGCGTCCTGAAAGTTCCTTTCTCCGTAGATGTCTGGTAAAGGTCGGGAAGCCCGAGGACATGTCCGAATTCGTGCGCGAAGGTTCCCATTCCATCGATTGAACTTGCATCCTGATCGGATTTTCCGGGAATATACACGTAGCGCCCGACGGATCCCTGGGAGTGGTTTGTCATCATCCATCCCATGTAGATGGTTCCGTCCATGTTATAATCTGCCGTGTTGCCGGCGAGAACGAGCCCCACAAAAGTGCCGTTTTCGTTTTTTGCGTATCCGTTGAACGAAGTGAGGTCGCCCTTGGAATAGGCTTCCGCAAGAACGGCTTTCATCACGGCGGCATCGTTTCCGGCCGGCGTCCCATTGTAAGTGTAGGGGCCTAGCACCTTGAACGTCGGCTTGAACTTTCCTCCGGACTGTCGGATGTAGTAATCGCGAACGCTTCCGAAGTGGCCGTTGTCGCTGTACCCTTCTTCGTTCAGCATTCTCTTGAAGTTGTTTGCGTCGGTCGTGGTCCACGATTTGAGGCTGTGGTTCACAAGGACCATTAGAAACGTCTGTTCGCCTTGAGTCCAGCTTTCGGCGGACGGCTTTTGCCGTACCCCGTCTAGCGAGGATTTCCTTTTGTAATTTCCATAGGGGCGCCGTTCCCTTTTCGGCATCTTTTCCCGATAGACCTTTTGAACGGAACTTTTTTCGAGCTTTTTTAGAAACGCCCGGTCTTCCTTTGTTCGGCGGTCGGCATTCCTTGCGATGATTCCGGAATTTTCGCCGTTCGCGTCGGCGTAACAGTAGTCTTTTCCGCAGGGAACGATGACATGGCCATCGACCGTTTCCGCCCAGTTTTCGTATTCGTCTCCGAATTTTTTGAACGTCAGGGTGTCGCCGTCCGATTGTTCGTGCGCAAGCGGAAATGGAGGCATCGGTTTTGCCTCGGCGCGTTCTGCGCTAAAAAACACGGAGGCGATGGATAGCAGGCATATTGAGCGTAAGTGTTTCATTTTATTTAAACTATCCGAAAAGAAAGCGGATTTTCTATTCCGCGGAGTTTTTCCGTGTAAAAAGCGTTTCGGATTGGGAAAAAGTCGGCGGCTTCGGTCAGTAGTTTGAAAAATCTTGCACGCTTGCTATATTTTTCTATCGTCAAAGAGGAGCTTCCAAAACAATGCACGTCCGTATCTTTTTCCTGCTGCTTCTTGCGTCCCTGGAGGACGTCCTTGCCGTGCAGTTCCCCTGTTCGGAATGGAACCTCGCCACTTACCACGGAGCCTACGCGATATTCGGCGATGGGTTTGTCTCCGTGACGGACGGAGGCTCCGACTATTGGCACGTGCAGCTGACTAGGAACGGCATCGAGCTTCGAGCCGGGAAAACTTACGAAGTGCGGTTCTTCTTGCAGGGCGTAAGCGCTCGGCGCAACGTGGAAGTCCGCATCGGCAGGGACGGGTTTCCGTATGACGCGTTTGCCGAGTTCGGCGAGGTCGTGGCGACCGCGAACGGAAAGACGGTGACACGAACCTTCACGATGCGGTCGGGGAGCGTAAACAACGCCCGGCTCGAGTTCAACCTGGGCAAGGCCGCGGGAACGGTATATGTCGCGGACATCGGCCTGAACTGCCTCGATTGCGGCGATGGTGTCGAAACCGGCGATTCGCCTGCGTTTTCCGGCGAAGACTTGGACTATGCGGTCGTTGCCGACACGGTCGATTTTCGGGACGGCTCCATGTCCCTGGGAAGCGTGTTCGGGACAAGGCTTGAACTGGGGGCGGACTCCAAAGTCTTCGGCAATGTCGATGTCGCGGCGGTGTGCCTCCTTCGGGAACGCGCAAGGATTGATGGGGGATTGCGCTACGGGCATCCGTGCGTGGAGCAGAACGGCGTGTCCGCGAAGACGAGAAGTGCCGCTAAACTGTCGAAACCCGCATTCGGCATTCCGGACGTCGTTCCCGGGATTTCCCCGGTCTCTGTCGGGTCGGAACAGTCCCTCGCGCTTCCTCCCGGGAACTACGGGACCTTTTACGCCGCGGCAAAGTCCAGAATCCGCCTTTCTTCGGGATCCTACGCGTTCCAGTACTTCTACACGGAACCCGATGCCGAAATAGCTTTCGACCTGTCCGCAGGGCCACTTACGGTCGGCGTGTCCGGAAGCGTCCGCTTCGGCGACAGGAACCGTTTCTCCGTTACCGGCGGAAACCCGAGCGAAATCTTGTGGAACGTTTCCGGGGAAAGAGTCGATATGGGAACCGACGGCCTTTATTTCGGAAAATTTGTCGCTCCGAATGCAGGTGTGCATATTCCCTCCCGTTCGCATCTCGTCGGCAGCGTCTATGCGGGAAAGTTCACGGTCGAGCCGCAATCGACCGTGTCGAGGGAACCTCGCGCCAGGGAGATTTCCCACAGCGAAGAGCACTTCGGTCCGTTTTTCGAATCGGGAAGATATCGCTACCGTTCCCAGGTTTCGCCTTCCGTGTCCAAGATAGAGATGTTCGTCTATGCGGACAGCCTTCAGGTCTCGGTGAACGGCGGCCCGTCAAGGGTTGTCGAACTTTCGTCTCCGGAAGTTCCGGTCGATGTGTCGCTCAGGCGAAACCCGATGGCGGGTTTTCCGTCCGAAGCGTTCCGCAGCAGCTATAGGTTTGACTTCCTGAAAAATTCGAATTACCGCATCTACTGGAATCCGCAGACGCCGTGCAGGCAGGGTTGCGACGGGATGACCGCGGCGACGGCCATCGGCGATTTTGAAAGGGCTCTTGAAACGGCAAGGACGACCGGTCGGGAAATCAATATGGCCGGCGGAACCTGGAACGCCTTTGAAAGTTTCCCGGACAGCGTCGTCCCTTGGAAAGTGGGTTTCGAGCTGGTCGGCAACACGGAAAACCTGGGGGACTTGTCTTCCGAAGACGACCTGCCGCTGATCGATCTGGGGAAAGCCGCCCACGTCGAGATAGAGGGGCGCTCTCCGCGCAGCCTGACCGGTTTCCGCATCGTGAACGGATACAATGCCGGTGACGGCGGCGCGATCTATTCTGAGGGCTTATTGAAATTGAAACTTTCGGGGATAAGTTTACAGAGTAATTTTTCAAAAGCAAATGGAGGGGCTATTTCCTTTTTAGGTGATTCGTTAGTCGCATTTCAAGTATATATGTACAATAACCGAGCAAATGGACTCGGCGGAGGACTTTTCTCTCGAGGAAAATCATTTCTTCAAAACGTTTTCTTTATTCGGAATACATCTAACGAAATGGGAGCTGCTTTATATGTTCGAAATAGCTGTTTGATTCAAAATGTCGTTATTTCTCAAAATATGACGAATCAATTTTCTAGCATCGTTCAAGATTCCATCGGCAATATTGATATTTGGAATGCGACAATCTTTAAAAACGTTGGAATCCATAATGGACCTGAAATTTTAGGAAAAGGAACTATATGGAATAGTATAATATGGAAAAATCTAAATGGTTCTGTACAAGATAGCCTTTCTGAAAAATTATCGGTGAGTTATTCTTTGTCATCTAAATTAAAAGGTTCTTCAAATTATGCAACAGATCCAAT
This sequence comes from Sodaliphilus sp., assembly GCA_963660435.1. GTDB lineage: Bacteria > Fibrobacterota > Fibrobacteria > Fibrobacterales > Fibrobacteraceae > Hallerella. Next base: position 88,395 of record CAVKYI010000001.1, read on the forward strand.
TTTTAAAAATGAATCATTTCCTGAAGGGTCGAATCGTTACATTGGAGTTGACGCTGGTTTAGTTATAGAAGCGTCTTCCCCTATTGTGGATAAGGGAGAGAAAGAGCATTCTTTACCTACAGATATTCTAGGCATTGAACGAGGTGAAAGTTTTCCTTTTGGAGCTTATGGAATTTATGTCACCAATGTTCCTGTGCAATATGGATTATGGTACGATGGTGAATTTCATAATGTAGGAAATACGAGACCGGTATTTGAAAGTTTTCCATCGCAGGCGCATATTGAATTTGCTGGGCATAGCGCATATGGACGAGTGATGAAAGCTCTTGTAAAGAAACACGAAAAAACAAAAATATCCAAAGCAATTGTTCGCATATCTTTAATGGATTCTACAGGAACCGTATATCCAGAAGCCGAACCAATAGAAATTCCATTCTATCGGCATGGAACAGAAAATGGGAAATATGTGTTTATGTCTTTAATAAAAAATTCTACGGAAGAGGACTTTGATGTAGAAAAGCATGGCCATTATATACTGTTCTCTAGAAGAGCCGAAGATCAAGGTTTTTATGACGAGTTCGTTGTCATTTATGTAAAGAATAATAGTGATCGTCTAAAATATGAGGTTGTAAAATGGTAAAAGGAATTCTTTGTCTGCTATTTCTTTGTTCTTTTATTGCATGTTCAGGACATCCTTCGCCGGAAAAAGATCCGCTAGGCTTTGGGTTTATTGATGCTAAAATTTCATGGCCTGCTGTTCCTAGTACAGAAGCCTTCTCATGGTCTATTACAGGGTTCTTGCCTCATGAAGAGCATTTATATGGATTTGACAAGCATCCCAAACCAAGTAAATCTGTTTCAGAAGATTCCATAGTACATGTATCTGTTGTTGCTAATGTAGAAGGATTCGTGAATGCTTTTGTTGATCCGCTTATTTATAGTGGCGCTGGTTATAAGTTCGGGTTTTGTAATTTGAGTACGAAAAAGTTAATTAGGGACGTGCAACCGGACAATAAAGGAAATGATGAGTTCAGTTTTTATGGAAAAAATGCAGGAAATGTTGATTCTATCGGATTATGTAGAAAATTAGAAAGTAGTAATGATGGAAACTACATCATTTATGAAAAATTAAAAATTCATTCATACGAGCCTCTTCAAAAAGAGATAGCTTTGTTTGTTCTAGGAAACGGAAAAATACCTAGTGATTTTATTAAAAGTTCTCAGTTTTGGGAAGATGCCATTCCTAAAGTTTATCATAGGAATATTTTTTATCCTCGTCTTGCATATATTTATCAAAGCATTCCCCAAAATGTCTCTTTGTATAAAGATGATTTAGGCAATGTAATAGACTCTACGGTACGTTCATCAAACTATTTGAAAATTCATGTTTTAAATACAGATTCTTCTTGCTATGAAGCGATAAAAGATGATATAGACGATGCAATTGAAACTGCTCGAATATTTTTGCAGGAGAACAATCTTTCGCGAATGATTCTTTCTTTAACATGGCCTACTCGGAAAATTTGGTCTCTTAAGTATGACAAAAAAGGTTTTGTCCAAATTTGTGGTGAACCTGAAAATTCTCCCGAGAATGAAACTGAAATTCAGTTGATTTCTGCAATAAATGAGATTGAATATATTCCATATGTTGTTCGTAAAAAAGGAAATTATTGGATTGCAATAAAAAAGGAAAACGGTAAAATTATAGAAGACACGTTAACCAATGAAAATGTCAATGTTGAACAAATGGTATTTATTGAAAGCGGTAATTCACAACCTGTAGATGCTCCTTATTTAGGTCCTCATATATCAACGGCAAAAGCCGTTACGATTTTTGTTGAAAAAGAAAATACAAAATCTTCGTTTGATTATGACTTTTCATATATTCTTTTGCCTTGGAGAAATGAAAGAACAGGAAGGGTTCTTTTGCATGAAATGGGACATATGTTTGGATTAATAGATATAAATGATGAATTAGTAAATGATAGTAAATCTGATCAAGGAAATTTAATGCACTGGAATGATGATCGAAATGGCGTTTTGTTGAGAGATAGACCTGTTACGGCAAAATACATCGATAAAACAAGTGAGCGACAATGGGATTGTCTGCATCGGATAAATTTAGCGGAAAACTGTGCGGATTCAAGTATTCTGAACTTTAATTATGGAGAATGACAGATGTTTTATAAAAAAATATTTTTGGTTTTGAGTCTTATCGTTATTTCCTCTTATGGTGTGGAAATCTTTGATGCATCGGGAAAGAAAATTACCAATGAGGCGAATATAAATAACGCAGAAAAGACTGTGCGGGACTTAAGAATGAATCATCCCTTGAATCGGTACTATTTCCGCTCGTCTTCAAAAATCGGAAAAATTTATCCGGTTGCTCCCAAAGCTGTTCTTGCTGTTGGAAAGACACAATACATAGAAACAGAGAAAAAACAAAACTATAGTATCTGTTTAGAAAATGATCAAAAAGGATTTTGGGATGGAGCCATCCCATTTGTGCTGTCAACAGAAAATTGCTTTTTGGTGACTACTCCAAATCGAACCGGAAGCTTTTTGTTCGTGCACTTTAAAGATTCGATTCCCTCTGATAGCATTTGGTTGCTAAACAATCAAAAATTAATCGATTTGTCAAAAGACGTTCATTTGTTATGGAGGCTGGATTCCGTTGTTGGACCGTTCAATAAAAGACGCGTATATGGTTCGTACAAAGCGACTCGCTTGAACAAGATTCTTGTCGTCGATCGAACGGAAGCGACGGTTGGCGAAGTAAAATATCTATGTGATTATTTTGGAGTGGCTTACAAAGCTTCTGATTCGTGGTATCCAGACAATGACGCATTAAGTCATCCCGATATGCCGCAAGATCCGGGGTTTTCCATAGTTCCTAATTACGCTAACAATAGAAGTACGCTGGAAGGTTTTGAAGTTTCTTCGTATGCAAACGGAGCGGATACAACCAAAAATGGGTATCGGCTTCCTACGCATGATGAATGGGTTGCTTTACAAAGAGGCGCCTCTAAAAAAGATTTTTACTGGGGTAATGAAACGGATTCGCTAACCATTTCCCAATATGAATGGTATAGACCCGCCAAAGAACGAGTTCACGATGTCGGGTTGTTGAAACCAAATCCGTACGGATTATATGATGTTATGGGAAATGCGGTAGAATACACTTTACAGGGACGCGAATGTGTCAGCAAGGATGAAAAATCTCGAGAATGCCTTATAAAAGACGATTTAAAACAACACGAGGCAAAGGACGTTTGCTATACGCGTATAAAATATAATGCGGATAAAAAAATTCAAACAAAGGAATGTCGTGTCGGATTTTCCCTAAACGAGTTTTGGGGCTTCAGGTTGGTTCGCCAGCTTTTTATAGATAACCATTAGATGGTAAAAACCATGAAAGTCAAAATAATTCTTTTTCTCGCCTTTACGGTGTTGGCCTTTGCCGCCAAGGATTCTCTCTATGAAATCAATGGAACAGTCTTTGACAAGGAACACGGGCCGAGAGGCCCCAAGGCGATTGTCAAGGTTTCCCGTACTGTACCGAGGATAAAGCCGCTCCGCGCAAGCGAGGATTCGTTTCAGGTTTCCTTGAAAGGGGGTGGAGACGTGCGTTGGCTTGAAATGGAAAAGAATACGGTCTATTCCGTCTGTGTGGATGATGACGACGGCTTTTGGAAAGTTGAAGATTTCAAGTACGAAAAAGAGGGAAGTTCCTGCATTCGATTGCATTCCGGGAATTACGTGAAGAACGGGAAGATTCTGTATGCGACCAGGATGGGCAACGGCTACACTTTTCAGTTGCTGGTCGGAATGAGGTACATCGATCTCAGGGGGAAAAAACATCTTTTGGGGTTTTTAGAGTTGGGCGAAGGCTTTTATTACAAGGAAGGCCTCTGGTATCCGATCGATCCGGAACGGTATGAATTTATCGACAAGGTCCTGGCTGTGGATAAGTACATGGTCACCGAATGTGAATTTGTCCAGGCTCTGTGGGACTCCATTCCTGCGCAAGTCGAAAGGGAGTACCAGGCAAATCATCCCTTTTGGATAGAGAAAAAAAAGACCTTGACGAAAAACGGATTTTGCGATGCGCATGATTCCGCGGCTGTCCGTGTCAATTTGTACTATGCCCTTGTCTATGCGAATCTTCGAAGTGCTCGGGACGGTTTTCGACCGGTCTATTCTTTCGAATGGACAGATGATGAATACGGCCTTGCGGACGACGGCTGCCTTGTCATTTCCGATGTCAATTTTCATGTAGAAAACTCGGCTGTCCGCGTGAGGATAGACACAAGCGCGAACGGCTATCGTTTGCCCTATTACGATGAATGGATGGCGTTGGGACGCGCCGGACATAGTTATACGTTTTATGTATGGGGCACTGATGGTGATTCCTCCATTGCCGCTCGGCATGCTTGGTTCGGCGTTCGGGATCCGGAAGACAGGTTTTTGAAAATGAACTGGAACGATTGGAACGAACGAAGCCGATTGGAGCGTTCTTGCGGGAAATGGCTGCAAAAATCTAGGCCGGTAGGAATGCTGAAGCCGAATGATTACGGATTGTATGATATGTTCGGTCTTGTGTGCGAAAATGTCATCATGGAAAAACATCAGGAGGAGTATTTTCCCGGGGTTGCGGCCACCTGCAAGGGCGGATTTTTGGCGGATACCCTCAAGGCGTTGAAGTTCAAGGCGAAGTGCAGAACCGATTTTTTTGATCCGGAAAGACTTTTCCAAGGCTTGCGCCTGGTCAGGCAAATCAAGTGATGGGACGGAAATCGAAAAGACGAAAACTCTTTGACAGAAGTTCCCTTCCCATGGAATCGTCGGAAATGCCGTCGAGACGTGCACGCCCTATATGAAGCGGACATTTGTCAAAGGCTTTCGCCTTGTGCGAAAGCTCCTGTAAATCCTCTCAGATATAATACATATATCCCGAGGATTTTCTGGAAACGAGCTTGTCCAGGGTGATGCTTTTCAGGATGCTGGAAAGCGCCTCGTCGATTTTGTTGTAAAGCCCGATGCGCAGGGCCTTTCGAAACGGTGTATCTTCTGCGGTCGGAATCGGCGGCTCGACGATTTTCAGGTCGCCTTCCAGGGCTTTTAGGACGCTGTCGAGGTGGATGTCCGCGGGCGGCTTTGCGAGGACGAATCCGCCGCTAGAACCCTTGATGGATCGGATGAACCCTGCGCGCTTCAGGACAACGGCGATTTGTCCGAGATAAGTCGGGGAAATCTGCTGTCTCTCGGAAATCTCGGAAAGGGTCGTATGCGCGCTTGGCCCCTGCTCCGCGATGTCGATTAAAAATCGGATGCCGTAGCGTCCCCTGGTGGAAATCTTCATCCGATGAAAACTCCTTGCACGCCGCGGTAAATGGTCGCGAGGTCTTCGAGCGATACCGCCTTGAGAATGGCTTCGAGCGAACCGCTTACCTTGTCCCAGAGATCCTTGGATTCGCAGCGTCCCTTTCGCGGACAGTCGCCGCCTTGGCAGGGAACGGACCGGAGCGATGTCTCCATCTTGTCTAGAACGTCAAACGCGGAAATTTCACCGGGATTCCGGGTTAGCCTGTACCCGCCTTGCACGCCGCGGCTTCCGGCGACGAATCCCGCCTTCTTGAGCGGGATGAAGAGCTGCTCCAGGTAGCCTTCCGAAAGCTTTGTCGCCTCGGCTATCGAATGGATGCTGCGAGGATGCTTCGAATCTCCCGTAGCAAGGCAGAGAAGCGCTTCGAGCGCGTATTGTCCGCGGGTTGAAATCTTCATCGGCTGACGTCGATCGCCCTTAGTCCCGGGCGGGAATTGGCAAAGAGGATTCCCAGCGAAACGCCGAATCCGTGTTCGGTCTCCTTCGCGAATGTCCACTGGTAGGAACCCTTGATGCGGAAGGAGAGGAACGATTCGCGGAAAAGGTAAATGCCTGCGTTCGCTTCCACGGTCGGGCCGAACCTGTCGCCAAACGTGTCGAGAATGTCGTCTTCGGGGAGCGTGCTCACGCCTGCCATGCCGCCGACAAAGAGGGTGACACTTGCCGGGAGAAGCATCTGCTGCAGACCGAGCTTCGCGTTAAATCCGTTGCCGGGAAACGAGTAGCCGATGTCGCCCGTGACGCTCGTGTAGGGGAGAATCTGGAAGTTCGAAACGAAGTTCATTTCGCCGAATGCCGTGCGCTCGTCGCTCCAGGAATCGTTTACGGGCTTGAATACGCCGAGTTCGAGTCCAAAGCTCGAGAACGGGTTATAGACGGGTCGTCCTTCGCCTGCGAAAGCCACGATGGCCAGAGTGCCGATAAAAAGAATCCATTTTTTCATGTCGAATCTCCTATCGCAGAACATTCTGCAATGTAGCAAATTAGCAATTGTAAAAAGCGCTTTACTAGGAATTGGGGAACATTCGGATAACGCGCCCAAAATCCTGTCTGGGCGGAATGTTTTCTATATTAAGCGAAAACCAAAACTTAACAGAAGGATCTCTATGTCTAAAATTCTGCGTATTTTTGCTCTTTCGGCACTGGCGATGGCTTTTGTGGCATGCGCTGGCGGCGGAAAAAAGGTCACCCGCATCGAATCGGATTCCGTTGTCGATCTCTCCGGAAAGTGGAACGATACGGATTCCCGCCTTGTCGCGGAAGAGATGATCCAGGACTGCATCGCGCGCCCCTGGTATGGCAAGCTTCTCCAGAACAAGAACGGCGAGCTTCCGACCGTCGTCATCGGTAGCGTCCGCAACAAGAGCCACGAACACATCAACGTGGAAACCTTCATCAAGGACATGGAACGCGCTCTCATCAACTCGGGCAAGGTCGATTTCGTCGCGAACGCCGAAGAACGCGGCGAACTCCGCGCGGAACTCGCAAGCCAGTCCGGCAATGCGACCGAGGAAACCCGCAAGGAAGCGGGGCAGGAAATCGGCGCGGACCTGATGCTCACGGGAAGCCTGAACTCGATCGTTGACCAGGAAGGCGGCGAACAGGTCGTCTTCTACCAGATAGACTTGCAACTTGTCGATATCCAGACGCACAAGACGGTTTGGATCGGCGACAAGAAAATCAAGAAGTACATGAGCAAAAGCTCCGTCAAGATGTAGTCGGGGTTCGCCATGAAGAAAATCCGCTTTTCTCCGCTCGTTCTCTGTCTGTTCCTCTTGGTCTCCTGTGCCAACAAGTCGATGACTCGATACGAGGAACTTTCGAAACCGATGGCGCAGGGCGGGTTTTCCGCTACAATCGATGCCGTTCAGAAGAATCAGAAAAAACTTTACGGCTCCAATTCCGAGTTTCTTTACCACTTCGATCTCGCGACGCTCTACCACTATGATGGCAATTACCGGAAAAGCGCCGACGAGTTCGAAAAGGCAAAGCAGATTTACGACGATCTCTATACAAAGTCCGTTACGAACGAGGCTGCTTCGGTCTTGACGAACGACAACGTTCGGCCATACCGGGCGCGGCCTTTCGAAATCCTTTCCCTTTACGAGATGAATATCGTGAACTACCTCGCGATGGGAGATGTCGATGGGGCGCTCGTCGAGGCGCGGGCTTCGGATATCGCCCTGCAGCAGCTTTACCAGAAGAGCGACAAGAAGACAAACGATGCCGGATACCTGCGGTATCTGATCGCTCTCGTCTATGAAATGGGCGGTGAAACGGACAACGCCGCGATTTCCTACTACAAGACGGTTCGGGCCTATTCCGAAGAGGCGACGAAGCTCCCCGCCGAAGCGCAGGCTTTTATCGTGAACCGCCTTGAAAAGAGCGGTCGCGCAAGCGACATTTCCTCGCTGAACTTCCCGAACGGAAACGTTTCGGAAACGGTCCCGATGTATGTCGATAACGCGAACGGGGAAATCGTCGTCATCGGCTATGCGGGTCACAGCGCGATTCTCGGGGAATGGATGCTCTCGGGAACTTACGTGCGCGGCGGCATTCTGAACGTGATGGGCAAGAATCCGCAATCGGGAAAAGTCGAAAGCCTGACCATCCCCTTTCCGGCGACGGCCATCGGAAGCCATGGCGGAACGACCTTCTCTGTGACGATCGCGATTCCGGAACGCAAGGACGTTCCGTATCGCGTGGAAAATTTTGAAATCCTGCTGGACGGAAGGCCCTTGGGCTACCATCCGGAAATTTTCCTGGACAATACGAAAAACCTGGTCAAGAACCTGGAAGAGGAACGCACCGTAACGCTCGGACGGACAGCTGTCCGCGTTCTCACCCGGACTATCGCCGCACAGGTCGCCAAGAAGAAGATGGAAACGAACAATGTCCTGCTGAATCTCGTGACGAGCATCGGAACGGATGTCGCTGCCGCCCAATTGGAACAGGCCGATCTGCGGGTCGCGCTTTTTCTTCCGCGCAATGTCCGCATGGCGCGGATCCCGGCGACCCCGGGAATTCACAAGGTGACCGTCCTCGCGACAAACCGGAACGGCGGCGCTGTCGAGCGTTACGATTTCACGGCAAACGTGAAGCCCGGCAAGAAGGCGCTCGTCATCGTTCCCGCGATCCGCTAGGGAAACGGAATTCGGGGAAGTTGGCTCCGCTAAATAGAAGCAGGACGCCTATCCAGGCGTCCTGTTTCGTATTCTGGGCGATTCCGCTAGATATTCCGCAGAACCTCTTGGGACGTCTGGGGAGCGAGTTCCGTGTCCATGACGAAATGCCGGACTTCGTTCGGGTTGATGCGCGCGTATTCGGATAGCGCCTGCCCGATGCCCGTGCGGATGTAGTAGTTGTCGTCCTTGGCGCAGTGCAGGCAGCAGGACTTGAGAAGATCCCAGTCCGTGTGGTCGCGATACTGAAGCTGGAAAAGGATGACGCTGCGGCGGACCCAGATGTTCGGGTCGCGAATCCAGGTGGCAATCTTGTGTCGGATGGGCGGGATTCTCCAGGCGAGATCGCCCAGGACGCTCGTCGCGATCGTATCGACCGTGTCCTTCCACGGACGGGTCTTGATGAGCGTCTTGAGGAAGCTTAGATGCTGTCCGCCGAGAAGAGCCTTGTGCTTGAACAGATAGTCGCAAGCCGCATACTGGACTTCGCGGTAAGGTTGAGACCACATGTCGGAGACCCTTGCCGCCAGTTCGTCCCCGTTCTTGGGCGGGAACTTGTCGAAAATCGGGTAGGTGGCTTCGCGACGCTTGATGACGCTGACTCCGAGAAAGTCGAAGGAGTCGCGCATGCTTTTTGACATTGTACGCGCTTCCTCTTCGTTTGAACGGGATCGGAGCGTTAAAAGGATTTCTTGTGTGAATCGGAGCATTGCGTAAAAAATACAACTCTATTTCAAGAATTTCTAGGTCTTGACAAATAGATTTTTTTAATTTAAATGTTGTTTCGCTGATTTTATAATCAAGGACGACTCTAAAAATTGTCTCGATAAGGAACGCTCCGCTTCTTGTAAAGTATCCTTCGCGTTTCCTGGAAAAAGTTTTTTGGAGAAGCCCGAATCATCCTAGCCTTGATGAATACGATGGACAATACACCGATTACACAGACTGAAAATCTCCCCGTGGTAGAAGTTCCCCCCGAATTGCGCGGTCTTTCCGATGAAGAGATCCTTGCGCTCCACCCGGTCGATCCCGAAAAGCGAGACCGCTTTCGCCTTTCGAAGAAGGAACGGGCCGCAAAAAAGCTTGCGAAGGAACAGGCGAAGTTTCGCCGCCTGATGGAACAGTACGAAAATCGGGACCGGATTGTCCACTCGTCGAGACCGATGCCCAAGATGTCGGATTTCGACGGAAACGCTTCGCCGCAAGCGGCAAGGCGCGGAGCCTCGACGCCCGCTCCGCGGAAAACGCTGTTCGTGCCCAGCCAAATGAAGAAAACGGTGAACGTGCAAGATCCTCTCGCCGCCATGCCGAAAGCCGCTCCGGCTCCGCTTCCGCCCAGGCAAAGTTCGGGCCGCGTGCTTGTCGGTTCCTTTGGCGGGGCGAAGTTCGGTGCCGCCAAGACGCAGATAATCTCCGAGGACGAACTGGCGAAGAAACGCGCCGCGGAAGAAGCGAAGCGCCAGCGCGAACTGGCAAGAAAGCGTGCCGCCATGGAACGAACCGTTCTCGAGCGCGCGGCGTTGACAGATTCCGCGGCTCCCCAAAAGCTCGATCCGAACTCCCTGTTCAAGCCGGATTCTCCGCTAGGCGTCTCGCCGTCTTCCGAAATTTTCGAAGTGCCGGTAAAGCGCAAGCGCGGTCGTCCGCGCAAGAATCCGCTACCGGAATAGCTTTAGGTCACCTCTAAAAATTCAATTTTCAAAAATTTGGGAGTTTCTTGACCAAGGCGATTTTTAGAGGTTCCCTTTTGGCTGTTTTTTCACTTTCTTAGCCATGATTCGCAATTTTTTACGGTGTTTGAATATATCTTTGGGGTATGCGATATGGTGACATTTCCTGTTTTCAGAGCGGTGTAGCGGTTCCTCTTTTTTCCTTGCGTTCCAAGGATAGCGTAGGCATTGGCGAATTTTTGGACCTGGTCCCGTTTGGCGCGTGGGCGAAGAAATGCGGACTGAACGTAATCCAGATTCTTCCGGTGAACGATACCGGTTACGAATCTTCCCCTTACAGCGCGCGCAGCGCCTTTGCCCTGAATCCGGTCTTTCTCCGCTTGCAGATAATCATCGGTGCGGAAAGCTTCATGCCGGAAATCATGGCTTTGCAAAGGAAATACGCGGCGGAACCGAAAGTCCGCTACCAGGAAATCGTTCGGGAAAAGCGCGCCATTCTCCGGAAAATATTCGACTCGCGCTATGCGATTCTGGAACACAACGTCGCGTTTCTCAAATGGATCGATGCGAATCCGTGGGCTAAGCCCTATGCCGTCTATGCCGTTCTCAAGGAAAGGAACGGGGAAGCGAGCTGGAAGAGTTGGACGGAAGATTCCAGCCCGTCGCCAGCCCGCGTGAGCGCCCTCTTTCGCAAGATGCATGCCGACGCCATGTTCCAGTGCTGGATGCAATTCGAAGCGGAAGCCCAGTTCAAGGTGACAACCGACAAGCTTACCGAAAGCGGAATCTATCTGAAGGGGGACATTCCCATTCTCCTGAACGAGGACAGCGCGGATGTCTGGTATAGCCGCAAGTACTTTTCGCTTTCCGACCGAGCCGGCGCACCGCCCGACATGTTCAGCTACAGCGGACAGAACTGGGGATTTCCGACGTATCGCTGGGACGTTCTGGAACAGGACGGTTTCAAGTGGTGGCGCGATCGTCTTGCCGAGGCGGCAAAGTTCTATCACGCCTATCGAATCGATCACGTTCTTGGCTTCTTTCGAATCTGGGCGATTCCCGAGTGCGAGCGGACGGGGATACTCGGACATTTTTCGCCGGCTATTCCGCTTACGGAAACGGAGCTTTCGTCCGCGGGATTCAGGAAGGAGACCGTCGCCTACCTGCAGAGCCCGAATTTCTCCAGGGAACAGCTGCGGGAATTTCTTGGCGGAGCGACAGACGCTTGCGTCGAGAGGTATTTTGAGCTCTTGCCGTTTACGAGCGACCGCTACGTTCTGAAGGAAGAGTTCCGTTCGGAAGGCGCGATTATCGCGTCCGGGGAAGAACAGCCCGTGAAGGACGGTCTCCTGAAAGTCTTATGGAACCGCGTCTTCGTGCCGGGAACCCCCGATGGGAAATACTATCCGTTCTGGTATTGGTATAACGCTCCGGTGCTCGGAACGCTTCCCCATGGCGAGCAGGAATCCCTTCGGAACCTTATCCGGGCAAACGAAGCGGCGCAGGAATCCCTGTGGTATGCGAACGGCAAGAAGCTGCTGTCCGTTCTTGCCCAGGCGACGGACATGACGGTTTGCGCCGAGGATCTTGGAGCGGTCCCGCGTTGCGTTCCGCAGGTCCTTTCGGAACTTCGGATAAACTCGCTTCGCGTGGAACGCTGGACGCGTAACTGGGATGCGCCTTCCCAGCCCTATTACGAGCTTTCGGAATATCCGCGGCTTTCCGTCGCGACGACGAGCGTCCATGACACATCTACCCTGCTAGGCCTCTGGAAGGAGCGGGACTTTGACAGAAACTACTTCTGGTCGAGCCATCTGCATCTGGAAGGTTTCGCGCCGGAATCCCTCTCGCCGGATACGGTCCGGCTGCTCATCCGGAACATCTTCAAGGCGAACAGTCTTTTCTGCATTCCTCCGATCCAGGACTTTCTCGCTCTGAGCGCGCGGCTTTCGCCTGCAAATCCCGAAGACGAGCGCGTCAATACGCCGGGAACCGTCGGTCCGCAGAACTGGACATACCGGATGCCTTGCACGATCGAGGAACTGGAAGAAAACGTCGCCTTGATTCGGGAAATCGCTCGCCTGACGGATGAACGGGCCAGGCGTTCCCTTGCGTGAACCGTATGGAAAACCGTTTCATGGACAAGGCCTGCTGCCCGGAATGGGTGAAGTCCGCGGTCTTTTACCAAATTTTTCCGGATAGGTTTGCGCGCAGTCCGCGATATTCGCCTCCGGGGCATTTTAGAAATTGGGGCGCAAAGCCCGAAACTTCCGGATTTTGCGGGGGGAATCTCCGCGGAATCCTGGAACGTCTCGATTATATCCAGCGGGTCGGCGCGAACGCAATTTACCTCTGCCCGATCTTCATGAGCGCGGCGAACCATCGTTACCATACGGTCGATTACTTTCGGATCGATCCCGTACTGGGAACGCTTGACGATTTCGACGAACTGGTGCGAGAAATTCACCGCCGGGGAATGCGCCTTGTCCTCGACGGGGTCTTTAACCACTGTTCGCGCGGATTCTTTCCCTTTCTGAGCGTGATGGAAGAGGGCGAGAATTCTCCGTTCAGGGACTGGTTCCACATCCGTTCCTTTCCGGTCAAGGCTTACTCGGAAAGCCCGAATTACGAATGCTGGTGGGGAATGGCTCCGCTGCCCAAGTTCAATACGGACAATGTCGAAGTCCGGGAATACCTGATGCGCGTCGCCGAATACTGGATACGCCGCGGAATAGACGGCTGGCGGCTGGATGTCCCGAACGAAATCGACGACGACAGCTTTTGGCGCGAGTTTCGCTTGCGGGTCAAGAGGATAAATCCCGAAGCGTACATAGTCGGGGAAATCTGGGAAGATCCTTCGCGCTGGCTTGCCGGCGACCAGTTCGACGGCGTGATGAACTATCCGGTGCGAAAGCTCGCCCTGGAATTTCTTTTTCCGCACGGAATGCGTTCCGCGGATGCGGTTTCGACTGGCGATACGACGGGGACTTTTGAACGGGAACTGGGGCTTTCCGAATTCTGCGAAAAGTTCCAGGCCCTTTTCGAGCGGAATCTGTTCGGCGTACAGATGAACCTTTTTGGAAGTCACGATACGGCCCGCTTGCGAACCCTCGCCGGGGAAAATCCGGACGGGGCGATCCTCGCCTGCGCCCTTCTCCTCTGTCTTCCGGGAGCGATTTCTCTGTATTACGGGGATGAAATCGGGCTGGAAGGGGGCAAGGATCCCGACAACAGACGCTGCTTCCCTTGGCAGGAAATGCCCGCGGCGGAAAGCACGGAGATCTTTCGGCTGGTGAAGACCTTTTTGGATTTTCGCAGGCGCGAAGCCGCGATGACGCTCGGAACGCTTTCCATTCATCCCGAAGGGCAGGGGATTCTTCTCTGCCGGACTTACGGGAATACGGTCGTGGAACTTCGGCTAGGATTTCCCGGAGCGGTACCCTTGCCCGGAATTTCGTCGCGGACCGAGGTCGTTTACGAGCGAAAGCGGATGCCAATCGAAAATGTGGCTGGCTATTTCGTGGCAAAAGGCGGGGTGGTCCTCACCAAAAGGATGCTCTCTTACTAAATTTGAACGGCACTTTAGGTTTTTTACGCCTTTAAGGAAAAGATCAGATGAAGAAAAAAATATTCGGTTTGCGCGAGTTTATCATTCTCGCTATCCTACTTCTTTCGTGCTACACGATCATTCCTTCGATTCGCGTCCACTCCAAGACAGGCGAGGCGAAAAAGGAATACGTGAAGCAAAATCCGAAAGTCGCCGCGAAGGCGGTGAACTTTGGACTTGACCTGGCCGGCGGTACAAGCATCACGCTGCAGATCGACGGCAAGGGGCTGAAGTCGGAAGACATCAAGGATATCCAGCAGCAGTCCCTCGAAATCGTGCGGAACCGCGTGGACCAGTTCGGCCTTTCCGAACCGCTGATTTCCCCGTCGGGCAAGGATCGCATCATCGTCGAACTTGCAGGCGTGGATGATTCCACGGCAAAGAGCCTTGTCGGTAGTACGGCGAAGCTCGAATTCAAGATTCTCGCGGAACAGGAAAAGTTCGGACAGGTCGTTTCGGTCATCGACAATTACCTTGCAAACCGCGGCGCGATTGCGGATTCCGGCGAAACAGCCGTTGCGGGCGATTCGTCGAAGCCGGTCGAAAAGGTTGCGGACGTTTCGGATGCGGAACTCTTTGCCGGCAACGCGGCGGGCAAGACGGATTCCGTAGAGAAGCAGGACAGCTCGGTGGCAAGCGAAAATTCCCAGGCCGTCTCTCTGTCCGCTCTGTACATGTCCTTTGGCAACGGCGGATTTGTCGCCCAGGAGCAGATCGAGACAGTGAAGCGGATCTTGAACGACCGCACCGTGCAGAGCCTGGTTCCGCATGATGTCGTTTTTGCCTGGGGATCGGGACTTGAAAAGATGAACGGTTCCGCCGTCAAGGCGAAGCGTCTCTACCTGCTCAAGCGTCGCGCGGAAATGAGCGGCGAATATGTCTCCGACGCGCGCCCGTATCGCGTAAGCGACGGAACGAATTCCGGCGAAGTCGCCGTGAGCCTCAAGTTTGCGGGCATCGGCCCGAAGCGCTTTGGCGCCATTACCGCGGCGAACATCGGCAAGCAGATGGCGATCGTTCTCGACGACCAGGTGATCAGCGCACCGGTCATTCGGGATCGCATCCCGAACGGCGAAGCCCAGATTACGGGTCTTGACGACATGGCGGAAGCGAACCGTCTCGCGGTCGTCCTCCGTTCCGGCGCTCTCAAGGCTCCGATGAACATTATCGAAAGCCGAACGATCGGGGCGACTCTCGGCGACGACAACATCCGTTCCGGATTTGGATCCGCCCTGATAGGTCTCGTGATAACGGTCCTGTTCATGATCATGTATTATCGCTTTGGCGGCCTTATCGCCAGTGCGGGCTTGGTCTGCAACGCGCTGATTACCGCCGCCGTGCTTTCCGTGTTCCATGCGACGATGACGCTTCCTGGCATTGCCGGCATGATTTTGACCGTGGGCATGTCCATCGACGCGAACGTGATCATTTTCGAACGCGTCCGCGAAGAACTTCGCGAAGGCAACAAGGCGCGCATGGCGATAGCGAAGGGCTACGAGAGAGCGTTCAGCGCGATCTTCGACTCGAACCTGACGACATTCCTCACCGCTCTTATCCTCTACAAGGTCGGTACGGCATCGGTCAAGGGTTTTGGCCTTACGCTGATGATCGGTATCGCGGTGTCGATGTTTACCGCTCTGACGATTACGCGCGCAATCTTTGACATCAAGCTCGCCAAGCAGGATTCGAACACGATATCCATCGGAAACGGAATCGCGGCCATCAACCATGCGAAGATCGCGGTCGTTCGTCGCGCAAAGCTCTTTGTCGTGATTTCCCTTGCGTTCTGCGTGCTGTCGATTGGCGTCTCGGTTTTCAAGGGATTCAATTTCAGCATCGACTTTACGGGGGGAACGGTCTTCCGCGTCCAGTATAACGATTCCAAGGATCATCTCGATGACTTGAACGAGGTTCTCGCCAAGTTCAACGTGACGGACGGAACGGTTCGCGCGGTCGGCGGATCCGCCATCCAGAACGCCTACGAAGTCTCCGTGAAGAGCGAGAAGGGACCGGACGTGGTCAAGGCTATCGATTCCGACGACAACGTGAAGATTCTTTCCCAGGACGATGTCGGGGCGACCATCGGCAAGGAACTCCGCTTCAACGCGATTCTTGCGGTCGTCTTCGCGTGGATTGTCATCTGTCTCTATGTCTGGTTCCGGTTCGGAAAGCTCGGTCTCGGATTTGGCATCGGGGCGGTCGTCGGCCTTATTCACAATACGATTCTGACTGTCGGACTGGTTGCCGCTCTGGGACTCTCCGTTGACGGCGCCATGATCGCCGCGCTCCTGACGATGATCGGCTATTCGGTGAACGACATTATCATCAACTACGACCGTATTCGCGAGAACGTCCGCTTGCACGGTTCCGCCGATTTCCCGAAGACGGTTGACCGTTCCGTTTCGCAGTGCCTGAGCCGCACGGTGATTACTTCCGTTTCGACTTTCTTCGTGTGCGTCATTCTCGCCGTGATGGGCGGTTCCTCTATCCGGGATTTCGGCATCGTGATGTCCTTTGGCGTCATTGTCGGAACCTACACGTCCATCTGCATCTGCGCTCCGTTCGTCGTGTGGTTTAATTCCCGCATTCGTCGGATTGTCTAAGAATTTCATTCTAAAAAAGACAAAGACCTAGGCATAAGCCCGGGTCTTTTTTATTTTTGGGGCGACCCGAAAGCGTCCACAAGAAGGCTCGTATGCACAAGTATTATAAAATCGAGAATGGCCGCGTCACGCAGGCCGAGGACGAAGATTCCGCGGACATCGTGCTGATGGGAAGTCCGAGCCCTGAACAGCGGGGCGCTCTGGTAAAGAAGTATGAAATCGCCGAGCATACGATTGCCTCCGCGTTCGACAACGACGAGCTTTCCCGTGTGGAATATGACGACGACTTCATCACGATAGTCTTCAAGAAGCCGCGCAATTATACATCCTCGGACAATTTCGAGTTCCGCGTGGAGTCTTTCGGAATCTTTCTTTTTTCTGACTGGGTGCTGCTCCTTTCGGACGCGGAACTTCCGCTGATGGATCCTCGACGGTTCTCGAAAATCGACAGCCTGAATACCTTCGTCATCAAGCTGTTGAACTATTCCGTCTATCACTTCAACGAACACTTGAAAATCATCAGCCGGATAAGCGACGAGCTGGAGGACAAGCTCCAGAACACGCTCGACAACAAGTATCTGCAATACATGTTTACGCTGAACAAGGGATTGATCTACTATGTCAGCGCGCTCAATTCCAACGAGGCGCTCCTGAAAAAATTGCAGATGGGGCGCGGAATGCATTTTGACGAGAACGAGCGCGAACTTCTCGATGACGTCGTGATCGAAAACAGGCAGAGCCTGCAGCAGGCGGAAATCTACGCGAACATTCTCGCATCGTTGATGGATGCGCGGGCGAGCGTCGTGAACAACAACATGAACGCTTTGATGAAAACCCTAAACGTCATTACGATTGCGATTACGATTCCGACATTTGTCGCGAGTATCTTCGGAATGAACGTATCGTTCCCCTTTGGGCTTGGACCGGAGAATCCCTTTTCGTTCTGGATCATCGCCGCGATTTTTGTCCTTTCGGTCGCCGGCGTCCTTTTCGTGTGGCGCAAGCGAAAGTAACGTCCGATGAAAAAGTTTTCCCGGCTGTTCATCGTCAATTCCTACGTTCCGAAAATCTTGCTCGCAGCCTTTATCGGCCTTGTGACGGGAGGCGTCGCGGTCGTCTTTCGGCTTTGCCTGGAATATACGTCCTTGGTCGTGCACGACACGTTTACCGGTTGGACTATCTATCTGGCGCCTGCTCTCGGCGGGCTTCTTTGCGGGCTCTTCCTGTTTGTCGTAACGAAAACCCCGGAGGCTTCCGGCCAGGGGACCGACCGTTCCATTTACGCGTTCCATCATCGTGGCGGAGTTCCCAGAAAGCGCGTCGCGCCCGTGAAGCTGATCGCGAGCACGGTCACTCTCGGCAGCGGCGGAAGCGCGGGCTATGAAGGCCCCGTTTCGCAGATAGGTTCGGGAATCGCCGCCCTGATCTGCCGTCTTTTCCGAATGCCGCGGGCGGTTCGCAGACAGTTCGGCCTTGCGGGAATGGCCGCGGGTCTCGGCGCGATCTTCAAGGCGCCGCTTTCGGGGGCGCTCACCTCTGTCGAAATTCTCTACCGCGAAGATTTCGAAAGCAGCGCGTTCGGAACGTCGATTGTCGCTTCCGTCGTCGGTTTTTCCGTCTATTCCAGCGTGTTTGGAACGGCGCCCACGTTCAATGTACCGGACTTTTACTTTGCGAACGGAATAGAACTTCTGTTCTGCGCGTTTCTGGGCTTGATCTGCGTTCCGCTGTCGCTCGTCTATGTGAAGTGCTACTATGCCGTCGAGGACTTTTTTTCGAGGTGGAACGCGCCGAACTGGCTAAAGCCCGCAGTCGGCGGCATTGTGTGCGGAATCGTTGCCATCGGATTTCCGCAGGCGATGGGCGGAACCTGGGATTACGTGGAAAGCATGACCCGCCTGGTTGACCCGGCGAATGCGCCGTCCGTGATATTTCTCCTCGGTCTTGTCCTCGCGAAGATTCTCGCTACGTCCTTTACCGTGGGAAGCGGCGGATCGGGAGGCGTCTTTGGACCGTCCCTCTTTCTGGGCGGTGTTGTCGGGGCCGCGTTTGCCGTCGCCGTCGAAACGATTGCGCCCGGAATCTTGCGGGAACCCGGAGCGATGCCGCTTGTCGGAATGGGAGCGTTCTTTGCCGGCGCCGCAAAGGCTCCTCTCGCCGGAGTCGTCATGGTCTGCGAGATGACGGGCAGCTACCAGCTCTTGCCGGGAATCATGATAGCCGCGGTCGTCCACGTCGCCTTTAGCCGCAAGTGGAGCATCTACCGCAGCCAGGTCCTCAACAAGTTCGCGTCTCCCGTTCACAGGCAGGAAATGGATCCGGATCTGTTGCGGACTATCTCTGTCGAGTCCGTCATGAAAAAGACCCGCATCCTCGAACTCTCGTCATCGAAAACCTTCCACGAGGCGGAACGAGAAATCAACGCGTTCAACATGGAGCATGTCGATTCGGCGACGGTACATTCCTACCCTGTCTTCGAAGACGGAAAATACCTGGGCGTCCTGGACTGGAGTCTCGCCCTGCAAAACATCGTTTCGATCGAAGGTGGCGCTTCGGTCCTTCTTGTCGCGGATTGCGTTTCGCGTTCGCCGCTCTTGCCGGCAAGCGCCGATTTGCATACGGCGATGAAGTTCATGCTCAAGCATTCCCTGAACGAAGTCTATGTCAAGAATTCCGCGGGAAAGATCGAAGGCGTCCTATCGACCGAGGCCATTCTCGACACTTACGACCGCGTTGTCCGGGAAAGCTTCAAAAACTGAGCGAAAGAACCGCTCCGGTCGCATGGGATTCTGGCCGGAATGTCGGCGAAAGGGAAAGCCGGTAGTTTCGACGGGCGATATAGGAATCCTTTCTTTCCCTAAATCTTTGCGAGTTCCTGCCCTGTTTTCCGCCGACCGCCTTGAGGATGATTCCTGCCGTAATCGGGTAGGGGGAAATGAGCGCCATATAGACGCCCGTAAGGAACAGCTCGTCCGCATCTCGGCTTGAAACCATGATGCAAAGCCCGCCGCCGAGAAGCACGCTTCCCGAAGCGAGGAATATGTTTCCGAGGCGGGAAAGCTTTTCGTGGCGCCGGTCGTATTTTTCGATTAGATTGTCGTAAATCGGCACGCTGTCGAGTTCCGGGCCGATTTGCCTGGAAACGGAAACTTCCGCACTGGATTCACCGGGTGAGTCTTGGATGGGACGATCCCAGACGGAGACCTGGGCAAAGCTTGTCACTGCCGCGGCAAAGACAAAAGCGAGAATCTTCATGCTTTCAATATAGTTTTTAGAGATGCCTCTTTCCGCAGATGTCTTCGATGTCGAACTGGAAAACGGCCGTATGGGAAATCGCCCTGTCGATGTAGGCTTCGCCTTCCTTTAAAAATTCCGGGCTGTATTTTTCGACGAGCCTTTGCAGACCGGTGCGCGGGTTTTCCGCCTTTCGTACGCGGCCAAAGACAATGCAGCTTTCGAACGCGGACGAGAACTGTTCGGGGTGCACCCTGGAATTTCGCACGACGGTAAAGCAGGCCTTGGACGAACGCTCGATAGCAAGGAACTTTTCGCCGCATCCCTTCGCTCCGTGGAAGTAGATTGTTTTCCCGTCAAAGGCGAAATTCAGCGGAATCCCGTAAGGGTATCCGACAGAATTTGTCGTCGAAAGAATGCCGTATTCTCCGGTCCTTAAAATATCTTCCGCTTCGCTCGGCGGCATCTGGCGGTCTTTTCTGCGCATCGTCGGGAAGGCGGCTCTTGACCCGAACGAAAAATTCTCGACGCGAATCGCCTTTTCGTTTAGCAGGGCCTCTACAAGAACATCTTTGCGGTATGTCAGCTTCAGCGAAAAGAAGGGCGCTTCGCGGTCGAGCAGCGTGAGGAAAATCCTGTCACCGTCCCAGTGCGGAAGCTCGGCGAATCTTTCCTTGGCAATCCATTCGAGAACTCCCTCGTCGCAATCTCGAATTTCTCCGGAAAATGCTGTCGCGCGAAAGAGGTGCATAAACTCGGTCTCGGCCATTTCGTCGCTTTGGAACGTGACGATTCCGCAGTAGCGCGGTTCCTGCAATTCGAGGCCGGTCTCTTCGCGGACTTCGCGGCGCACGCAATCCTCGGGGCTTTCGCCTTCTTCGAATTTTCCCCCGATGCCAATCCACTTGTCGCGATTGATGTCGTTCACTTTCTTGACGCGGTGGAGCAGGAGGTAGGAGCCGTTTCGTTCGATGTAGCAAAGGGTTGTGTTGATCATGCGGGAAAGTTAAAAATAAATGGGGGAAGGTGGATTATTTGGCATAATGCCCAAAAGCAGAAATGACAAGAACTTCAACAATAGAATCATGGATCTGATATACAAGTCGATGTTCTTTTGTTATTCGTCGAGACCACGTGTTCTTATCGTAGTGTCTTAATTGTTCAACCTGTCCTGTTCCTGTTTTTGGATGTATTCTCAATTCTTCAAGTAGCTTTGCTAGTTTTTTCAGTGCGTTTGGAGAATGTTTTTGCAATAGCATGACATCTTCTTGTGCTTTAGGTGTAAAAACTATTTCGTAGGGCATAACAACCTGTTGATGAATTCCATCCCAGATTCATTTTGCCGCATACGAATGGATTTGCCTTTTTTTTTGGATGCTACCGATAAGTCTAGTTTTGAAAAAAACTCATTTTCAGTCATTTTTACTTTAGGCGGCTTTACATTGACGGCAGAAACTCCTTTTATCAAAAGAATTGCTTTTTTTATAGAACTTAAAAGGGCGGGGTCATCAATATCTACAATTAATCTTGCTTTTTCTTTTGACATAGCGACAGACATAAGTACCTCTTTTCTTCTAAAATATAAAAATATGGGTTTGTTGCCTAAGGTCACCCCTAAAAATTGCTTTGGTTAAGAAAATTTGACTGAGACCGAGCGAAGGCAGGAATGACGAAACCAATTTTTGAAAATTGAATTTTTAGAGGAGACCTTAAGAATAACGAAGAACTGCAGGCTTTTGAATAATGTATTTTTAAAACATGCGCGACCTCTACAAGATTCCATACATAAACACTTGCATCCGACGATTTGCCAGACGATATGGGCTTTCGCTTAAAAAATCCGCACTGTATCTCTTCCAGTTTCGTGGATTGCAGTTTTTGGATGAGTTCTATCCAGCGGAACATCTTCTGTCATTGGATGACGCCATTGACGATTTGACAAAGATTTGCAAGGAAAATGGCGGGACGGTAGGATGATCTTGTACCACGGCACAAATGTCGATTTTGACCGGATAGACCTAAACAAATCCATGAGGTTCAAGGATTTCGGAAAAGGATTTTATTTGACCGATATCCGTTCTCAGGCTGTTGAAATGGCAAACAGGCGAGTTCGCATAGATGGCGGAAGTCCTGTTGTACAGACATACCGCATCGATGAACGAAGCGATGCATACCGGAAACTTTCCATTTTGCGCTTTGAAAAGCCGACTGCTCAATGGGCTGAATTCATTTTCAAGAATCGAAGCAAAGCATTACGATTCCAACACAGTTTTGATATTGTATATGGCCCAATTGCGGACGATGGTGTTGCATACCTTTTAAGTTTATATGAAGACGGTCTGCGTACACTAGATGAACTTGCGAAAGAGCTGCAATTCAAGCGGCTAAACAATCAGTATTGTTTTGAAACGGAAAGCTCGGTTTGCTTATTGCAAAGGATTTTCCCATGACAGAGGTTAAATCCGATTTTTTAATTTCCCGCATTGTGGAAAGGCTCGCCGAACAGCTGGTTAGAGAAAAGGGATTTTCGATAGACAAGGCTTTTGCGACAATTTACTCGTCCTCTACATTTTCTGCTCTAGACGACAAAAAGTCCGGGCTTTTTGAACAAAGTCCAGACTATGTCTTTGACCGCCTGGAAAAGGAACTTGAAAGAGAATGTTGAAAGCACTTTGATTAACTGCGCTCTTGAAATGTTCCATTTCCAAGCAATGGTGAACATTTTCTACGTGAAACTGCAGGATGCGTATGTATCCGAGAAAGGGGATAAGTTCGGATCCTGGAAAATCATCGGCTACAATATGTACAACAACTCAAATTTTGACTACTACGAAAGCGGAACTAAAGTTGGCTCCAAAGGAGTCAACGAAAGCGCTGCCGAATCAACCAGCCTGCCTGATGCCGAAACAATTGTTTGGGGGGCTTCAAATATAGCCGCTCTTAACGATTGTTCCGTTACGGATGGTGCTAGTGGCGCTGGTTGGCAGTTAATGTTAAAGAAAAATGCAGATAACGGCAGTTCGGTTGTTTACAAGGCCACAGGGGCTGCCAATTGCCTTCTCTTGACGCCAAGCTTCGAGAAGCTCACAACAACCAACTAACCAGCCCCCCAAAAAAACGCATGGCGGATTCCAAATAGGACTCCGCTTTTTTGTCTATATTTGTCCGCGATGAATACGGAACAGAAAAAGAAATTCTGGTGCGGAGCGTCTAGCTTTGTCATTTGCCTTCTCTCCTTCTTTTTAATCCACCCCTACCAAGGAATAAGCGGCGATGCCGCGTTGTACCTGAAGAACGCCATCTACGGGATTTCTCCGGAACACTTTACGGGAGACTTGTTTTTCATCGGGACTTCGCAAGATACGTTCAGCCTGTTTTCGTTTCTCTACCGTCCGCTTATTCTGCTTCTCGGTTCCTACAACGCGACCTTGTTTCTTGCGACGGTTTCGATAGGTCTATGGATTTTCGCGTGCCTGTTCTTTATTCGTCGGTGGACGACAAATGTCTTCCCGGTATTCGTCTTCTTTGCCGTCATCGAGTATTCGTACGGCCAATGGGTTCGGATTGGAGAATATCTGTGTACGGCGCGAACGGTTGCCGAGGCTCTTGCCATCCTAGGATTTGCGTTCCTCTTTAGGCAAAAAAGGTGGAAGTCCCTGGTCCTTTTCTTGCTGGGGACAACCTTTCATCCGCTGATGGCCGGCTGGGGACTTCCCGTCTGGCTCTTCTTCTTTTATCCGAAGACCGTTGTCCCGATCGGGATCCTGTCTCTTCTGTTTCCGTTGACCGGGCTTCTGAATGTTTCTCTCTTCGCCACATACGATTCTGTCTGGGCCGCCTCCATTACGGAATTCTACCCCAAAGTTTGGGACCTGGTCTGGTTAGGCGTTCTCCTGGCGATCCTTGTTCTCGCCTATCGAATCTTTTTCCAAAGGGAACGGCGCTTTTTCCGCTCCTTTCTCCTTGTCCTTGCGATTGCCGCCTACTGGGATTTTGCGGGTCTAGCCTTCAAGAACGTCTTTCTGGTCGTCACCCAATCTTGGCGCATCAAATGGATGCTGATTTTTTTCGCGGTCTTTTCTGTCGGGTATTTTGGAAAGGAATTTCTCAAGCCAAGAAGGCTTTTTCGGCTGTTTCGAGTACATCCCGTTTTTCTCTCGCTCCTTGCCGGTTGCGTCCTTTTTTCCGCCATCACGGTAACGCTAAAGAAGCTCCTGTCATCGGACTTTGAATTTAACGGAGGATTCTCGCCGGAAACGCTTCTCCTTGTCTGGCCGCAAAGTCTCCTTGTCCTTTTTTCCGTCATTGTCGTCTTCTTGCTTTCCAAAAGAAAATGCTTGCTGTTCGGGATTATCTATGCTATTTCTCTCGGGGTCGTTGCCGCCGTCTTGTTCTATCAAGGAAACTTCGGAAAGTCAAGGCCGGCATTTGACGATATGGACGCTTTTTTGAAACGGGGAACGGCGCCTTTCGAATCGACCATCAAAGGCAACTACGACAAGACGCTCTATTTTTGCGAGGACTGTTCTCTTGGCTTTCTGAGCGCGACGTATTATGGAGCAAATTCGTTTCTTTCCATCTCGAGAGAACGTTTTTTGGAAGCTCGTCGTCGCACCGCTCGGATTCTCGATGAACCGAAAGTCGAAACCAGGCCTTTTGAATTTCCCTACTACGGCTTTATCGTTTCGGAGAGACTCGGCAAGCCAGAGACATTATCAAGGCTTTTGGAATCCGGAGAAATAAGGTATGTCGTTTGCGACAAGCCGGGGGTCTTGGGGAAAACACCAATAGATTCCCTTGTCTTGCCGGTGTCACATACGAGGGTTTATCTGTTCGGAAAGTAAACAGTTTCATTTTTAAATGAAGACGAAATTGGGTATGCGGACAATTTTTTGGACGGTTAGACCTAGAGCAAATTTAGACTTTTCCTGTAGTTGTCCGGGCTCATTCCTCCAAGACCCATCTTTATCCTGTCTCTGCGGAACCATTCCAGATAGTCGTCCAGCTCCTTCCTGAACTCCCTCCTGGTGACGCCCGTTAGATCGCGATTGTAGAACGCCTCGTTCTTTGTGATGCCGAAGAAGCCCTCGCAGGCGGAGTTGTCCGGGGAACAGCCTTTCCTTGACATCGAGCGCGCAAGACCCGCCTTCCGCATCCTGTCGATCCAGCCGGGCCATCTGTAATGGCAGCCCCTGTCCGTGTGGACGACGGGCTTCTCGCCTTCGCGCAGCGACGCCACGGCCTTGTCCAGCATCCTGTTCACCAGCCGGGCGTCGGGACTTTCGCCTATCGTCCAGCATACGGGCCTCCCGTCGAAGCAGTCTATCATGGGCGACAGGTAGAGCTTGCCGTCCGACAGGGCGAACTCGGTTATGTCCGTAAGCCACTTCTCGTTCGGCCTGTCGGCATGGAAGTCCCGGTTCAGCAGGTTGGGGACCGCCGGCGTTATCTCGCCCTTGTAGGAGCTGTATCTTCTCTTCCTCGGACGATGGACGGAGAGCCCGTTCCGCCTCATCACCCGTCGTATGACCTTTTCCGACATGACGGTCCCGCCTTTCTTCAGGTCCGAGTGTATCCGCCTGTAGCCGTATCGTCCCTTCGACTTCCGGAACGCTTCGGCCACGGCCTCGAGGAATTCCGAGTCCTTTCCGATCCTGTCGCCAGCATGGGCCGTGTCGTAGTAGTACACGCTGCGCGACAGGCTCATTTTGTCTAGCATCGGCGCAAGGCCGAACCGTTTTCTCAAGGCGTTGACTATTTCCGTCTTTTCCCTGTTCTTCAGGGAGGAAACGTCAACGCCCGGGTCTTTTTTTATGATGTTCAGGGTCTCCTTCAGGATGGCGACGTCCATCTCCAGGTCCCGTATCTTCGCCTTCAGCGCATCGACTTCCGCCGACGAGGATCTGTCGTTTCCTTCCTTGGGGCGCCCTCTCGGGACGTCATGTGAATTTTGCAAGGCAAGCACTCCTTTCGATAGATAAAGTCGTCTCCAGTTATAGACGCTCGCTCTCGTGTAGCCGATTCGCTCGGCCACGTCGGCAACCTTCTCGCCGCTTTCGAAGCATCTCCGGATCGCCTCCAATTTAACTTTTGCGGGAGGGTTTCTCGGGTGTTCCGGCGTGTTCCGATAGCGGTATTTGCGCTTCCTTTCCCTGGGCATGCCTTCTTCGCGAATCCACTTGTATAGGCACGCTCTGGTCGGGTAGCCTAGCCTTTGAACCGTTCTGGTTACGGAACGTAAATCGTGGTATGTTGCAAGCGCCTTGGCGATTTGCGATGACGAATAATGGGGCATGTATGGACCTCGCTTGTGTCCAACTTTTCGTCCGCATACCCATCTGTCGTTCGGAGAACAGGAATTTCGTCGGATTTATACAAAAATCGATAAACCGGAAGACACCAGCTGCCGACAAGGATCAGTTGTTCTAAAGCTCCGGCACAATGCAGAGCTCGCAGAATAGTCAAGAATTCATTTGTCGCGGATTTTTCCAAGGCTTTTTCCTATTAGATAAAGATCGTGACGAATTTCCTTGATGGAATTCTTTAACTCTTTGCGCACGGCGTTTTCCTTTAAATATTTTTCTGCCTGGGGATTTTCTATTTTGCACAGATATTTGGAAACAACTTTTGTACTTATCCTATAAACTCGGTATAGATATTTATGTCCCTGAATATTTCGAATTCGAATGGAGCCGTTTGGGTAGGCGGAAAGCTTGTCTTCGCGATTCTTCAGCAAGGACTTCAATCGCTCGGCTTCTTCTTCCAAAATGTCGGCAACAATTGTCATTACCCTACAAATATATAAAATTAACAAATTGTAGGGTAAATCGTACCGATAATAGTTTCATTTCAAAATCTCTTTTTCGTTGTCCATCGTGGAATTGACGGATAGGATTTTGCGGAATTTTCGAAATGGTGAGCATTCTACGTGAAACTGCAGCAAGCATATATTTCTGAAAAAGGCGATTCAACCATTGGAAGCTGGTACTATATTGGTTACTCCGCACCAGGAGAATGGGCAACCAAGCCAGTTTCAGGATCGGCCGGTGTATCAAACTCTACAAACTTTACCTATACAGAAGCAACAACAACTAGTGAAAAAATTAGCGGTGAAGTGGTCGGCTTTCAGGCTTCAAATAAGGTTAAATTGAATGAATGCGCACCAGCTGCTAATTGGACTGTAACAATGTCTGCCAGCGAATCAGTTTCTGGATGCGTTGCTTTTGCTGCAGCAACGAAATGTCCTGAATTGACTGCAACGTTTGATAATATTGGAAAATAACTTTCCAAAGTTGTTTGAACTATTAAAGATTGCTTTTTTTTTAAAGCATAAAAAAGAGACCTCTCCAAAAGGAAGGTCTCTTTTAAATTGGAGTTGTACTTACTTGATGGCTTCGAAGTTCGGGGTCAGAGCGGTGCAACCGGTACCGGCAACCGTGGATTTATAAACCGCTTCACCTGCAGCTGTTCCTTCGGCTCCTGCGGAGATGGCAACTGTCCAGTTATTGCCTGCAGCGCAATCATTGAGTTTGTTAATATTTGCAATGGTCAAAGCCGTTGTTGCTTCTGTTAGCGAACTCAAAGCTTGCGGTGCAAGCCCATCCGTATAGGTGAAATTCGTGGATTTCGTGGCAGCCCCTTTAGTGTTAGTGTTGGTACTCGCGGCAGATGTCCATTCACCGGGACCATTGTAGCCAATCAAATACCAGTTGCCTACCTCATCGCCCTTTTCCGAGATGTAGGCGTTCTGCAGTTTCACGTAGAATGAGGACTTATCCCTTTGAATGCCTGTCTTACAAAAAGCCTTTTACTTTTTCGCAATGCGCAAAAATCGACGACTTCATTTGAATCGCAAGGAAAACACTCCGCCAATCTTTCGAGAAAGCTTTAACAAGAGACTTGTTTTGCAATTAATCCTTTCACAATAACCATAAATATGAAAAACCATATATCCAAAGTCGATATGAATGCCGAAGCATAGGAATTCTTCGGCACGTTTATTCCAAATTGGAGTATAAAAAATGGCGAAATTTACAAAATTTAGCCGTTTTTATGTCTGCATGACAAAAAAATGACACAACCAAGACAAAACTATTGCTTTTTCAAAACAAATCTTTTATATTATCGGTGTTGAGAAACAACAATAACCTTTAACAAGGAGTTCATCATGAAGAAACAAGGTTTTACCCTCATTGAATTGATGGTCGTCGTGGTCATCATCGGCATTCTCGCCGCGGTCGCGGTTCCCAAGCTGTTCGGCATGATCGCGAAGTCCAAGGCTTCCGAAGTCGGCCCTGCTGCTGGAGAATACGTGAAACTGCAGGATGCGTATGTGTCCGAAAAGGGAGATACGCTTGGCACATGGAGTGGCATTGGTTACAAAATGCAAAATTCCGCTTCATTTGCATACGATTCGGTTTTGACAGTGAAAACGCAGTTGAAGGCTGAGAATGCGGATGTTTGGAAAGCGACAAGTAATGTAAAACTGAATGATTGCGCTAGCGGAAAAGTATGGTCCTTGAGCGCAAAGAGCGCTTCTAAAGACGCTTCAGGCGCAACCGTTGCTTATACCGCGCAAGTTGACGGTCAGGTTGCGGATAATGATTGCAGCATCCTAACACCCCAGTTCTACAACTTAACAACGAAATAATTGAACCGACAATGCTCTTTTCATAAAACAAAAAAAGAGACCTTCCCTTTAAGAAAGGTCTCTTTTTGATTGAATTATCGCTTACTTGATTGATTTGAAATTTGGAGTCAGCACTTCACATTCTCCATCAGTATCCGAAGCAAGATCCGGAGTGTAAGTAACTTCACCCGCCGCAGAACCAGCTGCAACCTTCATCGTCCAATGGAAGGTTGAACCATCTCCGTCACAGCTATTCAGTTTTGCTTTGTTTGCCGCTTTCCATCCGATAAATCCTGTCTCATCAGCTGTTTTATTAGCTGCGCCAGTTTCTTCCGAGTACTTGAAATTAGTTGATTCTGATGAGCCATTTCCGGATTTTGCTTTAGTTTCGTTTCCAGGACCAGAATAACCAATTTCAAACCAGTTGCCAAGTAGATTTCCTTTTTCTGCAATGTAGGCGTTCTGCAGTTTCACGTAAAAAGTCGCAATTTCCCGTCGCAAGGCTTGTCAGGTTCAATCCTTGTGTTCCCCGATGATTTTTTCCATCGCGGAAATTTCCGCGTCGCTTAACTCGCTGAAAAAGTCTCTACGGCGTGCGGGGAGGCTTCCTCCGTTTTGCATGACAAAAAGAATAAACTGGTTCGCTTTTTTTTCGGGCATATCGACGACGGTTCGCATTTCCTCCCGAATCTTGTCGTAGTTCTGGAGATAGGTAAGCTCGGCTTTCCATTCCGTGTGTATTGTTTCCGATACGATTTTTTGAAATTCTTCGACAATCGGCGTCAAATCCATAAAACGGTAGAAATCTGAGGAGTCGTTTCTTACCGAAACTTCTCCGTCATTGCAGATTGAATAATCCAACAATGGCATAATTCGTTTTGAAAAGGTTTCGAGCATCCTGTCGTAGATTTCAGGTTTTTTCAGCAGGATTGCCGACACGGGAAAGATGATCTTTTGCGGGGTGAAGTTCTTGCTGGCAAGCATATGGTGCAACAGGTAACGGTGCGTTCTGCCGTTGCCGTCATCGAAAGGGTGCAAGAATACAAAGGAGAAGGCGATTATTGCGGAAGCGATCACCGGTTCGCAATCCGCTCTTTTCAAAAGCCTGGCGGTGTCCAGATATGCCTGCATCAGATTGTCGAGGTCTTCTGGTTTTGGGGCTATATAGTGGATGCGTTCTTCCATAGGGGATAAGGTCTCCCCGACATAAACCTGATCCTCTCGCCAGTCCTTTTGCCTGTATCTTTCTTCAACGATTGCATTTTGGATTTCGCAAAGGCCGTCTTTTGAAAGACAGTCTTTTTCGGCTTCCTGGAGCAGAAGAATAAAATTCTCCGTTCTTTTTTGGGAAGGCGTTTCGCGTTCAATGGCGAAAGACGACCTGGTTTCCTTGATGTAGAGAAACTGGACCGCTCGATATAGCAGTTCGGCAGAAAATCCGGAAAGCAAGGCGTCCGAGTCTTTCTTTAATTTGTATGCACTGTTTTCGAGAATCGGCTTTGTGATGCGGACCATCGGGCAAAAAAGCGAATTGCCCGGCAGGTTGTTTATAATGCGTTGCCTTTTCGCTCGGCAGGAATCCTTGTCGTTTAAAGAGAACTGTTTGCCTGGGTCTTGCAGTTCTACGAAAGGTCCCGAATGGACATCATCCAAGGGAAGCTTTTTCCCTGTTAAAAATTCATAGAGAAACCAAATGCGGCGGCAATAACTTCCGGTGGGCTTTGTCTTGACTTCTTTCAGGAATTCATGGGTATTCACTTTTAAAAAAAACGCCTTGAGAATCTCGAGATTGATTCCCTCGTAACGGATGGCGAAGTTTAGATTGGCTTGCCAGGTATCTTTTATCGGATGTCGCCAGCTGGGAAAATTCTTTTCCGTATAGATGCCGTTTTCTTTTTCCGTCTGGATTGAAGTCTTTACCAGGAAACTGCGAACCAACGGCGGGAGTACATCCAACTTGAAGTTTTCAATTAAAAAAGAATATCCGATGGCTGCCATTTTCAAAATTCCTTATTCTTTTTCAAAAAGATAATATATTTCGCGTGATTTTTCAAAAAATCTTAATAGACGGTTTTGTAAAAAATGGGCGAAAAACGACTTTCTTGCAAAATGAGATTTTCCGGGGAACGGCAATTCCTTTCAAATAATGTTTCGGTCTTTTGCAATGCTCGCGTTTAAAAATTGTCGAGCCGGATGATTCCCAGTTCGCTTGCCTTCGCGAAACCGTTGATCTTTTCCCCGAGGCGGACATGCGCCCAGCCGTCCTTCATGTCGAGAATCTCGACGGAAGTCCCTTCGGAAAGCATGTTGAGCGTTTGCGCCTTGTCGCTCGGACCGCTGGTGATGTCCGCGCTCCTCGCGATGACGATTCCCACGGAATAAGTCTTTTCGCGGTAAATCTTGTAGCCGGCGCTGCATGCGAAAATTCCGAGCAGGATGGCGACCGGAATGACGCCGAGCGTAAACGCCGTCTTGGCTTTCGCGTTTCGGAAAAGGATGCGGAAAACGTTGAGCGCGACGATGAGCCAGACAAGCCCGATGATGACGTAGAGCTGCTCGGTCATCGAAAGAAAATGGTGCGCCCTGAAGAGAAAACCGAGAATGGGATTTTCCTCTTCGGCGGATTCCTGCTTGTCCTTTGTCAGGCTCCGCGCAAACTTTAGGTTGTATTGATAGTCTTCGTTTGCGGGGTCTAGACGGAGAGCCTTCTCGTAGTTCAAGATGGAAAGCCCGAGGCGTCCTTCGCGAAAGTAGGCGTTTCCCAGGTTGTAAAACAGGTCGCCGTTCCGGAATCCGTTATCGACGCAGTTCTGCCAGGCTTCCGCCGCCGACGTAAAGTCTCCGGCCTTGTAGGAGGCTGCACCGGTGTAGAGCGTCTTGCAGTTTTCGTTTGCAAAGAGGGACAGGCTGAGCGCCAGAAGTAAAAACAGGGTCTTTTTCATTTGTGAGCCTCTAGGCTTTCGCAAAGTTTTTCGAATTTCTTGAAGGCGTCGCCGAGTTCCGCCGCCGAGCTTTCGGCTGGTGCGAATCTCGCGTAGGCGCATTCCTCGAGCCACTTGAAGATTTTTTCCTGGGATTCTCCGCTTATTCCGAGACTTTCCAGGTTCTCCTTTTGGCGCTCGCGCGTCATGCCGCGAAATTCCCGGTTGGAAATGTCCGACAGGTAGTCGATGAGACCGTTTTCGAGAGCGGCGTAGAATCCCTTGGTGTCGCTTTTCTCTAGAGCCTGCCTGGCCCGGGCCGTGTTCTTCTTCAGGTTCTTCCGGGCCTTTGCCTTGCGAACGAGAGCCGCGTCGCTCGAATGCCTGCGGTGGGCGCGGACGAAGAACGTGAAAATCGCGTATAGGATGACCGGGAGCGCGAGGAAAAACCAGAAGGGGAGTGTCGCGTAGAATGGAGGCCTTTCCTTGGAAACGGAATCTATCTTGTGGATGTAGCGGATGTCCTGTCCGAGATTCTCGATTTCCTCTTTCGCCTGTGGCGCATAGGACGGAGCGCTTGGCGAAAATTGGGACGTGGCCGCGGCGTCGCCTTTTTCGACCTTGATTTTCCAGGGGCCGAGCGTCTTGCTTTCGTATTTTTTCCGTGTGGGGTTGAACCAGGAATAGGTGATTTCCGGGATGTCGAATTCGCCCTTTTTCTTCGGGTAGAGGAAAATGCGGATGTTCTTTGTCGTGACGACCTTTCCGTTGCTGACTTTTTTCTGGATGCTGTTTTCGGGTGGAACGGTCCTGAAGTCCGAAAATTCGGGCAATACGGGATCGGTGACGGTTCCCGGCTTGCCGTCTCCGGAAATCTGGATGGAAAGCGTGAGCGCGTCGCCGAGGGCGAGCGAATCCTTGTCGAATGCCGCGTCAAAGGAATAGTTCCCGACCATTCCCGAAAAATCCTTGGGCTTTCCGTGGGCGGGGAGGGGGAGGACGTTGATTTTCACGGGAGCGGTTTTCGCTTCGGCTTCTTCGGGCTCCTGCTGCACGGAAGAGAAGCTCATGGAAAATCCGCCATTGTTCGTCTTTTTTTCGACGACTTTCGGCTTTCCGACCTTTGTGTAGGTGAATTTAAACGGCGGAATGGAAACCTGCCCGGTCTTTACGGGCGAAAGCCAGGCGAACTTTGCGCTGCCACGGGCTTCGCGCGGGGCTTCGGGAATCGGGGAAAGCTTCAGGTCCGATAGGTCCGCCCGGTGCGCGATGAAATCGTTTCCGAGGTCCATGCTGGTCGCGACGAGATTCCCCTGGAAATGCTCGAACGTGTGGATGGAAAGCGTGACGGCCAGCTGCTCGCCTTCATAGACTGTCCGCTTGTTCGGCGTGAGCGAAACGGAGACTGCCGCTTCGTCGTAGGATTTTTTCACTTCGATACTATTCAGGTGAAAAATGTCGTATTCCCTTTCCCCGATTTTCCAGGAGAGGATTCCCGCGGACTTGACGCCCGTCTGCCGCGGTGCGGCAAGAAGGAAGCTGTATCGCTTGCCCGTTCCGCGCCTTCCTATCCGGACATCCGCCGAGTCGATGCCTTTCAGGACAAAGCCGTTCTGGACGGAGAACTGCGGGATTTCGCGCGGGCCGTATTCTTCGAGCTTTTGGGTATCGACCGTAAACTGTAGCGTGAACGTTTCCCCGGCATCGACGGAATTCCTGTCGAGCTGAATATCCCAAGGTCCCTGGGTGACGAGCTGCCCGGCATGCCAGCCCGAGCCTCCTCCCATCATGGCGGCCATTTGCTGCTGCATCTGTTCCATCATGGAACGCGGATCGAACATCTGCGCAAAAATAGAAATGGCAAAAAGAAGAACTGTGAGTAGAAAGCGTTTCATAACAGTCAAAAGATACAAAAAAGCTATCTTTGAACCATGACTTATCAATCGCTGGAATCTCTCTTTGACGCTTGCCCAAAAATCCAGATGCTAGGCCCGGTTGGCAGCGGAAAATCGAAAATTCTCCGGGAGTTTTCCGAAAGGCATCCCAAGGTGTCGCTTTCTTCGACGGAAATCCAGCGGCGAATCCAGCGCGCGCTTGCCCCCTTTTGGCAGCAGCGCTTTATCAGCCTCCGCGATGACGACGCGCCGCGTGTCCGCGACCTGCTCTTGAAACCGAAGTTTTTCCTGAATTCCGCGCATTACGTGGAAGACGATCCGTTTCCTCCGACAAGTCCCGACAAGCTCGAAGAGGCGCTTTCCATGGCGAACCTTCCCGATACGGTCCTGAAGGTGAAGCTGCTGAGCCTTTCGAACGGCGAACTCCGAAGGATTCTCCTCGCGAGGCAGTGGATGGAGTCCCCTGATTATATTCTGTTTGACGATCCGTTCGGCGGTCTCGATCCGGAATTTCGGACGCATCTTGCGAAGGCTATCCTGAAAATGGCGGAGACTTCGGTCAAGATGGCGATAAGTTTGCAGCGCAAGGAGGAACTTCTCCCCGGAATTCCCGCCTTTGTGTATGAAAACGGCGAATTTCGCGCCTTCGAGGGTGAACTTCCCGAAAAAATTTCGGAAACGGCGGAAAAAAAGCGGGAAATCAAGTCATATGTCATTGAAAACCTGAGGACGCCGGACTCTGTCGGGGAAACCCTCTTCGACCTGGAACATGTACATGTACGCTACGGTTCCGCGATGATTATCGACGATTTGACCTGGCAGGTGAAAAAGGGCGAACATTGGGTGGTGATGGGACCGAACGGAGCCGGCAAGAGTACGCTGCTCGCGCTGCTTTCGGCGGACCATCCGCAGATGTATTCCAATGACATTACCTTGTTCGGAAAGAAGCCCGGAGCGGGCCTCGACATCTGGGAACACAAGGCGAAAATCGGATTCTTTTCCCCGGAACTCGCGACGCAGTACCGCGAAAAGCTGAACATTTCGGAAGTCCTCTGCACGGGATTCACGACGGGTCTAGGACTTTTTACCCCGCCTTCCTGGGAAGAAAGGGCGAAGGCGAAAAGCTGGCTGCAGGAACTCGGATTTTCGGACACGGAGCGGCCTTTCGATACGCTTTCCGCGACGGAACGCCGGCTGGTCCTGATTGCCCGCGCTGCGATTCGCCCGCCAAAGGCGCTGATTCTCGACGAGCCGACGCAGGGAATGGACGCAGGGTTCCGGGAACGCCTCTTCGACCTTCTGGAATTTCTGTCGAGCGCGACGACGATTATTCTCGTGACGCACTATGACGCGGAATGGCCGAAGTGCATGACGAACGTGCTGAGAATGCCGAAGTTTTCGCTGTCGTAAAGCGTTACAGGATTTTGGTCGCCAGGTTCCCCGCATAGACGGCGAGGATTCCGAGAAAAACGCTCAGGGCCGCGTAGAGGGCGAACGTGAGGACGTTTCCCGCCTTGAAGAGCTGGAGGATTTCGTTCGCAAAGGTGGAAAACGTGGTGAAGCCGCCGCAGAATCCGACGGTGAGAAAGAGGCGGACGTTTGGGCTTAATCCGTGTTCGGAAAGTCCGTAGAAAAGCCCGATGAGAAAGCAGCCCGCGATGTTTACGGCGAACGTTCCGAAGGGGAATGCGCCGGAAAGATGCGCCCCGACAAGCCTTGTCGAAAGAAAGCGGCAGACGCCGCCGAGAAAGCTGCCGAAGCCGACTAGAAGAATTGACTGAATCATGTTTCAAATCTAAAAATGTTCGTCTTTTTTCCAAAAAACGCCTTCAAAAATTTTTTTGTATTTTTGGAGCTCCAAAACAAAGGATTTTCCGTGATTACCGAAGAACAGATTCTCAAGGCGTTGTCCGTTGTCGTGGACCCGGATCTCAAGAAGAATATCGTCGAGCTGGGATTCGTGAAGAACATTCGGATTTCAAAAGAGGGGGATGTCGAACTCGACCTTGTTCTGACGACTCCAGCGTGCCCGATTCGCGATCGTTTCAAGACCCGGTGCGAACAGATTCTCCGGGAATGCGGAGCGCGTTCGGCAAATGTCGTTCTCAAGGCGAACGGCCACGTAGTTAGCGGAACGCAGGCAAAGGCGAGCGACAACGAACTCTTGAAAGGCGTCAAGCGCATTGTAGGCGTGGCGAGCGGAAAGGGCGGCGTCGGAAAATCGACGGTGACGGCAAATCTCGCGATGGCATTGAGCCTTGCCGGGGCGAAGGTCGGCGTTCTCGATGCGGATATTTACGGTCCTTCGATGAACATCATGTTTGGCGTGGATGCCGCACCCGAGGTCTTCGAAGACAGGACGATTGCGCCGGTCGAGGTCAAGGGCGGCATCTCGCTGATTTCGATGGCGATGTTCGCGGAATCGGACAAGGCGACGATTTGGCGCGGTCCGATGGCAAGCCAGATGATCCAGAACTTTGTGCACCGTGTTCGCTGGGGCGAACTGGACTACCTGCTGATAGACTTTCCTCCCGGAACGGGCGATATCCAGCTGACGCTTACGCAACAATGTCCGCTTTCTTGCGCACTTGTCGTGACTACGCCGCAGGAAGTCGCGCTCGCGGACTGCCGCAAGGGACTCGCCATGTTCGACAGCGTGGGTGTGCCGACTGTGGGAATCGTCGAAAACATGAGTTACTTTGTCTGTGACGGTTGCGGAAAGCATCACGAAATTTTCCGTTCCGGCGGAGGCGAACGCATCTCGAAGGCTCTTGGCGTTCCCTTGCTCGGAAAGGTTCCCCTGGAACCCGCCGTCGCCGATTGCGGGGACCTGGGCACTCCCGCGGTCTTGCGCTATCCGAACAGCGAAAGTGGCAAGGCCTTTGTCGCTATCGCCGAAAAGACGATCCAGGCGATAGCCCAGATGGAGCATTCGTCAAAAAATGTCTTGCACAATTTCCGATACCGTTTTGAAGAACTTCCCGTGGAGGCGAAATGATCCAGCCTGTCAAGATTTTCCGTACGCCTGAAAACGAACTGGGCTTTGAGTTTGACGACGGATCCCGAGCGATTTTCCGTTTGAGGGATTTGCGCCTTGCATGTCCGTGCGCGCTTTGCGTCGATGAGAACTCCGGCGAGCGCCTGCTCGACCCGAAGACCGTTTCCGAGGACATTTCGATAGAAAGCATCCAGTCCGTAGGTCGGTATGCGGTCGGAATCCTGTGGAGCGACGGGCACCGGACCGGCATTTATCCTTACAATCTGCTGAAACGCTTGGCGAAGGATTTGACGAAAGAGGCTTAAAAAGCCATATTTAAAACGGAAAATTTTTTGGCGTGGGTCTATCCTATATGAGTGATTTTAACGAATCTTTATATTTTCGCGATTTGAATCGGTATCCGACGTTGAAACCGGACGAGGAAGCCGCGCTCATAGCGATTATCAAGGACGGCAAGACGGAAGAGATTCGCCAGTCCGCATTGCAGCACCTGATCCGCGGAAACCTGCGGTTCGTGGTCAGCGTCGCCCGGAAATACCAGGGACGCGGACTTTCCCTTCTGGACCTGATCAACGAAGGCAACCTGGGCCTGTTCAAGGCGGCGAAGCGTTTCGACAGCACCAAGGACGTGAAGTTTATCAGCTATGCGGTCTGGTGGATTCGACAGTCCATCCAGAAGGCGCTTTTTGAACAGGTCGGCGCGGTCCGGATCCCACCCAACAAGCTTACCCTGGTGAATCGCTTCAAGCGGGCCCTGGTCCAGAACGGCGGCGATTACGAGCGGACGATGGCGATGCCCGAATTTGCCGGCTCGGAACAGGACATTGTCGAAGTGATGGAAAAGATTGTCGATATTTCGCTCGACGCTCCGATTAGCGATGACGGAAGTTCCGGAGATTCGGTCAGTTCCCTGATGGACGTTCTTGGAACGGACGGAAACCAGGAAGACGAAATGGAGAAGAACGAGCGCAAGGCGCTGATCGACGAAATTCTCAAGTCGCTTCCGCGGCGCGAGGAAGAAATCTTGCGGATGTTCTACGGGCTCGATGCGGTAGAGGATACGACCTTGAAGGATATCGGCGAAGACCTGAAGCTAAGCCGGGAGCGGGTTCGCCAGATAAAGAACAAGACCTTGCGAAAGCTCCAGAGGAACAAGGAAAAGCGCGAACGGTTGAGCGATTTCCTGGAAGGTTGATGCGGATTTCCGGGAATAAGGCGCAGCGCGCCGCCGTTTATTTTCTGGTGCTCCTTTGCGGCGCGTTTCTTGTGCTGTTCGCCTATTTCATCTATGGAAAGTTCGGCCCTCGCAAGATAGAGACTCAGAGCGTACCCTTTGGAATTTCTCCCGGGACGGAAATTTCTGTCGGGGACTTTCCCGACACGCTTTCGGGAATTTCGACGCTTCCCGCTTCTACGGCGCAGGAACTTCGGCGGGCGGATGACCTGGAAAAAAACGATCGCCTGGACGAAGCCGCGGAAATCTACGAGGCCATCGCTCTCCAGTATCCGGGCGTGTTTCTTCCGGAATGGGGGGTTGCCCGTTCGCTCCTTGCGAAGGATTCCCTTTCTCCCGTGTGGAACTCACTGCTCGAATCGACGGAGCGTTCCCTGAAAAAGCGTTATCCGGAATCTTCCGTCTCGTTCTTTCTAGATGCGAGTCTCGCCGCGAAGACGAACAGCCCTGGGACCGCCCTGGAACTTGCCCGTGTCGCGACGGAAAAGGCTCCGGCCTTTTCCGATGCCCGCTTGCTCTACGCAAAGCTGCTCTTTCTGTCGGGGCGCCTTGCGGAGGGAAAGGGGGAAGCTCGGGCCGCGATAAGCCTTTCGCTCGGAGAAAATCCCAAGGCCTATGCGCTCCTTTCGAAAATCTATCACGACGAAGGTTCCCTCGACAGCTGCGAACGCGTCGTCGATTACGCTCTTTCCAAGTTCCCGATAAATCCCGAATTACTTTGTATGCAAGGAATTCTGCAGGAATACAAGGGACGCTTTGACGAAGCGGAAAACACCTATCGCCGTGTTCTCGCAATACGGCCTGGCTTTTCGACCGCGACAGAATCGCTGCTTTCCCTTGGACAGAAATCTCCCCCGGGAAGGATGGAAAGCGGACGCCTTTCGCCAAGGGATCAGGCGAAGGTCGCTTGCGATATCCTGGAGCCTCTTGTTTCGCGCTATCCCGACAACTTGCCGCTTCGCGAAGCGCTTGGAATCGCTTATCTAAAGGGTCGGGACTTTGACCGCGCAAAATCGCAATTTCTTGAGATCCAGACACGCGATCCGGAATATCCGGAAATTCAGAGGCGCTTGCAGGAAGCCTCTTCCGTTCCCCCGGTTCGAGACGTGAAAAAGAACATGCTCGCGGACGATCTGCATCGCGCTATCGACAGCATGAGAACGCTTCCTTCGACAGGACATTCGTTCGAATCTAGCCTGGGACATTATCTTGTACGCTATGGGGCATCGCCGAAAGAATTCTTTGCCAAGTATTCCGCTTCGAATTTCAAGAAAGTGCGAAAGGGCGCCTGGCGCGAAGTCTTTTTCGACGCACCCTATTTTCACCAATACACGGTTCTTTTCGACGAGAAGTCCCGCTTTTACGGGGTTCATGTCGTGGTGACCGATTCGAACGTCGTCGCGAACAAGGCGACGAACACGCCGGAAATCTACACGACGCTGCTCCAGCTGAATTCGAGAATCTCCGGTCTCGGGACGGAAACCGGCGAAACGGAATGTGACGGAACGGTTCTTTCCGGGGCTACCTGGGAGACTCGCGACAACTTCGAAATGCTCGCTCGGGTGGTCGGAAAACCGGAGGAAGTCCGCATGATCCGGCTGGACAAGGCGAAAATTCCCGAAGGAATGCGACTTTGCGATTATTCGAAGTATCTTTTCATGGATTGATTTGTACGTTGTGACTATGAGTGTCCGGAATTTGCCGTCTCTGTTTTTTCTGCTCGCCTTCGGATTTGTCCTGGAAGGTTGCACCTGTTGCGCCTATCTGAACCATATTTTCAATGCGGACAGAAATTACGAAGAAGCTGTCAAGCTGGAAAAGGCGAAGGCGGATTCCATTCCTGCGGATTCCGAAGTCGTGGCGACAGGCGAAGCGGCGAAGAAGTATGACAAGGTTATCGAGAAAGGTTCTCGGGTCCTGGAGAGATTCCCGGACAACGATCGCCAGACAGCCCGCGCGGTGTTTCTCATCGGCGAATCCTTTCGGCACAAGGGCGAGTGGGCGAAGGCCGTTGCCAAGTACGATGAATTCGAACGGTATTTTTCCGACCACGATTCCATGCCGAAAGTGGAATACGAGCGGGCCTATTGCCTGTATAGGAACGGCGAGTACGACGTGAGCCGTTTCGCGTTGCAGTCGATTCTAGATGTCGGGGAGGAACATCCTTTTTACAACGACGGGCTGAATCTCCTGTCGCTTCTCGAGGAAAAGGGAGATTTTACGGAACAGGCGATTGCCGCTCTGGAACGGATGCTCGCCGATACGAACGGAACGCCCTACATGCGCGGGCGTGCGCACTTGCGGCTCGCTTCGCTCTACTTTAAAATGGAAAACTATCCCAAGGCGCGGGAGCATTACAAGGCGAAGGAAATTGTCGAACTTTCGCCTCGGGAACAGTATTCGGCAAGTCTCCATGCTGCGGAATGCCTCGCCGCGACCGAATCCTTTGCGGAAGCAGCCGAAGAATATCGGACGATGATAGAGAACAAGGATTACAAAACATACTTGCCCGATCTGTATGTGCGTCGCGGTGAACTTTTGCTCCGGGCGAACGACTGGACTGGCGGCGAAAAGCTACTGCACTTTGTGACGGACGAGTATAAAAAGTCGGAATACGCGTCGCGGGGGTTCTTTGACCTGGGGGATTTTTACCAGACGGAAAAGCGCGAATACGAACCGGCTCTCGCCTATTACGATTCGAGCTTCCTTGCGCGACCCGGATCGAGTTGGGGAAAAAACGCGCGGGAACGTCGCGATGCGCTTCGCAGACTGCTCGCCTTGCGGGAGAAGGATTCTCTTGCCGATACGACTCTCCAGGCGAAGAAGCAGTTCTTCGATACCGAATTCCAGATAGCGGAACTGTTTCTCTTCAAACTCTCGGAAATGGATAGCTCGCTGGCGCGCCTCGACAGGATAATCGAAGGTTCTCCGGATACAGCCGTGGTGATGCGCGCCACGTATGCGCGAGCCTTTATCTACGACGAATTCAAGCAGGATCCGGACCGGGCCGAGGAGCTTTACAAGGAAATCATCGCGAAATATCCGCGGACGGAATACGCAAAGCAGGCCCAGGTGAATCTGGGCGTCAAGGTGACGGTCAAGACGCCAGAAGACGAAGCGCACGAGCTTTTCCTGAAAGCCGAAAGCCTTTGGGTCGCCGCGAAGGATGTTCCGCTCGACAGCATGGAACGGGTCGATTCCGCCTACGCAAAGGCTCTTGCCGCATACGACACGGTCTTTCGGGCTTATCCAGAAACGAATGCGGGAATACAGTCTCTGTATATGAAGGGAATCATCTGGGAGATGTCTCCGGAAACAAAGGATTCCGCCGCTTTCGCTTTCAAAAAGCTGCGCAACGAGCATCGGGATTCTCCGTGGGGAATCGACGCGGAAAAGCGCCTGCAGACCCGGATGTCCATTACGGACGAATCTCTTGCGCGCCTTCGCAAGCGCGTGGAACAGAATGCCGCCTATGTCGATAAGCTCTCGCAGCAATACTACGAAGGTTTGTCGGCTGCCGAGAACAAGAAGAACGGTCCGGACATCAAGTCTTCCGAAGACGAAGTCCTGGAGAATTCCTACAACAGCATGTATGATTTTGAATAGATGAAGCGGTAGGTAGCGACATGTTGCACAGAAAACGGGAATAGCCCTTTGCGAGATTATTCAGTCCAATAATTTTAGTGGAATGATATCCAACGTCTTTACAAAGATGCTGGATGAATGTAGCCCTTACAAGGGATTCTCCGATCAACGTTATCCGGACTTGAAAAACATGGAAACGGGAATCGGCTTGGAAGTCAAGGCTTCCAATAAACCAATGAAAGGCGGCGAAGGCCATAATGGGCATTCCGGATGGCATATTGTCGTTTGCTTTGAAACATTGCAGAATGGCGAAATAGATTTTTCTCAAGTTGAAGTTGCCAATCTGGTAGGCTTTGAAAATCCCGGTTCCGACTGGAAATATCAAGGTAGTTCGCGGAATAAAAATAATTCGCAACGAACAGAAACCTATATCACAACGAATATCGGTACAGCAAAACTAAGAGACGGCACAATTTATTTTAATCCTGAATATGTCGCTATTTCAAAAGCGATGCAACGAAACCGGGAAAAATTAGATTTACCCATTCCGGGTTACTCTATATTTGCAAAGTAGTTTGAGGTCACCTCTAAAAATTCAATTTTCAAAAATTTGGTTGCGACGCTTCGCGCTGGTTCGTCATTCAAAGTGGCAAATACCTCCAGTATTCGCCACTTTTCATTCCTGCCTTCGCTTGGTCTCATTCAAATTTTCTTAACCAAAGCAATTTTTAGAGGTGACCTTGAGGATATAGCGCGGAAAGTTTCGGGATTGCATTTAAGGATTGTCTGTAAAATTCGTCGTCCTGCTCGATCCCGATACTATCGTAGCCTAAAAATTCTGCAGCTGCAATCGTTGAACCGCTACCCGAAAAAGGATCCAATATGGTTCCCTTTCCTAGAGGCAGGGATGCATGGACTAGTTGTCGCAAAAAGGATTGGGGCTTGATGCTTGGATGATTGACGATCTCTCGTTCGATTTTCGGAGTCTTTTCGCTCGGGATAAAATCGGAAAAAGGCTTGTCTTTAGCAGGACGCCTTAACGCGCCGGCTTTCCAGAGTCTTAGGTTTTCCGCGACCGTTTTTTCGGAAAGAGGCTTTCGAAACAAGAGCCAAGGTTCCCACAGAGCTTTCGGAATGACAGATGTCGAGACAAATTCGCTTTCTGCGTTTTTGGGTCTGTCGCCACCTCTTAACGTGCATACGGTGCGGATGATTTCGCCTCTTTTCTCCAAACCGGAATTTCTGAGTGCGGAACTGACAATGTCTGACAAGAGCGGCGTCGATGCCAGGAATATGTGTCCGCCGGGAACTAGAACGTCGTTTGCCAGCTCTGACCACTTTTTAAAAAATCGGTAAACGTTTTCGCGTTCCTTGGGGTCATCGTTTATGACGCTGAATCGAGGAACGGCTATTCGCAAATGCCCGTCAAATGCCTGGGGACGTCTCCAAATTCCGCCTTTTCCCGATCGTTTTTTTTGAATTTCTTCCGAGGTGTATTCCTTGACGCCATAGGGTGGGTCGGTTACGATTGCCGTTATGGAATTTTTTGGCTGCATCTTTAGCCACTCGAAGCAATCGGAATTAAAAACGTGATAGCTCATATTTACAAAGTCCCGGCGGAGAAATTCAAATGACAATGTAGCAATTGTTTCGCCTTTGACGAACGTTTCTTCTTTTTGTCAAACTTTGACAAAAAAGCTTTGTATAATTGGATATATGA
Organism: Sodaliphilus sp.; assembly: GCA_963660435.1. Lineage (GTDB taxonomy): Bacteria > Fibrobacterota > Fibrobacteria > Fibrobacterales > Fibrobacteraceae > Hallerella. Next base: position 131,059 of record CAVKYI010000001.1, read on the forward strand.
TTACTGCACAAAAGAACAACTACTCAAATAGACAGAATCTTGAAAAGCTCGCTCGAAATTTTCTCGCTGACGGTTTCGTCTCTTTTCGCAGGCGCATTGCGGAACAGCTTTCCCTGCAAGGCGCAGAGCTTTCGGAAGACGAAGAACCTGCCTTGTTCGATTTTTATCGCCAGGGTGAAAGCGAAACCTATGTCCTCGCCGCTTTCGGCTATGAAAGCTGAAGACTTATAGAGCCTGGTATTCGACGAAGCGCGTCTTGCCGTAGAAATCCGGCAATGTTCCGCACCACTTTAGCCAAGGATAGCGAGTCGATTCCGCTTCGAGAATCTTGTCCTCGTTCGCTTCCGGCCCGATTTCCATCAGGAGAATGCCACCGGATTTAAGACGGTCCTTGCTCTGTTCCAAGATTTTCCGTACAAGCGTGAGTCCGTCCGGTCCGCCGAATAGGGCGAGTGCCGGGTCGAAGTCTCGGACTTCCGGTTGGAGCTTTTCCTTTTCCGCGTCGGGAATGTATGGCGGATTGCTGACGATGACGTCGAATTTTTCGCCTTCGGGAAGAGCTTCTAGAAGGTCCCCTTCGAAAAACTCGATTTCCGTGTCGTTGAATTTCGCGTTTTCCTTGGCGAGGTCTAGCGCTTCCCTTGAAATATCCGTGGCGAAAACTCTCGTTCCGGGAATTTCCTTTTTGACGGCGATGGCGATGGCGCCGCTTCCCGTTCCGATATCCGCAAGTGCGAGGCTTTCCTTTCCCTGCAAGCGTTCCTTGAGAATGTCGATAAGGGATTCCGTTTCGGGTCTTGGAATCAGGGCGCGCCTGTCGCAGTGGATTTCGTGCCCGCGGAAACTGGTCGTTCCGACGATATGCTGGAGCGGTTCGCGTTTTGCCCGGCGCGCCACTAGCGGACGGAGAAGTTCGAGTTCGCGCTCGGAAAGCGGCTTGTCGAAGTTCAGGTAAAGGTCCATCCTCTTCATCTTGAGGCCGTGAGCGAGAATGTATTGCGCGTCGAGCCGCGGGTTGGGAATCCCCTTGTGCTGAAAGAACGAAGTCGTCTTGTTTAAGATTTCGAGGACGGTGTTCATGCGAATTTTCCGAGGACTTCCTGGGCGTGGGCCATCTGCAAGGCGTCGATGATTTCCTGGATGTCTCCGGTCATGACGCTTTCCAGCTTGTAGAGGGTCAGGTTTACGCGGTGATCCGTGACGCGGTTTTGCGGAAAATTGTATGTGCGAATCTTGGCGGACCGGTCGCCCGTACCGACCATCGCCTTGCGGCTTGCCGCTTCCGCCTGTTCCTTCTTCGCGATCAGGGCGTCGAGAATCTTGGAGCGGAGCATTTCCATGGCGTGCAAACGGTTCTGGAGCTGCGAGCGTTCCGTCTGGCAGCTTACGACAACGCCTGTCGGAATGTGGGTGAGGCGCACTGCGGAATCCGTCTTGTTGATGTACTGTCCGCCGGCGCCGCTACTGCGGTAAGTGTCCATGTGGATGTCGGCTTCCCGAATGTTCACATCGACTTCTTCCGCTTCGGGGAGAATGGCGACCGTCGCCGCCGACGTGTGTACGCGGCCTTGCGTTTCCGTGTCGGGGACGCGCTGCACGCGGTGAACGCCGCTTTCGAACTTGAGCGTTCCATAGACGCTGTCGCCTTCGATAAACACACGGATTTCCTTGTAGCCGCCCACCGTGCCTTCCGATGCGTCCTGGACGGTCATCTTCCATCCCATGCGGTCTGCGTAGCCGCGATACATGCGGAACAGGTCGCCCGCAAAGAGGGCCGATTCGTCTCCGCCCGTTCCCGCGCGAATTTCGAGTGTCGCGTTTCGATAGTCCCACGGATCCTTGGGTACCATCAGAATCTGGAGTTCATCTTCGAGGGCGGCGATGCGCTTTTCGAGCGGGGGAATCTCCGCCTTGGCGGCTTCGGCGAATTCGGCATCGCTTCCGCCGAGAGCCTGTTTCCATTCCTTTAAATCGCTCGACAGCTGGATGTATTCGCGAGCCTTTTGGCAGGATTTTTCGAGGCCCTTGTATTGCTTTTGGAGCTTGGTATAGAGAGGCTGGTTCGAAACGACTTCGGGGGTCGAGAGTTCCGATTCCAGTTCTTCGTATTTTTCAATCACTTTTTGTGCGGCGTCTAACATCGAATCCGAATTTAGAAAATTTGCGACGTTTGTTTCCGGAATCGGACGGGAGAAGTTCGCTTGGCTGAAAATAAAAGATAGATTTGGAGAATATGATTTTTGTTCTGCTTGCCGTAGTCTTGCTTGTCGTCGCCTTTTTGATCTGGGGGTGGAACGATGTGGTCCTTCGCGATTCCAAGGGGCGGCTTTTGAGCCGCAAGGTGAAATCGGCTGACGAAGGCGCCCTGGTAGGTCTTTCCTATGGAACATATATTTTCGAAATTTGGCATGTCGGACTTTTTCATCTGCGCCCGCGACTGGTAAGAACGGTCAGGGTCGAACATGACAAGATTTCCGAAAATGCCTGGATGTTTTCGTACAAACTAATGAACGAGGTCCGGCGTGTCCGTTCGGAAACGGGAAAGGCGGAGGCTAGATTGCTAAATGCCAGGTATCTGACGGATGGCGAAATATTCCAGGCCGTGCAGAAGTCCTATTTCAAGATTCTGAACAACCTGTATCTGCCGAAAAACAGCATCAGCGATACGACTACAATCGATTCCGTCCTGATTCATCCGACGGGGATCTACCTGTTCGAAAACTCGATTTTCGAAGGCTGGATCTATGGCGATGCGGAAAGTAAATTCTGGTCTGCCACCATGATGCGCAACAACCGGACAAAAAATTCGGAATTCGAAAACCCGGTAATCCGCAGCATGCGAAACGAGGAGTCGGTGCGTCGGATGTTCGAAAAGGCGGAAAGCCTTCCGTTGCATGTCTTTTCCTATGTCGTGTTCAGCGACAAGGCCGTCTTGAAAAATGTTCCCGAAAGTTCGGTGGAACGAAAACTCGTCTTGCGGAGCCAGCTATCCCAAAGTCTCGTGCGGACGTTTAGCCTCGCGACGCCTGTATATACCGAAAACGAAATCGACGAGCTCGCCAGGGAACTCGCCGGGTTTGCGGACAAGTGATTTTCTGAACCTTAAATCTTGAAGTCGATACCCGCCGCGACGTTGTGGCTTGTACGGTCATACGTCTTCTTGATTCCGTTTTCCTTTTTGGTGTACTCTTCGTAGAGGGTTTCCATGTAGCCGATCTGTACCTGGAGATTGTCCGTAAAGCGGAACGCGATGCCGCCGCCTACCGACCAGGAATTGGTAACGAAACTCAGGTCGCTGATGTAGTCGTCCGTGATGCCGTACATCGTGCGCTGCACGCTCGCCGAAATGGTGAGAGGCTTTAGAATGTCCGCTTCGACGCCGAGTACAAATTCATTTTCGTCTCCGTCCAAATCGTCCTGCTTGTCCTGCGGATAATTGGCGAACGTGTCGAAGTAATGGTGGTAGCCGATTCCTGTGCGGAAGCGATCGGTCCAGGCGTAGTTCAGGCCCACGGAAAGGAATCCCGGAAGATCGTTGTCGGATTTTTTCCCGTCGATGAACTGGGGCATGTAAGTGGTGACGATATCCTCGATATTGTCGGTTTCGTTTTTCATCTCGATGAACGTGTTGTGCTCGTACTTGATGCCCGCGCTGAACTTTCCGTAATGGAATCCGAGGCTCGCCATCGGCGTGATTCCCCAGCCGGTCTGTTCGCAGTCGAGGAGCGTCTTGTTCAGCAGGGCGCCTAGCTGTTCGTTCTGAACGAGAGACTTCATGGAGCCGTTGTAGGAATTGTAGGCGTAGTTCAGACGCGCCCCGAGGAACGCGGAGAACATGTCCATGAAACGGTAGCTTGCGCCGAGCTGCCACGCATAGACATATTGCTTGCCGACAAACTTCGCTTCGTAAAGCTGCGTCGGACTTTGAATCTTGTAAGCGCTCATCAGCTGCTCGAGGGCGGGCATCTGTTCCGCCGTTTTCTGGATTGTCTGGGAAAGGAGCGCATCGATCAGGGGAAGTCCCTTGTTGAACTTGGCTTCTCCGCCACCGCCGATGATGTAGAATCCTCCCGAAAGGGCGAAATTTCCGCGGTGCCAGTTGACGAGCAGGCTGGGCATTACCGGAACGAAGGATTTTCCTTCGTAATCGCCAAGCTTGTCCGTGTCGATTTCTCGGGTTTGCCAAACGGTCTGGCTGTGTGCGGAAACGTATAGCCCGTCGTCCATGAATGCGGTTCCCGCCGGGTTGTAGTAAACCGCGGATGTTGTCGTCGAAGCGTCCTGGGCGAAGTTGCGGACAAAATCCGTCGATTGGTTCGTGTTGTGCATGAGGCCGCCGGCAAAGGTAGCCGATGCGAAAAGAGGGATGAGTTTCTTGATTTTCATAGGAACCGTTTTGTTTTGCGCGCAAGCTAGTTAATTGGGAAAAAAAATCAAGGCTATTTTTTAGTACAAACGAAATTTTTACATATAAATGAATTGGCGTTTATCTATAGATGAAGAGAGATTTAATTATTGCGTACAAATGAACATTTGTTTAACTATTTGACGGAAACCGGCGAGATTCCTGAATGTTCGTTTAACAATGAAGCTTGTTGAACCTGTTTTTAATTTTGGCCGATGAGCGAGACGGATGTTTTCTAGATTTTCGGCATGGCGATTGACAATGCGATTTTACGTCGAACGGAACTCCTGCTCGGAGATGCCGCGATGAACGAGATTTCTAAAAAGAGCGTCATCATCCTTGGCGTCGGCGGAGTCGGATCCTGGTGCGCGGAAAGCCTTGTCCGCTCGGGAATCTGCAAGCTCACGATCGTTGATAGCGACAGGGTCTGCATCACGAATGTCAACCGGCAACTGATGGCGACAGTCAAGACCGTAGGGCAGGTCAAGGTCGAGGCTCTCAAGGAACGCTTGCTACAAATTAATCCTCTTGCGGAAATCGACGCTCGCCAGGAAATCTTTACGGCGGAAACCGCGGAAAACTTTCACATTGAAAAGTTCGACTATGTCGTCGATGCGATCGATTCGTTAAAGGACAAGGCTCTGCTGATTCTCCTGGCATGCAAGACGAAGTCGGTCTTCTTTTCTTCGATGGGCGCCGCATTAAAGCTCGACCCGACAAAAATCCATGTCGCCGAATTCTGGAAAGTCCAGGGATGTCCGCTTGCTCGCGCGCTCCGCACAAGGTTCCGTTCGAATAAAACGTTCCCGAAGAAAAAGTTCCAGTGCGTCTATAGCGAAGAGCTTTTGCGGAACAAGGGGAAAAACGGAACGTGCGGCACGGACAGGTGCATGTGTCCCAAGGCGAAAACGGGGCCAGGCAACCAGGAACTTCTGAATCACGAATGGTGTTCGAGCAAGGCGCAAATCAACGGAACGCTCGCGCATGTCACGGCGATATTCGGGTTCACGCTCGCGGGACTCCTGCTCAAGGATATTGTGCAGAAAGCGGAGTCTGTTTCCGATCCGCAAAAATGACTTCTTTCGGCGGGGTGGAATGCTCCCCGATGCATTTTTCCATATAGGCCATGTTGTACCAGCGACCGAACTTGCTTGCGCAGTGGTGAAAGATTCCGACCGTGGAAAATCCTAGGTGCCCGTGAAAGTCGATGCTGTTGCTGTCGAGATATTCGTCTGGCGTGTCCGGGCTTGCGATGCAGGCGTAGAGATTGGTGACTCCCATTTTTCCGAGAAGTTTTTCCAGCGCTCCGTAGAGAATCTTTCCGATGCCCTGGTGTCGAAAATCCCTGCCGACATAGATGGAAAGTTCCGCGGACCAGTCGTAGGCGGGCCTTGCGTGAAACGGTCCCGCGTAGGCGTATCCGACGATTTGCCTGTCGATTTCCGCGACGATGTAGGGATACCGGGAAAGCGTCCTTGCGATGCGCCCCTGAAATTCTTCGACAGAGGGAACCGCCGTTTCGTAGGTGATGGCTGTGTTCAGAACATATGGCTCGTAGATTTGCCGAATCGCCGCGGCGTCTTCTGCGGACGCCTTTCGAACTTGGATCGTGGACATGGCTTTAAAATAAAAAAGGCTCCCGATAGCGGAAGCCTTTTTCCGAAACTTTTGTTCGTTTACTTGAGGTCCAGAGCCTTGTCGAAGCCGTCGATGAGCTTGCCGTTTTCGATGACGGCGAAGCCTCCCGTGTAGCCCCAGTGCTGCCAGGGAATCTGGAGCGTATCGCTGATTTCACGGACTGCGGTCATGTAGTTCAGGACGCTTTGCGGATCGGACTTGGGCGTGTATGCGCCGAATTCGTTCCAGACGAGCGGAACGTTGTTTTCCACCGCCCACTTTTTCGCCTTGACTACAAGGCTCAGGATGTAGTCCTTGCTGCCGGTCTTGTAGTAGTTCTTCACGGCGGTCTTGACCCAGGAAGCCGTCGAAGCCTTGACGCCGAAATCCGCGGAGTATTCTGACCATTTTTCCGGATCGTAGGGGAACGGAATGTTCTTGATCGTCGCGGCGTCTCCCCACGAAGCGCCCTGGTGGGAGAAGATGAACGGGTCGTAGGAATGGAACGCATAGACGATGTTGTCGTCGCTGAACGGCGTGCGCTTGACGAGGTAGCTTATCGCATACCACTGGACATCCCCGAAGATAATCGTATGCGTGGGATCGACCGTGCGGATGGAATCGATCATCGCTTGCGCGGCGATTGTCCAGTCGTCTTGCGTAACCTTGCCGTTTGTCATGTCCGGTTCGTTCAGAAGTTCAAAGAAGATGTCTTCGCGGGGATTTTCGGCGTAATGCGCGGCGACCGCTTTCCAGACACAAGCCATCATCTTGATGTATTGCGGATCCTTTGCCGATGTCGCGTTGTAGCTGTTGTCGTATTCGTGGTAGTCGATGGTGAAGGACATTGCGTAGCGTTCCGTCCAGTTTACGAAGGAATCCAGGACGATGAAAATGGAATCGTTCATTTCGAGTTCGACCTTTCCCGTCGTATCGCCCAGGAATTCGCTGCGGTTCGAAACGTAGAGGTCGAGGTCTATCGGAAGCCGCAGAGCCTTGAATCCGCTTTCGGAAAGGAGCTTCACGTCGCTTTCCCCGAATTCGAATTCGCCGGTGAACTTCCCGTCCGCTTCTTCGAGCCAGTTGGTAAAGTTTACGCCCTTGTTCAGATACTTCATCGCTTTTTCCTGGAGCGGATTCGAAATGCCGATGTCTCCGATGTCGATGTTGTAGGTGAACGGATCCTTGATGGTCATGTCGGCGACTTTCGCGGGAAGATCTTCCTCGCCGACCAGGTAGATATCGTCGATGATGACGGAATCCTGCTTGCCGTTTCCCTTGACCTGGAAGCTGATCGCGTTGACATTTGCCGGGTTGAATACGACGCTTTTTCCCCATCCGCCTTGCGTCAGATCGTCGAAAGCGACGGTAACGGTGGTCCATTCGCTCGATTTTTTCTCGGATGACAGGTGGACGTCGTAGTCGGTGACATCGCTTGTCTCGACATGAATGTAGTGGGCCGCTCCCTTGTAGGAGTAGCGGATTCCCGCATACTTGCTCACGTCAACGGTTGATGGAACCTGGAATCCCCAGCCGACAAAGGGGTCGTATTCGTAGTCGCCCTTGTTTAGGCTGAATTCGACTTTCATGGCGTATTTGGAGCCGTTATCCGTTTCCGCGGCGACGATGTTTCCTTCGGCATCGGTAGGCGTCTTGATGGTGGATGCTCCGCCATTTCCCGCATCGTCGTAGGTGTACCAGCCGCTGCCGATTTCCGTTTCGCCGTTGCCGTCTTCCATGTTGTCGAGAAGAAGACCGTTCTTGGGTGCGTCGATTGCCGAGGACGAGCTTTCGATGGACGTTTCGGACGATGTTCCTTCGCTTGAATCCGAAGAAATTTCTGTCGAAGAACTGCTTTCCGGGGAGCTGGAGCTATCGTCGGAACAGGCGCTTGCAAACAGGGCAAAGGTCGATGCGACGGAAAGAATTGCCAGATGACGAACAATCATGAAGCCTCCGTGAGGTGTTTTCCCCATAAAATACAGAGATTTTGACCGTAGCGAATGACGAATAGCAAATAAATACGAAATTTCCGTTTACAAGAGAAAACGCGAGAATCGGGCATTGAAAAGGCCCCGGTTCCCGCGTATTAAAAGCGCCTGCGCAAGATCTATTCGCCGTTCAAGAGATTTACGCCGTGCCGTGTTCCCGTTTCGGCAAAGATGACCCAGCCGGCGACGTTGCTCGCATGGTCTCCGATGCGTTCCAGGTATTTGGCGACCATGACCGAGTTGATGGCGCTTTCCGCATCGTTCGAATTGTTGCGGATGGATGCGATGAGCTCCTTTTTTGCCGAGGTGAAAAGGGCGTCCACTTCGTCGTCGCTGTCGATGACGCGGCGTGCGAGCTTCAGGTCCTTTCGGACAAAGGCATCGACGCTCTGCGTAAGCATCTTGACCGTCGCTGTCCCCATTGGCGGAATGGCGGCGAGCCTTGCCGGGGAACCGTCCGTTTCCGCGGCTTCGAAGATAATCTCCGCGATGTCGGCTGCCTGGTCTCCGATGCGTTCCAGGTCGCTTACCATCTTGAGCGATGCGGAAATCAGGCGAAGGTCGCGAGCGACGGGCTGCTGGCTTAGGAGAAGACGAAGGCACAGCGTCTCGATATCCTTCATTTTCTGGTCGATTTCCTTGTCTCCCGCGATGACTTTCTGGGCGAGTGACTTGTTGAATTTCAAAAGCGCTTCGATGGAAGAGTTTAGCGACTCTTCGACCATGGCGCCCATTTCGATGATCCCGTTGTTCAGGATTTCGAGTTGAGAATCAAAACGATTTCGCATTATCCGAATCTCCCTGTGATGTAATCTTCCGTGCGCTTGTCCTTGGGCATTGAAAAGAGCGTTTCGGTCTTATCGACTTCGACGACTTCGCCTAGGAGAAAAAACGCGGTCCTGTCCGAGACGCGTGTCGCCTGCTGCATGTTGTGGGTGACCATGACTATCGTGTAGTTCTGTTTCAGTTCCAGGACGAGATCCTCGATCTTGGATGTCGAGATAGGGTCTAGGGCGCTGGTGGGTTCGTCCATCAGGAGAACTTCCGGGGCGACGGCTAGGGCGCGCGCGATGCAAAGGCGCTGCTGCTGTCCGCCGGAAAGCCCGAGCGCGTTTTTCCTGAGGCGATCCTTGAGCTCTTCCCAGACGCCGGATCCCTTTAGCGATCTTTCGACGATTTCGTCGAGGTCCGCTTTGGAGCGGATGCCGTGCGTGCGTGGCCCGAACGCGATGTTGTCGTAAATGCTCATCGGAAACGGATTCGGTTTTTGGAACACCATGCCGACCCGCTTGCGGAGAATGTTTACGTCCATGTCGCCATAGATGTTTTCTCCGTCAAGCTTGATTTCGCCTGTGATCTTGCAGCCTTCGACGAGATCGTTCATTCGGTTGAGCGATTTGAGAAGCGTGCTTTTCCCGCAGCCGGAAGGTCCGATGAAAGCCGTGATTTCGTTGGCGTGAATGTCTAGGTTCACGTTTTTAATCGCATGAAAGTTGCCGTAATGCAAGTTCATGTCTTGGATGGTAATCTTTTCTTTTTCCATTTTCATGTTTTCCCGATTTTGTGTGCGAATTTGTTTGAAATCCAGTTGATGAGGAGGACTACCGCGATGAGGATGACGGATGTGGCGTAGGCTTCTCCGGTGTGCAGACCTTCGCGGGAAAGTTCATACATGTGGACGGCGAGCGTTCTTCCCGAAGAGAAGATCCCCTTGGGAAAGTCGGCGACGGTACCTGCCGTGTAGATTAGCGCCGCGGTTTCTCCGACGACTCGTCCGACTGAGAGGATGATCCCGGCGAGAATTCCGGGTATCGCCGCGGGGAGGACTATCGAACGCACGGTGCGGAGCTTTCCCGCGCCAAGTCCGTAAGAACCTTCGCGATAGCTGTCGGGAACGGACTTTAACGCTTCTTCGGTCGTACGCATGATCAGGGGGAGAATCATGATGGAAATCGTCAGGATTCCCGACAGGAGCGAATAGCCGAAGTGCAGTGCCGTGGCAAAGAAGAGCATTCCGAAAAGTCCGTAGATAATGGACGGGATTCCCGAAAGGGTTTCGGTCGTGAGCCGGACGATTCCTACGACCTTGTTTCCGCGACTAGCGTATTCCACGGTGTAGATTGCGGCAAAGATTCCTAGCGGCCCCGCAACGAGAAGCGCGCCGAGAACGATGATGACCGTGTTCAGGATGGAAGGCAGGAATGAAACGTTTTCGGAATTGTATGTCAGCGAAAAGAGGGAAGGCCTTAGGAATGGAATCCCCTTTACGAGAATATAGGCTATCAGGAATCCGAGAGAAAGGACCGTGACGAGGATGGACAGGGTGACTGCAATCCTCAGCAGAAGCGACAGGGGAGACTTTCTGTATGTCTTGAGCGTTTGAATGAATTTTTTCATTGGGCGGCTCTCTTTTTGAGAATGGAGAAGAGCAGGTTGATTACCAGGATGAAAGCGAACAGAACGACTCCTGTCGCAATCAGGGCTTCGCGGTGCAGGTCCGTGGCGTATCCCATTTCAAGGACGATGTTCGCCGTCAGGGTTCTGACGCCGGAGAGGATTCCCGTCGGCATTCGCGCCTGGTTTCCGGCAACGAGGATGACCGCCATCGTTTCTCCGATCGCTCGTCCGAATCCGAGGATGACTCCGGCGACGATTCCCGATGTCGCAGCGGGGAGAACGGCGAAGAAAACGCTTCGTTCGTGTGTCGCTCCGAGCGCAAGCGCCCCTTCGTAGTAGCTATTGGGAACGGCGCGCAGGGCGGCTTCCGAGACGGAAATTATCGTCGGCAGAATCATGATGCCTAGGAGTATCGATGCGGCAAGGATGCTCGCTCCGCTTCCGCCAAAGTTCTGCCGGACAAACGGCACGATGACGACCAGACCGAAGAATCCATAGACGACGGAAGGAATCCCGGCGAGAAGATCGACCGCTGGCTTTAACCTTCTGTGGATTCTTTCGGAGCAGAATCGGGAAAGGTAGATGGCGGAAAGAAGTCCGATCGAAACGCCGATGGCAAGCGCGCCAAGCGTAACGTAGATGCTTCCCATGATCATCGGGAAAATTCCATAGACCGCCGGCTCGTCTGTCGGGGCCCATTCCTTTCCGAACAGGAAATCCGTGACGCCTATCTTGAGGATGGCGGGAACGCCGTTCGCGAAAAGGAATATACAGATCAGGGCGACGAACAGGATGCTTGCGAGCGCGGAAAGCAAGAATACGCCCGATGCCGTTTTTTCCTTGAGGTTGTTCAGTGTTTGCGCTTTCATCTTAAGTCCTTTTGAAAAACCGTATAGGAAAGAGGTTCTCCGAAAGTCCCGGAAAACCTCCTGTAAAAGGCGTTACTTGATCGTTGTCGTGAGCCTTGCCGCTAGCGCGATGTCCGTGATTTCCTTTTCGCTGTAGAGCGAGACTTGCGCCTTGCTTCTGGAACCGATTTTCTTGACAAGTCCCACGGCCCATCCGATCTCGTCGGCGTCCTTGTTCAACTCGTCGCGATCCTTGACGTATTCGATTTCGACAAAAGCCTTGTCCAGGATTCCGGCGGTCGGAAATTCTACGCCCGCATAGACGGGAAAGTATTGGGTATCCTGGGCGTAGCTGGGAGCCTTCGCGGTCTTTTCCTGAATTGTCTCGGCGTTCACGTCCTTGTCCTTTCCGGTGATGATTGCCGCGGCTTCGCCATAGACGGCGAACTTGTCGGCGAGCTTGACATTTGCCCGGAGGCTTCCGCGGTGCGTTATCACGGCAGTGTATTGGATAGGATCGATGACATTAGCGCGGTATCCCAGTCCGAGCTTGAACGAATTGCCCAGCTTGAGGTCATCGGTTACGCGGACGTATCCGGAATTGAAATTTCCGTCTTCGGTGGCGAGCATCACGTTCAGCTGGTTTGCGCCTTTTTTCCAGCCGAGTTCAAAAGCGTCGTGCGAATAGTCGCGTCCGAGAAATCCGCGCTTGGCGATATCCTTGTCCAGGTAGGCGCCGAAGTTTCCCGCACCTTCCGTATCCGTTTTCCAGTGACCGAACTTTAGATTCAGTCCGAGGTCTCCCCACTTGTAGTTGCCGTAGTAAGTGTCTGCCTGGAACTTGTCGGCTCCTCCATTGAAGGTGGGCGCATACATGCGGATTGTCACCTTGGCGTCGAATGATTCGGAAGAATAGCTTCCGCCGAAGTTCGCGCGAAACCAGAATCCGTCCAGATTGTTGTCCTTGTCATTGTCGTAGAACGCCTTTGATGCTTGAGTCTGAATGTTTCCGTTTAGATCGAAATTCTCGCTTTCGGCGTTTGCGATTCCGAACGTGGAAATCGCGGCGAGAACGATGCATGTTTTTTTCAGTGTCATTGTAAACTCCTTTGGGATAAACCCTTGTCTTGAATGACGCCTAGAATGTAGGCTTTGCCTGTAAAAACGGAAGATGGCGAAAGGTAAAGATTTCGAGAAGACTTTGAAAAGTATTGTCGAACTCGCCTGGCAACTTTTGACTTTACGTGGAATTTACGCTTGGCTTCTCGAGACCTTTACATTGGCGTTTTACCTTGTCGCTGTCACTTGAAACCACATACAAGGAGTATTCGAATGAACAAGACAACACTCATCGCTTGCATCGCAAGCTTGGTACTGATGGCGATTCTCGCCTCCTGCAATGACGATGGCAAGGAATCGCGGAAAACTGACGGAGCGAAAAAGCAGACCGAAATTTCGGTGATTACTCGAGAAGCCGGTTCCGGAACGCGGGACGCCTTTACGGAACTTGTCGGGACGCTTATCAAGGAAAACGGGAAAAAGAAGGACATCACGACGAAGGAAGCGCTCACGATCGACGGAACACAGGGCGTCATGTCAACGGTCGCGGGCAACGAATATGCGATCGGCTACATCTCCCTCGGATCGCTGAACGGCACGGTCAAGGCAATGAAAATCGACGGCGTGGAACCGACCAAGGAAAACGTGAAGAACGCGTCCTATTCGATTTCGAGACCGTTCAACATCGCGACAAAAGGCGAAGTCAAGGGAATCGCCAAGGACTTCATCGATTTCGTCATGAGCGTGGACGGTCAGAAGATCGTCGATGAAAATGGCTACGTAAGCGTTGTCGATGGAAAAGCCTACGAAAGCAGGAAGCTGAAGGGAAAGCTTGTCATTGCGGGGTCTTCGAGCGTTTCGCCGGTGATGGAAAAGCTGAAGGAAGCCTATGTCCGCTTGAATCCGGATGTGGAAATCGAAATCCAGACGAACGATTCCTCTTCGGGAATGCTCGCCGCGAAGGAAGGCACCTGCGATATCGGCATGGCCAGTCGGAACCTGAAAGCGAGCGAAAGCGAGGTACTCACCGGTCTGACGATTGCGCGCGACGGAATCGCGGTTATCGTAAATCGTCAAAACGCGGTCTCCGACATGCCGCTTTCCAAACTTCGCGAAATCTATACGGGAAGCCTCCGCTTCTGGGAACAGGTCCAATAAGAAAAAACGAAGCGTTTGCAATTTAATTTATCGTGTTTTGAAATCCTCATGAAATCCCATGGGGATTTTCTATTTTAAAGCTCGTGAAAAATCAGGCGGTAATTTTAGACGCATTGAAAGTTGCGTTTCCTTACACGGTTCCCATCTTTGCTGGATTTTGGTTTTTGGGATTGACTTACGGTGTCTATATGAACGTGTCGGGATTCAGCTTTCTCTATCCGATGTTCATGAGCGTTTTGATTTTTGCCGGGTCGATGGAATTTGTCGCGGCGAATTTGCTTCTGGGGGCGTTTAACCCGTTGCAGGCGTTTCTTTTGACGCTGATGATCAATGCGCGGCATCTCTTCTACGGCATTTCGATGCTTGACCGATTTCGAAATACGGGAATCAAGAAGCCGTATCTGATCTATGGGATGTGCGACGAGACGTTTTCCATCAACTATACCGCAAAGATTCCCGAAGGAGTCGATCGCGGGTGGTTTATGTTCTGGGTGACCTTCCTGAACCAGCTGTATTGGGTCTCGGGCGCAATCCTCGGCGGCATCTTCGGTTCGTTTGTACGCATCGATACGAAAGGGCTTGGCTTTGCGATGACCGCGATGTTTGTCGTCATTTTCATGGAACAGTGGATAAAGGAAAAAAATCATGTGAGTTCGCTAATCGGCTTTTTGCTAACGGGAATGTCGCTTGCGATTTTTGGAAGTGAAAACTTTATCGTGCCTTCGATGGTCTTGATTCTCGGGACGCTTTCCATATTGCGCAAACCTCTAGAAAGGATGGGCATCGGATGACTTTTTCTGAGCAAGTGATAACGATAGCCGTTGTTTCCGTGGGGACACTTCTCACGAGATTCCTACCGTTCCTCGTTTTTCCGGCGGGAAAGCCCACTCCGAAATATATCCAGTATCTGGGAAAAGTTCTCGCCCCGGCTGTATTTTCCCTGTTGATTGTTTACTGTCTCAAGGATGTTTCGTGGCTGGAAGGGACGCACGGAATTCCTGAAATTTTGGGAGTCGCGGTGACCGCGGCGCTTCATTTGTGGAAACGCCAGATGCTTTTTTCGATTGCGGGGGGGACGATTTTCTATATGCTGCTCGTTCAATTTGTCCTTGTGTCGTGAACATGTCCGCTTGTGACTGGTTTTTGCAAAACCCGATAGCGGAAGCTTATCACGATAAGGAATGGGGCGTTCCTGTCCATGACGACAGGAAAATGTTTGAATATCTGCTTATGGAATCGATGAGCTGCGGGCTTTCGTGGATGCTGATGCTTGCCAAACGGGAAGTGTTTTCCCGGTGCTTTGCGAAATTTGATTTTGAAAAGGTGGCGAAATTTACCGAAGCCGATGTGTTGCGGATCCTGAAAACGCCCGGGATGATTCGCTCCGAGCGGAAAGTTCGCGCGGAAATTTCAAACGCGAAATGCTTCTTGAAAGTGCGGGATGAATACGGCTCGTTTTGCGATTATCTTTGGCATTTTACCGAGGGAAAAACATTTGTCTATCGAAAGCTTCAAAAGGGAATCTTGGAGACCCGCAACGAACTTTCGGACAAAGTGGCAAAAGACATGAAACTGCGCGGTTTCAAGTATCTGGGAAGCGTTATCCTCTATTCGCACCTGCAGGGTGTCGGAATTATCAACGCCCATTCGCCGGATTGTCCCTGCTATAAAAAATTGCTGGCGATGACTCGGGTGGAAGCAAGATGAAGAAGTCAAAAAAATCGACCTTTTGAAAGGACCGCTTTGGAAGCAGATCCTCGTATTTGCGCTACCGCTAGCTTTTACGGGAATTTTGCAGCAACTTTTTAACGCGGCGGATATTGCGGTTGTCGGGCGATTTGTCGGCGACGAGGCGATGGCCGCTGTCGGTTCTACGGCTCCGCTCATTAATTTGTTCGTTAATATTTTCGTCGGACTTTCCATTGGAGCGAATGTCGTCATTGCGCAGTTTATCGGCAAAAAGGATCCGAAAGCGATTCACGCTGCGGTTCATACCGCCTTGGTCGTTTCCTTTGCGAGCGGGATTCTTGTCGCTGTGATAGGATGGCTTTTGCTTGAACCGATGCTGCGTTTTATGGATACGCCGGAGAATGTTTTCCCGCTGTCGAAAATTTACCTGATGTGGTATTTTGCCGGCATTCCTTTTATGATGCTGTATGATTTCGAGGCTGCGATTTTCCGCAGTGTCGGCGATACGCGGACTCCGCTTTTTGCCTTGATTGTCGGCGGAATTCTAAATGTCGTTTTGAATCTTCTCTTTGTCGTCGTATTTGGTATGGGCGTTTCGGGAGTTGCCGTGGCGACGCTTGTCTCGGGAGTGGTGTGTTCTGCGATTCTCTTTGTTAAGCTTCGCCGGACTCATTTGCCGATTCATCTGGAATATGCCCGTTTGCACGTAGATAAAAAAATTCTCTGGAAAATATTTAAGATCGGATTTCCCGCTGGAATACAAGGAATCGTTTTCAGCTTTTCAAATGTTTGCATCCAAGGCGGAATCAATTCGTTGGGATCCGACGTAATGGCCGGTTCCGCAATTGGTTTCAATGTCGAGATATTCGTTTACTTTATCGTGAATTCTTTTGGACAGGCGGCGGTTACTTTCATCGGACAAAATTTCGGAGCGCACAATTTAAAGCGTTGCAAGGAAGTCGTTGCGCAAAGCCTGCTTTTGGATTTGATTTTTACGAACACCATCGGACTGATTTTTATCTTGTTTGGAGAAAAAGTTGTCGGGATTTTTTCGGCGAGCGATGCGGTTGTGATGTATGGGTTTATTCGGATGCTGGTTGTCGTCGGGTTTGAATCGTTGAATGTCATAATCGAAGTTTTTAGCGGTGCGATTCGTGGACTTGGAAATTCCTTCTTGCCTGCGCTCATCTGCATTGTCGGAATTTGCGGTGTGCGGATGGTCTGGCTCTATACGATTTTTCCGATTGCGCCTAGTTTTCACTTACTTCTTGCCGTGTACCCGATTAGCTGGGCGGTCGCCGCATTTGCGCTTGTGATTTGTTATTATATTACGAAAAAACGGGCTTTTCGCTTGCCAAGATTCAAAGTGGGTATTCGATGAAACTGTTTTCCTGGAATGTCGCCGGATTTCGCGCCTGTCTCAAAAAAGGCTTTCCCGATTTCTTTCGCGTAGCCGACGCGGATGCCTTTTGTCTGCAGGAAGTCAAGGCGGAGATGTCGCAAATCGATTTTCATCCGCAGGGCTATCGGGAATATCTTTTCCCGGCAAAGAGGAAAGGCTATTCGGGGACGCTTGTTTACAGCCGCGTGGAACCGCTTGACGTGCAGTATGGATTCGGTGAACGGGAATACGACGACGAAGGCCGTTCGATTACCGTGGAATACGAAAATTTTTACCTGGTGACCGTCTATGTTCCAAATGCAAAGCGAGACCTTTCGCGCTTAGCGTCCCGCATGAATTTCGAGGAAACGTTCAAGTCCTATCTGCACCTGCTCGAAAGGAAAAAGCCCGTTGTCGTGTGCGGAGACATGAATGTCGCGCACGAGGAAATCGATATCTACAATGCCCGGGCGAATCGTGGACATGCTGGGTTCACCGACGAGGAACGCTGCAAGTTTTCGGAACTTCTGGCGAGCGGATTCATCGATACGTTTCGGACGCTCAATCCCCAAAAAATCCAATATAGCTGGTGGAGCTATTTTGGACACGCCCGGGAACGCAATTCCGGTTGGCGGCTAGACTATTTTCTTGTTTCGGAAAAGATTTTCCCGTCCGTCAAGGATTCCAGGATTTACGACGAAATCCTCGGCAGCGACCATTGTCCGGTCGGGATGGAACTGAATCTCTAGGGCGTTTCGTCAGACGCTCAACAGGAGAATGGCGAGGACCTGCGCTGTCAGGATGCGGAGGAGCATCGTAAGCGGATAGACGGACGCGTAGGCGACATTTGTCGCTTCGGAACTCGAGAGACCGTTCGCGAAAGCGAGAGCGGGAGGGTCGGTCATCGAACCGGCAATCATTCCGCAGAGGCTCAGATAGTTTACCTTGAAGACTAGCTTCCCGACGATTCCGGCTATCATCAGGGGAATGAACGTGATAAGCGCCGCTAGTCCCATGTAGTAGAAACCGTCACCGTTCAGCAGAACGTCAAAGAAGCGGATGCCCGCGTTAAGTCCGACGCAAGTGAGGAAGAGCGTGATGCCTAGTTCCCGGAGCATCAGGTTCGCGCTTGCCGCCATGAAGAAGTTCAACGGGCCGATTTTCCGCTTGCGCGAAAGAAGAATCGCGATGACTAGCGGTCCGCCGGCAAGCCCGAGCTTGAGCGGAGTCGGCATCCCGGGAACGGCGATAGGAATCGATCCGACGATGACGCCGATAAAGATTCCAAGGAAAGCCGGCAAGATTTCGGGATGATTGAGCGCCTTGAGCGAGTCTCCGAGCTCCTTGGCTACCGCGTCGATTCCTTCTGTCGGACCGACGACCAGAAGCTTGTCCGCAAATTTAAGCCGTAGATCCAGGCGTCCCGTGAACTTGAACTCTCCGCGAACCACGCGGCTTACGGTTACTCCGTAACGCTCCGGAAATCCGAGCGACCCGATCGTCTTGCCGAGCATCTTCTTGCTCGTTACGAGGATGCTGCGGGTTTCGAGCTTTGACGCAATTTTCGTGATGGGCGCATCGAGCTTCGATCCGATGACCTTTTCCATCGTGCGGACCGCTTCGGGCATTCCCACGATATGAACCTTGTCGCCTTCCTGGATGATGGTCTTTCCGTTGGGCGTAAAAATGCTTTCTCCGCGCAAGAGACGCGTAATGACGACTCCGCTTGAAACCAGATCGGGAATTTCCTTGATGGAAACGCCGAAAAGATTCTTGTTTTCGACGAGAAGGCTCGTGGAGACGATTTCCGAACGGGTTGCCGCGATTTCCATCGCGTAGTCGTCGCTTGCCTTTGCTGGATTCTGCCTAAAGATTACTCGGACGAGAATCATCACCAGGATGATGCCGATGACGCCGAATGGATAGGCTACCGCGTAGCCGATGCCCGTGAGAGACGTGTCCATGCCCGTTGCCGCCAAGGCGGAATTGGCCGCTCCGAGCGAAGGCGTGTTGGTGACGGCGCCGCAAAGCATTCCGATGAGAACGGGAACGTTGTTGCGCAGGTCCGTCAGGAAATAGATGCAGACCGTGACGATGACGCCCATGAGAACGATGCTTGCCGCGAGAATGTTCAGAACAAGTCCATGTCTCCGAATGGAGTCGATAAAGCCCGGCCCGACCTGCATTCCGATGGTATAGACGAACAGGATTAAACCGAATTCCTGGATGAAGTGGAGAACGCTCGGTTCAATGCGAAGCCCCAGATGCCCAAGGATAATGCCGACGAAAAGAGCTCCCGCTCCGCCGAGACTGATTCCCTTGACCTTGATTTTTCCTATCATCAGTCCTAGTGCCGCCGTAACGGATAGGACGATAACCTGTTCAGCGACCGAAGGCTTTGTAAAGAGATCGATTAGCCATTGCATATTTTCCGGATTCCTTGAAGGATTTCAGGTTGCGACGTAAAAATAGAACCCTCTTTCCTGTTTGACTAATAGTTTCCAACTATTGAACCTATCATTTTTAATGATAGATGTAAAAAACAAACTACTTGTCGTGATGAAGTCTCGCGAAAAATCTATAATTGAAGCATGGAACTCACCCAATTGCGCTATTTTCTGGAAGTCGCCCGAACGGAACACATGACGCAAAGCGCGAAGAACCTTTGCATCGTCCAACCGGCCTTGACGCAATCCATCCACAAGCTCGAAGACGAACTGGGCGTTCCCCTGTTTAGAAACCAGGGTCGAAATATCAGGCTCACGGAAAACGGCCGATTCTTTTACGAAAGATTACGGCCTATCTACGAAGAACTGGAGGCGCTTCCGCAACTTTTGCGCGACAGTGCGGAAAGGCAGAACAACAACGTCACGCTAAACGTTCTCGCCGCTTCGACTCTCATCACGCAAGCGATCATCGAATACAGGCAGGACAATCACGACCTGAATGTCGATTTGATTCAAAACGAAGAGACGAAGGCCTTTGACATTTGCGTTCGAACATATGCATCGTATCGACCGGAACTAGACCGTGTCGAAAGCGACGAAACCTTTATTTCGTCGGAAAGAATCTTCCTGGCGGTTCCCAATACGTCGGAATATCGAAAGCAGAGCGAGATTTCCCTGTTCGACGTGAAGGAAAAGTTTATCGGGCTTTACGGTTCCAAGCAGTATCGGAAAATTTGCAACGAACTGTGCGAGAGCGTCGGATTCAAGACGAACGTGACGTTCGAAAGCGACAACGTCCTGGCGGTCAAGGAAGCGATTGCCGCGGGAATCGGCGTAGGCTTTTGGCCTGAAATTTCCTGGGGGAAAATGGATCACAAGAAAATCCGTCTCCTGAAAATCACCGATGCGAATTTCAAGAGAGACATCGTCATTTCCCTGCGACGCAACAAGCAGGACAACGCGAACATGGAAACGTTCTATCGCTTCTTGACGCATTATGTCAAGTGTCGCCGCCGAAAAACGCCCTGATTTGTTGAAAAGTCCGGATCGATATCGGCAAATGATGTATTTATCATTTAAAATGATTATATACTTAAAAATGATAAAATTAAAAAAAATAAAGTATTAGTCGTAAAAAGTCGACGCTTCTATCTTTGGCGACGGAAAATACAACAGATAGGAGTTTTCCATGAAAAAGTTCTTTTCCCTTGCGGTCTTTGCGATGATTCTTGTCGCTTGCGATGGTTCCCATCGGTGCAAGTTCAACGAGCAGGAGCAGGTCTTGCGTTGCCCCGAAAGAAACTACAGAACGGTCTCGATCCTGGGCAAGAACTGGCTCGCGGAAAATGCTCGGTTCTTTACGGATTTCAGCTATTGTTTCAATAACGATTTCAAGATGTGCGAAAGCTATGGCCGTCTCTATGCCTGGGAATCGTCTAAAAAGGCGTGTCCCGAGGGATGGCGCGTTCCGACAAAGGCGGAATTCGAGGAACTTTTGCAATATGGCGAATTCGGAAAGCTGAACACGGTTCGTGCGGGATTTCGCTACTATGAGGATGAATATGTCGATAACGGAAAGGCGGCTCGCTTTTGGACCGGTGACGAATACGACGGCGCCCGCGCCTATATGGTGAACGCCGATGGCGAAGAGGTTCTGCTGGAACATCTGAACAAGTCTATCGCCGCTTCCGTCCGCTGCGTCGAGGAATAGTCTAGAGGTCTTCCCATGGGAATCGGAATTGACATTGCGAGCATTTATTCGGGACACGCGAGAGTTCTCATCGTCGGGAGCCTGCTCGTAACGCTTGTGCTTGCCCTGCTCTGTCGGATGCTCGATGGCCGAAACCGGAAGGCGCGCGCTGGCAAGACCGTGGAACCTTTGGATGGCTATTCCGAGGAAATCCCTTGTACGGAAAAGATGATTGCCGAATTTGCCGCTTCGCTTGCGTCTGCGGGAGCGACCAGTTCGCTTTCGGAGACAAGCGTCCGGTATCTCTGCGCACGATTTGGAATCTCGGCGGAAATCATCGGGTTTCCGAAACATGTCCTGCTGAGCGTTTTCGGGAAAAAGCTTTCCGAGCACTATACGATAACTCAGAAGCTGCTTCCGAACCCTCTGGATTTTCACCGGATCGTTCTGTTGCATCGCTTGGCGAAAGAGACGCTAAGGAAAATGTATTCGGCAGAAGATTTCTGGGGCAGGTATCGAATGATACTGCGCGAGGAAAGGCTTTCTCCATGTCTTGTGCTCGTCTTGACGGGACTTGCGAACGCTTCGTTCTGCAGGCTGTTTAACGGGGACTGGATTTCGATGGGAATCGTCTTCGTGGCGACCGTGTGCGGTTTCTACCTGAAAAACGCCTTGCACGGAACGTTCCGGATAGACATGCGTCTCGCGACGATTTTCTCGGCTTTCGTTTCGACGGTTATCGGATGTGCCGGCTATGCGTTTCTTTTGGGCGACACACCCGATATCGCGTTAGCGACGAGCGTTCTATACCTGGTTCCCGGCATTCCGTATATCAATGCGTTGAGCGATTTGCTGAACGGCGCCTTTCTGAGCTGCATTCGCCATGCGTTTAACGCGACGATCTTGACGATATGCCTTTCCATCGGGTTTTGCCTGGGACTGATTTCCACCAATCTCCATTTCTTCTGATATGCTTTTGCTCACCCTTGTTCAAGACGGAATTTTCGCTTCGATTGCCGCGATAGGCTTTGGAAGCATCAGCAATGTCCCGAAAGGAATTTTCGCCGGATGCGGAATCGTTGCTGCAATCGGGCATGTGACGCGATTTGTCCTGATGAACTTGCTCGGGTTCCATATTATCTGGGCAAGCCTTGCCGCGGGTCTTGCCATCGGGTGCGTGGCGATTCTTTTTCGGAAAATCTGGAAATGCCCGTGCGAAATGCTTGCCTTTCCGGCTCTGCTGCCGATGATTCCCGGGATGTATGCGTATCGGTCTGTCCAGTCGCTGATTCTCTGCTTCAAGACGCCAAGCGATGAACTGTTCGATCACTACATCCATATATTCACTTACAACTTCATGGTCTGTGTCCTCGCCATCCTGATGATGGTCTTTGGGCTTACTTTCGTGCTTCACTTGCAAAGAAAGCGGAGCGCGTTTCAAAAGAGGCGAAACCGGGTTTCTCCGCATCGGGGAAATCCGGGATGACTGTGTGCTCTTGAGCTCGCTATTTCCCATGATACAAGAGGCTCGTGGCATTTTTATGCTGCGAGCCTTTTTTTCGCGCAATTGCTATTTTTTCGAAAAAGCGAGGATGAAATGAACTTTTGCAAGATAGGAATAGCCGCTACCCTTTTCGCGTTGCTTGGCTGTGCCGGCAATGCGGAGAAAAAATCGGTCGTCGTGTATTTTTCGCAGACGGGAACGACAAAGGCTGTCGCCGATGAAATTCGGAAAAATACGGGGGCGGACATGATCGAACTTGTTCTGGAAAGCCCTTATCCTTCGACTTATGACAGCACGATTGAACGCGTCAAGCGGGAAAGGGAGTCGAAAAAATGGCCGAAAATTCTCCAGGCAAGGAAGAATCTTTCGAAGTACGATACGGTATATCTCGGCTATCCGATTATGTTCGGGACTTTCGCTCCGCCGATTTACGCCTTTCTGGATTCCAACGACTTGGGAGGAAAGGTCTTGGTGCCGTTTTGCACCTATGGAAGCGGCGGCCTGAAAAACAGCGCGGAGGAATTGAAAAGGCTTGTGCCCGGTGCGCAGGTGGCGAAAACTTTCGGAATCGCGCACAAGCGAATTTCAAGGGCTCCGGAAGAGGTCGCTCGCTTTCTGTCTTCTCTTCCCGTGGAAGAGGAGGTCGGAATGGTCGGCGCGTATTCGGAATCGCGGCTTTTGACTCCCGAGGATTCCATCGTGTTCGAGAAAGCCACCGCGGACTATGCCTATCTCAATCTTTCGCCGAAAAGCGTGATGTCGCAGGTTGTCGCCGGGACGAACTATGTCTTTCTGTGCGAGATGAAAGGTCCGGACGGGGTTTCTGCCGAGGCGCAGGTCCTAGTCTTCGAACCGCTTCCGGGACAAGGCTTGCCGGAGATGATTCGCGTCGATCGATAAGCTTTTGCGCTCCGGCGCCGTGTGATAATTTTTTTGATTTATGTAGCAAAAAAGTAAACGGGAACTTTTCTATCGTTGAAATCGCAAGCTTGTTGGTTTCACGATGAAAAAAGCATTGATCGCTCTCGCTTTCGGTACTTTTGGCCTAGGCATTGCGGAATACGTAATGATGGGCATCCTTCCCTTTATCGCCGATGATTTCCGGGTAAGCATTCCCCAGGCGGGCCACTTGATTTCCGCCTATGCGTTGGGTGTCTGTACCGGTGCGCCGGTTGTCGCCGTGTTCGCGCGAAAGTGGCCGCTGAAACGGATTCTCTACCTGCTTGTACTCGTGATGATCGCGACATCCCTTGCGATGTCCCTGTGCACGCGTTTTGAATGGATGCTCGTGTTTCGCTTCCTCGCGGGGCTTCCCCATGGCGCCTATTTCGGAGTCAGCAGCATCGTGGCGGATCGCCTTTCGAAGGAAGGCGGATCGTCATTTGCAGTCGCCATCATGTGTTCGGGAATGACCGTCGCCAACCTGGTCGGCATTCCGCTCGGAACTTTCCTCACCGGGGTTTTCTCGTGGAGGCTCGTGTTCGGATTTTCGGGGCTTTGGGACATTGCGACATTGGTTGTCATTGCCCGCTGGATTCCGGAGATGGCGGCTCTTCCCGACTGCGGACTGAAAAGGGAATTCCACTTTTTGAAGACTCTCGCTCCGTGGCTTTTGATTGCTGCGACGGTTCTCGGCAATGCGGGGGTCTTTTGCTTTTACAGTTACGTCTCGCCGACCCTTACTCGGCTTGCGGGAATTCCGCTTTCGTGGCTTTCCTGCATGATGGTCCTTTCGGGAGCCGGGATGGTCATCGGAAACCTTTGCGGCGGAAAACTTTCGGATCGGTTTGGAAAGGGAAGGACGTGCCGCGGAATCGAAACGGCGGTATGCGTATTTCTTGTGTTGATTTTCCTGACCGCTCATTGGGCCTTTTGTCTGCTGCCGTTGATGTTTCTTGTCTGCGGAGGCCTTTTTGCCATGTCGTCGCCGCAGCAGCTTCTGCTCTTGCGCTTTAGCGAAGGCGGTGAGCTGATGGGTGGAGCGATGGTGCAGCTTGCCTTCAATCTGGGAAACGCCGTGGGAGCGTTTCTCGGCGGCTTGCCTATCGTGGAAAGCTCTCCGGTGACATACCATTATCCCTCTGCGATCGGCGCCGTCCTTGCGGCTCTGGGCGTCGTCTGCTACATTGTCTTCTGCAGGAAGTTCGAATCTTCGCGCGAAAATTCACCTCGTCGATAGGCGCATTCGATTTTCGTCTTTAAGAGTCCCGCCGTGAATTGCTATCTTTCGGATGTATCTTTAGGCCGAAAGGCGAGGAGTACTTCGATGGCGACATTCGTAATGGTGAACGGTATTCCCGGAAGCATGGGAAAAATCGTTGCGGAAACCTGTGTCGGACGCGGACTGGAATTGGTGCCGTATTCCCTGACGGGAGAACAGATTGTCGAAAACGAATCCGACGTGGCGGGGAAAAGAATACAGCTTTTGAAACCTTCGAATCGCGAAGAAAGGATTGGCGAAATTCTAGCCGCCTATCCGGGGCTCATCGCTGTCGATTTTACCCATCCGACGGCGGTCAACGAGAACGCCGAATTCTATGTCGCGCACCGGATTCCCTTTGTGATGGGAACGACGGGTGGAGACCGGGACGCCCTAAGGGAACTGGTGAGGAGAGCGAACCATCCGAGCGTCATCGCCCCGAACATGGCGAAGCAGATTGTCGCTTTCCAGGCGATGATCGAGTGGCTTTCGGAAACGTTCCCGACTGCGTTTGACGGCTACAGGCTCTCCATCGTGGAAAGCCACCAGAAGACGAAGGCGGATACGAGCGGAACGGCAAAGGCGGTAGCGAAGTCCTTTGAAAAGATGGGACTTGAATTCGACGAGAGCCGAATCGTCAAGATCCGGAATGACGCGGATTCGATGGAAAAAATGCATGTTCCCGCGGAATATCTTTCGGGGCACGCCTTTCACACCTATTCGCTCGACAGTGCCGACGGAACGGTACATTTCGAATTCCGTCACAATGTCTGCGGAAGGAAAATCTATGCGGAAGGTTCCGTGGATGCCGTGAACTTTCTTGCCGGGGAACTGTCGAAGGGGAATGCCCGTCCGTTTGACATGATGGACGTTCTGCGTTCCGGCAAGATGCGCTAATATTCAAGGAAAAATCTTATGGAGTCTTTTACGCTTGACATTCTGGAGCGCCCGCGTCGCAACCGCAAAAGCGCGACCGTTCGGAATCTGGTCCGCGAAACGGAACTTTCGTCAAAGGATCTGGTCTATCCCGTATTTGTCATGGAAGGAACCGGGAAGGAAGAGCCGATACGTTCGATGCCCGGAATGACGCGGAAAACGGTCGATGTGCTTCTGGAGGAAGTCGAGGAATGCGTTTCGCTCGGAATTTCCGCAATCGCGCCGTTCCCGTCGATTGAAGAATCGAAGAAGGACCACCGTGGATCGGAAAGCTACAATCCCGACGGACTTGTTCCGACATGCGTTCGCGCCGTAAAGGAAAGGTTTCCGGATGTCGTCGTGATGACGGATGTCGCCCTCGATCCCTTCAATATCGATGGACACGACGGCATCGTTGCGGAATCGGGAGAAATCCTGAACGACGAAACGGTTGAAGTCCTTTGCAAGATGGCTGTCTGCCATGCGAAGGCGGGCGCGGATTTCGTCTGCCCTTCCGACATGATGGACGGTCGCATTGGCGCTATCCGGAAGGCGCTTGACGCGGAAAGGCTTTTCGATACGTCGATTCTCGCCTATAGCGCGAAGTACGCTTCGGCTTTCTACGGCCCCTTCCGCGATGCCCTGGATTCCGCGCCGAAAGCCGGCGACAAGAAAACTTACCAGATGGATCCGGGAAACCGTCTTGAAGCTCTCCGCGAAGTGGCGCTAGACATTGCCGAAAGTTCGGATGTCGTGATGGTGAAGCCCGCTTGCTACTATCTGGACGTCTTGCGGGAAGTGGCGAACTTTTCGAAAGTTCCGGTCGCGGCCTACCAGGTGAGCGGGGAATACGCGATGCTCTGCGCGGCGTCGGAAAATGGCTGGCTCGATAGAAATCGCGTGATTCTCGAAAGTCTGACGGGAATCAAGCGGGCCGGTGCGAAGATCATCTGGACCTATTTTGCCAAGGAAGCGGCTCGCTTGCTGCAAGGGGAACGTTAAAATGCGGACATTGAAAATTTCGCTGGGACTTGTGCTTTTGGCTTCGAACCTTTTCGCCGTTCCGCCTCGGACATGGGATGCGATTTTCCATGCGGATGGCCGTGGCGAATACGAAAGCGCGCCGATTGTGGGTCAGGTCCGTTTTTACAATTACGAGTATTACGGCGAAAAGCAACCCGTATCGTTTGCCGTCAAGGGGGAAAACTTCGATTTCGTGGTCTCTGGCGAGATGAAGGTCGCGGCGGACACGATCGAAAACAAGCGCTTTTACGGCGAATGCAACCGGACAAAGGAAGCGTGGATTTCCTATGTCGAAGGGCCGCAGAAATTCGACAAGGAAGAGCTTGTCGTGGACATCAAGGGCGTCGATATCGCCTGTGGCGATGACCTCTATGCGCTTCGAAACTTGAAGGTCAAGTTCAAGAATCCTGCCGCGCAGAAGTGGTGGAAGCAGAACCTGGAACAATCGGACAGGCGTCGTCGGGACATGCTCGCCGATTTCCGCATCGCGGAACAGGAACATTTTGCGGAAGTCCGGCGCAATTCCGGGGCGATTACGGATGTTCGCGACGGGCAGGTCTATCGGACGATCAAGATCGACGGTCGTACATGGCTCGCCCAGAATGTCAATTACAATATCCCGGGTGAATCCTGGTGCTATGACGACAAGGATGTGTATTGCGGTCGCAGCGGAAGACTCTATACGCTCGAAGGCGCGAGAAAGGCTTGCCCGAAGGGTTTCCACTTGCCGCGCGATCGGGAATGGCAGGACATGCTGACCGGGCTTACGGGATGCTATGACGGTGTCCAGAAGTGCGGAGCGTTTGCGTCGAAGCTCAAGGCTCGCTCGGGCTGGCAGGGTGGAGGCGGCACGGACGATTACGGCTTTACCGCTTTCGGCTCCGGTCGCAGGGAAGTCCTGGGACGCGGATTCCGCTATGTCGAAATGGGAGAATATACCGCTTTCTGGAGTTCGCAGAACGGTCGGAACGAAACAATCTGGATTTGGGTTCTCGGTCGGATGGGCGACAACATGGTCCGCGAACTCGCGCCGAACAAGAACAATGCCTATTCGGTTCGCTGTATCGACGGCGATTGACGGGAAAGGCTTTTCTCCCGTTGCAAAAAAAGTCTCCGCGGCGCGGAGACTTTTTCGCTAGACTTCTGACGGCTTAGCCGAGAACCTTCTTTTCGAAATCGCCCATGACGCGGACGAGTTCCTTGACGCCTTCGAGCGGCATCGCGTTGTAGAGGCTCGCGCGGAATCCGCCGACGGAACGGTGACCCTTGAGCTGTTCAAGTCCCTGTTCCCTCGCGAACGCGAGAAATTCCTTCTGCAAGGCGTCCATCTTGGACGGATCGACAGCATCGTTCCGGAACACGAAAGGAATGTTCATGCGGGAACGGTCCTGCTTCGCGGCGGTTCCCACGAAGAGCTTCGAATTGTCCAGGCAGTCGTAAAGAAGACCGCTCTTTTCGATGTTGACCTTTTCCATTTCCGCGATGCCGCCGTTCGCGTCGAGCCAGTGCAGAACGCGGTTCATCACGTAGATGGCGAAGACGGGCGGCGTGTTGAACATGCTCTTTCCGTCGATATGCGTCTGGTAATTGAGCATTGTCGGGATGTAACGCTTGACCTTGCCCAAGATGTCCTTGCGGACGATGACGGTCGTTACGCCTGCGCAGCTCATGTTCTTCTGGGCTCCGGCGTAGATCAGGCCAAAATCCTTGACGTTGATCGGGCGGGAAAGAATGTCCGAGCTCATGTCGGCGACGACGTAGCCGCTTTCCGCTTTCGGGAACTTGAAATATTCGGTTCCGTAAATCGTGTTGTTGCTCGTAACGTGCAGGTAGGTCGCTCCCGGAGTCTGGGTGAACTCGGTCGGGAGATGCGTGTAATTGTCCGGCTTGGAAGTCGCGATTTCCTTGACGCCGCTAGAGAGAGCCTTTGCTTCTTTCAAGGCCTTGTTCGCCCACACGCCCGTGTTGATGTAGTCGGCCTTGCCGTCTTCGTCGAGCAGGTTCATCGGGACCATGCAGAACTGGAGCGATGCGCCGCCTCCCAGATAGACGATTTCGTAGTCTTCGGGAATGCCCATCAGTTTGCGGAGTGTCGCGCTTGTGTCTTCGACCATTCCTTCGACAGCCGGAGTGCGGTGGCTGATTTCAAGAATGCCCACGCCGGTATTTGCAAAGTTTGCAATCGCCTCGGCAGCTTCCTTGGTGGCTTGTTTTGGCAGCGTGGATGGTCCGGCGCTGAAATTATAGATTGTCTTGCTCATGGCATTGTCCTTTCTAAGCTAGTTTTAAAAGGCGGTTTAAATGTAGAAAAAGGAAGCCTTTTCCAAAGCGTTCCTTTCTGTTTTTCATTCTTCAAGGGCTTCGATTGCCGCCTTGTATTTCTTGAGACGGAACTTTGTCTTGAGTTCGCGGCGTTCCTGGCGGTGGATATACTTGTCTTCGAGGAGAACGTTCAGGATGGCGGCTTTCGCCTTGGCGGCGATCGGATTGGACTTTAGCGTCTTCACGAAGTTGACAAATTCCTTTTCGCGGGCTTCGTAGGTCGCTTCTTCGGCGGGAACGCCCTCGGCCATCAGCTTGCAGCTGTAATCGTCTATCCAAGCCTGGTTCTTGTGATAGGTCATGCGCTGGATGAGTTCGACCGTTTCGGCGGGAACGCCTGCCTGGACAAGGTCTTCCGGGGTCATTTTGGTGGATGCCGTCAAGGAATCCTGCAAAATGGCGAGGATCTGGACTTCTTCGGATTCTCCCTTGTTCTTTAGGTAATCCGCGACGTTTTGGAGAAAATCGATATAAGGACCGCCGGCTTTGTCGGTCTGGCCGGCGTGAGCCTTGGCGGCGATGGCAAAAGCGTCTTGATAGGTAAGCATGTGAAATCCTTTAGAAAAGTTCCTTTTCTCATAATATAGATTTGTCGCTTCTGAAAAAGGCGAAATTTTTGGTTTTTCTTGAACGGTGACGAATTTTTCCCGATTTGTGCTATTTTTAGGAAATGAAGCCTTTGAAACTAGCCATATTGCTTTATGCCAAGGAGCCTTTTTCCCTGGAAAAGGCGGCTTTCGAACCGCTGTTTTCCCAGATAGCGAAGCGGGTAAATGCGCTTCTGAAAGTCGAAAGGCTGCGATTCTCGCTGTTCTTGCCGGGACATGTCGCCGAGGTCTGGAACCGTCGGAATATCGCCGAGGTCGTGGAAATGCGCAAGGCGATTCGCGAAGGAAACCTGGAGATTCTCGGCGGGGGATTCCATGACCCGATGCTTCCGCTTTTTCCGGTCGATCTCCAGCGACTGCAGCTGAAAAAGCTTTCGGCTCTTCTTGAAAAGGTCTTTCGGACGGAGCCGGTCGGATATTTCAACTCTTCGATGTCGTGGGAAATTTCGATGACCGAAGTTCTCGCGAAGCGGGGATTTCGCTATGCGCTCGTTTCGGAGCGGAGCTTGCAGGAATCCCTGGGACTCGCGACGCGCGTAACGGGCTGGTTTACGACCGAGGATAGGGATTCCGTGATGCAGCTCTTGCCTGTAGCCCGGGATCTGGGAGATTCCCTCCTTCTGGACGCTCCGATGCTCAAGGCAAAGATTGAATCCCTAGGAGAAAGCGAAAACACTTGGGTGGTTTCGCTCCCTGTTCCCGTGACGGATGCGGCTTCGATCGACGCCTTTTTCGATCGCCTGCAGGAAAACCTGACCGGATTCCCGTTTGTGTTATGGACGCTTTCGCACTTGCTTGAGGAACCTTCGGGCGGGAAGGTGAACCTGATGAGCGACATCGGAAACGACGTGGGACTTCCCGACGGTGCGCGCAGCTGCCGGGAGCTTCTATTGCGTCGTCCGGAAGCGGATCTGATGCACAAGTCGCTTCTTGTCGCGAATTCCCACGCGGAGTCCCTGCTCGGCGAAAAGGAACTTCTTGCGATGCGCGAAAAGCTCTTGCCCGTGATGGCTCCGGAATACTATGCGGATCTGTATGACGAAAGGGGAATCCGCAGCCCTGTGGTGCGGTGGAACGGAAACAGGAAAATCATCGCCGTGGAAAGGGAAACGGAAAAGCTTGCGAAGCTTGACGGTCGCCGCGTGGAAGTTTCGGATTTCTTGCGAAACGGCTATCGGCAGATACTTGCGAACAATCCGGATTTGCAGTTTCTCCTGGAGCAAAGCGAAGGCGCATCGCTGCGGTCGCTTGTGTACAAGCCCGCCCAGGTAAACCTGGTGAGTTCCTTGAGGCAAGATGGAGACATCCCCCGGGCATTTGTGGATCATTTGCTCGCCCCTTCGCTTTCCGAATCGAAACAGCTGGATTCTGCGCTCAACGACGGTCTCGGAATCCTGGACGCTCCCTACGACTACCAGATAGAACGGCGCGAGGATTCGCTTGGAATTCTGATGCGCTCCGAGCAGATGGCGGACATCGAAAGCGAAAAGCACGTTCTGCACGTGGAAAAAGAGTTCTCGATGAAAAGAAGGAGTTCTGCGCTGGAAGTCTCCTACGCGCTTTCGAACGGGACTTTCTCGGACCTGAACGCCTATTTCGGCACGGAACTGAATCTTGGATTCCGGAAATTTCACGGGGAGCGCGCCTATGACTTGAAAGTCGAGGGGAAAAGGATTCCCCTGGAATCATCGATGCCTCTGCTTCATCCATCGGCGTCGGAAGTCGTGCTGAAGGATGGAATTCTCTCCTATGCGTTCCGATTCCGCTTCTCGCGTCCGGCAAGCGTCGCCTTGAGCTGGATCATGGGATCGCACCATTTCGCGGCTCCGACGGTTGTCCAGGGTATTCGCCTGTTTGTTTTCTGGGACTTGAGCCTGAGCGGGCAAAAGATTGAAAACCTGAAAATCGGGATGGACTTTTCTCGAAGAGGATTCTTTCCATGAAATCGGAACAGATAGACCTTTTTGTTGAGGAAACTGCCGGTGAAATCTACATCCGGACCTGTGGCACGTTCGGATTTACGCAGCAGGCCGCCTTTCGGGAAAAGGTGCTGAGCCTGTTGGAAGGCCCCGGGAAAATCTGGTTTCTCGATATCGACAAGGCGCGTTTTACGGAAGAAGAATATCTGCCGATGTTTCTTGATTTTCTGGAACGATGCAAGAAGAAAAACGCGGAACTCGTGCTTGTCTTTTGCGGCGAGGAAAACAGGAAATACTTCAGCCAGTATTCGCACATCTTCACGGTGGCGGAAAACTGGAAAAAGTATCGGAGACCCGGGCTTTTCAATGCGCTCGTTTCCGCCGGAGTCTCTTACAGCAAGAAAACGGGAATACGGATAAGCCCGACGATAGCGATGATTCTTGTCGCCGTGATTGTCTGCTGGTTTGTCGCTTTGTACGGAATCATCCGCAGCCAGGGCGAAGACATTCGCGCGCGCGAAAACCGCCTTGTCGAACTGGAAGGCGAATCGCGCGAGATGCAGGGAGAACTGGAATATCTGCAATCGATCATCGGGCCCTTGAAAAACCTTGGACTGATCGTCGATTCGACGACATCGAAAAAGGCGGAGGTCCGGATTCGCAGCTGGACGAAATACCTGGACAGGCTTGAGGAACGTCGTCGTGAAAAATAGCGTCCGGCTTTCCGCATTCTCCCTTGGCGTCTTTTTCGCCGTTCTCGTGGCGGGGCTTCTTGCGTTCATCGGATCCTGGCTCTACCACTCGGTGGAAAGTCGGCGCCTTTCGATTCGGGAATCGCACATGCAGAAGGAAATCGCGGAGTGGGAAAAATATCGGAACTGGACGCTTGACTACTGCAAGATCTATACGGCGTTAGATATCGTGTCGAAGGACAGGCTTTCCGAAAGCCAAAGGGCGATGCTTAGCGACGAAATCTGGATTATCTCGCGGAACTATGGATTCGATCCGCTTCTGATTCCCGCTATCGTCTTTCAGGAAAGTCGGGGGAATCCCCTGGCGAAAGGGCGCTTTCGAAGCGGTGCGGAATCGGGGGCATATGGCTTGATGCAACTGAAGCTTCCGACGGCGCAGGCGATAGGAAAACGATTCGGAATAAGTCTCTCCCGGGCGGAAGACCTGATGCGTCCCGAGGTGAGCGTTGCGGTGGGAAGCGCCTACCTGATGCGTCTAGTCGGTCGCTATGGCGACCTGAAGAAAGCGATAATCGCCTACAACATGGGGCAGGGAAGCGTCGATGCGAAAATTCGGGAGCGTTCGCCGATATCGTCTTTCTATTACGAGGAAGTTCTCGCCAAATATCGGAAATTACGGCGCCTTGTCGGAGAGCGAATCGGGGAACGGTAGCAGATTTCTAGATTTTGCAAAATGATTTTCCGG
Source organism: Sodaliphilus sp. (assembly GCA_963660435.1). GTDB lineage: Bacteria > Fibrobacterota > Fibrobacteria > Fibrobacterales > Fibrobacteraceae > Hallerella. The sequence continues at coordinate 163,669 of CAVKYI010000001.1, forward strand.
TCTCTGCCCTTTTTGCTCTTGACGGTCGCTTTCGCAACGGAAGTGCGTTACGATTGCGAGGGCTTTGTGGAAAGGGGACTTCAAAAGGATCCGATTCTCCAGGAATCCCGCTACACGACCGAGGCAAAGAAAAACCGGCTTGACGAAATCAAGGCTTCGGCAATCCTTTCCAAGTTCGAAGTTTCCATGATGGTGGGACCGGCTCCCGGTTTAAAGGAGAGCGTCGATAACTGGGGCGATTCGGTCGATACGTGGGACTTTACCAAGATGGGACCGTTTTTCGGTACGCAGATCAAGGCTGTCCAGCCGTTGAATTACGGACAGTACAAGGTCGGGAAGAAAGCGGCGGAGGCGGATCTCCGGCAGCAGACGATGAGCGTTGTCGGCAAGGAACACGAAAAGAACGTGGAATTGCAGACATATTATTACAATTACCTGTTGGCTCTCGAAATGAACCGCCTGGTTTCGGACGCGAAAAGGCAGCTGTCCCGGGCGGAGGAAAAACTGGAAGAGGCACTAGACGATGATTCGCCGAATGTCTCGCAGACCGACCTGTTAAAGCTCAAGGCGGGCCGTCACAAGATTGACGAAGCGGAAATCGACGCGAAAAACGGACTTCTCCGCGTGAAGCTCGCCGTGAAGTTTTCGCTCGGGCTCGACTCTTCGGAAGTGTTCATCCCGATGGATACGGTCCTTTCGGAACGCACGGAATACTTTCCCACCCTTGACGAGGCCCGGAACATCGCCGTGGAACGTCATCCGGACCTGAAGCGTCTGAATGCGGGACTTGAAGCGCGCAAGTATCAGCTCGAACTCGCCGAGGCGAAGCTCGGTCCGCAGTTTTTCCTGATGGGCGAATTTACATACGTGAAGTCGTGGGCCGGCGACCGTACCGCCATCCAGAAGAACGCCTTCGCGCAGGACGCCGTGAACAAGATTTCCGGGGCGTTCGGCTTTGGAGTCCGCTACAACCTGAACGTCTGGAACAGCTGGAGTTCCTACGTGGCCGCCCGGACGGAACTTCGCGGCTTGAAGCTCAAGGAAAACTACGCCGCGGAAGGCATTCTCCTTCAGCTGGAAGAGCAGTATATCCAGACGAAAGGGGCAAGGGAAAAGCTGGAAAGCCTGCGGGCGAGCCTGCGGGCGAGCGAATCCATTCTGAAAGGCGCCGCGATGAAATACGACTTGGATCCGTCCAGCGCGAGCGCTCTGGTCTCTGCCTATACGGACAATCTGCAGCTACAGAAATCCTATTATTACGCGGTGTGCAAGTATAACATCGCCTTTGCGGAACTTATCAGCCGGATGGGGGTTTCCCTTTCCGAATACCACCAACTTTATCCAGGAAAGTAAAATGAAAATCCAGATGATCGCTTCGGTCCTTGCCCTGTTCACCGCCGTGGCGCTTGCCGCGGACCCTGTGCAGTCGATTTCTAGAAACGACAAGGAACTGCAGACGCTTCTTTCGAAGAAGAGCCTTTCGAAGAAGGACGGGGAACGCGTCAAGGTCCTTTTGAGCGGCGTGTTCAATTTCGGTCTGCTCGCGGAAAAGTCCCTCCCCAAGGAAACCTGGAACGCTCTCGACAAGGCTTCCCGTGAAAACTTTGCCGCGGAATTCCAGCGGATGGTCCGCAATTCCAGCGCGAAGCGTCTCGAAATGTATCGCACGGACAGCACGATCTATGACGCTCCCAAGATGAAGAAGAACAACACGGAAGCGAACGTGACCGCGCATCTCTGGTATAAGGGAAAGGAATCCGTTCTCGTGTACAAGATGACGCTTGTCGATGGAGAATGGAAGGCGTGGGACCTGGTCATCGACGACCTTTCGACGGCTAGGAACTACAAGGAGCAGTTTGCGACGATTCTGCAGACGAAGTCTTTCGCGGAACTGCTGGAAATCGTCAAGAAGAAGGCTGACGAATCGGAAGAATGATCCTTGACGCCGTAGTTATCGCTTTTCTCGTTCTGGCTGGCTGGCTTTTGTTTTTTCCGGTGAAGGCCCGTTTTCTTTTTCGAGGGGAGAAAAATGCCGGGATGCTTGAAGTCCGATTCTTTCGCTGGAAGATTTTCGGAACAGGGGAAGAACGCGCGGAAGCCTTGGATGGCGAGGAACGGTTGGAGGATTTGCGGACAGACGCGACTTCTGGCGATGACGTTCTGACAGGGAATTTTCGGGAGTCGGCGGACGCAGGAATCGATGGATCGAGGGTGGAAGGAACCGGGGAAAAGTCGTCGGAAAATTCCGGCCCTGAAATAAACGCGGTGCAAGAGGACAAGCCTGTACGAGCAGAGACGTCTTCGCAAGGAAAGGAAAAAAGCTCCCGGAAGAAGAAAAGAAAATCGGACTCGGAATTCCTGACGCTCTTGCTTGAACCGGGATTCGACAGAAAGCTTCTGAAAGGCTCCGTCCGAATGGCGAAGGCTTTCTTTCGCATTTTCCGCTGTCGCTTCGAACCGACGGTTGTCGAAGGGATTCGCCTGGATTCGTTCGCGAACATGGGGATTGTCTGTGGCGCGCTGGATTTTTTCGTCGCGACCGTTCCGCTTTTCGAGAACTGGGAATTTCGGATGGACTGGGAGGGAACGAAGGCGCTTCGCATCGAAGGCTGCATCGTGGCTTCGTTTTCGATGGCGCGGATCCTGGGCTTTTGCCTGGTTTCCTCGCGATGGGTCGCGGTGCTCGCGTGGATTTACCTGAAAAACCGTCGTCGTCTGAAGAAAGCGCCGGAAGCGTTTCGGCTCGTCTTCTGGAGACGCCTTGTCGTTCGATTCCTATCGGCAGAAGGAGGCTAGATGCAAAAATTGACCGTGGAAAGGCTGCTTTCCCGCCTGGGTTTCGGTTCCCGCAAGGAGTGCCGGGGGCTGGTGCGGGATGGGCTTGTGGAAGTTCCAGGCAGGACCGTCGAGGATCCGTTCGAGGAACTCTCGGAACGACCGGAAACGATTTTCGTAAACGGAGAAAGCGTCCCGACGAGAGAAGAATTCTACGTGATGATGAACAAGCCGTGCGGGCTGGAATGCAGCCACAAGCCGCGGGACCACGAATCGGTGTTCGAAAGGTTCCCCGCGCGGATGATCGAGATGGGTCTTAATTGCGTGGGTCGTCTCGATGCGGATTCACACGGGCTTCTCCTGTTTTCGAACCAGGGACAGTTTATCCACCGCGTGGAAAGCCCGAAGAAGGGAATGCTCAAGACCTACGTGGCAAGGCTCGCCCGTCCGATTACCGAAGCGCAGATACGCCTGTTGAAGGAAGGCGTTCAGTTGAAAGGCGAAAAGAAGCCCTTTGTCGCCCGGGAACTCGAAACGGTTTCCGAAAGGGAAATCCGCATTTCGATTGCCGAAGGCGTGTATCACGAAGTGCGCCGGATGCTTGCCGCGGTATCGAATCACGTCGAAGACCTGGAACGGGTTTCTATCGGAAGCGTGGAACTTGACCCTGCGCTCGAACCGGGGAACTGGCGGTTCCTCACCGCGGAAGAAATCGCGAAGTTCTAGAGGCCACCTCTAAAAATTGCCTTGGTCAAGAAAATTTGAGCGAGACCAAGCGAAGGAAGGAATGAAAAGTGGCTAGATGGAAGTGCGTTCCGGAACGGAAACGGTAGCCGTTTGCGGCTTGACGGATCTTGCGATCGCGTCCTTGACCTCGGAAGAAAACTTGAACGCGATGACCGAGCGCGAATCCAGATAGACGATTTCTCCTGTTCTCGGATTGCGCGCGGGGCGCGCCTTGCGTTCCTTGCGGGCGAATGTTCCAAAGCCTCGCAGTTCGATGGTGTTGCCTTCGGCGAGGGATTCGGCAACGACGTCGAAAAACTGCTCGACGACGGTGCGAACCTTGCTCTTCACGATGCCTGTCGCACACGTGACGTCTTGGACGAGATCTTGTTTCGTTGCGTTTGCCACACTTAAAATATAAGAAGCTTTGCGCGAAAAATCTATTTTTGGCGTGCCCCGCTTCCTTTTTTCGGGTGATTTGCATGAACTTTTCTGTGAAAAGGTGTGAGTAGATGTTGAAAACAGAATTCCGGTTCGGAAATGTCCGCGTTTCTCCGTGTACCGTGCTTTCGCCGATGGCCGGGGTGACGGATGCGCCTTTTCGTCGTCTTTGCCGGATTCTTTCCGGGAATCGAATCGGGCTCCTGGTTTCGGAATTTGTCTCGACGGACGGAACGTCGCCGTTTGTCCTGAAAAACCGGAAACAGCTGAACTTTTACCCGGAAGAGCGCCCTTTCGGAATCCAGATTTTTGGCCGCAGCCCGGAACGGATGGCCTATGCGGCGCACGTTCTCGAATCGCTTCGTCCCGACTACATCGAAGTGAATGCGGGTTGTCCCGTGCCGAAAGTGGCGGGCAAGGGCGGCGGCGCGGGACTTCTCAAGGACTTGCCTCGACTAGGAAGGATCCTCGCGGAAGTCAAGAAGTCCATTTCCGTTCCGCTTTCGCTCAAGTGCCGTATCGGCTGGGACGAAAATTCCGTCAACGTGTTCGAGACCCTGAAAATCGCGGAAGGCGAAGGCGTGGAAATGCTCACCGTGCACGGCAGGACGCGTGTCCAGGGCTATAACGGCTTTGCGGATTGGAACGTCATCGGCGAAGTGGCGAGCCGCGCGAAAATTCCCGTCGTCGGGAACGGGGACGTTTCGAGCGTTTCCGGGGCGCTTGCGCGACTATCGGAACTTGCCGTGAGCGGCGTTTCGATCGGGCGCGGCGCGATGCACAATCCGTGGCTTTTCGGCGAAATTGCGGATGCGCTGGAAGGAAAAGCCGCCCGAACGGTTTCGGCTAGGGAAGCCTGCGGAATTTTTGAAACCTATTACGGCTTGATGATGGAAGAGGGAAATTCGACGCCTTTCGGCGCGCTGGGGCGACTGAAACAGCTCGCTGCGCGGCTTTGCAAGGGATTTGAACCGGAAACCCCCGAATTTCGGAAAAGCGTTCTCGTGAGCCAAAGTCCGGAAGAGCTTTTTGAACGGGCCGCCCGATTTGCCGAAAATGCGGAAAAGGGCGGGATTTCCTTTGTGCCGGAACGCCTGGTGAACCTGAACGGACGGAAGGAAGATTCGGTATCCTTTGAAAGGCAGTTTAAAGGATAACCTGTTTACAAAAAAACGGCCCCGTCGATTTCGGCGAGGCTGTCTTCTTTTGAGGGAAAATCAGGATTTTGGTGCGGAGACTAGCCTGTAAGCGATTCCGCCGACGATTCCGCCGAGAATCGGCGCTACCCAGAAGAGCCAGAGCTGCTTTATCGCCGTTCCGCAAACGAATACGGCGACGGCTGTCGAACGGGCCGGGTTCACGGACGTGTTTGTCGCCGGAATGCTCACGAGGTGGATGAGCGTGAGACAGAGTCCGATGGCTATCGGGCCGAAACCGGCAGGGGCGCGGCTGTCGGTCGCTCCCATGATGACAAAGAGGAAGACGGCGGTCATCAGGAATTCGACGAGGAACGCGGGGCCCATTCCAAAGACCTTTCCGCCAAAGGCGTTCAGACCGCTTGCGTCGGGAAGCTCGGACCAGCCGTTTGTGGCGAACGCTCCGATTCCCGTCGTAACGTCCGGGCTGGCGACGAAAAAGAGAATGGCCGCCGCGACGATGCCGCCGATGACCTGGGCCACGATATATGCCGGAGCCTCTTTCGCCGAAAAACGTCCGCCGGCGACAAGTCCGAGCGTAACCGCCGGATTCAGGTGGCAACCGGAAATGTGTCCGATAGCGAAAGCCATCGTGAGAACGGTAAGGCCGAATGCCAGTGCGACGCCGACGTAGCCGATTCCCGTGTTGGGAACGCCACAGGCGAGAACTGCCGCTCCGCAGCCGCCGAGAACGAGCCAGAATGTGCCTATCGCTTCTGCCAGGGATCTTTTCAAGAGAGTCATAGTCTTTCCTTTTGATGAAAAATTTTACCTAAAGGTCGCCCCTAAAATTAAAAAAGCTTCGCTTGCTCGAAAAGAGCCGTGGCGAAGCTGTGTGATGCGCTTTACAGAGTTCAGAGCGCGACGATCCTTTCGTTTTGCATCAGCTGTTCGAAAGTTTCGCGTTCGCGGATGACTTCGAGCGATCCGTTTGTTCGCAAGATCTCGGGCGCGTAACGGCGACTGTTGTAATTGCTAGACATGGCGCTGCCATAGGCTCCGGCATCGTGCAGGACCAGATAGTCGCCGACTTCCGCCGTCGGCAATCTGCGCGAAACGACAAATCCGCCTTCTTCCTGCGTGAAAACGTCTCCGGATTCGCAAAGAGGCCCGGCGACGATCGCGTCCGTTTCGGGACCGAGCTTTCTGCCGTCCCTGGAAACGATGGAAATCGCATGGTAGGAACCATAGAACGACGGTCGCACGAGATCGTTGAATCCCGCATCGATCAGGTAGAACAGATTGTTCTCTTGGCGTTTGATGGCTCGAATTTCCGCAACGAGAACGGCGCTTTCCGCGACGAGGTAGCGTCCCGGTTCCACTTCGAGAGAAATGTCGTGCCCGACGGACTGGGCGATGTCCTTGCGGGCCTTGTCCCAGAGCTCGTAATAGGCGCGAATGTCGATGCGGTTTCCTTTTTCTTCTTCCCTGTAGGGAATGGGAAGCCCACCGCCGGCGGAGATCATCCGGATATGGGAACCTAGCCGTCTGGAAGCGTCGCGCATCGCGTCGCATACCTTGGAAAGATGGTCAAAGTCCGAACCGCTGCCGATGTGCATGTGCAGTCCGGTAATCCACATTCCGTTTGCCTGGGCGAGCTTGACGCAATCCTTGATTTGCGTGTGCCAGACGCCGTGCTTGGAAAGCGGTCCACCCGTATTCGTCTTCTTGGAATGTCCATGCCCGAACCCCGGATTTACGCGAAGCGTCAGGTTCGCGCGGATGCCCGCTTCGGCGAGCTGTCGGATCATGTCCGCCGAACCGATGTTTACATGAATCCCGTACTTCTTGACAAGCTCAAGGGCGTCGCGGTCAAGGATGTCCGCGGTATAGACGATTTGGGGGACCTGCTTGTCGCTTTCCCCACCCTTGAATCCGGCCTTGAGGGCCCGGACGATTTCGCCCGCACTGACGGCATCGACAACGGCGCCGTTCTTTTTTACGAGGGAAAGTATCGAGAGATTGGGACAGGCCTTCTGGGCGAATCGGACCGTGTCGAAACAGGAAAGTTCCCGAATTCGGGTTTCGATGGCATTCCGGTCGTAGAGCCAAAAAGGGGTGCCGTATTTAGCGACACCCTCACGAATCGTTTCGTCGGAGAACATCGGACTAGACATTCTTGATACTGTTCTCTCCGCCCTGTCCGTCGGGAACGCGGTCGGGGTTGGCCTGGTCGATTTCCCAGCTTCCGTCGAAGATGAACTTGTACTGGTAGGTTCCCGCGGCAAGGTTCTTCTTGAGAGACCATACGCCCTGTTCGCCCTTTTTCATCTTGGCCGGTTTCCAGTCGTTGAATTCTCCCGCGACTTCGACCGATTTGGAATCCGGGGAATAGACGTTGAATACGACTTCCTTCAGCTCCTTCTTGGTCGCTTTCGGCGCGGACTTCTTGACCGCGGTCACCTTGACGTCTTTCTTCGCCTGGGTTTCCTTTGCGGCTTTCGATACTACTTTCTTCGCCGACGACGCGGGAGCTTTCTTGACGGCTTTCGCGGCGGATTTCGTTTTCGTTGACATGGATCAACCTCCTCGTTTGTTTTGACGAATAATAACAAAAAAACATTTACCTCTCAATGCTATATTTGGAATTATGAGACAGATGATTGCGCCTAGCGTCCTGAACGCGAATTTCCTGGATTTGAAGTCGGAACTCGAAGCCGTCGAACGCGGCGGTGCCGGTCTGATACATCTCGACATCATGGATGGACACTTTGTCCCGAACATCAGCTTTGGACCGGATATTTCCCGCCAGATCGGGAGCGCGACAAAGCTCCCTCTCGACTGCCACCTGATGATTGCCAATCCCGAGTCGCTTGTCGATGAATTTGCGCGGATCGGGGCGCACTACATTACGGTCCAGGCGGAGACGACGAACCATCTGGACCGGCTTTTGAACCGCATCCGGGAACTCGGGGCGAAGCCGGCGGTAAGCATCAATCCGGCAACTCCTGTCGAAAGCGTCCGTTGGGTTCTGGATGTGGTCGATATGGTGCTTGTGATGTCGGTGAATCCGGGATTTGGCGGACAGAGCCTGATTCCCTACACGCTCGAAAAAATCCGCGCGCTTCGCGCGATGAAGCCCGAACTGGACATCGAAATCGACGGAGGCGTCAAGATGTCGAACATCCTCGAAGCGAAAAACGCCGGGGCGAACGTCTTTGTCGTCGGCAGCGCGATTTTCAAGACGGAATCCCCGGAACGGACCTGTCGCGAATTCGTGGAAAAAATTTTCTAGAAATTATATTTGGGTCAATACTCGAGGAATCTCTATGGAAGACTTGAACACGCAGATCAAGAATGTATTGATAAAGTCCCTGGAACTAGAGGACATCACCGCAGAGGATATCGACGACGATGCGCCTCTCTTTGGACCGGGCAAGGGACTCGGGCTTGACAGTATCGATGCGCTTGAACTCGGGATTGCCGTCAAGGACAATTTCGGGGTTTCCTTTTCGACGGTTAACGAAGAAACCCGCAGGCATTTCGCGTCGATCAATGCGCTTGCCGCCTACATCAAGGAAAACAGGAAGGACTGACTATGGACAAGACCCAGATTTTCGAAAAAATCAAAAGTGCGCTGGTCAACGAATTCGAGATGGATCCGGCGAAAGTCGTCCCCGAAGCGCGTCTCTATGAAGACCTGAACTTTGACAGCATCGATGCGGTTGACCTGATAGTAAAGTTCAAGTCGATGCTTCCGCATAACGTGGATCCGGAAGTCTTCAAGAATATGCGTACCTTGCAGGACGTGGTCGATGCCCTGTATGAGCTTGCCGGAAAATCCGACGAAAAGAAATGACATCTCCGGCGGGAAAGATCTTTTTCGCCGCGCTGTCGGTCCTCTATCCTGTTCTCGTCTTTTGCGGACTTCGATTCCTTGGACTGTCTCCGCGCAAGCTGAGCCTCGTACTTTTGCTGCTTGCCGCGTTCCATTTCTTTTCGATGTCGAAAAAGGGAATTTCGAGAGTTTCCCGCATAAAGGAAATCCTCTTTGCCCTGTTCCTTGTCGCCTGTGGCGGAATCGCCTTTGCCCTGGATAACGCCGTCGTCCTCAAGTTCTATCCGGTTCTTGTCAATGCCGGCTTGCTTGTCTTCTTCGGCGCGACGCTTCTTCGCGGACCGAGCCTTGTCTTTCGGCTGGCGACTCTTTCCGACAAGCGAATCCTGCATGTCGCGGACCGGTTTTACGTGGAACGCTACTGCAATCGGGTGACGCTTGCCTGGTGCGCTTTTTTCGTTTGCAACGGGCTTGTCGCCTTGTGGACGGTTCTCCTTGCGGATGAAAGAATCTGGACTCTGTACAACGGTCTTGTCGCCTATGTCCTGATTGGAATTTTCTTTATGCTGGAATATGGAATCCGAAAATCGAAGCAGGCGCGCTTGAATGCGTATATACCCTTTTCGCAAATACAGGCGGATTCCCGTCCGGAGGATTCGGTGGTCTGCTTTGGCGGTTCGAACCTTTCGGAAGATGCCCGGACATGGGCGGATTTCAAGTCGGATGTTTCCCGGCTTCGCACCGCTATCGAACGGGAAAATCGGGATGCCTGGATCTTGAACGCGGATGACGCCTATTATTTCCTGGTCGCCGTCTTTGCGCTTTTCCAGAGTCGGAAGAAGATTCTTTTTTCGGCGAATCGGCAACCGGAGTTTATCCGCGAGATTCGGACGGAAAATGTCGGATTCCTGAATGATTGCGGCGCCGAGAATTCGTTGCAGATCCCGCAAGCGATCGAAAACTCCTTGCCCGGGAAACCGTGGGAATCCTTTGACATTTCGAGCGTCCGGGCCTCCTTGTTTACGTCGGGAACGACCGGCGTCCCCAAGGAAATCGCAAAGACGGGTGCGCAGTTCGAAAACGAGGCGAACGCTCTTGCGAAACGTTTTGGCAAGGATCTTGTCGGGAAAAATTTCTACACGACGGTCAACCACCATCATATTTACGGCATGGCTTTCGGAATCTTCGTGCCGATTTCGGCGGGGCTTCCCATTCGTCGCTTCCGGCTTGAATTTCCCGAAGAACTGGAACGCATCGTTCGGGAACCGTCCGTTATCGTGTCGAGCCCCGCGTTTCTGAAGCGCCTTGCCGCATCTTGCACAAAGCCGATTCCATTTAGAACAAAACCGTTCTGGCTTTCGGCGGGCGGCGTCTTGCCGGAAGATGTGGAAAACAGGGTGGAAGAGCTTTCGGGAAACGGCGTTCAGGAAATTTACGGCTGCACGGAAGCGGGGGCGATCGCTACGCGGCGTATCCGGGAAGGCGCATCCTGGCATCCGATTCCTTCGAACCGGGTTTCTCTCGCGGAAAACGGCTGCCTGAAAATCCAGTCTTCCTATACGGACGCTTGCGGCTTTGTGACCGGAGACCTGGGAACACTTGCCGCGGACGGTTCCTTTGCCCTTCTCGGTCGGGCGGATTCCATCGTGAAAATCGAGGAAAAGAGGATCTCCCTTCCGGAAGTGGAAAATCGCTTGCGGCAGACAGGCGTCGTGCGCGATGTGCGGGTCGTTCCGATGTCGGGGAAAAGGCAGTTTCTCGCCGCGACCATTGTCCTGAACGACGAGGGTGTAGCGAAATTCAAGGGCTTGCCAAAAAGGGAAATCAACGCGTTCTTCAGGGAGCGCCTTTCCGGATTTCTGGAAAATACGGTTCAGCCCAAAAAATGGCGCTATCTCGAAGAGCTTCCGCAGGATGCGATGGGAAAAATCCGGACTCGGGATATCCAGGCCTTGTTCCGTCTTCCCGAATCGTCGAATTTTAAAATCCTGAAGTACCACATCGAAGAGAACAGGGTGCAGGTCAGGATAGTCGTTCCCGAAACGAGCGATTACTATGACGGCCATTTTCCGGAATTCAAGCTCTTGCCCGCGGTTGTACAGATCGATCTGGTCTTGAAGCTTTTCTGCGGTCTATCGGAAATGTCCTTGAATTTCAAGAGGATTTCTCGCGCCAAGTTCATGGGGCCGATATTTCCCGCAATGCCGGTGACCGTCGAATGCTCTTACTCGGCGGACACGGGAAAGCTTCTGTTCGGAATCCTTTCCGAAGAAGGAAAAAAACTGTCATCGGGAGCGATAGAACTTGAAAAGGTGTCGGATGGAATTTAACCCCTGTGCCGTCGTCCCCGTGTATCGGCATGAAAATACGGTCTTTGCCGTGGTCCGGAAACTCGTGGCCTTGCGACTCCCCGTGATCATTGTCGATGACGGGAACACGCCCGATGCGCTCCATGTTCTGAAAAAGATATCGGAAAATCTTTCGGGCGTCATCGTGATTTCGCACCATGTCAATATGGGAAAAGGCGGTGCGGTCTGCTCCGGTCTCCGCGAAGCGTTCAATCTTGGATTTACCCATGCGCTCCAGGTCGATGCCGACGGACAGCACGATGCGTCCGCGATTCCTTTTCTGCTCAAGGCTTCCCGGAAACATTTCGAGAACCTTGTCGGCGGATTTCCGGTCTATGACGTGTCTGTTCCGAAGTCGCGCGAAGTCGGTCGGAAAATTACGAACTTCTGGATTCGAGTCGAAACGCTTTCTTCGAAAATTCCCGATGCGATGTGCGGACTCCGCGTCTATCCGCTCGCTCGAACGATTCCCGTTCTGGAAAAAATTCGCACTTTTCGCATGGGATTCGACATTGAAATCCTGGTCCGGCTTTCCTGGGAAAATGTCGGGATGAACTTCTACCCTGTCAAGGTTTTCTATCCGCAGAACGGCGTATCGAACTTTCATCTGTTCCGGGACAATCTGGAAATATCAAGGCTGCATACGCGGCTTGTCCTCGGAATGATCTTCCGGCTTCCGGGAATCTTGCTTGGGAAAAACAAGAATGGCTGATGCGCATTGGTCGCAAATCGAAGAAACGACAAGGTCCGCCTGGAAATTTCGATTTATGCTGTGGGCGGCTGTCCACTTGCCGCAAAAGACGGTAGAAGCGATTGCCGCCGTCGTCGTGTTCTTCTTCTGTCTCGGCGCAAGAGAAGTCAGGGAACGGTCGAGGCTTTACCTGAGGCATGTCGGAAAGTTGCAGAACAGGCGGATTTCTTCGTGGAACGTCTATCTGCATGTCCTTTCCTTTGCGCTTTCGATGATTGAAAAGCTTCGGGGATGGGCCGGGAAAATTCCCCTGTCGAAACTGGAAGTCCAGAACGACGATATCGAAAGTTTTCTCCGCCAGATCGATTCCGGAAAAGGCGCCTTTGTCCTATGTTCGCATTTGGGAAACATGGAAGCCTTGCGGTCTCTCACGGGATACAGTCAAAGACATTCGACGAAAGATTTTCAGGTTTTTCCCGTTGTCGATTTTTCGGGAACGACGCGCTTTAACGACTTGTTGCGGGAACTGAATCCCGGTTTGACGAAAAACTGCTTTGACGCGAATTCGATCGGCGTGGAAACGGCGGTTGCCATGCGGGAAAAAATGGAAACGGGGAACCTGGTGGCTATCGCCGCGGACAGGACTTCCAGCCATTCGCGGAATCGCTTCGTTTCGCTTTCCTTTCTGGGCGAAGAGGCGCGCTTTCCGGAAGGAGCCTTTGTACTCGCCAATCTTTTGAAATTTCCGGTATATTTCATCTTTGCCTTTCGCAAGCGGGATCTGGATATCGCTTCCCCATACGAATTTCACATCATCCGGGCAAAGACCCAGACGGAAAAGGCTCGCTCTTCCCAGCGGGAAAAGGCGGAAGCCCTTGCCGGGGAGTATGCCCGCCATCTCGAGAGATTCTGCCTGGAACATCCGTACCAATGGTATAATTTTTACAATTTCTGGCAAAAGGAGAATTGACGTGGAAAGAAAATATCTAACGGCGACCGCAAGCGTCCAGGTTGAATTCTTTGACCTGGACCCGATGAATGTCGTCTGGCATGGAAATTACGTAAAGTATATGGAATCCGCGCGTTGCGTCCTGCTGGAAAAGCTGAATTACGATTACAAGGCGATGGAGCGGGATGGCTATGTCTGGCCCGTAGTCCAGCTGGGCATCAAGTATATCCGTCCTTTGCGATTCCGCCAAAAGGTTCGCGTGGAAGTCTCCCTGGTGGAATACGAAATTTGCCTGAAGCTCCAGTATCGATTTATCGATGTCGAAACGGGAAAGGTGATTACGAAAGCGGAAAGCACCCAGATGGCCGTTCGGATAGAGACGGGAGAATCCTGCCTGGGTTCTCCGAAGGAATTTGTAGAAAAAGTGCGTGAGCGCCTCGCCGAGGAAAATCATGTCTAGACATTTCGTGTCGATAGTTCTCTTCCTTGCCGTTTCGGTTCTTGCGGAAACCTCTGTCTGGAAATTTCCCGTAGCGGCCGATTCCGAGGAATTGCGGCAGGTGATGCTTTCCTTGTCACGGCAGGAAAAGATTTCGGGTACGTTCCGGCAAACGCGTACCGTCATGAAAATCAATCGCGCCTTTCGTTCGACGGGAACGTTCGAAATCTCCAAAGCCGATGGGGTGCTCTGGAATGTCGAAAAACCGTTCGCGTCGAAGATGCGCCTGACGGATTCGAGTATCGTCCAGATTGACGCCGAAGGGAATCAGACGGTCTTGTCTTCGAAGGACAATGCGATCTTTAACGAGATAGCCCAGACGATGCGAGCCGTTTTCCAGGGAGATTTTACCGTCTTGCAAAAACGGTTTGACATTTACCTAGTGCAGGATCGAAAGAAAAAGTCATGGCGTGTCGGACTTGCTCCGCGTGAAAAAATGGTTCAAGGCGTAATCCGCACAATCGAGCTGAAAGGTTCGCGCGATTTGGAAGAAGTACATCTTGTCGATGGCGAAGGAAACAAGCTGGATTATGAATTCGGAAAATAGGAAAAGGCCTCTTGGAATTTTCTTGTGGTCGATACTGCATGTCGCCTTGATTGTCGCGGTCGTTTTCGCCTATCCGTGGGAAATCGACAGGAATCTCTTTTCCATCGTTCCCGGTTCGAAAATCTCGCGGGACATCCAGAACGCGGAAACGATTTTTTCGAAACGTTCCGCTTCGCAGATGATGCTTTTTGTCGGAGATTCCAGTGCGCAAAACGCAATGGCCGCTGCGGAAGAAATCGGCAGGATGCTTCGGGAAAGCGAACAGATCCAGTCAGCTTCCTGGACCGTTTCGGATTCCGCGTTTCGGGAATTCTCCGATTATGTCTTTGCGAACCGTTTCTCGCTGCAAGACCCGTCCATTTTAAAATGGGACGATTCGAGTGCAGCCGAAATGTTTTACCGAAATGCGCTGAACAGGGTTTTCGGAACCTTTGGAATGGGAAATTTCTCGAGACTAGACGAAGATCCCTACCAGCTCGCCTCGCTTTCGGAAGAACGTCTCCTGAAACATCTTTCGAGCTTTTCCGGGAACTTGACGCTTCGAGAAAACTACATGACCGTGCAGGATTCCGGAATCACCTATGTCTTCGTCAATGCGCGGCTTGACGAAAATGCGCCATCCTTCGCTTCGGATTCGCATATTCTTCTGGAACTGGAAAGGAAGATCGGTTCCCTCTGCGAAAAGTATCCGAATCTCCGCGTCGAAAAATCAGGCGTCCCTTTTCACAGTTACGAAAGTTCCGGGCAGGCGCAGAGAGAAGTCGCCTGGATTTCAGGGATATCGATAGTCGTCATATTTGTCTTGCTGCTGGCGACGTTCCGTTCGGTAATCCCGATTTGCGCCACGCTCGTCTCTATCCTGATTGCGATTCTTGCCGCTACCGGAGCGACACTTGCGGCATTCCATGAAATTCATATTTTCACTTTTGTCTTTGGTACGAGCGTCATCGGGGTAAGCATCGATTATGCGCTCCACCATTTTGCCGACAGAGGGGCGCGTTTGCGGAGCATGCTTCTTGGCTTTATCACGACGGAACTCGCCTATCTCGCGCAGGGAATTGTCGATTTCCCGCTGTTGCGACAGATGGCCTTCTTTTCGATGGTGGGGCTTGCTTCCGCATTTCTGTCCGTTGTACTGGTCTTTCCGAAAATATCGAACCAGGTCTGTATCCAAAGTCCCAGGCTTCTTCGAATTTCGCAAACCATCCTTGCGGGCTATTCGAAAGCGGAAAGGCTTCCCCGTGCGCTTCGCTACGGTCTGTGGGGTGTTGGATTGCTTGCCCTTGTTCCGGGATTTTTCCGGATGCAGGTACAGACCGATATCCGTTCGATGTATCGGCCACCGGAGTCTCTATGGAATTCGGAAGTGAAAATCCAGCGTTGGGTGAATTCGGGGATTTCGCCGGCTTACTTTATCGTGAGCGGAAATTCCGAAGAGGAACTTCTGGAACGTGAAGAAGGACTGTCCGAAAAATTGCGGTTGGCGGAAAGGGATTCCCTGTTGAAGTCCCATCTTTCGATGTCCGAATTTTTCCCATCCGCCAAGAGGCGCGCCCAGATGGATTCCGCCTTGCGGCGCATCTTGCCGATTCGCTACCTGGAACTTTGCAAGGCTCTGGGCGTTAAACCGGAAAGAGACGGGGAAAAGGCTGTCGCGAAAGAAGAAGTCGAGATTCCGGAACAATTGAAAAATATGCGCGAGACGCTCTATCTGGGAAAACAGGGAGAAAAGTTCTATAGCGTTGTCTTGCCGTTGCATGTCCAAGGAAAATTCGACATCGATGCATATGAAGATCCGGAAAACGGAATCTATGCGGTAAACAAGATGCAGACGGTCAATGCGGCCTTGACGGAACTTTCCTGGACGGCCATGTCGCTTGTCGCTTTTGCCTATTTTGCCGTTTTCTTCATTCTTTCGTTTGTATATACCTGGACGAATTCCTTGCGGATTGTACGCGCTCCGATTCTCGCCTGTCTTTTTGCCTTGTCCGTTCTCGGCTACTTGCAGATTCCGATAACTTTCTTCGTCATCGTCGGATTGATCCTTACGCTTGGAATCGGAATCGACTATGCCTTGTTCTTCAAGGATTCCGAGAACCATGCGGATTCTACCGCGCTAGCGGTGATGCTTTCCGCGCTGACGACTCTTGTTTCCTTTGGAACCTTGGCGTTCAGCCATTTCGCTCCGATTTCCGTTTTCGGCTTGACGGTTCTTCTTGGAATTTCGATGTGCTTTCTGCTCTCGCCTTGGACGAGAAACTAGCGATTTTTTATATTTGCCGTGCGGAGAACTGGATGAAACTGCCTAAATTTTGGAAGCTGGCATTTCTTGTCGGAGCGGTGCTCGCTGTGGGCTGCTCGTCACGGCGCGCCCTTGTCGGAAGCTCGGCGCGAATCTTTTATTCCGATGCGCGTTCCGTGTCGCTGATTTCTCCTCGGGAAAATACTTTCCTTGCGGAAGAGAACCAGCATCTTTCTGGAAATTTCGGAGACAGGAGCTTTTCCGCGGAATCCTGGATGCTGTTAAGCGATTCGATAATCCACGTGATGCTTTTCGGAAACATCGGGAATACTATCGCGGAACTGGTCTATACGGAGGATTCCATTTCTTTCAGGAGTTCCGTGATGGACGCAAGGAAGATCAAGCCTGAATATATTCTGGCGGATATCCAGTTCTGCTACTACCCGAAAGAAGCCCTGGAAAGGAATTTTTCCTCCGCGGGATTTTCCTTTGTGGAAGAAAGACGGGGAAATGTCTTGACCCGAAAGCTCCAGGAAAACGAAACGCCTATTTTAAGAATGGAAAGAACGGCGAATCGAATTTTCCTGAAGAATGAGCTTCGGAACTATTCATATTCCATCGAGTTCGAGAAATTGCCATGAGCGACCCCCTATACATCCATGATTTCGATCTGTGTACATCGATTGGCCTTGGCAAGGAATCGGTCTGGAAGGCTATCTGCCAGGGTGGAACGCCGAACTTTACCCTGCAAGATTTTTGCGGGAAGGAACGCCTGGTCGGAAGGATTCCCGATGCGGAACTTTTTCCCGTTAAGAATCCGGCGTATGACAACCGCGTCAATCGACTTTCCGAAAAGGTCCTTTCCCGAATCGAGAAGTCGGTTCTCGAAACCGTGAAAAGATTCGGAGAGGAACGGGTAGGCGTCTTTGTCGGTTCTAGCGATAACGGTTCCGAGGAGTCGCTTTCGGCTTTGAAGTTTTCCCGCGAAAACGGTTCCTATCCGGAAGGCTATTCCCTGAAAAGACAGCAGGCGGATTTTGCCGCGGAATTTATCGCGGACCGCTTCCGATTGAAAGGTCCGGTCTTTACGCATTCCTCGGCGTGCGCATCGAGCGCAAGCGCGTTCTCTTCGGCTAGGAACTGGCTTTCCGCCGGGCTTTGCGATGCGGCGATCGTCGGCGGTGTCGATATCGCGTCCCTGATGGTTGTTCTCGGGTTCGATTCGCTCGAAGCCATATCCCTTTCGCCGACAAATCCTTTTAGCAGTAACCGATCCGGGCTTACCATTGGCGAAGCGGCTGCATTCTTTGTCGTTTCCTTGCGCAGGGAAAACGCGAAAGTCATGCTGACGGGAATCGGGGAAAGCGCTGACGCGGACCACGTGACGGCTCCGCGAACAGATGGAGCCGGTGCACGACTGGCCATGGAAAAGGCTCTTGCCGATGCGGGAATCTCTCCGTCGGATATCGATTACGTCAACTTGCATGGAACAGGGACAAGACTGAACGATGCGATGGAGAGCATAGCCGTGCACGAAGTGTTCGGAAACGGAATGCCGGCGAGTTCGACAAAGGGTTTGACCGGACACACCCTGGGAGCTTCCGGCGCTCTGGAAGCGGCGTTCTGCTGCCTCGCTCTTTCGGACAGCAACGTTGAACGCCTCTTGCCTGTGCATCGCTTCGATGGCGAGCGAGATCCCGAACTTCCCGAAATTCGGCTGGTCGCGCCTGGCGAAAGATCTCCCCGACTGAAAACGTGCATGAGCAATTCGTTTGGTTTTGGCGGATGTAACGTTTCGCTTGTGCTGGAGAAAATCGAATGACAGAATTTGACACACGGGAAAAGTTGTCCTGTCTGGTTCCTCACCGGGGAAAGATGCTCTTGCTCGACAGGATAGTTTCCGTCGATCTTGAACAGGTGCAGATTGTGACGGAAGTCGATATTTCGGAAAGCAGCATGTTCTTTGCGGAACCATTTGGCGGAGTTCCGGTCTGGATAGCCTTTGAATACATGGCGCAGAGTGTTTCCGCCTTGACCGGGCTTTTTGGCTTGAAAACCGGCACGCCTCCTCGGATGGGATTTATCTTGAGCGTGACGAATTTCTGTGCGGAAAGGAACGTTTTTCCCCAAGGAACGACGGTGCGCATCGAAGTTCGTCAGACATTGCGGGTCGATATGAGCGTTACGTTCGAAGGAAAGGCTCTTGTCGATGGAAAGAACGTCGCCAGGGCGACAATCAACGCGTGCGAAGTCGATGACCCGAAAAAAGTTCTAGGAGTGTAACATGGAAAGCGAAAAACGCGTCTTGGTGACCGGAGCGAGCGGAGGAATCGGGCTCGCTATCGTTCGGAACCTGTTGGAAACCGGCTATCTTGTCGTTGCGCATTGCAATCGCCATGCGGAATCGCTGAAACCGCTAGAAGAACGGTTCGCGGGCCGCTTGAGCCTTGTGCGATTCGATGTGAGCGATCGGGACGCTTGCAAGGAAACGATCGAAGAGGACATCGAGGAAAATGGCGTCTATTATGGAGTTGTCCTTTCTTCGGGAATCTGTCGCGATGCGGCGTTTCCGGCAATGTCCGATGATTACTGGGACCGGGTGATGGAAGTGAACCTAGACAGCTTTTACAATGTGCTGAAGCCGATAGTCATGCCGATGTGTCGCAAGCGCCAAGGACGCATCGTGACGATTTCTTCGGTTTCGGGAGTTATCGGAAACCGCGGACAGGTCAATTACAGCGCAAGCAAGGCCGGTCTTATCGGAGCGACCAAGGCTCTCGCCACGGAACTCGCCAGTCGAAACATTACGGTGAACAGCATCGCTCCCGGCGTAATCGAAACGGAAATGATTCGGAACGCCCCGTTAGACATAATCTTGCCGTCGATACCGATGCGCCGAGTCGGAAAGCCCGAAGAAGTCGCGGCTACCGTCGCTTTTCTGCTTTCGGACGGAGCCGCCTACATCACCCGCCAGGTTATTTCTGTCAATGGAGGTCTTGCGTGAAGCGTCGCGTCGTCGTAACGGGAGGTTCGTGCATTTCTTCGCTCGGAATGGAAACGGAGGAAATATTTTCCAATTTGCACTTGCTAAGAAATCGCATCGTGCGGATGGAAGATTGGGAAAAGTTCTCGCAAATGAACACGAGGCTTGCAGGACCTATCGCGTATCCGCTTCCGGAATATCCGCGGAAAAAGGCTCGGGGCATGGGACGCGTTGCGCATTTGGCGCTTGCTTCCGCGGAAAAGGCTCTCGCCCTTGCCGGAATTGACCAGAACGATCCGATCTTGAAATCGGGAAGGGTCGGGGTCGCCTACGGCTCTTCGAGCGGCAGTTTTGACGCTCTGATCGATTTCGTCTCGATGCTTCAAGACAGCCATTCTAACGGCATCACGGCGACTTCCTATATCCGTTCGATGCCGCAGACATGCGCGGTAAACATCAGCGTCTTGCTCGGGCTGACAGGACGCCTGATCACGACGAATACGGCCTGCACGGCAGGCAGTCTTTCCATCGGCTATGCGTTTGAAGCGATACAGAACGGGGCGCAGGACATGATGCTTGCCGGTGGCGCGGAAGAGCTCAATCCGACGGAATCCGCCGTGTTCGACACGCTTTTCGCGACAAGCGTCAAGAACGATACGCCGGAGCTTACCCCGGCATCCTATGACCGAGACAGGGACGGACTTGTCATTGGCGAAGGCGCGGGAACGCTTGTCCTGGAAGAACTGGAACATGCAAGGGCGCGCGGAGCGAAAATCTACGCGGAACTGGTCGGGTTTGGGACGAATACGGACGGCGACCACATCACGCAGCCGAAAAAGGAAACGATGCAGCTGGCGCTCGAAATGGCGATGCGAAACGCGGGCGTTTCTCCGGAACAGATAGGCTATGTAAATGGGCATGGAACGGCGACAAGGCGAGGAGATGTCGCCGAGACGATTGCGACATATCGAGCCCTAGGAAATCGGGCAGTCCCCATCAGCAGCCTGAAAAGCTATATCGGCCATACGCTCGGAGCGTGCGGCGCCATCGAAGCGTGGCTTTCCATCCAGATGATGAACCGGAAATGGTTCTCGCCGAATCTCAACCTGAAAAATGTCGATCCGGAATGCGCTCCGCTTGACTACATTACGGGAAGCGGTCGCGAAATGGACATCGAATACCTGATGTCGAACAATTTCGCTTTTGGCGGAATCAACACGTCGCTGATTTTCAGGAAGGCCTAGAAAGCGGATTTTCCGGATCCCGGTCTCGGCAGCTTTCCAGGGTCTCCCGCATCTCCTCGGTGAGGTAGATGACCGCCGCGGAAGGGGGAAACTCTTCGAATTTCCGGACGGGAATCGGATTCAGGACCTTGATACGGTAATGGTAGCGCTCCGTCGGATGCGTAGAAAGAAAAGCGTCATGCTTTCGAATCCCGATTTTCTCGTTTCCTCCGATGTATATCGGTAGAACGTCGCATCTTGCGTGAAGCGCGAAGCGGGCCGCGCCTTTTTTAAAATCCATCAGATTGCCGGGAATCGTTCGAGTGCCTTCGGGAAAGACGATGAGCGGATTTCCCGAATGGATGTTCTTCGTGGATTTTTCGAGCTGCTCGCGGAACGGAAGAGAATTGGGAATGTAGAGTGCGCGCACGATTTTTCTGACAAAGGGCGTATCGGCGAGAGTTCCCTTGACGATGCAGTTCGCGTTCGGAATAATCGAAAGAAGAATGACCACGTCCAGAAACGACGGATGGTTGGCGACGATTACGCACGGAGAAATCCTGGAAAGCCTGTCGGAGTTTTCGACCTGGAGAGTGAGCACGCCGAGAACGCGCATTTCCCGGACAAAGAACTTGAAATAGACATATACGGTTTTTCGGGCAAGCCTCTGGAAACGCTTCTTGGAAAATCCCGAAAGAACGAACATCAACGGAAATCCGAGCGACGAAAAGATCAGGCTGCAGATTCCAAAGGAAAAATACGAAAAAGCCTTGGCGAAGAGGCGGTAGAAGTAGGCGAGTTTCCGAAAGACGAACATCCTAGAGATAGTGTTCTAGAAAATACAGGGCTTGTTCGGCGGCCGTTCTTTTTTCGGGAAGGGGCGAAAGTTCGAGTTCGCAGACGGAATCCGCCTGTTCCGTGGAAAGCCGCAGGGCTAGTGCGCATACCGGATTCGGGTAGGGGGAAATTTCGCGGTAGGCTTCGGGGATGCGTTCGTCGGCAAAGACAAAGATCCTTTCCGATTCCTTCCCGGATAAAAGTGGACTTGCCGCTTCCCTCAATCCGTCTTCAAAGGATCGGTTCCCGGAAAATATCGCGCTGTAGCCCGTCATGTTGTTTTCGATGATCGAAGCGGCGGCAATCGGGGCGTTGAATACGGACAGGCTAAACTTTGCGGGAGAGACTTCGCCGGAATCCAGAATGCCGGAAGAAATTTGAAACTGTCGCTGGATTTCGCCAAATTCCGAGGCGAATGTCATCGGTGCCGGGGAAAAACCGTCGGAAACGTCGTGTACGACATAGGCCACCATTTTGGAAATGTCGCTGAGACGCCTGCGAAAAAGCATCGGGACAAACGACAGCCTGGGCATGTTCTTTTCATCGGTCCAGGCGGAATATTTCTGTATGAATAGGCTCATCTTTTTTGAAAGCGGAAAAGCGTGTAGCAGTTGATTCCCAGCTGGTGGTGAACTTCCTTCAGTTCCAGCCCTCCGTTCTCGATGGCGCTTTTCAGTTCCTCGTAGCGATACATCTTGCTGTTGCCGTTCGCGATGCACGTGAAGTAGAGCGATGTCGCTTGCAGGGAATAGGCGGCCGCTTCGAAGCGCTGTCTGTCCCAAATCGGTTCGAGTACATAGACGTCCGCATTCGCGCTTATCGACCGGGATATCTTCCTTGTGATTTCGGTAATCTGGGAGAGCGAAAAGCAATCCAGGAACTGGCTCATCCAAACGCAATCGGCTCCATCCGGAAACTCGGTCTCCTTGTCGAGAACGTTGCAGGAAATCGTGGCTATCCGGTTTTCGAACCCCGCTCTCTTCGCGTTTTCCCGGGCGACTGCGGTTTGCCCCGGAAGATCGATGATGGAAACGTGGACGTCGGGACTATGCTTGCAGCAGGCGATGCCCCACTTTGCCGTGTTGCCTCCGATGTCGAAAAGCTCGCGGCAAGGCCTTGAAAAGACGATGGGGAGCGCTTCGGGAAATGCCAGATCCGAATAGAAATGGTCAAAGCCGAACCAGCTTTTCTTGAACTGGTCGCTTGTCCTGGAGAGGCCTTCATAGACGGTTTTCCAGTTTCCGAAATGCCTTAGTCCCTTGGGACAGCCATCTCGCACGGATTCCTGCAGATCGCTTGCGCCGACGTAGCAGACGTCGCTTGAAAAATCCATGTTTACCCGGGTCATTTCGTCGGCAAGGATGAAATATCCGATTTTCCCGAGCGTATAGGCGGGATCTGTTTCCGGGCGATTCTTTTTTAGCTTGAGAATTCCCATTCCAAGACCCATTTCGGCGAGAACGCCTACCCCGTATTCCGAGAGGCGCAATCTGTCCGCGATTTCCCGAACGGTAATTCCCGACTTGCGGAATTGGCTGACGGTTTCCAGAACGCCTAGATCGCGCAGGGCCTTTGCCGCATGGAAGGACAGCGGGGAAAAGGCGATTTTCTGGGCTTCGAATTTTGCCTGTACGGCATCGATATCATCGTGGAAATAATTATCGAACATGAATTCCTCGAATTTCGGGTAGGAATCCGTCTTACCGGATGAAGGCGGAATAGATTGCCCGAATTGCGTTTTCCATGTTCTCTTCGTCAACGCCTACCAGGATGTTTATCTGCGAGGATCCCTGGTCGATGATGCGAATGTTGATTTCCTTTTCCGCCAAGGCGGTGAAAAGCCGTGCCGCGATGCCGACCTTGTTCGTCATGCCGTGACCGACCGTCGCGACAAGGCTTATCCCCGGAAAGACCTTGACCCGGTCCGGGTGCATCTGCAGAAGGATGTCTTCCATGACGGCATCCTGGACCGCTTCGAGCGACTTGGTATCGACGACAATGCTCATGGAATCGATTCCGCTCGGGTTGAGTTCGTAGGAAAGTCCTTCGCTTTCGAGGATGGCGAGTACGCGGCGACCAAAACCGATTTCCTTGTTCATCATGCTCTTTTCGATGTAGATCATCGAGAAGCCTTTGCGTCCGGCGATTCCCGTGATAGGGCATTCCGTCTTGTCGGGCGTCGGACCGATGATCGTTCCCGAGTCTTCGGGACGGTTCGTGTTGCGGATGTTGATGGGAATGTTCTTGGCTCGGCACGGGGCGATGGATTCGTCGTGCAGGACGCTTGCGCCGGAGTAGGAAAGTTCGCGGATTTCCCGATAGCTGACATAGCCGATTGGTTTCGGGTCCTGGACGATGCGCGGATCCGTCATCAGCATTCCGGAAACGTCGGTCCAGTTTTCATAGACAATCGCGTTGATGCCGTTGGCGAGAACCGCTCCCGAGATGTCCGATCCTCCACGGGAGAACGTCTTGACCTGCCTGTGCGGGCCTTCGCCGTAGAATCCCGGGACAACAAAGAGCTGATTTTCGTCGGAAAGCGTCTGGGCGATCTTTTCGTAGCTTTGCGGCGTGATGCGGTAGCGTTCGTCGAAGGCGATAAGTTCATAGGAATCGACGAATTTCGCTCCGAGGTATTCCGCCATCAGGCGTGCGCAGAGAAATTCTCCGCGGGAAACCAGAAAGTCGATTGTGATCGTTCCGTCGTTTTCCTTGAGACGCGCTTCGAGATCCGCCAGGTCGTCGCCGATTTTCGTGGCTAGATCCAGGTCCCTTGCGATGTCGAGGTAGCGGTCGCGAATCATGTTCCACGGAGTCGAAAAATCCAATCCCTTGGACGCGAGATCGTAAGTCGTGTAGAGCAAATCGGTCAGCTTCGTTTCTTTCGGATGGCGCTTTCCCGGAGCGGAAACGACGACTACTTTTCGGCGGGGATCCGCTTCGACGATTGCCTTGACCTTTTGAAATTGCTTCGCTTCGGCTACGGAACTCCCGCCAAATTTGCAAACAATGCGATCTGCCATTGGAATATCCTTTTTGTAAAAAAAAGAAGTTTCTGTAAAAAATAGCAATCATTGGTGGATTTTTTGGCGCGAAAAGCGTTATGGAGGATATGGAAGTTTACACAATTCGAGGAAATACGATGAACGATTCAAAAAGTCTTCTGGATCTCGCTTCGCGTTCGACTGTTCCTGTCCTGCTTTGCGGGGAATCGGGAACGGGGAAGGAGGTGATGGCTCGCCGGCTTCATGCGCAGAGCGAACGCTCGAAGGGCGCTTTTGTCGCGGTGAATTGCGGTGCGATAAGTCCGGGCCTTGTGGAAAGCCTGCTCGAAGGTTCTTGCCGCGGAGCCTATACGGGAGCGGTATCGAACCAGCTCGGTCTTGTGCGCGCCGCGGACCATGGGACGCTGTTCCTCGATGAAATCGGGGAACTTCCCCTGGAAAGCCAGACAAGACTCTTGCGGATTCTGCAGGAACGCGCGGTGATGCCGGTCGGTGCGCAGCGCAGTGTGCCCGTGGATTTTCGGCTGGTTTGCGCGACACACCGAAATTTGCAGTCGGCGGTCAAGTCGGGTCGCTTTCGCGAAGACCTGTTCTTTCGCCTGAACGTCTTCCCGATTCATCTGCCTCCGCTCCGGGAACGCCTCGACGAATTGCGAAGCATCGCCACGGAACTTTGGAGCGACCTTTCTTCTCGACCGCTTTCTGCCGAAGAAATGCAAAGCCTTTGCCGCTTCCCGTGGCCGGGGAATGTCCGGCAGCTCAAGAATGTCCTTTCGCGGTTCCAGCTCTTGCAAGGCATTGGGAGGACGCTCGACGATGTCCTCGCCGCGGAACCCTGGGATTTGCACCCTGTCCGTGAAGCGTGCGTCCGGGAACGCCGCTACCGTTATGGGAACCTGCCGTCATGGAAAAGCATTCTCGAAGCGATGGCGGAAGCACAGGGAAACAAGTCACGCGCAGCCCGGATCCTTGGAATCAGTCGCGGCTCGCTCTGTTATCAGCTAAGAAAAAATTATCTGGGCGCGAATCCTTCGTAAATGCTATTTTATGAATGCTCTTATCTGAAATGGAGTTCAAAGATGAAACATGTGTTTTTGGTTGCCCCCGTCTCTTTCGGGGTGGAAGCTTCGGCCGTAACGAAATCCGTTCTTGACGCGGTAATGAAAAATGCGAAAACGGCATGCGCGTTTTCCGCTGCCGAGGAGATTCCCGCGATCCTGAAATCGTCTGGCGCGGACGCTTCGATGGAAGCCTTGGTCGGAAAGGTGCAGGACTCTTCCGCGGATGTTGTCGTCGTGACGGGCGTCTTGCCGGAAAGTTCCGTTCGCAGCGAGTCCCTGAATATCCAGATTGCGGCCGCCCTCGACGCCGATGTCGTACTGGTCGCGGATTCCGACGAAACGGGCGGCTCGGTCGCTCTTGATTTCCTTTCGCAAAAGACCCGCGTGGCCTTTGTTTGCGCTTCGGGAGAAGTGGCGTGCGAATCCGCAATTCAAAAAATCCTTTCTACGGAATCGGAGCATCGGATTTCCCAGGCGGAATTTCGCCGCAACCTGATCTCGATCGCTTCGAGAAATCTCAAGCGGATAGTCCTTCCGGAAGGCGCGGAACCTAGAACGCTCAAGGCTGCAATCGAAGTGCTTGAACGGAAGATCGCCGTTCCCGTTCTCGTTGCCAATCGTTCCGATGTCGAAACGGAAGCTGCTCGCCAGAACCTGAAGATTCCCGAAGAGCTTGAAATCATTGAACCGTCCGCGGATCTCGCCGAAAAGTACGTTCCTCTTCTGGTGGAACTTCGAAAGGCAAAGGGAATGACCGAGGAAAAGGCTCGCGAAGTCTTGAAAGACCCTGTATTCCTGGGAACGATGATGCTCAAGAAGGACGAAGTGGACGGTCTTGTTTCCGGAGCGGTACATTCCACGGCGGATACGGTTCGCCCGGCTTTGCAGGTTGTCAAGTGCGCTCCGGGCGTCAAGTCGATAAGCTCCGTTTTCTTTGTCTGCTTGCCGTCGCAAGTCCTTGTCTTCGGTGACTGCGCCATCAATCTGAATCCGAATGCCGAAGAGCTCGCGGGCATTGCCATCCAGAGCTATGACACGGCGAAGGCGTTCAAGCTGCCTGCTCGCGTCGCGATGCTCAGTTACGGGACGGGAAAAAGCGGAAAGGGCGACGATGTCGAATTGGTTGTTTCCGCAACGGATGCGGTGCGAAAGGTTCGCCCGGATATTCCTGTCGATGGCCCGTTGCAGTATGATGCGGCGACGACAGAAAATGTCGCGCGACTCAAGGCGCCGAACAGCGCGATTGCCGGAAAGGCCACCGTCTTGATTTTCCCGGATCTTTCCGCGGGAAACATTTGCTACAAGGCTGTGCAGCGTTCCGCTCCGGGCGTCATCGCGGTCGGTCCGATGCTCCAGGGATTAGCGAAGCCGGTAAACGATCTTTCCCGTGGCGCGCTTGTCGAGGATATCGTCTATACGATCGCTCTGACCGCCATCCAGGCTCAGAATTAATTTATCTGCAATATTCAAATGAAGGAATCCCTGCGAGACCCGCGGGGATTTTTTTATGGGAACCCCTAGAAATTGCCTTGGTCAAGAAAATTCGAGCGAGACAGCGTGTCGCGTTCAAATTGATAAAACTTGAGGTCACCTCTAAAAATTGCTTTGGTTAAGAAAATTTGAATGAGACCAAGCGAAGGCAGGAATGAAAAGTGGCGAATACTGGATGTATTTGCCTCTTTGAATGACGAACCAGCGCGAAGTGTCGCAACCAAATTTTTGAAAATTGAATTTTTGGAGGTGACCTTAAATCTATACGACAAGAAATGGGAATTGGACAAAAGGTGCTCGAATGGAATGACTTGTCGCAATCTCTCCCGAGAAATGTTATATTGTGGATATCCGTTGGCTTTAGAACTTTTAAAACCTCTAAAGCCCAGATTTTGGCGAGAACACGAGTCTCGGCAGACTTCTACAAACTCTATGGGAGGCTATAGATGTAGCATAATAGGAAGTTCTTCGTTGGAGACGGCACTGCGAATGTCGTCTTGGGTACGCATCGGCAGATTCTAGTTAGCGGCTAATCGATTTGTCTTGATGCAAAAAAATTTCTGCCGGAAACGGCAAAGGATTGTTTATGACAAGACAAGTCTTGTTCGTGTTGACCTATATTGTCCATTCTAAAAAGGAGGGACGATATGGGAACTTCTAAACCAGGGCGCTACATGAATACGAAAGGTAGCGCTAGAACCATGAGCCAGTTTTCGCTGGTTCATGCATCAGAGGGTAAATTTACGAGACCGCAAAAGCTTACAGATCTCTTAAAATTAATGAGTGGGGGGCACGGACAAAAGGGAATGGATTTGCTCGATAAATACGGGATAACGTATCATATCGTGAAGGTCTATCCCAATGGTGTTCGTGTCGGAAATGTACCAACTCATTGGGCTAAAGCCAAACGTACAGGAATAAACCAGTCTTGGTTTCCGGCTTCATGGAACGAAAAGAAAATCAAGCGGGCCGGCGAACATGTGGCGCAATTATATAGAAACCGCAATACTCCCGATGGAAAAGTGATGTTTGGTACTTTTAAAGGGGTTCGTGTCGGGGTAATTAAGAGAAATGGACAAATCGCAACGGTTTTTCCAGATAGTCGACAACTATAGGAGAAAATGAAATGATTGATAAAAACGAGTTCAGTAAAGTCCTTGCGGAACGAAAAAGGATTGCAGAAGAAACGATGGACAATTGGGATTATGGCATTGAAGAATGCCATAAGAAACTCCTTTTGATGATTTCGGATAATCTAGAGGATGGCATTCGTTTTCTTGAAAACGAATGCTCGCCTGACGACATTTATTGGGTTAGCGAAGTCTTTGACGATATCGCAAGAAAGACCCAGTCCAGGGATTTTATCGCGGCGATACATCGGATTTACGATAAAATGCCGGAGAATGTCAAGGAAACGATGGAGGTGGATATCCAGTCTGCAGAACAAGCGATAAATTAAAAAAAGAAAGGACTCGAAAAAGGTTGCTGCGAACATCCTGTTTCGAGTCCAATTCCAGATATGCGAACGCAAATCCTAGTTAGCGACTAACTTGGGTTTAAGTTAGCATATCCATTCCAAAAAGGCAAGTAAAATTTTAACCATGAGGAATAAATATGCGTATAAACGCCTTTGACGATGGTTTGCGCCCTGAACTGTTGGAACAAGCCTTCTATGCAGGAATTTTTGAAATCCCAAGACTGGAACCGTTGAACCATATTGTTGTGCCGACTGGGCTCGTGCCGTTTTCCAAGCGAAAGCGGGCGAGAAACCGGTTTGTCCATTATTACGAACACGATTCCCGATACCAGGAGTTTACGAATCATCCGGAGCGATTTCTAAAAGATCTATCTCTGCATCCCGGGATCATTTCTCCGGACAATTCCATTTTGGCAGAGGCTCCGCTGTGCGCCCAGATTGCGAACCTGTTTATTTCTCGCCGGAATGCGAGCTTTTTACAGCGTAATGGAATCTACCAGATTCCCAACGTACGCTGGGGTGACGAGCGGACGTTTACAACAGCGGTACTGCCCGAGCCGATTGCGTTTGTCGGTATTCCGCATCATTCCATCGTCTCTATCGGAACTTATGGATGTTCTCAAACACAAGAGGAAAAGCGACTGATGCACCTAGGCTTCATCGAAATGCTCAAGGTTCTTCATCCTGTGCTTGTTGTCGTGTATGGTTCGATGCAGAAGGATGTGTTTTGCGACTTGTCCTATGCACCGAAGTTTGTTCGATTTGACAATTGGATCAAGGAACAGCGTTCTCGCTGAAAAATAAAGCTATATTTGCGCCAAGCGCTCTCGTAGCTCAGTTGGATAGAGCAACTGCCTTCTAAGCAGTGGGTCGTGGGTTCGATTCCCGCCGAGAGTATTAGACCGTTTTTCGCGGTCTTTTTTATTGGGATGTTCCAAGTTGGGATAATGGGTCGCCTGTTTTCGCTTGCTTTTAAAGGCGCGTTTCGTTAGATTGATGAATGTGGAACGCGTCCCGTCAGCCTTGGTTTAGCGAAGGGATGCTGGAGCAAACCGCAGGGTAGGGCTTGCGGGGCGCGTTTTACAGGTTTTTATTTTCTCCTTCTCTGTTCAAAAAAGGCGAACCCGTTCGGGTTCGCCTTTTGAATTTTCGCTTGTCGAGAAGAATTAACGCTGGGCGCTTGCCGCCTTGTCGCCATACTTCTTGATGAGATCGTCCTGAATGTTGCGAGGAACCGGAGCGTACTTCTTGAATTCCATCGTAAATTCGGCCTTTCCCTGAGTCATGGAACGGAGGTCCGTCATGTAGCCGAACATTTCGGAAAGCGGAACTTCGGCTTCGATGATGGTCTCGCCGCGTTCTTCGGTCGTTCCCATGATGTTTCCGCGACGCTGGGAAATGTTTCCGACGACGCTGCCCTGGAATTCGGTCGGGGTGTTGATTTCGACCTTCATGATCGGTTCGAGAATCTGGGCTCCGGCCTTTTCGAAAGCCTGGCGGAAAGCCATGCGGGCACAAATCTGGAACGCCATGTCGGAAGAGTCGACTTCGTGGTAGGCACCGTCCTGGAGATCCATTTCGATGCCGACAACCGGGAAGCCGATGAGGGAACCCGCTTCCATGCAGCTCTGGAATCCCTTGTCGCAAGACGGGATGAATTCCTTCGGAATACGTCCGCCGACGACGTTGTTGACGAATTTGTACGTATTCTCCGCATCGCCTTCGACGACCATCGGACGCATTTCGCCAACGACCTTTGCGAACTGACCCGAACCGCCGGTCTGTTTCTTGTGCGTGTAGTCGAACTTGGCTGCGCGGGTGATCGTTTCGCGGTATGCGACCTGCGGCTGGCCTTTTTCGACGACGACGTTGTATTCGCGCTTCATGCGTTCGATATAGACGTCGAGGTGAAGTTCGCCCATGCCCTTGATGATGGTCTGGCCGCTTTCCTTGTCGACATAGACCTGGAATGTCGGGTCTTCCTTGGTAAAGCGGTTGAGAGCCTTGGACATGTTGGCGAGGTCGTCGCGGCTTTTCGCTTCGATGGCGACTTCGATAACCGGATTCGGCACGTGCATGGATGTCATGTTGTAGTGGACCGATCCGTCGGTGAAAGTCGTACCGGATGCGCAGTCGATGCCGAACAGGGCGACGATGTCGCCGGAACCCGCGGATTCGATGTCGATCGGGGTGTTCGAGTGCATGCGGCGGAGACGTCCGACGGAGACCTTCTTGCCGGTCGCCATGTTGTAGATGGAGTCTCCCTTGCGGATCATGCCCTGGTAGATACGGATGTAGGTGAGCTGTCCGTATTGTCCGTTTTCGAGCTTGAACGCGTAGCAGACGAGAGGCTTCGTGTCGTCGGTCTGGAGAACGACTTCCTTTTCGCCGTTATCGACATCGAGGGCGATGTTTTCGACTTCGGTCGGGTCCGGGAGATAGTCGGCAACGCCGTCGAGAAGCTTCTGGATGCCGATGTTCTTGTGGGCGGAACCCATGAAGACCGGAGTCATCGCGAGATCGATGGTCGCCTTGCGGATCGTGCTCTTGAGGAGTTCTTCCGGAATGTCGTTGTAATTGCCTTCCATCGCCTTTTCCATGACTTCATCGTTGAAGTCGGCGCAGCAATCGACGAGCTTTTCGCGGTATTCCTGGGCCTGGTCCTTCAGGTTGTCGGGAATTTCGGTTTCGACCATGTCGTCGCCGTTTTCGCCCTTGAAGTAGTAAGCCTTCATCTTGATGAGATCGACGACGCCTTCGAGCTTGTCTTCGAGACCGATAGGAATCTGCATGACGCACGGATTGTGGTTCAGCTTTTCCTTGAGCATTACGGCGACGCGGAGCGGGTTCGCACCGGAACGGTCGCACTTGTTCACGAACGCCACGCGGGGAACGTGATAGCGCTTCATCTGGCGGTCAACCGTAATCGACTGAGACTGGACGCCTTCGACACCCGTGAGGACGAGGATCGCTCCATCGAGAACGCGGAGAGCGCGTTCCACTTCAATCGTGAAGTCCACGTGCCCCGGTGTATCGATGATGTTGATCGTGGTGTCTTTCCAGTTTACGAAAGTCGCTGCGGACTGGATGGTGATGCCGCGTTCCTTTTCGAGTTCCATGGAGTCCATGGTTGCACCGACGCCGTCTTTTCCGCGAACTTCGTGGATGGCGTGAATCTTCTTGGTGAAGTACAGGATGCGTTCCGTGAGGGTGGTCTTGCCCGAGTCGATGTGGGCAGAGATACCGATGTTTCGATGTTTGTGGATGTCTGTCATATTTTTTCCGTGGAAAGTTTGATAAACTGCGGTGCAAGATAGAAAAATTTCGGGACGTTCTCAAGGCTCGAAGGGCATTTACGCGGCAAATGGAATCTTTGTAGCCCGCGGAGAAATTCCTACAGGAATATCTGGACTAGCTTGGCGGCAAATCCCTTGACGGGAAATTCCAGGCGTCCGCCCTTTTCCTCGATGAAAATCTTCAGGAGTTCGTCGATCCATTGCTTTTCCGAGCGGATTTCCGAAAGTTGAAAGTTGGCGCCTGTTTCTGTCCTTGAAATCTCGTATTTGACGAAAAAACGGATGGGAGAAGTTTCTCCCGCAAGTCCGATTTCCACCGAACAGGTTCGTTCGTTTGTGTTTAAAGAAAGCGAGTGGATCGTTCCGAGCCGTTTGACTATCGGATGATCCTGCAGCGTTTTCCTTATCAGGAACTCTTTCATGGGCCGGAACGCTTTTATCGCGGAAGCGTCAGAATGTCGATGCCGTCTTTTGTCTTGACCATCGTGTGTTCCCACTGTGCGGAGAGGCGTCCGTCAACGGTGACCGCGGTCCATCCGTCTCCGAGCGTCTTGGTGCCGGGCTTTCCCGCGTTGATCATCGGTTCGATGGTGAAGACGTTTCCGATTTCGATCATCGGCGTGCGTTCGTTGTTCGCGTAGTGAAGAACGTTCGGCTCTTCGTGAAATCCTCGGCCGATGCCGTGTCCGCAGTAGTCTTCGACAACGCTGAATCCGTGTTCGTCCGCAATCGGCTGGATGGCGCATCCGATGTCGGAAAAGCGTGCCTTGGGCATGGCCGCCGCGCGGATGCCTTCTTCGAGACAGAGCTTCGTGA
Source organism: Sodaliphilus sp. (assembly GCA_963660435.1). Classification (GTDB taxonomy): domain Bacteria; phylum Fibrobacterota; class Fibrobacteria; order Fibrobacterales; family Fibrobacteraceae; genus Hallerella. The sequence goes on from CAVKYI010000001.1 coordinate 196,050, forward strand.
CATCGACCAGTTCGCGCGCTTCCTTGCTGACGTTGCCGACGCAGAACATGGCGGAGCAGTCCCCGTGGTAGCCTGCGAGAATCGTCGTGATATCGATGTTTACGATATCGCCGTCCTTGAGTATCGTGTCCTTGCTCGGAATACCGTGGCAGATGACCTCGTTGATGCTGATGCAGGCATAGCGCGGGTATCCGTGGTAGCCTAGGCACGCGGAGACGCCGCCGTGCCTGTTCGTGTAGTCTCCGATGAAATCGTCGATTTCGAGCGTGGAAACCCCGGGCTTGCAAAGTTCGCCGGCGCGAACGAGCGTTTCGGCGGCAAGTGCGCCTGCCGAACGGATAAGTTCGATTTCCTTCTTGGTCTTGACTTTGATCCTTGACATTATTTTGCCTTTTCCTGTCCGCGCCGTTCTTCCTTCTTTTCGTATTCCTTCCAGTAGAACTGGTCGAGAAGATAGGCGAGAACTTCCTTGTCTTCGGGATTCTTGGTGAGTTCATCGACTAGCGGCAAGAATCTCCGGAGACGTTCCTTTTTCATTTGTCCGAGGATGCGCTTTTCGCGATCGAGTTCCGCAGCGGTTCTCTGGCGGATGCGGTTTGCGAGTTCCTCTTCGGTTATCGCCGGCATCTTGATGAACTGGATGCCGAAATCGACAGCCGTCTTTTGCAGTTCGATTTCTTCGACGGGCGTGATGAGCGAAATGGCGACTCCGCTTCGTCCGGCTCGGGCGGTGCGTCCGCTGCGATGGACATAGACTTCATGGTCGTCGGGATGGTCGTAGATGATGACGTGCGTTACGTGGGTGACGTCGATTCCGCGTGCGGCTACATCGGTGCAGATCAGGATGTTCAGCCGCTTTCTGCGGAACGCTTCGAGAGTTTCCTCGCGGAGCTTTTGCGAAATGTCTCCGGAGAGAGCGCCGACTCGGAAGCCGTAGTTGGAAAGGACCTGTTCGAGATAGCTGACATCGCGCTTCATGTTGCAGAAGATCATGCAGCTGTCCGGATTTTCGAGTTCGAGAATCTTGATGGTCAGCTTGTCCTTGTCCATGACGTCGCACATGTAGTAGCGATGTTCCAGATTGTTCGCGATGACCTTGTCGTAGCTTAGGGAGAGAAATCCCGCGTTCTTGCGCTGGAACTCTCTCGCGAGGCTCTTGACCGTCTGCGGGATGGTCGCGCTGAACATGGTGCAGGCGATTTCGCGCGGCAGGTAACGCCGGATGCGCTGCATGTCCGGGTAGAATCCCATGGAAAGCATTTCGTCCGCTTCGTCCATGACTAGGTCTCGGACCGAAAGAAAATCGACATTGCCGCGCTGGGCATGATCGAGCAGGCGTCCCGGGGTCGCTACGATGATGTGAACGCCTTCGCGGAGCGCGCGGAGCTGCGGCTCGTAATTGACGCCCCCGAAAATGGCGACCGACTTGATGCCCGTTCCCTCGGCGATCTTTTCGATTTCCGATTCGACCTGTTGGGCGAGTTCGCGGGTCGGAACGAGGATCAGCGCCTGGGGAAACTTGTGTTCGCGGACGATGACCTGGATGAGTGGAATGACAAACGCTCCGGTCTTTCCGGAGCCGGTCTTGGACTGGACCAGCATATCGCGGGCGGAGAGCATGTAGGGAATCGTCTTGCGCTGAACGGGCATCAGATCTGTCCAACCGTGCCGCTCGAGCGTCGCCTTGAGATCCGCAGGCAAGTCGTTAAAGGTGTAATCCGGCAACTTGTTTGTCGGCTCGACGATGTGAATGGGGGTTAAAAAGGGGTTTACCGGTTTTTCGGCGGTTTCTTCGGAATTCGTGTTTGCAATTTTTTCTTCGCTCATAACGCAAGTAAAACTAGAAATTATTGTGCCGGGCTTGGCAAGCTCGGCTCCAAGTTCTCAGTTTCGCTCGAGCGTCGCTTCGTAATTCGCCAGCGACTTTTCTATCGTCGGGATGACCTGGTCGGCGATTTTCTCGAAAAAGATGCATTGCGTCTTTACGGTGACGTCCCGATGGCGCGCCGCATGTTCGCGAATCCAGTCGGAAACGGCGACTTGTCGCTCCTTGTCGGAATGCTGGATTGCCTTTTGGATAGATGCGCTCTGGCCTTCCATGTAGCGGCGCATGTCAAGAGGCATTTGCTTGTAATACAGATAGAGCTTTAGAAGCTGGTGCATGTCGAGCGCTTCGGCAAATTGCTTGAGCTTCTCTTTCTTGAATTGGTAGAAGTCCGCAATGTTGTCCAGCATATACGGAAGAAAAAGCTTGCGCAGATAGTCATACTTTCCTTCGGCGTACGCCTTGTCGAAGTCTTGAAAAATCTTGCTTTGCTTGTATTCGCCAGAATCTTCCATAAAATGAAATCTACAATCCTGTTTGTCCGTTTAACTTTTTTTTAAAACCAAAAATGCGAAATTTTTGAAACATGTGCGTTCTGTCACATCGGAATGCAGCCGGACAAGCCCTTCCGTTCCCGGATGCAGCGTTTCGACCTGATCTCCTTTTGCGTTCTTTAGCCCGGAGACGGAAACGGCTTCGTGAATTTTCGGATCGAACCAGACGAGCGGGGTATTGATGTCAAACCTATTCTTGACGCGGACATGAATCGTGCCGTCTGCGTCGATGTTTTCTATCTGGGCGGCCACGGCTCCGGTTTTCGAAGGTTCCTGCGTGGATTCGTAATTCTGGGGAAGCGGACCGTCAAAGAATCCGGGCATCCGTCCGCGGCTGTCCGTGTCGGAAATCAGTTCTCGGGAAACCTGTGGGATATCTTTTCCGGCTAGACACGCGTCGAGAGCCTTGCGGTAGGCGGCGACGACCGATGAAAGGTAATAGACGCTACGGGTTCGCCCTTCGATTTTAAAGCTCTGGATCTTTCCGCGTACAAGATCGGGAATGACTTCGAGCGCGCAAAGGTCTCGGCTGCTCATGAAGTATGTCCCCCAGCGGTCTTCGTCGAGAGCGATCGGTTCCGCGGGCTTTTCGGCATCCGCGTTGGAACGTTCCAGGTAGAAATCGCCTTCCTGTTCCCGGTAATTGTCGGACTGGACTTCGGAATTGGCGTAGAGCCGGTAGGGCATCCGACAGGAATTGTTGCACATCCCCTGGTTGGCGTCGCGGTGCGTCGTCCAGTTGCTGAGCATGCAGCGTCCGGACATCGCCATGCAGACATTGCCGTGAACGAAGACTTCGAGTTCAAGCCCAGGGCATTTTTCCTGAATTTCCAGAATTTCCTTGAGGCGAAGTTCGCGCGAAAGAATGATGCGGGACACCCCGATGGACTGCCAGAATTGCGCCGTCAGGTAGTTTGTCGTGTTCGCCTGTACGGAAAGATGTATCGGAGTTTTCGGGGATTCCTTGCGTACAAACGAAATGATCCCCGGATCGGCGACGATCAAGGCGTCTGGTCTTAGTTCGAGTGCGGCGAGGAGCGCTTTCCGAAAAGGTTCCACCTTGGCGTTTCGCGCGATGACATTGCTTGTCAGGTAAAACTTTTTTCCCGCCTTTCGGCAAGACTGGATCCCTTTTTCCAGATCTTCGAGCGTGCGAAAGCCGTTTTCCCTTGCGCGAAGCGAAAAAGCGGGCTGTCCCGCATAGACGGCGTCCGCTCCATAGGCGATAGCGTATTCCAGGCGTTTCGGGTCTCCGGCCGGAGCGAGCAATTCCGGTATGTAGGAATCTACCATTTGAAACCTAGCCTCGTATAGATTTTCTTGTCGTGGAAAAGCGTAAATTCCAGCGAATAGAACAGATAGTCTCCACTATAGCTGACCGCAGGCGATAGCGAGTACTTCATGTCGGCGCCGTGGATGAATTTCTTAGGAAGCTTGAAGTGATTGCTCGTCGGAGTCGAATCGTTGATGGCGCTGCCGTAATCGGATCCCTTCCAGATCCAGGAATTTCGGATATTGATGTTCAGCCTGTGTGCAATTCTTGCGTAGAGGGCGAAATCGATCGCCTGGCTGTTTGGACCGTTCGGGGCGCCGAGCGGTTCTCCGAGGTTTGCCGCCTGGGCGGTGTTCGGGTGGAAGTGACTATAGACGTATGGCTCGACGCGGGCGTATTCCGCAATCGCTCCCGCTTCGACCAGCTTGCCGTGAATGTAAAGATTCTTGGCGATTTGCGTCCCGGCCATCCAGGCCCATTTCGCTTCGATGTTGTCGTTCTTCACAAGGCTGATGGGACTTTCGAAATCGTCAATGTAAAATTCCGTGTAGATTCTCGCGAATCGGAACAGGCGGTAGTTGGCGTCAAAGGCGATCGCTCCGTTGTTGTTGTCTTCCGAAAAGTTTCCCTTTTCCATGAACAGGGGAACTATCGGTACAAAGAGCCACGGCTTGTTCTCGTTGTAGAGTATCTGCGTTTCGCTCATGCCGAGAACGAGATTGCCGAGGTTGAGTTCGTAGCGGTGCGCGTAGAGATTGCGGTCGTTGGTGTTCTTGCGGCTCATGCTGTTCTTGTAGATGCGCAGGTCGCCATAGAGGCTGATGACCGACAGAGGCCCAACGTGGAATTCAAACGAAAGCGTGTTGTAGGGAAGGGCGAACTGGTTGAGAGTCAGGTTGTTGAAGTATCCCGGGCCGAAATGGAAAACGTCGCGGGCAAGCATCAGACGCCCGAATCCCATGTTGATTGCGAACATTCCGCGGTAACGCGCGTAGCTCGCATATTCCACCCCGCTGTTGTTTTCCTCTTTCTGGAATTCGACAAACTCTCCATCGAATGATTTCGGGTAATCGGCGCTGTGGTTTTCCACGTAGATTCGCGCATCGAGCATAAACTCGGCAGAGTCGCGATAGCCGCGCAGATAGATTCCACCGTCCATTCCGGGCCAGATCGTGTCGCCGAGACTTTCGCCGCCGCGGTAGTCGATTCCGCCGACAAGACTTGCCGCGATCGCCTGCCTTTCATCCTGGTAGTCGAGCAAGGCGCGCCTCTCGTTTCTTGCAAAATTTTTCCGGAAACTGGAATCGCGTCGCGGATAGTAGAACATCTGTTCCGCATCGGTCGTTGTCTCTCGGTGGTATTCAAAGAGGAGCGGGGTCGTTTCGAGCGTTCTCAGGTTTCGGCTGCGTTCGCTCGTAAATATCGGGTCGGCATAAGGCGTCGAGAAAAAGAACGCTGCAAGGAAAACTGTCGCTTGGACTTGTCTGCAGGAAAACGGCATTTCAAAAATCTAGAAAATCGAGGCTGGAAAATAAAAAAAGAACCCGACCGGAGCCGGGTTCTCTCGAATTTCCTGACAAAGGCTAGGCGAGGCGGGAAATCATATAGCCTGCGCAGATTGCTGTGCCGATAACGCCTGAAACGTTCGGACCCATGGCGTGCATGAGCAGGAAGTTCTGCGGATCGTACTTGGCGCCTTCGAGCTGGGAAACGCGCGCTGCCATCGGGACTGCGGAAACGCCTGCGGAACCGATCAGCGGATTCACCGGATTGTTCGGGGTGCACTTGTTCATGATCTTTGCGAGCAAAAGCCCGCTGAATGTCGAGAAGCCAAACGCGACAACTCCCATGGCGATAATCAACAGGGTCTTTGGCTGGAGGAAAATGTCGGCGGACATGGTCAATCCGACGGATGTTCCGAGGAAAATCGTGATGATGTTCATCAGCTCGTTCTGCGCAGTCTTGACGAGGCGTTCGACCACGCCGGCTTCCTTGAAGATATTGCCGAGCATCAGCATGATGATAAGCGCGGAAGCATCGGGAACGACCAGTACGCAGACGAGCATCACCATTACGGCAAACGCGATGCGTTCGAGCTTTCCCACTTTGCGAAGGCTCTTCATCCGAATGACGCGCTCCTTGGGGGTGGTCATCCACCGCATGATGGGTGGCTGGATAAGCGGGACGAGCGCCATGTAGGTGTAGGCCGCGACGGCGATAGGTCCAATCAAGTGCGGCGCGAGCTTGTTTGCCGTAAAGATGGACGTCGGACCGTCCGCTCCACCGATGATACCGATCGAAGCGGCTTCTCCGAGCGTGAACCCGCCGAATGCCACTGCGCAGAACATCGTGACGAATACGCCGAACTGAGCGCCACCGCCGAGCAGGAGCGTTCGCGGATTCGCGATAAGCGGTCCGAAATCCGTCATGGCTCCGACGCCGAGGAAGATGATGGGCGGGAACAGTTCAAGGTGAATGCCCTGGCTTATGTAGTAATACAGCCCGGCTGTCGGCGTGAACATTCCCTCGATGCTCCAGCCGCCTTCGTAAAATCCGCGGGACGGAATATTTACGGCAAGCGCTCCGAGCGCTATCGGAAGAAGGAGCAGCGGCTCGTATTTTTTGACGATGGCGAGGTACATCAGCACAAAGCTGACAAGCCACATAATGATCATCGAACCGGAAATAGCCGAAAAACCGGTTCCCGAAACGAACATTTCCGTGACGGAATTTAGGATACCGTTCATAGGGGATTTCCTTTAGGCGATTGTCATCAGGATCTGCCCTTCCGAGACGGATTCCTGTTCCTTGACCGCGATAGACGCAACGGTTCCGTCGCAGGGGCAAACGATTGAATTTTCCATTTTCATCGCTTCGAGAACGGCGACTTCCTGGTTCATCTTGACCGTATCGCCAACCTTGACCTTGAGCTTGAAAACGATTCCCATCATGGGGCTTGGAACCGGCGTTCCGTTTGCTGGCGCCGCAGGTGCCGCAACCGGTGCCGCGGGAGCCGTGGAAACTGCCGGAGCGCGGACGGCTGCCGGAGCCACCGAGACGGGTGCCGCAACCTGCGCTGCCTGGTTGTTGTCGAGAACTTCGACTTCGACGTCGTAGCTCTTGCCTTCGAAAGTGATGCGGATGGTCTTTTTCATTGTAGTAGTCCTGCTTTGGCTTAAAGCCCGTTGGAGTTTAATTCTGCGCGTCCCTGGGTGGTCCAAGCCCACTCGGTCGCATTTTGAGGTTTGAACTTGACGACGCGGCACGGTCCGCCGAGCACTTCCGCCGCGGCAACGGCAAAGAGAACCGCCAGCTGCTCATTGGTGAGTCCCGGATGAATGTCAAGGGCGGAAACCGCCGCGATGCCGAGAAAGGCCTGGAGCTGTCCATTGGTAAAACCGGGGTGGACGCTTGGCGCATTCGGATCGAGAGTGCATCTTGCGGGGGGAGGCGTCGTCAGTTTTTCCGCAGAGCCATCCGGTTGCGCCTTCGGCTTCGAAAAGCGCGGAAGGATGACCTTGTTTACGAGGAAGTTCATCAGATAGGAAAGGATGCAGAGCCCGATGATGACAATCATCACGATGATGAGACCCGTTGCCTGGAATTCGACCAGCTTTCCCAGGGTGAACTTTTCCGTCGTCCCCTGCTCGGTAACGTATTCCGAACCGATCTTCGCCTTCGCGATTGGAATGTGCTGGTTCCCTGCGACGTTCGCGAGGCTGTCTTGCCGGGCGTTCGCTTCGCGGGACTCCGCGTTCGTCTTGTAGAGAACCGTCACCTTGTGCCCGGATTCGTAGATCTGAAGCACTGTCGAATCGGGCATCAGCTGGAGCTGCTTGGCGATAGGACTGCCGATCGAGTCGGGAAGGTTTGCCAGCTGTTCCTTGAAACGGGCAGGAACGGGATATGGACCGGCGGAAAGCGGCTGCGCGCTGCCGAGTTGTTCTGTTGTTGTCATAGCGGGCTTAATCCATGTTTTTTGTTAGGACGTTTTACGCGCTTCGAGAGGAGAGTTCTCAAGGCGAGCGAAATTCTTGAACGGGTTTCTGCGGGGTTGATGACATCGGTGATGATGCCGGACTCCGCGGCCTGGTAAGGCTTGGAGAACTTTTCGCGGTAGTCGGCGACGAGCTTCCTGTAAAGAGCGTCCTTGTCTTCCGCCGCGGCGAGTTCCTTCTTGTAGATTATCTTGGCTGCGCCTTCGGCTCCCATCACGGCGATTTCCGCAGTGGGCCAGGCATAGACGACGTCTCCGCCTAGATCCTTGGACGCCATGGCGATATAGGCTCCACCGTAAGCCTTGCGCATGATGACCGTGACAAGCGGGACCGTGCAGCTCGCGTAGGCATAGAGCATCTTCGCTCCGTGGCGGATGATCCCCCCGCGTTCCTGGGCGAGACCCGGCATAAAGCCCGGGACGTCGGTAAGCGTTACGATGGGAATGTTGAACGCGTCGCAGAACATGACGAATTCCGCGCCCTTGTCCGAAGAATCGATGTCGAGACATCCGGCCTTGAACTTAGGCTGGTTTGCGACGATGCCGACGACCATGCCGTTGATCCGTGCAAAGCCCACGACCAGGTTCTTTGCGAAATCCCGCTTGACTTCGAGCCATTCTCCCGGATCGACGAGACGTTCGATGACCTGGTACACGTCGAGCGGATGGTTCCCGTCTTCGGGAATGATTTCGTTCATTCCGAAATCGTCTTCGAGGGAAATGTCGGTTAGTTTGTGCGGAGGCGGCTCCATGTTGTTCGACGGCAGGAAGCTCAGAAGCTTCTTGATTATCTGCGCGGCGTGCCTATCGTCGTTTGCGACAAAGTGGATGTTGCCGGAGACCGTCGCATGGGCATTTGCCGTGGCGAACTTGTCTAGCGGAGCTTCTTCCCCGGTCGAGGCCTTGATCACCTGCGGACCGCAGATGAACATGTTCGAATTGTCCTTGAGCTGAATACAGAAATCCATGAGCGCCGGGCTGTAGGAAGCTCCCCCTGCGCAAGGGCCCGCGATGACCGCTATCTGAGGAACGACTCCCGATGCGAGAACGTTCGCCCGGAACACCTTGCCGTAACCGGCGAGGCTTTTCACGCCTTCCTGGATACGCGCTCCGCCGGAATCGTTTACGCTGATAATCGGCGTGCCGAGTTCTATGGCGCGTTGCATCGCTTCGGACATTTTCTGGGCGTGGCGGCTGCCAAGCGAACCTCCGCTCACCATGAAATCCTGGGAAATGACGGTCACCGGACGTCCATCGACGTTGCCTACGCCCGTGACGACACCGTCGCCGGCGAGCCGCTTCTTTTCGAAACCGAAACCGCGGACATCGTGATCGACATGCATGCCCGCTTCCTGGAACGATCCCGCATCGACTATTTCGTCGATGCGTTCGCGGGCGGATAGGAGCCCTTTCGCATGGCGGGCTTCGAGCTTGTCCGGACTGGAGCCGGAGGAAAGGGCGAACTTGCGACGTTCTTCTAGCTGGTCGAGTAATTCTTGTCTAATAGCCATTTCGAGATTCCTTTGTAAAACTATGTTGCGCGTTGCAAAATAGAATTCCAAAGACCTTCGTCAATCCTTCATGGTTCCTGTCGAAAGAAATTTCAGATGCATATTGAACGCTCGGTCAAGAGCTATCGGAATATGCCTCCCTTTCGAGGTTCCTATGCTATAATCTATATAATCGTTTAGTAAAAAGCGATAGTCCGGGTGCGCGCATTTGTTGATTATTTCGCGTGCGCGGGTTACCGGATCGAGTCCGCGGAGGTCGGCTAGCCCCTGTTCCGTTACAAAAATGTTCGTTTCGTGGTCCGTGTGGTCGATATGTGTCACATAGGGGACTATCGCGCTTATCTTGCCGCCCTTTGCCGTCGAAGGCGTCATGAAAAATCCGAGGAGACAGTTTCGGGAAAAGTCGGCGGAACCTCCGATGCCGTTCATGATGGAAGAGCCGCATACGTGCGAGGAGTTCACGTTGCCGAAGATGTCGCATTCGAGAGCCGTGTTCATGGAGATGACCCCCAGACGGCGGATGACTTCGGGATGATTGGAAACTTCCTGGGCGCGGAGTACGAACTTGCGCTTGATCCCGGGATTTTCCCGAAAGAACTTCCAGGCGTTTTCGGAGCACGTGAGGGCGGTGCCGCTCGCTCCGATCAGCTTGTCCGTTCGAACGAGTTCGAAGACCGCTTCCTGGATCACCTCGGTGAAAAGGCTTATCGGTTCCTGCTTGGGATCTCTCGCCATTGCCGCGAGAACGGCGTTTGCGACGTTTCCGACACCGCTCTGGTAGGGGAGACCTTTGGGTAAGCGCCCTTTCTTTCTTTCGTGGTCTAGAAATTCGAGAATGTGCCCGGCGATTGTCCTGGACGTTTCGTCTGGCTCCGTAAACGGACGGATGGTGTCGTGTCGGTTCGTGCGGACGATCGCGACTATCTTTTGCGTGGGAACCCGCACATAGTCCTTTCCGCCGCGGTCGAGGATCCGCGTGACGGGAATCGGACTTGCGAGAGGAGGAAGCTCGGGCAAGTAACAGTCGTGCATTCCGAACAGGGAATCTCCGTAGGCTGCATTCCATTCGACAATGATTCGGTCTGCCGCTCGGAGAAACTCGATGGAATTTCCGCAGGACGAGGAGAGGCGAATCTTGCCGTCGTCCGAAATGTCCGTCGCTTCGACGATGGCCGTCGTCGGTTTCGGCAAAAATCCGCTTCGAACGAGCCTTCCCATCACGCCTAGATGCGTATCGGTGTAGAAAACGTCTCCGCGGTTGATTGCGTTTCGCAAGTCCTTGTTCGACTGGTAGGGCGCTCTCAGACGGATTGCGCTAGCCCGCGCGAGTTCCCCGTCGCACTCGTCGCCGGTAGATGCTCCCGAAAAAAGCGTAACCTGAAAGGGCTTCCCCGAATCGTGGAGAGCTCTTGCACGTCTAGCAAGGGCTATTGGAACCGCTTTCGGGTAGCCGGCGAGCGTGAATCCGGAAACGCCGAGGATCTCTCCGTCCTGGATGAGTTCCGCGGCTTCCTCTGCGGACATTTCCTTGGATGCAAGGTCAGAAGTCATGGGCCAAAGCTAGGATTTTATGTCCGAGACTCGCAACGAGTTTCTGGGAAACCTTGTCCCTTGGAATCCACTCGCCGTCGATTCCTTCCCGCGTCTTGACTTCGGCGCAAAGGACGCGACACGTGATTTTGTATCGCGTGATGGAATGGCTGACCGTTCCCATCAAGCGGAAACGCCCGACATTTTCGAAAGGAACGATTTTTTCGGCGATGCCGGGAAAGGCGTCGCGTCCGATGTCCGCATATTCGAACAGAGGGAACGTCAGATGCTTTTTGAGAAAAGGCGCATCGGGAGATACTTGCAGAAGGATGTTTCCGCAAGAGTCGAACAGGACGAGAGCGAATCCCGTCCAGGATTCGTACCGAACCTTTTTCCTTGGCGGGAGCTCTTCCTGGCGTTTTTCCAGAAAGGCCTTGCAGACGCCTTGAAACGGACATTGCCTGCAGACCGGATTCGTCTTCTTGCAGACGGTCCGTCCGAGTTCCATCAGAGCTTCGTTGGTGAGAAAGGCGTCCTTGGCCTTGGCCCAGAATCTTGCCCGTTCCCAGTAGATCTTCTTTTTGGAAGCGCCGTCGGTCGGCAGAAAATCCCATCCGTAAAGACGCGAAAAGATACGGATGAGGTTCCCGTCGAGAATCGCTTCCGGTCTGTGGAAGGCGAGGCTGAGAATCGCTCCGGCCGTGTAGGCTCCGATTCCCGGCAGGGCTTCCAGGGCGGATCGGGAATCGGGAAACTTTCCCCGGTAGAAGCCCATGATCATTCGTGCCGTCCGGAGAAGATTGTCCGCCCGGCTGTAGTAGCCGAGTCCTTTCCAATGTTCGAAAACGGATTCTTCGCTCGCCCTGGCGAGATCCTTGACGGTCGGAAAGTCGCGCATCCATTGCCTGAAAGCTTTCTTGATGGCGGAAACTTGCGTCTGTTGCAGCATCGTTTCGCTTATCCAGACGAGATAGGGGTCGCGCCTTTCGTACAGATCCTTGGGACGCCAGGGAAGTTTTGCATGGTTTTCGATAAACCATTCGCAGAGGGCTTTATTGATCGATATAAGAATAGCGATAGACCTTTCTGTAGAAATCCCACTGCGCCTTGACTGCCTGTTCGAGCGTATAGTCCTTGCTTCGGGAGTAGGCGCTTTCGCGAAGCTTTCGGTAGGCTGTCTCGTCGAGTTTCAGTTCCGCGCATTTTTCGAGTTGGCGCATCCAGGCTTCGGGGCTGTCGCTTGGGAGAATGTAGCCGCAGTTCTTTTCGAAAACGATGTCCTGCGGCCCACCCTTGTCGCTCACGATTGCCGGAGTTCCCGAAGCGAGCGCTTCGACGACGACGTTTCCGAATGTGTCCGTGGTGCTGGGGAACAGGAGAAAATCCGCATCCGCATAGAGACCGGCGAGCGTCTTTCCGCCTTGGACACCGGCAAAATGGACTTCCGGGGCGTTTGCGAATTCCTCTTTCAGCTCGTCAAGATACCAGCCGTCGCCGACGAACATCAGTTCCGCGTCCGGGTGCGCCTTTCGAAATTCCATCCAAAGCATCTTTAGAAGAGGCAGATTCTTTTCCTTTGAAATTCTGCCGACATAGATAAAGCGGATGCTGCTCTTCGTGTCGGAAAATTTTTCCCAGGTCCCCTGTCCGCGAAGCGTCGGGCTAAAATCTTCGAGCGGGATGCCGCGTCGGAGTATTTCGACATCCTTTGCGGGAACCTTGATGTCGCGGACGAGAATATCCCTGTAATCCTTGCAGGGACTTATGACCGGGCGGGCGAAGTGGTAAAAAATCCGCATGAGTCCGAGGACGTAGCGGTGCATCCACTTGGCTTTTACGAGAGTCTTCGTGTAAGTGGGAACATCTGTCCGGTAATGGCTTAGAACCTTGATCCCTGCGACCTTGGCGCAGATGGCGACGGCCCACGCTCCGGGGCTTGGCGTTTCGAGTTCTATCAGATCGATCGGGTATCGCTTGATGAGGCGCAGTGCCGGTTCGATATGCGGAATGGCGAGCTCACTGTTCGCGTAGCCGAGCTGTTCCATGCTGAAAATGCGCGGCAAGAGGATTACGTAGCTGTTTTCGACGACGCCGTACGGTCGCGTGTTGAATGCGCTTCCGGCGAGAGCCGCCTTGTATCCGTTCTTTCGCATAAAGGAAATGACATGGCGAAGGTTGTTCGCGATTCCGTTTACCTCGTCAAGATTGTCCGAGTAGAATGCGACGCGGATATCTTCGTCGGAATGCTTCTTTCTCCATTTTTTCAGGAAAAATCGCAAGCGGACAAGCGGAAACAGGTTGCGTAAAAGTTCCCAAAAGACAATTGGCGGAATCAGGCAAGTCCGCAGGTTTCCGGGTGGTTGGTGCCTGAAGGAAAAATGTTTCGGAAAAACGCTGGTAACGACCCGTCCAAAAATCGCCGGGCGAGAGTCATACTGGGAGGAATCTCTGTTTGCCATTTGTGCAATAATATAAATTTTTTTGAAAATTCGGATTTTTCAAATGTGAATTGTCATCTCCATATCAAGAACCTCCGCAAGATGCCGGATTCCTATTCGGGGACGGCGTATGAACGCTTGTTTTTCGTTTAAATTGACAAAAGAGGAACAGAAAATGTTCGATGAAGCGCAAAAGGCAAAATGGGACGCCGCGGCCATTCGGGACTACGCCATCAAGAGCGGGCGGAAAGAAGGGCGAGACGAAGGTTTTAAAGAAGGTCTCGCGAAGGGCATGGAAAAAGGAATCCAGAATGGTATCAAAAAGGGAATCCCGGCAACGCCGGGGGCTTGTAAAGCCCAAGTCGCTTACGCATTTGCGGGAAGGGCGTCTTCGTCGTCTTCCATGTCATCGTCGCGAGACAGCAGGTCGTCGCGCCAATTCCCGAAATGCCTGTTCACGAATCCTAGTACGATCCCGACAAGAAAAGCCGCGATAACGGTTCCGAAGCCGACACTTCCGAACGAATGCAGAAGCAAGGCGCATACGCCAAGCGAAATCAGGACCATGGAAATGTCGAACCCGATTTTCACCTTGTGAAACTTGATGCCGGATATCCTGGATACCGCCATCATGGCGCCTTCTCCGGCAAGCGGCATCACGTTTGCCGGCATATAGAAGAATATTCCGACAGCGACAAGGATGACGCTGACAAGGGCGAAGGCTACCCGAATTCCGAAGTTCTCGGGTGTGGGGAGAAAGCTCGCTCCCCAGTTGCAAATCGTGGTGAAATAGCCAAAAATCACGCCGACAGCGATTTGCAGCAAGCTAATCGCCTTGAAGTTCTTTCGCAACAGGAGAATTTGCAACAGTACGAGGCCGATGTGGAAAAGAATCGTCGCTTTCCCCATTTCGATACCCCAGACGCATGTCATTGTATAGGGAATGCTGCTGACGGGAGAAACTCCCAAGTTGGATTTTACGGAAAACGCGATACCTGTGGTCATGATAAAGAGCCCGGCGAAGTACATGATCAGGCGGACTCGGAAATTGGAATGGTTCAATCCTTGCCTCGATTTTTTTTCGCGCGCAAATGTAAAAATAAATTAGCGGACTGGCAATCTTTTCTCCGGGATCGTTCTTGGAAAATTCTAGTTCCTGGTAAACTTTCTCCAGTCGCCAAGCTCCGAAATATCCTGGACGGAAAACTTTGCCGGATCTTCGAGGATGGAGGAGTCTCCGATAAATCCGGGAACCATTCGACCGTCGGACAGCTTGATCTTTCCGATGCCGAGCGGAGATGGAATCCGTGCGACAAATTTTCCGAAATCCGCAGCGTTCATCGCGTAAAGCTCTACGTAGAAACTGTTTTTTCCGCCGACGAGTGCCGGCTTTTGCACGTCTCCATCGCGAAAGGCCAGCATCCCGTATTCCGATGCGGTTCGTGCGCTTTCCAGAAATTCTGCATTGGAAAGTTCCCCGTGAAGAGGTTCGCCTTTCAGGTGGGCGCCGCAGACGGCAAGCGTAATCATCGGGTCGAAAAACGGAGAAACCTTTTCCGCGACATCGAGCAGCTTGAAATCGTCGAAGGCTTTCCCGACGATGGTGACGCCGAACGGAAACTTGGTGACATCCGGATCGGAACTTTTGGCAAATCCCGCTGGAATCGCGAGTGCGGAATAGTCCAGAAGATTCATGTAGTTCGTGTAATAGCCCAGGTTGGAATTGAGTGCCAACGGGTTTCCCATGACGTCTTTCGTCTTGTAGATCGTTCCGGCGGTGGGCGTGAGCAAAATGTCGATATGGGAAAATTCCTCGTCCGCGATTTTCTTTTTTCCTTGCAGCCTGTGAAATTCGGCAAATACTTCGGACGGATGGGGAATTTTCCTGGGCGCGATGATGGATCTTGTCACGGGGTGGACGGAATCGGGATGCTCTTCGATGAATTTACCGACCGCTTCGTAGCGTTCGAAAACCCAGGGACCGTCATAGAGAAGACGGGCGGCTTCCAGAAACGGAGCGAACGAAACGGTAACTTTTTTTCCTCCGGCTCTTTCGAAAATGGAAACGGCCCTGTAAAACGCCTTTCGAAAGTCTTCGTTTCCAAAAAATTCCAGTTCGGAATCCTTTGGGACGCCAAAAGTCCAATGTTCCGGGAGTCTTTCAGCTTTTCCTCCGGGCTTGTTCCACGGGGCGATTCGAGAATAGTCGTCCCCATTGTCTTCCGCTGCGGCGAGGTTTAAAAGATATCTGGCATCGGAATTTTCCAAGGCGAAGATCGAAACGCAGTCCAGGCTTTTGCAGGCGGGAACGACTCCGCTTGCGCTAAGCAGTCCGCGCGTGGGTTTCACACCGACCAGATTGTTGAATGCGGCCGGGACTCTTCCGGAACCGGCCGTATCCGTTCCGAGGGAAAAGGAGCACAGTCCGTAGGCGAGTGCGGCTGCGGAACCGGAACTGGAACCACCGGAAATATACTCGGGCGCAAATTTGTTTGGAATGGATCCATATGGCGATCTGACTCCGACAAGACCCGTCGCAAACTGGTCCATGTTCGTTTTGCCTAGCGGAATCGCGCCGAGTCGAACCAGACGCTCAACGATGAATGCGGATTTTCTTGGCTTATAGGCGAAATCGGGACATGCCGCGGTCGTCGACATCCCTTGCAAGTCGATGTTGTCCTTTACGGCAAAAGGAATTCCGTATAGGGGAAGATCCGCTGGAGAGTGCCCTTCTATCTTTTCTAGATAGGCCTCTAGCTCTTCTGGCGATGTTCGCGAAATCCAGATCGAACGCGGGGCGCTTTCGATCCGTCTGGAAGCCTCCGCGATGACCTCGCGTGGCGAAAGCTTCTTGTTGCGGTAAGCGTCTAGAAGGGATGAAATCTTGAAATCCATAAAAGCCTCTACTTTGTAAAATCATTTTATAAAGTAGCATTAAATTTCAAAAAGAGCGGGGAAAAGATTCTTCTAAAAAATACACGGCCAAACCGTTCAAAAAATACACACAACTATGTCATGGTAAACAAATCTTAACGACAAAAATGTCATTGGACGCTTGGGCGCCGAGACGGGTCAGTCTATGTGTTCAAGGAAAGTCTCCTTGGCCATCCTGTATAATCCGTTGAAATATTCTTCCTGTAGATTTGTCTTGAATGCCAAACGAGGAAGCTGTGGGCGATGTAGGATCCTCCGTAATTTTTCGTCGAGATTCTGTTTGGAAAGTTCGTTTGCGAATCCGCCCGTAAAGACGACGATAGCCGAATCCAGGAAAACGATTGTCGCGAGAAGCACCTGGAAAATGTAGGGAAACGCGGAGTCTAGGCTCTTGAAAATTTTCGGCATGTCCCGTTTATTGAAATCGAAAGGAAAGCACGATAGCTCTCCGGCGAGATTCGCGCTTCCGCGCAATATTTTTCCATCGACGAGAAAGCCGCCCGCGGGAGGGTTTCCCTTGGGCGTAAAGAGAATGGCGACGTTCTTTTCGTCGCTGTTTCTTTGCGCATATCCCAATGCGATAGCGTTCATGTCGTTTTCGATGTGGATGGGAACTTGAAAGATTTCGAACAGTTCCTTGGCGAGGTTGATTCCGTCAAGCGCGGGAAAGTCGCAAAATTCGACTGTTCCATTGCTGATTCCACCCTGGATCCCGATTGCGATGACGCAAACCTGGGGATGCCTTTCCACGCTTCTTCGGATGACTCGACAGAGAGCTTTTCTGTCGATAGCTTTTTCTTTTGTCTCTCCTTTGGCGGCAACGTTTCCCAACGCGTCGAATATGCGGAACCGGATTGTCTGGATACCGTTTTCAAAAAGGGCGTACAGGCATAGGAATTGATATCTTGCGGCGTTGAAACGGTAGGATTTTGCTGGTCGTCCGCCGTTTGACGTTCGGAACTTTTCCTCGACGATTTCTCCTTTTTCGAAAAGGTCGTTCAGGATGTATCCGCATGTTGCCGGGGTAAGCCCTGTCGCTCTGGAGAGTTCGGGCTTGGTAACGGATTCTCCTTGTAGCAGGAGGCGCTTTATTTTTTCGGTAGAATTGCTTGCCATAATTCGGAACTCGTGAAAAAGGAATACAATTTTGTCCTGACTTTATAAAATAATTTTAGAAAGTTGTCAATGGATTTCTTTGAAAAAAGAATGAAACCTCAAAAAAATGTGGAAATTCGAGAGAAAATGCCAAAATGCCGAAAATTGGTATCGTTTTTGCTTTGCTTCCTTCGAACATCCTTTCAAGCGAGGTCTTTATGAAAATGTTCAAGTTGATGACGCTCGGTGCCGTGGCATTCGCCGCTTCCCTTTACGCGGAAAAGCCGGTTCTGAAAATTGCCTATAGCGATTGGCCTGGTTGGACAGCCTGGGAAATCGCCGACAAAAAGGGATTTTTTAAAAAGCACGACGTGAATGTCAAGCTGGAATGGTTTGACTATGGCCCATCGATGGATGCGTTTGCCGCGAAGAAGGTCGATGCGGTCGGCGTAGCGAACGGGGACGCGATGGTTCTCAACGCGACCGGCGCGAAAAACGTGACGATCCTTATCAACGATTACAGCAACGGAAACGACAAGATTGTCGGAGCGCCCGGAATTTCCGGCGTCAAGGACTTGAAGGGAAAAAAGGTCGGCGTTGAAATCGGCTGCCTTTCCCACGCGCTCCTGATCAATGCGCTCTTGAAAAATGGACTGAATGAATCCGACGTTACGCTGGTAAACATGCCGACACACCAAGCGGTACAGACATTGGAAAGCGGGGAAGTTTCCGCTGTTGTCGCATGGGTTCCCCATTCCGTGAACGCTCTGGAAAAAGTGACGGGCTCGCGGGAACTGTATAGCAGCGCGAACGAACCGGGAATTATCTATGACGTCCTTGCCGTCTCGCAAGAATCCCTGATGAAGAACAAGGCGGAATGGGAAAAAGTCATCGCCGCGTGGGACGATGTAGTCGCCTACATCAACGATCCGAAGAACAAGACGGAAATGGTCAAGATCCTGGCGGCGCGCGTGGGCGTTCCGGAATCCCAATATGCGAAATTTATCGGGGGAACGCATTTCTTGCGGCTGAGCGAATCGGCGAAATATTTCAAGAAAGACGATGGAAGCTACGGGTCGATTTACGGTTCGAGCAAGCGAGTCGATGACTTTTTCGTGAGGAACAAGGTCTATGACAAGCATGTCGATGTGAATCGCTACATCAATCCGACGTTCACGGAAAACTTCCTGAAGGCAAAATAGCCGATACGAAAAATACGGATAAAGTTGTTCAACCCGGAATCAAGACATGAAATCTCCTATAGGTATTCGAAAGGAAATTGGAAAGAAGGGAACGATGATTCTCGCCGTTCTTTCCTTTTTGCTGCCGCTTGCGGTCTGGTGTACAGTGAGCTATGTCCCGTTTGTTTACCATCCGCTGGTGCATATCACGGATGCCGGCGGGAGCATGTTTTGTGAACCGGGCGATGAAATCGATCGGGAAAACTTTGCCGAGGAAAACGAGAATCTTCGTGCTGCCGGAGAAAGGGAAATGAAAGGATTCCGGGCGAATCCCGCCTATCTGCCAGCTCCGCATCAGGTGGCGAAGGCCCTTGTGACGGCATTTCGGACGCCTCCAAAGCGCGATGGGGACGTTTGGTTCTACGAGAGCATTCTGCATTCGGTGCGAATCGTGTTCCTTGCGTTTTTCCTGTCGAGCATGGTTGGACTTCCGCTGGGAATCTTGAGCGGGTCGATTCCGTTTGTCGAAAAGCTGACCGCTCCGTTCGTGGAATTCTTTCGCTATTTTCCGGCGCCTGTCTTTGGGGCTCTTGCCGTTGCGGTCCTGGGAATCAACGATGCGCCGAAAATCGCGATTATCATTATCGGGACTTTCTTCCAGCAGGTTCCCATGATCGCCGCGACGACTAGGCGCGCGGACTCTGCCCTGACGGAAGCGGCACGTACGCTTGGGGCGTCTCCGATGCGCGTGCTCCTGAAGGTCATTATCCCGGAAATCGCTCCAAAGCTCTACAAGGACATGCGGATTCTTCTGGGATGGGCGTGGACCTACCTGATCGTTGCGGAAGTCGTGGGAACCAGTTCCGGCATCACATGGTTTATCAACCAGCAGGCAAAGTATCGAAACTTCGACAACGTCTATGCGGCCATCATGATTCTAGGGATCATCGGTCTTGGCTGCGACATGATTCTTGCAAGGCTTGGAAAGGACCTGTTCGCCTGGGAAGACGGTCGAGTCGCTCTTCTTGGACGCATTCGTCGGGAACTGATGGGCCCCAAGAACTACGTGTTCGCGTTTCGTCTGACGGCAGAGGAAAAAGCCTTGAAGGAAAAGAACAATGGAAAGCTCTGAAATGATTCTTGAAGCGAAAGATATCGTCAAGGAATTTCGCGAAAGCGATGGCAGCTGTCGCCGTGTACTGGATGGAATTTCCTTTGGCGTGAGACGCCGGGAATTTCTTTCGATCATCGGTCCATCGGGATGTGGAAAATCGACCTTGATCCGCATCGCCGCAGGGCTTGAAAGCGCGACATCCGGAGAGTTTTTCCTTGACGGAAAAAAGGTTCTCGGAACCGGCGCGGAACGCGGAATGGTGTTTCAAAAGTACACGCTGTTCCCCTGGCTATCGGTGAAGCGGAATGTTCGCTTCGGACTGGAGGCAGCCGGCTATGGAAACGACGAGGCGGATGCCACCGCCTTGCAATGGCTGCAGATTGTCGGACTTGAAAAATATGCGAACTACTATCCCAGACAGCTTTCCGGCGGCATGCAGCAACGCGTGGCGATTGCGCGAGCGCTCGCTCCCCAGCCGCGCGTCCTCTTGATGGATGAGCCGTTTGGCGCGCTCGATGCGCAGACCCGCTCCCAGATGCAAAGATACCTGCTGGAAGTCTGGAAGAATATCGACATCACGATTCTCTTCGTGACGCATGATCTGGATGAAGCCGTGTTCCTGTCGGACAGAATCCTGACGCTACAGGCTAATCCGGGAAAGGTGAGGGAACTCGTAACGGTCGATGTTCCGCGCCCTCGTACAGAAGAGAGTCTGTTCCTTCCGGAATTCATTTCCTTGAGAAAGCATGTAGAGGCGATGATCCATCCGGCTTCGGAAAGCAAGGCTCCGAGCGAAACTTTCAACATCGTAAACATGGTTGGCAAGAAATCGCCGACTGAAAACAGACAGAGGTAAATCCTATGGAAAACGAAAAAGTCTTAAGTTCCAAAGTCATCGCGGGTGGCTGGAATTATTCGCGCATCGTGAAGAGAGGCCAGAAAATTCGCCTGACGGATTTGGAAGGCGGCGCGAACGCTTCGCTTCTGTGCTACAATGCGAAGAACTTTACGGAACGCTTTAATCTGGGCGACACGCTCAAGATCCAGCACATATGCCGTATTGCGGAGAACTGTTGCCTTTACGGTGACATGGGACGGATCCTCTTGAGCGTCGTCAAGGATACGGTCGGATGGCATGATCCGCTTTGCGGATGTACCCATGCGGGTCTTGTCAAGGAGCGCTTTGGCGTTCACGATTACCAGCATTTCCGCAATGACTTTTATCGCAACGGATATGATTCCCTTTTGGTGGAAATCGGAAAGTATGGCATGACAAAGCGCGATTTTACGGAACTTGTCAATTTCTTCTCGAAGGTCGTCGTCACTTCGGATGGCAAGATGACTTTTGTTGAAAACAATTCGAAGCCCGGGGATTTCGTGGAACTTCGCGCCGAAATGGATACGCTTGTCGTTATCGATACGGGGATGCATCCGCTGAATCCTTCGAAGGAATATTTGAGAAAGCCTGTGAAAGTGGAGCTTCTTCCGTGTGCGATTTCGACCGCGGACGATCCCTGCTTTACATGGTGTCCGGAAAATTCCCGCGGATTTGCCAACACGTTTGACTACAACCTTTAATCGGAGGAAGTTATGTACACAAAGTATCTGGAAAGTTCGTTAAAGGAAGAAGACGCCGTGTATGCGGAAGATGTTCCTGCCGGAGAAGGTTGGCTGCATCTGATAAAAAAGGGGCAGACATTCCGAATCCTGGATCTGGAAGGAAACCAGGCCGTAGATACGCTGTTTGTCAGCGCAAAGGATCCTTCGGAGCGTTATAGCGTCCAGCAGACCGTGCAGCGCCAGGCGAATTGCCTTGTCGGTGTCGGTACAAAGCTCTATTCGAACGATGACAATCCGATGCTTACCGTCGTCGCGGATACGTGCGGCGATCACGATACGCTCGGGAGCGCCTGTTCCTGCGAAAGCAATACATGCCGTTATTCTCTCGATAAGCGCTATATGCATGCCTGTCGGGAATCGTTCCTGAAAGTTCTGCTTGCGATGCCGAACCTCGACAAGCGCGACCAGGTGAACAACTTGAACTTTTTCATGTATGTCCCGTTTGACGAAAAGGGAAACCTGAATTTCGCCGATGGCATTTCAAGTCCTGGAAAGTATGTGGAAATGAAAGCGGAAATGGATGTGTATGCGGTCGTGAGCAACTGTCCGCAGCTGAACAATCCTTGCAATGCCTACAATCCCACGCCGGTTCGGATGCTTATCTGGGATTAAAGCGAGGTGAAGATGAATACGAAACTGCTGGAAAGTTCCAGGGACTTGAAAGACGCCGTTCTTGACGTAACCGTCTATGCGGGCGAAGGAAAAATGCTTCCCCTGAAGAAAGGACAGGTGTTGCGCCTTGTCGATGTCGAAGGGAACCAGTCCGGAGACGTGCAAATATACAATGCGAACAATACCGCGGAAAGGTACAGTGCGCAGAATACGATTACGGCCCAGGCGAACACGATGATCGAACTCGGAACGGTCATTCTGTCGAATGACGGCAATCCGATGCTAACCGTTATCGCGGACACGTGCGGAGAACACGATACGCTTGGCAGCGGTTGCTCCGCGGAAGGAAATGTCGTTCGCTACACGGACAGCACGCGTTACATGCACAGCTGTCGGGATACGTTCGTGCGAACGCTCCAGAATTTCGACATGGGAAAGCATGACCAGGTCTGCAACCTGAATTTTTTCACCAAGGTGATTCTCGATGACAAGGGACGCCTGGAATTTGCGGACGGAATTTCCGGGCCGGGAAAGTATATCGAACTTCGCGCCGACATGGATGTGCTCTTCCTGCTTTCGGATTGTGCGCAGCTGAACAATCCTTGCAACGATTACAATCCCACTCCGATTCGAATGGTCGTTTTCGATGATTGATTCTATCTACAGATGCTATACGCGGAAAGCCCTGGATGCCGCATACGACAATACGCATGCGGTGAAAGATAGCGCGGAAATTCTCGAAGGCTTTGAAATTCGCAGCCACAAGATGGCGCGCGAATATTCGAAGACGATGGATATTCCCTATGGCGTAAAGGCTCGGGAAAAGTTCGATTACTTCCCGGGGAATCCGGGCGAGGGAATTTTCGTGTTTATTCACGGCGGTTATTGGCAGATGCGTCACAAGAATACGTTTCGCTTCCTGGCTAGAGGACCGCTTTCCCTGGGATTTCACGTCGCATCTGTAGGCTATACGCTTGCTCCCGAAGCGAGTCTCTACGAAATCGTGGAAGAAATACGCATGGCGTTGCGAAGCGTCTGTGCCTATTCCGAAAAATTTCAGGCGGACTTTCGCAAGGTGATCGTTTCCGGATGGTCTGCCGGTGGACACCTGTGCGCGATGGTACTGGCGGAACCTTGCGTTGTTGGCGCTCTTGCGATTAGCGGAATTTACGATCTGGAACCGATTTCCAAGTGCTACCTGAATCAGGCGTTGACGCTTTCCGAAGAAGATGTCTTGCGCTTGAGTCCGTTGCGGATTCCGTGCGTGCGAAAGCCGATGGCGATTGTCTGTGGCGAGGAGGAACTTCCCGAACTGCAGCGACAGAGCCTTTCTTTCGCCACGCTTCGCGCAGAGGAAAAAATACCGGGTTCTTTCGGCCTTCTTGAAAACAGGAATCATTTTACGATTCTTCATGAACTCGAAAACGAAAATGGAACCTTAACGCATATTCTTGAAAACTGGAGAAAGTAATATGTTTCACAAAGTACTGGTTGCCAATCGCGGCGAAATCGCTTGTCGAATCATTCGTTCGCTAAGGGAAATGGGCGTCAAGTCGGTTGCCGTCTATTCGGATCCGGATGAAAGCGCGGCGCATGTCCTGAAGGCCGACGAAGCCGTTCGGATCGGTCCCGCCGCGGCAAAGGAAAGTTATCTTGATGTGGAGGCGATTTTATCCGCCATTGAAAAGACCGGTGCGGAAGCGGTGCATCCGGGATATGGCTTTTTGAGCGAAAACGCGGAATTCGCGAAAATCCTGGAGCAGAACGGAGTAGCCTTTATCGGTCCGACGCCAAGCCAGCTGACGGAATTCGGCTTGAAGCATCGAAGCAAGGAACTTGCCCGGGAATTCGGCGTTCCTCTTGTTCCGGGAACGGGACTTTTGCAGGACATCGAGGAAGCCGTGGTGGCAGCGGAAAAAATTGGTTATCCGATTATGTTGAAAAGCACCGCGGGCGGTGGCGGAATCGGAATGACCGTTTGCCGTTGCGAAAGGGAACTCCGCGAAAGCTATGATCGGATCAAGCGGCTGAGCGAGAACAACTTCAAGAACGCGGGGCTTTTCGTTGAAAAGTACGTGGAGCGCGGACGCCATGTCGAAGTGCAGATCTTTGGCGATGGCGAAGGAAATGCGGTTGTGCTCGGTGAACGCGACTGCTCGGTGCAGCGTCGCAACCAGAAGGTCATCGAGGAGACTCCCGCTCCGAATCTTCCCGAAAAAACGCGTCGGGAATTGCATGAAGCGGCTCTGCGCCTTGTGCAGGGAGTCAAGTATCGTTCGGCGGGAACGGTGGAATTCATCTATGATGCCAAGGAAGACAGATTTTATTTTCTGGAAGTGAACACGCGCTTGCAGGTGGAACATGGCGTGACGGAAACAGTCTTCGGCGTGGATCTTGTTCGCTGGATGATTGAACTTGCCGCGGGAATTCGTCCGTTTAGGATTGGAGAAACGTTTACGCCTAAAGGCCATGCGATGGAATTTCGCGTCTATGCGGAAGATCCGGGGAAGAACTACCGTCCGTCGAGCGGCCTGCTTTCGGAAGTCGAGTTCCCGGATGTCCGGGTCGATACCTGGATTTCGCGCGGAACGGAAGTCAGCGCCTTTTACGATCCGCTGCTTGCGAAAGTCATTGTAGCCGGGAAGGATCGGGCGGAAAATATCGAAAAGTCGAAAATCGCCTTGGCGAAAGTTCGCATTTGCGGATTCGAAACGAACATCAAGCTTTTGCAAGATGTTCTTGAAATGGATGCCTTTGTCTCGGGCAATGTCTCGACATGGATCTTGAACGATTACCGCTATAAAAATCGGACATTTGAAATTCTCGCTCCCGGCTTGCAGACTACTGTCCAGGACTATCCGGGGCGTTTGAAGCTCTGGGATGTGGGTATTCCGCCTTCCGGTCCGATGGATAATTACAGCTTCCGCCTGGCGAACAAGATCGTCGGGAATGCGGACGACGCGGCGGGTATCGAGATGACCCTTTCCGGCTGTTCCCTCTGCTTTCATACGGATGCCCTTGTCGCGTGGACTGGCGGCGACTTCCCTGCGAAGCTGAACGGGAAGCCCTGTCCGAAGAATGTTCCGGTCGAGGTAAAAGACGGCGATATTCTCAAGTTCGGTCTTACGAGGCTCGGAGAGCGCGCCTATCTCGCTGTTCGCGGTGGAATCGATGTCCCGGATTATCTAGGGAGCAAATCGACTTTTACGCTTGGCGGTTTTGGCGGTCACGGTGGGCGCGCGCTTCTGGCGGGAGACATCCTGCACATAGGAAACGATGTCTCGGGAAATCCGATCGTTCCGTCGGAAAAGGCCGTTCCGGAGATTTCGTCCGAGTGGAAGATCGGCGTGATGTACGGTCCGCACGGCGCACCGGATTACCTGACAGAAAATGACATGGACGAATTCTTCGCGGCAACTTGGGAAGTTCATTACAACTCCTCGCGCACGGGAATACGCTTGATTGGACCTCAGCCAAAGTGGGCGCGTCCCGATGGCGGCGAGGCGGGACTTCATCCTTCGAATCTTCACGATAACGCATACGCTGTCGGAACGGTTGACTTCACGGGAGACATGCCGATTATTCTTGGTGTCGATGGGCCGAGCCTTGGCGGCTTTGCCTGCCCGGTGACGATCGTTTCCGCGGAACTCTGGAAGATGGGCGAACTCCGCAGTGGCGACAAGGTGAAGTTCATCCCGATTACCGCGCAAAAGGCGGAAGAGATTCGCCTGGCGCGCGAAGCGAACCTGCAGAATCCGGCGAAGGCTTCTGCCGAAATTCCGCTTTTGGAAGCGTCTCCCGTGACGACACCGATTGTCGCGGAGTTCCATGCGGAAAACGAAATGGAACATGTCGTTGTCCGCGCAGACGGCGATGACTATGTGCTTCTGGAATTTGGGCCGAACCGAATCGACTTGCGGCTTCGCTTTACGGCACACGCCTGGATGTTGGCGGTGAAGGAACAATTCAAGGACTTCGTCATCGATGTGACTCCCGGGATTCGCTCCATCCAGATTCACTACGACATTCGGAAAATTCGCCAGTGGGAAATATTGCGGAAGCTCGCCGAACTTTCGGAACATTTGAAGAAGAATAAAATGACGAAGGTCGCAACCCGGACAGTCTATCTGCCGCTTTCGTGGGACGATCCGCAGACGCGTATCGCGATACAGAAATACGTGACGACGGTTCGTCCGGGCGCTCCGTGGTGCACCCCGAACAATATCGAATTCATCCGTCGCGTAAACGGCCTGGATTCCGTGGAAGATGTCAAGAAAATCGTCTTTGACGCGGACTATCTCGTGATGGGTCTTGGCGACGTCTATCTGGGCGCACCCGTGGCGACTCCGCTTGACCCGAGGCATCGCCTGGTGACGACAAAGTACAATCCGGCGAGAACCTGGACTCCCGAAAATGCGGTCGGAATCGGCGGAGCCTATATGTGCGTCTATGGCATGGAAGGTCCCGGTGGCTACCAGTTCGTGGGAAGGACCGTGCAGATGTGGAACCGTTTCAAGCGGACGAGCGATTTCCCGCTTCCGTATCTGCTGCGATTCTTTGACCGGATTCGCTTCTACGAAGTGGGCGCTGATGAACTGCTGCAGATGCGCAAGGACTTTGTCGCGGGGAAGTTCCACGTAAAGATCGAGGAAAGTTCGTTCGACATCCTGGAATACGAAAAATTTCTCGCCGAAAATGCGGAATCCATCGAAGCCTTTGAATCCAAACGCAAAAAAGCGTTTGAAGAGGAAAAGGAACGCTGGATTGCGACAGGACAGTTTACGTTTGAAAGCCACAGCGCGGCATCCGCTCCGGTTCTCGAAGCGACCCTTGCCGAGGGCGAGGAAGGAGTTTATTCCCCAGTCTCGGGAAGCCTCTGGAAACTGTCTGTCGATAAGGTCGGAACCAAGGTGAAGGCGGGAGAAACGCTGGCGATTCTCGAAAGCATGAAAACGGAAATTCCCGTTGTCGCCGACGAAGATTTCGTAGTGACGCAAATCTTTGCGAAACCCGCGACAGAAGTCCGCTCCGGACAGTGTCTGTTTGCGGTCAAGAACGCTTGAAGAATCTCCAGTCTTCAGGAAAAGTGGCCCGTCGTTAGGCGGGTCGCTTTTGTTTAAAATCCGCTTTTAGAATTGGCTCAGGAATCGCTGGTCGTTCGCCGTCAGGAGCCCTATTTCCGGGATTTCGTGGCGGAGCATCGCGATGCGGTCAAGCCCGAAGCCGAAGGCGAATCCCGTGTACTTTTCGGGATCGATTCCGCAATTCTTGAAAACGTTCGGATCGACAGATCCGCAACCGCCGATTTCCATCCAGCCCGTTCCCTTGCAACGCTTGCAGCCCTTGCCACCGCAGAAGACGCAGCTTACGTCCATTTCCGCGGAAGGTTCCGTAAACGGGAAGAAGCTCGGACGGAAACGCGTTTTTACGCCTTCGCCGAAAAGCTTGTTCATGAAAATCTGGAGAACGCCCTTGAGCTGCGCAAAGGTAATCGTTTCATCGACGACCAGGCCTTCGCATTGCTGGAACATCGGAGCGTGCGTCGCATCGTTATCGACGCGGAAAACATGTCCCGGCGCGATCATCCGGAAAGGCGGCTTGTGCGTTTCCATGTAATGGATCTGCGTGTCGGAAGTTTGCGTGCGAAGCATGACCTTGTCGCCCAGGTAGAAAGTATCCTGCATGTCGCGGCTCGGATGGTCGGGCGGCGTGTTGAGCGCTTCGAAGTTATACCAGTCCGTTTCGATATCCTTTCCCGAATCGACGGCGAATCCCATTTGCGAGAAGAAGTCGATGATCTCTTCGCGAACGTCATAGACCGGATGCGTGGAACCGGCGGGAATGCCGTTGCCCGGCAGGCTGATATCCGTCCAGCCTTTTTCGAGTTCCGCTTCGAGAGCTTTCTTCTTCGCTTCTTCGAGCGCCTTGTCGATTTTTTCGGAGACGCTCTGCTTCAGTTCGTTGACGAGCTTTCCAAAAGAGGGTCGCTCTTCGGCGGAGAGGTTCGCCATCTGCTTCATGAGACCGGTAATCTGGCCCTTTTTGCCGAGCCACTTGACGCGGAGCGCATCGACGGCTTCCTTGACATTGAGCTTCGTTTCGGCGAGTTCCGTTTCGAAGGCCTCGCGCATCTGGGAAAGTTTTTCGTTCATAACGCCCTAAAAATAGAAAATTTGTGCTTGGAATCCTGGAAAAGAGCCTCTATCCTTCCAGTTTGTTCGAAAGATAATGCGGTGCCGTCTTTTTGACAAAGAAAATCGCCGATACGAACAGAAGGACCGCGCAGCAGAAGAACATCGTCGCATACGAGAATGTTTCGGCGAGCGGTCCGCCGATGAGGATTCCGATTCCGATTCCCAGATCCCAGCCGGTGAGGTAGGTGCTTGTCGCGGTGCCGCGCTGGTCGTGTCTTGCGAGGTTTACGCACATGGTCTGGTATCCCGGAAAGACAAGTCCAAGGCCCGCTCCGATGAAGAATGCGGACAGGAGGAACAGTATCTGGTCGGGAACGAGAGAGAAAAGAAAATAGGCTGCGGTAACGAGTACAAGCCCGATGGAGACTAGGCGCGTCAGGTATCCGCGGTCGATGAGCTTTCCCGTGAGAAGCCTTGACGAAATAAGTCCGACAGCGATGAGCGCATAGAAGTATCCGGAACCGGAAAGATTGTTCTGGCGCGCATACAGGGCGACGTAGTTCGTGAGAGGACCATAGGCGCAACCGATGAAAAGCATGTTCAGAAACTGCGGGATCGCCCTGGTGAGGAAGAAACGGTCGAGAGAAAGTGGCGCGGCGTCTTTCTTGAGCGGCTTGTTCTTCGTCTTGATGGGAAGAATCAACGCAAGTCCGATGACGCACAGGATAAGCGAAAGAGCGATTACCGGATTGGCTCCACGGGATTCGTAGAGAAACATTCCTGTCATTGGACCCACCGCAAAGGCGAGATTTGTCGTGACGCCGAAGTATCCGATGCCCTCGCCTCGTCTGCTCGAAGGAAGAACGTCTATGGCGATGGTGCTTCCCGCCGTGCTGGCTATTCCAAAACTGATCCCGTGCAAGAGCCGGATGAGGCCTAGGACAAAGAGCGCTCCGGCGGCGGCATATCCGATGAACATCGCCGAAAAGAGGAAGAAGGTGATGAAGTAGAGAGGCTTCCGCGAAAAACTATCGACCAGGAATCCGGCAAACGGGCGGCAAAACAGCGCGCCGATCGTGTAGAGCGAAATGATGATGCCGGAAACGGTCGCTCCCGCGTGGAATTTTTCAAGGATGTATAGGGGAAGAATCGGCAGAAGTTCGTAGAATGCGAAAAACAAGAGAAAGTTTGTAATGCCGACGAGGACGAAGGCTTTGGACCAAAGTTTTTCCATGGCTCGGAAGATAGAATTTTTTCTACATTTGCGACAGATCAATTTTACAAGAGGATTCCAATATGGCAATTTCCGCTGTTCTGATTTTTGGCGCTCCGGGTTCCGGCAAGGGAACTGTCGGTGCAAAGCTCGCCGCGACGACCGCTCTCAAGCATCTTTCGACCGGGGATATTTTCCGCGGCATCGCACCGTCGAGCGAGTCGGGCAAGCTGCTCGCCTCCTATTCGAGCAAGGGACTTCTCGTTCCGGACGAGGCGACGGTCAAGATCTTTGCGCGTTACGTGGAAGGCCTGGTGAACACGAACCGCCTGAATCCGGACAAGGACACGCTTCTTCTCGACGGCATTCCCCGTACGGAATCCCAGGTCGATCTGATTCGCCCGATCGTCGATGTCAAGCACATTTTCGTTTTGGACATCAAGGACGAAGCGACAATCGTCGCCCGCCTTTTGAATCGCGCAAAGATCGAAGGTCGCAAGGACGACGCCGACGAGAACGTCATCAAGAATCGCCTGAAAGTCTATCGCGAATCCACGGCGAAGGTTCTCGAAAAGTACGATTCGAAAATCGTCAGCCACATCACGGGCGACAATACTCCGGACGAAGTCTTTTTGGACGTGCTCAAGGCTTACGTGGATTTTACCAAGTACGCCAAGTAGCTTTCTTCGAAAAGCGCAAAAAAGGAAACCGCGCTGTCGGTTCCCTTTTTTTGTCTTGCAAGCGTTAGGCTTGTGGTATCGGGGACTTTTTGTCCCTATGTTTCGAAGCGTCTTCTCTGCTCTTCCCGAAGCCTTTTGCGGGCTCGGCTTCCGAGACGTCTTCCGGAATGGGTTCGCGGCAATGGAGATTCTGCATTTTGCGCAGGATTCACTTGACGATTTTCTTCGCCGGGGCTTTTTTCCTGGCGAGAAGGTCTTCCTTGCTTGGGACGGTTTCCGTGTTTCGGACCGCGGAACCTGGAATTTCTCGCTTCGCTTTCGGGGGTTTCCTGTTGCGGGGGAGGCAGCTTCTCGAGGATGCCCGGATCGCCTTCGGGAATCCGGATTCGCGTCAGTTTTTCGATTGCGCGCAGATCGCTTTCCTCGTCTGGTGCGCAGAATGAAATCGCTACGCCGTCTTTTCCTGCGCGGGCAGTCCGACCGATGCGATGCACGAACGTTTCGGGAACATCGGGCAGGTCGTAGTTGAAAACGTGAGAAACGCTATCGACATCGATTCCGCGGGCGGCAATATCGGTTGCGACAAGAACCCGAATCTGTTCCGTCTTGAAGTTTCCAAGGGCTTCCTGGCGCCGATTCTGGCTCTTGTTCCCGTGAATTGCCGCGCAGGTGATTTTCGCCTTTTCGAGAACACGGACTATCTTGTCCGCCCCATGCTTTGTCCGCGTGAAGACGAGGACCTTTTTCATCTCGGGATGTTCGACGAGCATTTCCTTGAGAAGCGCACCCTTGCGCCTCTTGTCGATGCGGTAGAGTTCCTGTCGGATGCGCTCGATGGGCGTACTCTGTGGCGCGACTTCCACCCGAACGGGATTTGTTCGGAGAATCGATGCGGCGAGCCTTGTGATTTCGGGAGGCATTGTCGCGCTAAAGAAAAGGTTCTGTCGATTCTGGGGAAGCTGCGCGACGACTTTCCGGATGTCGTGGATGAATCCCATGTCGAGCATCCGGTCCGCTTCGTCGAGGACAAAGTACTGCAATTTCTTGAGGCTTATCACGCGCTGCTGGATAAGATCGAGAAGACGCCCCGGCGTCGCGACAAGAATATCGACGCCTTGGGAAAGCGCCCTTTTTTGCGGGAGGTCGCTCACGCCGCCGAAAATGCATGCGCTCGTAATCGGCGTGAACTTCTTGTACATTTCAAAGCAGTCGGCGACCTGGATCGCGAGTTCTCTTGTCGGGAGCAGGACCAGGACGCGGATAGGCTTCTGCCCTTTCCAGACTCCGTCCTGGAGGATGTTCTGCAGAATGGGAAGCGCGAATGCGGCCGTCTTGCCGGTTCCTGTCTGGGCGATGCCCATCAGGTCCTTGCGTTCGAGAACGGGCGGAATCGCCTTTTCCTGTATCGGCGTGGGACTCGTGTAGCCTGCGTCGTCGATCGCTCGCTTGAGGCTTTCGTCCAGGGGAAGTTC
Organism: Sodaliphilus sp.; assembly: GCA_963660435.1. Taxonomy (GTDB): domain Bacteria; phylum Fibrobacterota; class Fibrobacteria; order Fibrobacterales; family Fibrobacteraceae; genus Hallerella. Next base: position 227,233 of record CAVKYI010000001.1, read on the forward strand.
TGAAAATTTCATATTGCGCGCAAAGTTAGAAAATTTTGCTATATACATTTCGATGCAAGGGTCTTTTACGTTTCAGGCGATTGCGCATGTCCGGTCGGATTTCCCCGAAAAGTTCGGTATTCCGCGGCAAAGCGGTATTTTGAAAGACTTGACTTCGACGATCGTTTTCGAGGAAAGGTTTCGAAACGCGGATGCGCTCCGCGGACTGGAAGGCTTTTCGCACCTGTGGCTGCTCTGGATTTTTTCGGAAAACATTCGACGCGGTTTCAGCCCGACCGTTCGCCCTCCGCGTCTTGGCGGAAACCGGAGAATGGGCGTCTTTGCGACGCGTTCGTCCTTTCGACCGAATCCCGTCGCCCTTTCCGTCGTGAAAATCGAAAGAATCGAAACCGTTTTTCCTGAAGGTCCGAAAATCATCGTTTCGGGCGCAGACCTGATGGACGGCACCCCGATCATCGACATCAAACCGTATCTGCCCTATGCGGATTCGCTTCCCGAGGCGCGGGGAGGCTTTGCGGAAGAAATTCGTTTTTCTCCGCTTGCGGTTCGCATCCCGGAATCTCTTCTTGAAAAGATCCCGGAGGAAAAGCGCGAATCCCTGCGACTTGTCCTGTCGGAAGATCCTCGTCCGGCATACCGGAGAGATGCGACGAGAAGCTACGGAATCCGCTTTGCGAAATGGAACATCCGGTTCTCCGTGTCGGGGAATGTTCTCGACGTAACGGAAGTCGAAGGCCCGGTGTGACGAATTTCGCATAAATCGAAATTTGTCATTTTTGACAGAAAAACGAAACTACATTTGGGGTATGAGTATTTTTCGCGTTTTACATACTTCGGATTGGCATTTAGGGAACTCCTTGCACGAGCGTTCGCGCATCGACGAATACGGAAAGTTTCTCGCCTGGCTGAAACAGACTATCGTTTCGAACGAAATCGACGCATTGCTCGTTTCCGGGGATATCTTCGACACGGGCTCTCCGAGCAATGCGGCGGAAGAACTTTATTATGAATTCTTGACCAGTCTCAATGGTACCTGTTGCCGGAACGTGATTGTAACGGCGGGAAATCACGATTCGCCGGCGACGCTCCGAGCGACAAGCTCCATTCTCGAACTCTTGAACGTACATGTCGTTGCGACGCCCGATGCGGAAAGAGGCTTCGCAAACGAAGTGATTCCGTTGCCTAGCAGGGAAAATCCGCGGCTGATCGTCTGTGCGGCTCCCTTTTTGCGCGATCCCGCGTTGCAGGCGAGCCTAGGGGACGAAAGATGCAAGACGGACGAGGAGCTCGTTCGGAAGGGAACCTCGGCGCATTTTGAAAAGCTGAAGGACTTGGCTGTCGAAATGCGTGAAAAGGCCGGCAGGAAAATTCCCATCGTCGCCATGGCGCACCTTTTTGCTGCCGGAGCTTCTCCGTCGGAAAACGCCGAGTCGGAATACAGCATCGTCGGAAACCTGGAAAATGTCGGTTCGAAGGTCTTCCCTCCTGTCTTCGACTATGTCGCGCTCGGGCATATTCATCGCCCGCAAAGAATCGGCGGCGAAGACCGCATCCGCTATTCCGGTTCGCCGCTTCCGATGGGCTTTGACGAAGCGAGTCGGGAAAGCGTCGTCTTGCGGGTGGATTTCGAAGATGGCGAGGCGCCCAAAGTCGTCCCGATCGGCGTTCCGACGTTTCAAAGGTTCCTGACCGTTTCCGGGGATTCCCTGGACGATATTCGAGAAAAAATTTCCCGTGCGGACAGGGAATATCCTGGCGCCTGGGTGCGCGTTGTCTATACGGGAAGCGGGTCGGTCGGAAACTTGCGACAGAACCTGTCGATTGATTTCGAAAACACGTCGCTCGCTCTCCTGTATGCGGAGTACAAGGGGCGTTCCTGCGGATTCCAGACAATCGAAGACGAAAGAGAACTTTCGGATTTTAAACCGGAGATGATCTTTAGACGTCGCCTGGACGAAAGCGACCTGGCGAACGCCTCCGAGGAAGAAAAAGCTCGGCTGGAAATGGCATTTCGAGAAATCTTGAAAGAGGTTCAGGAAGGGGGTATCGAAGAATGAAAATCATCTCGCTGCATTTCGAAAACATCAATTCCCTGGCGGGCAAGTGGAGCATTCGCTTTGACGATCCCGCATTTTCCCGGAACCGTCTCTTTGCCATTTCGGGGCCGACAGGCGCCGGGAAAACCACGGTCCTGGACGCCATTTCGCTTGCGCTCTACGGGAAAACTCCCAGGCAGGAAAGCATTGCGGACAAAAAGGAGAAGGCGGAAGGTTCGGGCGATGAACTGGTGATGACGCTCGGAAAGGGGAACGCCTTTTCGGAAGTGGAGTTCGAATCCAATGGCGCTCGCTACAAGGCTCTTTGGGAAGTTCACCGGGCGAACAATCGACCCGATGGAAAGCTGCAAGGTGCCAAGCGAAAGATCTTGTTCGAGGAAGGCGGGAGTTTTGTCGCCCACGAGGAATTTTCCAGAACAAAGGACGTAAATGACAAGATAGCCGAAATTGTCGGGCTCGACTTTTCTCAGTTTACGCGTGCCGTGATGATTCCACAGGGTGGATTCGACAGGTTTCTCAAGTGCAAACGGGAAGACAAGGCGGCCATCCTCGAAAAGCTTTCCGGTCAGGAAATTTACCGCAAGCTGTCGAAAGCGGCTTTTGAACGGAACAAGAAGGCACAAGCCGATCTGGATGAAATACAGCGCAAGCTGGAAGGCATCCAGTTGCTTTCTTCGGCAGAGGAAAAGGACCTTGGCGCGTGGATAAGGAATGCGGATGAACTCAAGAGGACAAAGACCGCCGAGCGAAAAAAGTACGAAGACATCGAGCGTACCTTGAAAATGCTTGACGCCGCGGAAAGGGAGTGCCGGACTTTGCGAACGGAAGTTCAAGGGCTGGAAACGGAAAATCGCGAACTGGATGTTTCTCGCAAGCGGCTTTCCCGGGCAGAGGATGCGCAAAAGCTCGTCGGACCTCTAAATGCCTTGAACGAAAGTCGCAAACGCTATCGGGAGAAAAAGAAGCAGAAGGAAGAACTTCTCGGGAAAATTCCCGAATCGAAAAAGAAATTCGACCTCTTCGATTCCGAGCTGGAGGCAAGGAAAAGGGAAGAGGAAAAACTTCGCGACGAGGATCAGAAGAGAAACGGTCTTCGCGAGACGGTGAACGGCCTGGATGCCCAAAAGAGCCAGTCCCTGCAACGCGGGCAGGAGAAGAAAGGGAATGTCGAAAAATCCAAGGAAGAACTGGGAAAATGCCTGACGGATCTTCGAAAATTGCAGGCGGAACGCGAGGATGTCAAGAAAATACAGGCGGAGGATGAAATCTATCTCAATGCGCATCCGACGCATAAAATGCTTGAAAGCCAGTGCGCGGCCATCTCGGATCGTCTGGAACTGTTGAAAAAGGCCAAGAACGATTTGGAACGCTCCCAGAACGCCTTGGCGACGGCCAAGAATGTCTGCTTGTCGGCGGAAATGGAGAATCGTACAAGGAAGACCGAGCTGGAATCTGCGGAAAAGGAGCGAGAACGCGCTCTTTCCGACGATATCGACAAGATTACCGTGTTCTTGCAAGCGACGATTCACGAAGGGGACCGCTGTCCGGTATGCGGAAGCACGTTTCATTCGGTACATCCCGATCGGAAGATTTCCGCGGGAGAAGTTTCGGCAACGGCAAATCGGTTGCAAAACTTGCAGGCTCGTTACGAAGAGGCTCGAAAGGCGTCTGACAATGCGGATTACGGTTTTCGCACCGCCAGGGAAAATGTCCAGAGATGCGAAAACGACTTGTCCGACAAGAAATTCTCGGTCTCGGATTGTATCAAGAGTGCGCTCGAAATGCTTGGAACGTATGGATTTTCGAACGCGGATCTCGACAATCCGGCGAATGTTCGCTCCCTGGTTCAAACCTGGGCAAGCCAATGGGATCGTCACAGGAAGAGTCTTGACAGGTGCCGTCAGGAACAATCCGTCTTGGATACGGAAGAAAAGAATCTGAACGAACTCGAGAAAAAGATTCAGGACGAATTGCGAAATTTCGAAAAAGACCTGGAAGACGAAAAGGCGAGGTACAAGGACATCGACAACCAGCGGAAGCGGCTTTTCGGCACGGTATCTGTCGCAGATGACAGAAATTCCTGGCAAAGTAAAATCGCCGTGGCCTCGCGGGCACGTTCCGATTGCGAAAGCAACCGTCGGGATGCGGAAAATACGCTGACCGCGCAAACGAGCCAGTTGAAGACGGTTTCCGAAGACCTTGTCGGCTGTGAACGAGAAATGGAACGTTCGGAAGTCAATTTCCAGGCAAAGCTTCGCGAGAACCGTTTTTCTTCGGAAGACGAATTGCAGCGTGCGGTGATTTCGGATGCGGACAGAGACGCCATGAAGAAAAAAATCGCACAGGTCGAGTCGGCTCTCGGGACCGGACGCGGACGCCTGGAGCAGGCAGAAAAATACGTGGACAGTCTGCGGCATCGGGAGCTTGGCAGGGAAACCCTTGAAACGGTTCGTTCCAAGATCGAAACGCTCGGCAAGGAAATTTCGGAATACGAAGTGCAACTCATCGAAAAAAAGGAGAAACTGGCCGTAAACGAAGATCGCAAGAAGACCGAGGCGGAGACCAGGATCCAGCAGGCGGAACAGGAAAAGGTCGTCAAGGTCTGGAAAACATTGAACGAACTGATCGGAGATTCCCAGGGCAAGAAGTTCGTTGAATACGTGCAAGGCTTGACGCTCAAAAAGCTAATCCGTGCGGCGAACAGGCATCTATCCAGTTTGAATTCCCGATTCAATATCGAATCGGACAACGGTGGCTTCGATCTTCGAATTTACGATTCGGAGAACGGCGCTTCGCGTCTTGCGGCAAATCTTTCCGGCGGCGAGACATTCCTGGTGAGTCTTGCCCTTGCCCTTGGGCTATCGTCTCTTGCCAGCCAGCGTGTACGAATCGATACGCTTTTCCTCGACGAGGGCTTCGGGTCGCTAGACGAAGGCATGCTGCAAAAGGCCGTCGAGCTTTTGCGCAGGCTTGGCGAAAAGGGTGACAAGCTCGTGGGCGTGATTTCGCACGTGGATCGCCTGAAAGAAGAAATCTCGAATCATATCGAAGTGATTCCTACGGGATGCGGACACAGCAAGCTTTCGGGACCGGGCGTTTTCGCCGGAAGGTGATTGTCAATATTTGTCGCGCAAAAAACGATTAACCGATTAGATTCGTTTTGGAAATGCAATCGTTCCCTTGACGGGGACGATTTTTTCTTTTACCTTGATAGTCCGCATTTGCCCGGACGTTGGCAATTTCTTCAAGGATAGCGTCCTTTCGTAGATTTCTCGAAACAGTCAGTTCATCATTTTTCAGGAGAAAATCTATGGAGCTTTTCAGAAAAGCCTTCCCTTTTGTCGTATTATCCTCAGCCTGCCTTTTCGCGGCGGAAATTACATATAGCGATTCCCAAATGGGAGAGTCGATCACTTATCCGGGTTCGCCTGTTCCCATGGAAAGCATTCAAGATCCGGGCGCCCCCTATTCGTTCAACACCTACTGTACGGATATCGGAAAGGACGGAGCGTTTAAAACAGGCGCTTTTCAGGTGACGAAAATTCGTCGCCATGCGGAAAGAAAGACCTCGGTTCGTTCAATATCCCGAAATGTCACTACTATTATTCATTACATCACATGCGAAAACGAAGCGGAATATCGCGTTACATGCGGTAACGGTCTTTCCTATTCGGGAAAGCTGAAATGGACCGCGGCTCCGGAACGCTGCAAGAAAGATTGCTCTGTCGATAAGGGGTGGAAAACGGTTTCTCTCGCCGACTACAACGCATCGACGGGAAAGTTCTACCAGAAGGGATTCTGCAAGGATCAAAATCGGGTTCCCAAGGAGGAAATCTTCGAACAGTGGAATGTTCGCAAGGTGGCTCTCCCCGCGCTTCCGTCAAGTTCCAAAAAGCTGGGACGGCCTGTCGTTTTTGTTCCGGGGCACAATTCCTCGTTCGTTTCCTTTGGCGCAAAGCCTCTTGGCAAGGCAAACGCGACCAATCCGGACTTTCTGGACGGAAAGGTTTCTGGATACGAGCAGGGTTCCTTGCCGGATGTCATTGCTAGAGATCAAAAGCTGAATGTCTCGAGGCAGGGAATCAATTCCAACGGTCTGTACTTTTTTACGGCTCCATACAGGAAGTCGGGAAATTCCTATGTCCAGGTCTTGCCCCAATGGAAAGACGATAACGCGAAACAGTCGATTTCCTTTGCGCTTTACAAGTATCTCGAAAAGGTTCTTGGGGCGCACTACGGGAATTCCTGGAAGACAGATGCCTCGAAGCAGGTCGATCTGGTCGCTCACAGCCAGGGTGGCCTTGTCATTCGGGAAATGCTTCGAGGCTTGAGGGCGAATTCCGGGCATTATCCATCGGGAAAGGCGAATCCGGCAAACCATATCCGTCGCGTCGTTACGGTTAATACGCCGCATTTCGGCTCGGAACTCGCCGATGACTATGCAAATGTCAAAAAGTCAAAGCCCGCTGTCGCCGCGTTCATCAAGGAAATCCAGGACCAGAAGAATCGCGAAAAGAAGGGAAATCGCTATGCGGACAGAACCTTGCTTTCGGCGGACGTAAAAAAGGATCTCGTGGAATTTTTCAAGAAGGGCGCGGGAAAGGATATTTCGGCATCGATCCTGAAAGAAATCGGGATGGGAAAAACGGCTAGCAAGGTCGTCGCCAATCTCTTCATTCCTTCGGACAGGATTCTTTCCGGGTTGTTGGGAACATCGACCGATGTAAGTGTCAAGCTTCAAGGCGGCTATGTCGGCGATTTCAAGCTGAAAACGACATACAAATACCTTTTCGGTCTCCGGGAAAAGACAACGACGAAAAAAATCGACTTTCTGAAACCGCTTCGCGATTCTCTTTGGGCGTGGCATGTCGATGGCGCACATCTCGCAACGCATTCTTCGTTCATATCGAAGCTTTCGAAGGAAGGCTATCCGAAACGTCCGGATGGGACGAACGTACAGATGCGACCGATGTATTCTTCGGATATGCGCGGGCTTCGCAACTACTTCATGAACCAGCTTTCGGAAGGAAGCTCCAAGTTCTGCAAGAGTTCTAGCGACATCGAAAAGAACGCCTGTCTGTCCGTGACGAATTTTGTCAACGCTCTCCTGTATAGATCCCAGGGCGTCAAATTGAAGAATATCCAGGGAATCGAAAGCTGGCTAAATTTCTACAACAACCTGATGGAAGAATGGCTCGGAGCGAGCGACCTGCTCGTAACGGCGTATAGCCAGCAGTTTGTGGACAAGAAGCAGAAGTTCGGTCCAAAATACCAAAAGGAATTTCTTTCACCGAAGACCTACGACATCTACCTTTCGCAGGTTCCGGACAAGTATCCGTATAATGTCGTGCCTCATGGGGACGTCATGACCTATGGACGAATCGACAATGCCGATTACGACATCCATCTGCAGGGCATCGAGCTTGAAGGCGCTCCGCGAAAAGGCTCGGATCTTTACTGCGCACTGGACGAATCCAAATGTTCCGTCGGTCTGAAAAAGGCAAAGCGCAAGGATGCGATTCCTGTAAAGTCTTTGGGCGGAATCGTGATGTTGGACGCGAAAGAATTTTCCGGTGGTGCCGGATGAAACGCTGGATAGGAATTTTGCTGTCGGGATTTCTTGCTGCCTGTTCTTCGAACGGGGAACTTTCGCAAAAAGGCGATTCTTCGGGATGGAATTCGGCAGGGCTTTCCGTTGACAATGCCGATGTCGAAAATCTCGGAACGGGAATCGAAACGGTCACTAGCGTAGGAGACTATCTGTTTGCGCGAAACGATCGGCAGGTCGGCGGGAAACGCCTTTACCAGCTTTTCCAGGGAAAGGTTGGCAGCCTTCTGTGGAAGGAACTGGAACTTCCCGACGATGACGTGCCAAACGTTCTCTTCGCCGATTCGGGAGTTCTTTACGTGGGAACGTTCTTCAGTTCTGGCGGGGCCAGGCTCTGGATGTTCGACCCTGAAAGGGAAACGTGGGTAAACCGGAATATCCCGGTTGTCGATAGCCTATTTCCCGTTTCTGATTCCGCTTACGGAATAGACGGCATTGCCAAGTTTCGAGGACATCTGGTGCTTTCGTTTTCGCACGGAATGTTCGGAGAAAGAAATCCCATCTATTTCGAATCGGACGATGGACGCTGGAACAACTGGAACCATGGATTCCCGGCTGGAGAATCCTTTATGCGTGCCGAGGAATGGAACGGTTCCCTGTTTGCCATGACCTATGGAAACGGGATTTATCGTTTCGACCTTTCGGATACGGCCTGGCATCCGGTTTCCGCTCCGACGGTCTCTTGCGAAAATGGGGCTTGGAACGATTCGTCGATGCTTGCGCGGGACGCGGCGATTACGGAAAATGGACTTCTTGTGGGCTATGCGAACCTGGAGGGCGTCTTTTCGCTTTCCTTGCAGGGAACATGGCTACAGAAGATGGAGTGCTCTCTGCTCTATACGGAGAGCGATGTCTCTCTGGTTTCCAGAACGCCGGCTTCCGTTTACCGCTTTGTTCCGTTTCGGGAACATTATATAGCCTTGGGCGAAGGTTCCTCAATCTACGCTCCCAGGGAAAATCGCTGGAACGAACTGCCCCCGATTTCCGGGGTGACAGAAATTCTGGACGGGACGATTGCAAAGGATACGCTTTACGTCGCCGCATTCCAGAAAGGCGTCATGAAACTATCGACAGCTTTTCTGGATTCGATCATTCACACAAACACAGTTCTTTCGGAGGTGACAAAATGAAAAAGTTATGGTCATTGGGAATTCTTGCCGCTTTTCGCGTGGTCATGGCAAGCGAATCGTTTGGCGGCTTGGGGCTGGCCATCTATCCGTCGGAACATGGAGCCGAAGTGGCCCATGTCGTGCAGGGCGCTGCGGCGCATTTGGCGGGTATTGAAGTCGGAGACTTTCTCTTGTCGGCGAACGATGTCTCGCTGGCGGGAAAGTCCTTGGATTTCGACATGGAAATCTTGCGGGGAAATCCGGAGGAATCCGTGGAATTGACGGTCTTGCGAAATTCGGATACGCTGCGCGTTTCGCTTCGCCGCGAAGCGATCGTTATAAAGAGTTCGGCGGAAGATGTCCGTTCCGGGATGGCGTTCAAGTCGGTTTCGGAAGAATCCCTGCAATTCCTGGATGCCGTCGAGCTTCCCAATCTGAATGCGAACGTGTATGCGAAGATTTCCAAAAGTCCAGTCTTGGATTCTCGTGTCCGCAATGGTTCGGGGCGACTTGCGCTTTCGGCTTTCGACCGAAACGCCATTCGGTTCGAACTGGAAAGTTCCGGTCCGGTGGCGCTAGAAATCTTTTCTGCCCAAGGGGAAAAAGTGGAATCTATCCGGACAGATGGTCTTGCCGGAACGAATCTGCTTGCCTGGAACGGACACGGCCTTTCGGCGGGAAGCTATTTCGTTCAAGTTTCCCAGGAAGGAAAATCGTTTTCCTGCAAGGGGGTGCTTCGCTAAGAGGAATTCCTGTCGAAAAAAGGGAACCGTTTCCGCGGTTCCCTTTTCCCGCTACTTTTTTCTGGCGCCTTCGGCTTTATACCTTGCGATAACGGTTTCGTAGAAGTTGAAAGTCTGTTTCGCGATGCTCTTCCAGCTGAAAACGTCGATTGCCCGCTTGCGGCTCGCTTCGCCGAGCTTTTTCGACAGCTCCGGATTGTCGATGAGCCTGTTTAGGTTGTCGGCAAGAGCCTGCTGGAACGCCTCCGGGTCTTTCGGCTCAAAATCCGAATCCGATCTCGGTTCTAGCGGAACGAGAAATCCCGTTTCGCCCTGGACGATGATTTCCGGGATCCCGCCAACGGCGCTTCCGACGACAGGCGTTCCGCAGCTCATCGCTTCGAGGTTGATGATGCCAAACGGCTCGTAGAGTGACGGCGTGACAAAAGCGGTCGCGTATGTGTAGAGAACGCGAAGCTCCTTGTGCGGCATCATTTCCTGTATCCAGAAAATTCCGTCCCGGCTTTTTTGCAGGCTCTGGATTCTGGACTTGCACTCCGCGGCGAGTTCCGGGGTATCCGGTGCACCGGCGCAGAGAACGACTTGAACGTCTTTCCGAATGTGCGGAATCGCTCCGATGAGTTGGGAAATACCCTTTTGCCTGGTGATGCGTCCGACAAAGAGAATGAAGGGCTTTTCGCGGTCGATGCCAAGCTTGTCTAGAACTTCCGGTTCGAATGTCGGCTTGTAGAAATCGGGGTCGATGCCGTTGTAGATTACCTGGATGCGGTCTGCGGGAACATTGTAGAGCTCCATCACGTCGCGCTTCATTTCGTTGGAAACGGCGATGACGCCGTCGGCTGCCTCGTAAGCGGTCCGTTCGATCCAGGAACTCATCCGGTAGCCGCCGTTTCCTAGCTGTTCCGCTTTCCATGGACGGTGCGGTTCGAGAGAATGTGTCGTGAGAACCAACGGGCACTCGAAAAGGCGACTGGTCAAAACGCCGCCAAAATGGCTGTACCAGGTGTGGCAATGGACAATGTCGATATTTTCGAGGCTGCTCGCCCATTGCAGGTTGATGTCGAGCGGATTTAGGATTTTGGACATTCGGGCGCTGGACGGCGCACATCCGAGCCTTGGCGAAAAGCCTAGGGCGTGAAGGTTTCTTTCGGAATCGTTCTGGTGTCCAAAGGCGCGCGCTTCGATTTCGCAGTGTGCCTTCAGTTCGCGCGAAAGAAACTGGACATGTATTCCGGCACCGCCATAGATGTCGGGAGGAAATTCATTGGTGAGGAGGGCGACTTTCATGGTGGTAAATCTATCTTAATTCTTTCCAAAACGGAGAGTTTCGCCGAAATTTGGGAAATTTAGCGATTTCCGAAAAGAGCCCTGGCGATTGATTCCCTGGTCAGAATTTCGGAAAGGACTTCCCAGCGGTCGCTTTCCGGGTGATAGACCGCATAGGCGGGAACTCCGCTCTTTCCGAGCGTGCGGAGAAGTCTGGTGATTTCCGGACTTTCCAGCGTATAGTCCGCCTTGACGAGGATGGCCTTTGCGCGGGATAGGACATCCTTGACTTCTTCCGTCGAAAGGACGACCGCTTCGTTGGTCTTGCAGGTGAGGCACCAGTCTGCGGTCACATCGACAAAGATTGGACGATTTTCCTTCGAAAGTATCCGAAAGGTCTTTTCCGAATATAGATACCAGCCGTTTTCGTCAAGAGACCTTTCCGCCATCAACAGGGCTTTTTCGTTCAGAATGGAATGTATCGCCGGCTTTCCGCACAGGAACCATGCGACAAGGAAAAGAATCGCGATGAAGAGGAGCGAAACGGGTTCGCGGATAAAAGGCTTGTCCGGCCGGGCAAATTTTCCAAAGACAATCGCGGCGAAAATGGCGACCAGGCCAAAGCCGCAGACAACGAGAGCGCCCCGGAATCCCGCCATGCGAAAGGATATCCAGACGAGCCAGGCGGCGGTTCCGAGCAAGAAGAGTCCGAGGAGCTTTTGAACCTTGAGCATCCAGGCTCCCGGTTTCGGAAAGATTTTCAGTACGGACGGGAAAATCGCCACGAGAATGTAGGGAAACGCAAGTCCCAGCGCGGCAAGCGTAAAGAAAAGGAAGAGAATCGCTGGCGGCTGGGTGAAGGCGAAGCCCATCGCGGTTCCGAGAAACGGCGCGGAACACGGCGTGCTCAGCAGGACCATCAGGATTCCGCTTGCAAAGGCTCCGCCGAATCCTTCCTTTCGCGTCGCCGCGTCCATTTTGGTGAGGGTAGAACCCGGCAGGAAAATTTCAAACGCGCCGAACAGATTCATGGCGAACGCCGCGAGGAGAATGACCATGAAGACGATGAATCCCGGATTCTGGAACTGGAAGCCCCAGCCGGAAGTTCCGTTCCCCGCCTGGATCAGGACGACAAGCGCCGCGAGAATCCAGAAGGAAACCAAAATTCCGAGAACAAGGGTTCCGGTCAGTTTCCAGAGGCGCATACGGGTTTCTCCGGCATTTCGCGTCAGATTGAAGAGTTTTAAAAAGAGAACCGGCAGGACGCAAGGCATCAGGTTGAGAATGATTCCGCCTAGAAACGCGAACCCGAGAAGCAGGAAGAGCGGTTCACCGGAGTTTTTTTTTAAAGGTTCTTCCGGAAGCGTTCCCTCTCTGCTCTGCCCGAGCGATTTTATCTGCATGGAAGCGTGGACGGTCTGCGGCGCAAGGCAGATCTGGCTGCATGCCTGGTAGGAAAAATCGACATTTGTCGTGCTGGTGTCGTAATCGGCGGCGATGGCTTTCACCGGGACAAGAATGCGGAAAGTTCCCTTGAAGACCAGGTTCTCGAGATCCAGCGCTTCGCTGTATTCCTTGAAAGGCTCGGGCCATATGGGCTCGTCGAATTCGATTCCGCGGGCCTCGATGTCGAGCGACGAAGGCTTTAAAAATTTATCGGCGGCGATGTTCGCGTTGACGTGCCAGCCTTCGGGAATGGAAACCTGGACATTTACCAGCGTTCCCTGGACGGTCTTTCCTTCCGGATAGGAAATTTCAATTCGCGGAGGCGCCATGTTGTCGAGCAATACGAATCCGAAGTCGTCCGCGCTCGCGATGCCGCAAAAGAGCAAAACGAAAAAAACGAGTAGATTCTGCAACCGAACGGTTGCCAAATTTGCCATGGGTCGATTTTTCAAACCGGTACTCCTTTTTGATTCCTATCTTTTCGGATGTCGCTTTTTGCCTGCTCCCGAATTTGGTCAGGAGTCATATGGCCTCTATCCAAGGGCCTGTTCGCAATCAAGATATATTGAGCTTTTGGAATCGGCATCGGTTTCAAATTTACAAATTGTGCCTGCATAAAATGCACGATACCTGTTCAATTCAGGATTTGATGCAAAATGTTTACATTCGATTGCACACGCATTTCGAGGAAGTCCGCTCCCTGGAGAATCCTGTCGGTTGGCTGCTTCGCGTCGCGGAAAATGTCTGCCATGACGAGTTTCGACGCTTGAACCGTACGCAAAATGTCCGCGAAAGGTTTTCACGCTACGTCGTCCATCGCGATGAACGGAATCGGAAGGAACTAGAGGACGAGCAAAAGGTGAATTTCTTTCTGGACATTCTGTCGCCGAAACAGGGGACGCTTGTGGAACTGCATTACCTGAAAGGCTTTTCCATCGACGAACTCTCCGAAATCTTTGGAATTCGCCGTTCGGCTGTCTCGAAGAAGCTGGTCCTCTCCATGGGAAAAATGCGGAAAAAAGTCTTGGAGTTGGCGAAGGTTTCCTGAATTTTGGTAATATTGAAGAGTGAAGTTGTGGCTCCGCTCTTTATTGTTCCTGTGCGTGTCGTGCGCTTTTGCCTTGGATACGTGGAAAAACTTTGCCCGGTCCGATTCCTTCTACGTATCGGCACTTGTGGGCGATATGCTTGTGCTCGGCACGGATGGCGGTGTCCGTCTTGTCTCGCGGGACGGTACGACGGACGTCCTCTCGTCGGCAAACGGCCTGGAGTCTTCGGATATTCGGGGCGTTGTGCAGACCGCGACTGGGGAACTTCTCGTCGTTTCTTCCCGGGGAATCGTGGCAAGGTATCTTGGAGACAGGCGCTTTTCCGTCTTGAACCGTTCCTTTTCCTCGACGTCATCTGAATTGCAGCCAGGCCTTGCGGAAGTCGCGGATTCCATTCTCGTTCTGGGATTTCGGGACAAGATTGCCTTTTTTGACATTTCGCGCGGAAAGTCGCTGCTAAGTCTTTCGCGAATCGGGAACGTTTCCCTGAAATCGACGCCCCCCTCGGCAATGCTCGTTCACGGCGACTCTCTCCTTGTCGCTCTCGGTTCGGATGTCTATCTGCGGCAAATGCCGTGGAAAGCCTTGTCCGAAGATGTCCTCCTGGCGGATCCCGCTTCGTGGACTCTTGCGGGGAGTTTTCACGGCAAGGATTCTTCTAAAACCGCGATCACCCGGCTATCGCTTCTGGACGGCTCGCTGCAGGCTGATTTTGACGAGACCCTTTCCGTGGTGGTCGCAAGCGGAGACACGCTTTCCAAAGGGAAGTTTCCCGACTTGTGGAAAGATGACAGTTCCCTTGTGCGGAAAATTCTTCCCGGCGACGGATTTTCCTATCTGGTCGGGAAAAATTCAGCGTGGTATTACGACGGAGAGCTGAAGGATGTTTCTGCATGGACCGGATTTTCGCTGAAAAATCCCTATACGGTCGCGCCTTTTGTGGGCGGCGATGGCGGCGTGACGGTCTATTCGGCGGATGGAGACTTTAGCTGGAGCGACGGGGAAGGCTTTATCTATGGACCTTCGCTAGGCGACCTTCCGTACTACGGCAGCGCGGATCCCTATACCCGCTTGCTGAAAAACCTGGGGACCCTTTCGGACGGGACCTCTCTCGTTGGCATCTGGGGGTTTGGCTGGCGAATCTATTCGGGAAACGGCGGCGAATTCCTGCGGAGCGTCGGACTGGACAATTCCAACTGCGCGGAACGTTACCTTACAAACTACATCGTGCCGACAGGCGTTGCCGTCTCCCCGGACAGTCTCGGCTGGCTGGTGAGCTTTTGGGGAAATTCGGGCTATGGGATTGCCTATATCGACGCATCGGGAGAAATCAGCTGTGCAAACCATGTCGGAAGCGGAAAGTTCTCCGGACCGCTCAAGGCCGTCTGGTCGGAAGATAGTTCGGAATGGGTACTCTATTCCGGAGCGGGAAAGACCGAAGGAACGGAAGGCATCGGGGCCTTGGACATTTTTCGTCTCCGACCGATTGCCGAAACGGGCGGGGAATTAACGATTCGAACGATGGAAACCGTGCCCACGCCGGACAACTACGCGGTCCTGGACATGGATTTCGACAAGTCCGGTCGTCTCTGGATAATTACCAATTCCACGTTCGCCTATTTTGAAAGCGGCATGGATTCCGTCCAGGCTCCGCACAGGACCTCTTCGTATGAACAGGCGAATCTTTCGTCGCTTTCGATCGATCCGAATGACAGGCTATGGGTGGGAACGCTCGGCAGCGGCGCCTACATGGTGAAAAGAACGGGAAATTCTCCCGATACGATGTCTGCGACAAGGTTTGTCAGTCGAAACGGTCTTTTGAACGATGTTGTCTATGACGTTCTTGTCGATGGAAGAAAGGGGCAGGTCTGGTTTGTTCACAAGAACGGCGTTACGCGCTACGCGCGGAAAGACTTGCGGGAAACCTCCTCGTTCATGACACCGGACGGACCCGGGATAAAAGTCTATCCGAATCCGGTGCGCTTTGACCTGGGACAGGTTCTGACTTTCGAGAACGTTTCGGAATCGGCGACCGTTTCCGTTTACAATTCCGGGGCGCACTTGGTCCGGGCGTTTCGAGGCGACGAACTCGATGGCGGTCGCGTTGTCTGGGACGGTCGCGATCGGCGCGGCATTCTGGTCGCTCCGGGCGTCTATCACTACATCATCCAGAAAGGTTCCCGAAAGAAGCGCGGAAAGCTCCTGGTCATCCATTAAAAGCGAAACCCTATGCCTTTGTCGAAAAATCATCTTCGAAACCTGTTCCGTCCGATGAAAATCCTCGGGGCATCCCTGTGCGCGGTGGCGTTTCTTTTCGGCTGCGCATCGCAGCGACAGAAGCCCGTTTGCGCCGAAATCGAATACCGCTTGAACCATACGGCGATGTCGCCCGATCAGCGGGAATGGACTGCGCGGGAGCTTTCGGATTGCCGCGCGGAACAGGCGGAATACGAAAAGTCGGACTCTCTGACGAACAAGGTCAAGAAGAGCATTTACGAAATGTACGAGGAATCCAGAAAGGACTCTTCCCGGACGGATTCCTTGCAGGTCTCTCCATGAACCTGGATAAAGTCAAGAGCGAAATTCCGCATCGCCTGATGCGAATCGCGGAGCGTATCCGTGCCGCGGGCGGTAAATGCTTTCTTGTCGGAGGCTTTGTTCGCGATGCGATGCTCGGGCGGGATTCCCGGGATTTCGACGTGGAAGTTTACGATATCGGGCAAGACGCTCTGCTCGGGATCCTTTCGGACTTTGGTCGTCCCAATCTCGTCGGCAAGGCGTTTGGCGTCGTGCACTTGGCGTCGAAAGGTCTCGACCTGGACTTTTCCTTTCCGCGGACCGAAAACAAGGTCGGGGAAGGACACCGGGGCTTTCTTGTCGAAACGCATCTGCATCTGAGCTTTGCCGAGGCGGCGCTTCGCCGAGACTTTACCGTGAACGCGATGGGTCTGTCGTTACCGGAACTCGAGCTCTCGGATCCCTATGACGGGAAGGGCGACCTGGAAAGACACTTGCTTCGGCACGTGTCGTCCGCGTTTGCCGAGGATTCGCTCCGCGTCTTGCGCGGGGTCCAGTTTGCGTCCCGCTTTTCCCTTTCTCTCGCTCCGGAAACCGCCGCGCTCTGTCGTTCGCTTTCGCTTGCCGATCTTTCGTCCGAGCGGATTTTCGAGGAATTCAGGAAGTGGCTTCTTAAACCCGGACGTCCGAGTTTCGGTCTTCGCGCCTTTCTCGAAATGGACCTTTCGCGCTTCTTTCCCGAAATCCGCCCGCTGGGCGGTTCGTTCGAAAATCTGGGAATCCTGCTCGACAACGTTTCGCGCAAGCTTCTCGCAATCGAAGATTCCGTCTCGAAGGAAGTCCTCGCCTTTGCCGCGCTTCTTTCCGGCTCGTCGGAAATTTCGGAAGTGAATGGATTCCTTTCCCGGATAACGAACGAAGTGAAGCTTTTAAAGCGCATTCCCGAACTTTGCCGAATGATTCCCCTGTTTGTCGAAAAAGCGGGAGCGGGATCGTTCGAACCGGAATTCCTGCGCCGCGCATCGGTCGCTCTCGACGGTCTCGAACTGGTCTGCGCCTATCTGGAATCGACCCCCGAACTTGCGGAAAATCTTCGCTGTCGGAGTGCGGAATCTCTAGCGCTTTCCGCCAAAAGGCTGGGCGTCTTCGAATGCGCTCCCAAACCGTTTCTGAAAGGCGCGGATTTGCTCTTGATGGGACTCAAGCCCGGTCCTCGCATCGGAGAAATCATCCGGGAAGGATTCGAACTCCAGCTGCAGGGAAAAATCCTTTCCCGGGAAGACGCGCTCCTCTTTGCGCGAAACGCTACTTCCAGCGAAACAGTCTGAAAATACCGAGCGGCACCGCAATCGCAATCATCGGGACTTGCAGGATTTCAGTCATCGGAAGCGCTTTCAGAAGTTTCGTTTCGCCTAGCCGAACCGCTCCGATAGACAGGAAGACCGTATCGACTAGAACCTTGGAGGCGAACGGAACGATAAACCAGATCCACGGAAAATCGCAGAAGACGGCAAGCCAGGGCGCAAGGAACAGCCAGACGTAGAATGTGTAGATAAGCGTCAGGAAAAGCGTATAAAGGTGATTGGAATAGTGCGTCCCGTTGCTCGCCCATCGCGCCCGCTGGTTCAAGAGGCCTTTTAGCGAATCCACCGGAGCGGTTTCGACGACGGCATCCTTGTCGAGGTTGTAGCAAAATTCGACATCCGGTTCCTGGATCATCTTGTGGACGAGCATGTCGTCGTCACCGGAAGAAAGGTGCACCAAGTCGCCGAATCCTCCGACCCGAAAGAAAAGTTCCTTTTTGTAGGCGAGAGCCGCGGCGCTTGCGACCATGGGAACTCCCATGCTGAATCCCGCCGCCTCGATGGATGTGTAGCCGAGGGTTTCGAGCTTCTGGTAGGCGTGAACTATCCCTGGCGAACCGGAGTTCTTCTTGGGGCCTTGCACGATTGCGATGTTTCCCTGGAAACGGCTGGCCATCGATCGGATCCATCCTTTCGGAGGAACGCAGTCGGCGTCCATCGTCATGAGGATTTCGTGCCGTGCCTTCTGAAATCCGGTTTCGAGCGCGCGCTTTTTTGGGCTTTCGATATAGGGCGCGTCCGTCGGAATGTTCACGACCGAAAATCTCGGGTGGGTTGCGGCAAAGCTTTCGAGCAGTCTCTGGGTATTGTCCGTGGAGCGGTCGTTGATGCAGATGACTTCCCATTCTCCGTCG
Source organism: Sodaliphilus sp. (assembly GCA_963660435.1). Taxonomy (GTDB): domain Bacteria; phylum Fibrobacterota; class Fibrobacteria; order Fibrobacterales; family Fibrobacteraceae; genus Hallerella. The sequence goes on from CAVKYI010000001.1 coordinate 245,246, forward strand.
TAATCCTGGATGGCGAGCGCTTCGAGGGTTCGCAAGGCGTGCTTCTCTTCGTTTCTTAGCGGCACGATGACGGAAACGCTCCACCGATTGCCGGAATCCGCCGGACGCGTCCTTGCCCGTAAAAGTCCTATCGAAAAAAACAGGAACAGGAATACGTATAGCGCCGTAAGGACTCCGAGAATGCAAATGCTCAGCATAACGGGTCAAATATATTTATTATTTCTTCCGTATGATTCATCCGTCAGCCTATGTGAGCCCCAAAGCGAAAATCGCGGACAGCGCCTGTATCGGCCCGTGGTGCCTAGTCGATGACTTTGCCGAAATCGGGGAAAATGTCGTCCTGGAGTCGCGCGTACACGTTCTGCCACGCGTAAAAATCGGCGCGGGCACCTTTGTCTTTGACGGGGCGAGCCTCGGGAACGCTCCGCAGGACTTGAAGTTTTGCGGAGAAGAGACGACGCTTGAAATCGGCGCGCATGTGAAAATCCGCGAATATGCGACCGTTCATCGCGGCACTTCCGCTTCGGGAAAGACCCTCATCGGGGACGATGTACTTTTGATGGCATACGTGCATGTCGCCCACGATTGCCGAATCGAAACCGGCGCCGTCGTTTCGAACGGGGTGCAGCTCGGCGGCCATGTCCATGTCGGCGAGTATGCAAACATCGGGGGAACTTCCGGCGTGGCGCAAAACTGCCGTATCGGCGCGTTCAGCTTTGTCGGCGCGTCCCTCAAGGTCGATAGGGATGTCCCGCCCTACGTGAAGGCTCTGGGAAATCCGCTCCGCTTCGCGGGGGTGAACCTGCACGCTCTCCGCAAATTTCCGGACCGCTTTGCGGAAAGCCGCATCGTAGAAATCGAAAGGCTCTACCGCGAATTTTACCATTCGGGAACCCCGTTAAGCGAAAGCGCAAAAAGAATGGCGGAATCCGAAGATCCCGCCATCCGAGCATTCTTTTCGAAAGAGGATATTCGCTTTATCCGCTAGTTCGCAAGTCCCAGGGCGTCGAGAATTCCCGGATACCAGGCATTTTCGCTTCTGTCGTAGGCTTCGAATCCGCCGACTTTCGTAAATCCCCAGTAGTGCCAGCTTATGCCGTATTTTTCGGCTGCGGCGACCGCTTTCTTTGTCCACAGGGCAAAATACTTGTCGCTTGGACCTTCGCTTCCGCAATCGCTGCGTTTTCCGGCCGCGACGCCGAATTCTCCCATGTTCATCGGGACATGTCCGCCGTTTACGTCCGGATAGCGCGACTGCACCATCGCTATGTACTTCGCCATGTCGGTCGAGGCCGTACTCGTATAGGATTCGTCGCCTTTGCATGCGTAGCCGTGGCCTTCATGGGTAAAGGTATAGGGCTCGTAGTAATGCCCGGAATAGATGATGTTTCCGTCTTCGGGAAGCTTCAGAGCGTTGATGTCCGCGAATTTGGACGCATGGTAGGACTGGAACATGATGGTCTTTCCCGGTGCCGCCGCCCGGATAACGCTGTGGGCGCTGAGCATAATGTCGTTCAGAATGTCCGCGCTCTGGACCGTCGGTTCGTTTAGGATGTCGAACACGAGCATCGAATCCGGGAATGCGTTGAAAACGGTCGCGACCTGCTGCCAGATCGAAAGAAAGTGCAGTTTCTCCGCTTCGTAGGCGGCAAGGCTGTCGGCGTTTGTCGGGTTTCTATAGTAGGCGTTTCCCGCTTCCATGATTTCGTAGTCCCAGTGAAAATCGATGATGACGACAAGACCCGCGTTCACGGCGAGCGTCACGTCTTCCAGGACGCCGGCGAGGCGTTCGGGATTGATTTCGTGGGTCACCGGGTTGGAATTGTGCTGCCAGCGGACCGGAAGCCGGATGGAGTTGAAGCCTGCCGCCTTGACAATCTGGAAGTCGCCGTCTTCGATAGGATTTCCCCAGCCTGCGTCCAGGTCGTCGCTGTAGCCGTAGTTGTATGGTTCTTCGGGAATGTGGTTTGTCCCCGGATCCTTATAGCCCGCATAGGAGTTCGATTCCCAGGAATTTCCCAGGTTGATGCCTCGTCCGAGCCGCTCGTTCATCGCGCGACCTGCGGAATAGTCAACGGGAACGGGGACGAAAGTCTCTTCCGAGGAACTGGAAGATTCCGTGGCGGCGAGCTTTCCCGAGTCGTCGGAACAGGCGATGGTCAGGAAGGCGACAAAAAGAGCGGGGATAAGGGCTTGTCTCATATCTCGTAAAACTAGTCATTTTGGGACGATGGGCGCATTCTCCCTTCTTTAAAAAGATGTTTACCGGAGAAAACGCCAAAATTTACGGATTTTCTCGAAATTTTCAAAGACTTTCCCTTTGCAAGCGTTTTTTTTCAAAAAGCGAAACGGGAAAAGCCAAAAAACAAGTTATATTATGGCTCATCGGATTTTGGAGAATTTGAAAAACTATGAACGCCAAAATACAGAAAAACGTCTGGAAGTGCTTCTGCCTTTCGCTTCTTCTTGTGTCATTCTCTTTCGCAAGCATCGGATTTAGCGAGTACCGCGATAGGGATCAGTCTCGTTTCACGGTGCAGCCCGCCAAGCCGTTCCGCCCCGACAAGGACGTGGTGACGGTCATCATGCGCGAAGCGATTCCCCGCGGCGGTGGATATACCTACCAATACCCGCGCGAAAACCCCGAACCGGTGATGACGGACAAGTATGCGAAGGAAGGCGCCCTTTCGATGGAAATCGAGCTGATCGCGAGCGACTATTCGGGCGTCGCCATCTGTATCGCGGGTTCCGTCGATCTCACTCCCTATCTCGAAGAAGGCGTTCTCGAATTCTGGATCAAAGGCGAAAAGGGTGGCGAAAACGCGCTTTTCGTGCTGGTCGATGACGGCGTAAAGAGCGGTGGCGAATCGCTCCAGGTAAAGCTTCGCTCCAAGAGCCTCGGCGAAATTACGACGGAATGGACTCATTTCAGCATTCCGCTCAAGCTCTTCGGCATGACCGGTCTCTACTGGGACGCGAAAAACACTCGCGACGTGATGCTTCCCTTCGCCTGGGACAAGTTCAAGGGGTTCCGTCTCGAAGTCCGCAAGGACGAAAACGAATCCTTCAAGGTCTGGATCGACGATGTGGTCATCAAGAAACATGGCAAGCCTTACGAAGGTCCCGCCAACTATCCTTTCCGCAATGCGATTTAAGAGGGTCTTATGCGTAAACTGGTTTCTTCTTTTTTAATCGCTTCTTGCGCGACAGCCGTCTGGGCGACTCCTACCCAGGTAAAGCTCGATTCCATTCACGCGTCGCTAGACACGCTTTCCGGCAATATGGAATCTACGCTGCTCGGCAAGGACGATCTGCCGGTGGCGGTCTCCGGCTTCATGGCTTTCCGCGTCAAGAACTTCCACTATTCGGAAACGGCTCCCGCTTTTGCGAGCGACAAGGCTCGCACCGCCGTGGACGCCATCTTCAAGGCGAACATCGTCGCAATGCCGAATTCGTACATGACCCTGTGGACGAACTTCGCGTTCCCGTTCGACCTTTCCGGTACGTTCGGCAACAAGTATGCGACGCAGCCGACAGGCGTCCCGACCTACGACGAACGCGTTCTCTACGATCATTCCACGGACTATTACTCCTCGACGATTGACGAGGAATTCAACGTGGGCGCGGATATTCGCGCGGGCGTCTTCGGCGCCTATGTGACTGCCGGCGGCGTCATCTGGGCAAACGCATCCCCGCTCACCATGTGGGAACGCGAAACGGCTCCGCGCTTCTCGTGGCAATACGAGCTCTTCGAGGACGAAAAGACGGTCAGCACCTATTACAAGGAAAAGTCCTTCAAGCCGGTGAAGGAAGGCGGCCGCGCCTTCTGGACCAACCGCTCGTTCGGCGGCATCTTTGCCAACGTCTATCAGCTTCCGTATAACATGAAGGCTCAGTTCATGGTTTCCCAGCCGATGGACATGGACCTCGGCACGCGCGACGGTCTCCGTCTCTATGCCGGTCAGCCGGGTGAACTCGAAACCTATGGTCTTCACGATTTCCGCGGTTCCGTCTATCACGGACGCATTGCCAAGGACAAGCTCTTTGAATCCATGACGCTCGGCGTAAACTACATGGGTGTCGTCTTTGACAAGGGGATAATCTACGAAGACGAATTCCGCATCTACCAGCTCTTGGCGGACATGACGCCATCCTTGCAGAATACGCATGTCGCTTCCGTCGATATCAAGGGCAACATTACCCCGAAACTGTACCTGATGGCCGATGTTGCCCTGAGCATCACCGATTCCGTCAATTTCTACAAGTCGGACGATGCCGCCCAGCCTCACGGTTATTCCAAGGACGCTTACAAGACTGGCGTAGCCACTCCGCAGGTCGGCGTCTATGTCAAGGCGCAGAGCAAGCACATCGAAGGCTGGCCGATTACGGTCGAGGGCATTTACCTGCCGAAGGACTTCTACTCGCCGTATTCTCTCAGCAACCCTTCTCGCTTTACCAGCTGGCGCAAGGATGAAATGTACCTGAACGGAGGCTCGCTCCGCTATACGCCGAACATGATGGGATTGAACATCAAGGTGGAGCCGACTTTCAACCGCGGCTATCTGGACTTCCAGTATGGCCAGCATCGCCAGGTCGAGGAAGGCACGGACGTTCTGGTCTTCAACTACCGCCTGAACGGTCGCAACATGTGGGAAAGCACCAATTCCTGGACAAAGCACAAGCCGATTTTCTGGGCGGATTCGGGCAATGCCAAGCCTCGGGCTAGCGGCTATGTCGCTCGTACGGGAGTCCTCGAACCGGGCGTCGGGGTCAAGCTTCGTCGTCAAAAGGGCGGACTTTACGGCGGAACCTGGGAAATGTGGGAATCCTTCGTCGCCTACCAGAACGTGGAGCAAATCCAGAAGCAGGAAATCCCCAGCCATGCCAAGTGGTCTTCCTACCTCTCCGCGATGGGCGGCTACGATATCGGACACTGGTTCGGCACGGACCGTAACATCATGATGACAGGCTATGCGGCCCTCTCCGGCATTTCGACCACGATCGCTCCGATCGCCTACAGCGAAGACCAAAAGGACATGCTCCTCTGGAGCTTCTACGGGCAGTTCGAACCGACGGTCGCCGTGACGCCGAAATTCCACATGGTCGGCATCCTCGGGCTTGAAACATTCCGTTCCAAGTATGCCTACACGGGCTACTCGGTGAACAGCGCCATGTCGAAACAATCCTCTCTTTACAATGAAGTCGGTTCTTCCTACTATGCCTATGCGCCGATCAATTATCTGGAAACAGCGATTGGCCTGGGCTTTGACTGGGACTTTGCGGATCGCGCAGGCTTGCACGTTCGCTACAAATGGATGACGCATTCCGACGAAAACCTTTCTGTAAACGATTGGCATTCTCACTATATCGCGGCAGAGACCAAGGTCTGGTTCTAAGGAGGGCGTAAAATGACTATGAATATGAAAAAAATTGTGACAGCCCTTTTTGCCGCTTCCGTTGTCGCTTCCGCCGCGACGGAATGGCAGACCCAGGAACGCCTGGATGTGAAGGTGGATTCCATCAACGCGAAACGCGGGGTGCAGATCGGCGGAAAGATCCGTGCCGTGGCGCAAGCCTCGTATTTCGATACGGATAACGACCCGACCGGCATCAACAACATGCCCGAAACGGAACGCAACGAATTTGGCGCAGCCGACCTGGATTTCCATTTCCGCCCATATGAATTTGTCCGTGCCAACGTGATGCTCCGCATGGAAGCGGGAATGCAGGAATACTTCTCCTCGGCGTCCAAGATGCTTTCCGTCGGCTGGCTGAATGTCGAAGGGAACATCGGAAATTCCTTCTACTGGGTCGTTGGCGACTTTAGGCAGCAATACACGCCGCTCACCCTTTTCTCGCCGGATGTCGATATTCTCTACGAACCGACCGTCTTCGCGAGAAAGCGTCACATGGCGGAATCGCAGGAACTTCTGGAAGGCAACCAGCGCAACTTGCAGGGTGCAAACGTCCAGTTCCGCCGCTACTTCAACAATACGGTGGGCGAGTTCCGCGCCGAGGCTCTTGCCGCTCGGCTCAACCGGACATCGGTCCTGGACCTTTCGGGTGCCGAAGGCAACATCCTCCCGAACGACACGATAGCCGGAGCGTCCCTCGCTTCGAATACCGACAAGTGGGCGATTGCCGCGAACCTGGAGCTTCTCCCGCTGAACAAGAACCTCTACGTCGGCGTTACCCCGATGTACATCTTCGACAACGAGGATTCCCGCTCCTACACTTATCGCCACCCCGAGAACAACATCAACGAACCGTATGAACGTGTCGATATCAACCCCTACGAAACCGATCCGCAAAAGACGATGATCGTGAGCGGTCGCGTGGGTGGCGACATCGCCGGATTCCTCGGCAACAAGGATCTGACCCTTGACCTCGTTGCGGAATACGCCTATTCGTCCGACGAAATTCGCAAGCATGCCCTGACTCCGACGGTCGATCCGGGGACTGGCGCCTACGTGGTCGATGAAAACGGCGAGGTGGTCTATTCCGATGTCACGACGAAGGAGGATCTGAACGGTTCCGCCCTTCTCGTTACGTTAAACGCCGGCTACAGGTTCTCGGAAGACCTGGGACTTTCCCTCGGATTAAACTTTGTGCGGAACGACAGCAACTGGTTCAACAACCTTGCGCAGTCCCCGAAGTTCTTTGCCCGCCGCATCCTGAATACGGACAAGGACGGCGACGCCATCAAGTATGGCGTAAACGCTCCGCTGTATTCCACTTTTGACGCTCTCTACAACTTCTCGCCCAAGTATTCTCCGGCGTCCAAGACTCTGATGACGGACGACGACGGCATTGCGGACGGCCAGACAAAGAGCTATAACATCGCTCCGTTCAGCAAGAACTCCTGGAAGGGAAATGTCTATTCCCGCTCCCAGCTCGCCCTGATCGAGACCTTGACCGACCCGGCTCTGCAGCTTGCGCTTCCGAACGGCCTTGCGACTTCGAATCGAGTGGGTGCACAGGGCAACGTGAAGTTCAACTGGAAGGACTACGCCGAAGTGCAGGGACTCTTCAGCTACTTCAACCAGGTCGCCCCGATCGCTCTCTACAAGGAAGCGACCTACATGGAATTCGGCGGTGGCGCCAAGGTGGATGTCTTCAAGATTCTCGGCTTCCAGAAGCCTCTGGAAATTTCCGGTTCCTACAAGCATTCCGAACGCAGCATCGACACGGATAACTGGGCTTCCTTGAATCTTGCCGACGGCACCGCGGAACTCAAGGGCGACTTTATCAATGCCGGGCTCTATGTCCAGTATTTGCCGCGTCTCGGATTTACCGCCGGTCTGCAGTATATCAAGACGGATTACAACGACTACGAAGGAATGCTCCGCGGTCTCTCCGTTCCGATGCTGAACAGCAAGCAGATGCAGTGGATGGTCGGGCTGGATTATTCCCTGGCGGAAAACGCCTGGCTCTCGCTCAACTTCGGGATGATTACGGTCAAGAACGAATACAACACGGCCTCCTTGATTGGCGAGGATGGCTCCGTTTCTTCCGAAAAGCTTGAAGCCGCTTACAATCTTCCTTCTTACGCCACCATCGACGCTTCGGGGAAATACACGCATGAATTTTCCCAGACAGTCATCGAAGCTTCCATCAACGTGGAATTTTAAGGGGAGAAACTAAGGTATGAAATCGAATATGAAAATGCATTTGTTCGGATTCTCTTCGATGCTCCTCCTTTCGGCGGCGACGGCTTTCGCCGCTCCGGAACAGGATACGGTCGCTGTCCAGCAAAAATCGCTGCTCGAAAAGCTGGATTCCCTGAACGATGCGGTTCTGGGTCTGCGCGTAAACGGTTCCGTCAAGGCGGGCTTTCTAACGTCCATGGCGAAGTCGGATCAGTTTGCGGACAATTCTCCCACGCAAGAGAGCCAGGCCTATACGACCGCGAACCTGGTGTTTACGGCTCGCCCGAGTTCCGAGACGGAAGTCCGGGTCGAGGCTCGCCTGCACAAGGACTGGCAAAGCGGCTACGAAGAGAACAACAACCCGATCATCGGGCACTGGTTCTCTTACGACGGCTTGATTCTCGACAGGCACTTGGCTTTCAACCTCGGCTATATGCGTGTCGGCTATACGCCTTACACACTTTATACGCCGCAGCCTAATCTGTTGCAGGAACCGGAAATCTTTGCAAGCGCAAGGTCCGACGCCATGGCGCTCCGCAACATGGATACGACTTCCCGCCGATTGCTCCAGGGTCTCAACGTCGATTACCACAGCGGGTCGCTCGGATTTGTCGATGACATCCACGCCCAAGCGACCGGTGCGCGTCTTCGCAACATCGCCAAGAAGAATGACGAGTCCTTCTTTGACTTTGACTGGGCCGACAGATACCTTTTTGGCGGACGTTTGGGTGTAGAGGCCTATGGCGCTCGTCTCGGTGCGAACTACATCGAAGTGTTCGATCGCAAAAAGAGCTTCTCTTCGCACGATTTGGATACAAAGGATACGGTCTTCCTGGATGACAACAAGGTGTTCTCGGGCGAAATCGGATTCGATTCCAGAAAGCTGCTTCCCGACTTGCCGGTTTCCTTCGGGCTGAACGGCGAACTCGCCATGTCCTGGTGGAATGCGGACTCCTATTATTTGACAAAGGAAACGAAGACTAGCTACTTGATCCAGAATGGGGTGATTCCCAATGCGGATGGCGGCATGGATTCCGTTGCCTACGTCGGTGTTTCCACATCTTCCGAGAATGTGACGAAATCGGAAGAGATCGCTGACGACAAGGGCATGAGCTTCTACGTGGAACCTTATGTCCGCGGCGAGTTCGGCGACTTCCACTTCGATCTTTCCGGTCGTTACCTGCAGAACGATAAAAAGTTCTGGTCCGAAATGGCTTCCGCCCCGGCCTATCGCGGGGGAAACGTCATCTTGAACGCGAACGGCCTTTATGCCGATTCCACTTACCTCGGTCTGGTTTCCTCGTTTGGCATGTCGAGCCTCGAAAACCTCTATTTCCAGGTTTACAACTCGAACCCCTACAACGCGACGAATATCCAGTCGGCCGACCTTCAGAACGTGCTTTCGACCGGTTCGACAGAATCCCGCTATCTCTATGCCCGGCTGTATAACAACTACAAGAATGTCCATGTCTATCGCAACGGCTACAATGCGAATACCGTCAAGAAGCTTGAACTGAGCGAAGCGATGTATCTGATGGACGCTTCTATCGACATGGCGCTTCCGATGGGAATCGCCACGCCGGATCGCAAGGGTTTCTCGGTCGCGTTTGACGGCGACTGGAACTCGGCTATCAACCTGAACGTTCGCTTTGCCCAATACAACCAGGACGTTATCGACAACAAGTACACGCAGTATGGCGCGGGACTTGGCGTCCGGGTCGATCAGGTGCTCGGAGCGTTCGGCATCGAAGACATCTTTGGAAACGAAGACAAGGCGTTGCTCCAGGCGTCCTACATGCATTCCGAAGAAGATGCCTTCCTGAAGCGCAAGTCCGACCGCATCATGGGCGGCGTATCGGCTGGCATCTGGGGCCCGATCGGCATTCTGGCAGGCTTTGAGAAGCTCACGCTCGAATATGGCAATCCCCTGGCGATTACATCGACGGCAAGCGTCACCAAGGTCGAGGAAATGCTTCTTCGCGTCGGTCCGCGCATCAAGATTGCCCCGGCTTCGTATCTTTCGGTGCAATACGGTCTCTTGACCGACAAGGTTTCGTTCAATCGAGCCGGAACCGGAGAACTTGAGAGCGCTCCTTCCGCTGCCGATGAATTCTCCATTGACAAGAACGTGATCATGGCCGATGTCACGGTGACATTCTAAGAGGTTAGACGTATGAAAAAATCTTCACTCTTTTTGTTCGCTCTTGGAACGGTCGCTTTGACGGCCTGCTCTTCGCTGGATGTGAATACGGCGGACTCCCTGAAGGACAACTACCCGAAGGATTTTGTCGATGCGGAATATATGGCTCTCCACCCCGGGCTTCGCAGTCTGCAGATCCAGGATTACGTTTCGAAGCATAACAAGGAACTGGAACTTGACAAGGAGGCGATTGCCGCCGATACGTCCGCATTCTTCTCGGATACTTCCATTTTGCACAAGCTCTACGTGAATCCGATCTATGCGGGCTATACCGAAGAGCTCTGGGCCGAAGACTGGGAGCCTGTCACCATGACCAAGGATTCGTGCCATGACGAAAGCATCGACACGCTGGGCGTTCGCGTCGAAGTGACCGAAAACGATTCGACCCGCGTGGATCGTGTCATTCTGGGCGAGAAGGATTCTGCGGGGATTGTCACTTCCTGGGGCAAGATTTCCTATGGCGCGGATGGAAGCGTTGTCAGCGTAACGGGACATCTGGATTCCGCCGCGGGTCCCGAGGTCTCCTACACGATTGACGGCGAAGCCTACAAGTTCGTGACGAAGAGAGGAAGCATCGAAATCGACACGACAAAGACCTGTGTCGAAATCTCGGTTTCGAGCGACGGAGGCATTCCGAGCGACAAGCGGAAGCTACTTCTGAAGTTTAACTTCAATGACAACCTGGACGACTTGGCCGCTCTCGCGGACGTTCCCGTCGATACTTTTGCCATCAGCAGCCAGTATCTGATGTTCGGCAGGTCTCACGGCTGGGCCTATCGCGCCTGCACGGATGCGGAAAAGAACAATCCGCTCCAGTCCGAGGTTTACCCGATGACAAAACTATACTGTGCAGATGGCGACCTGGTTCGCGAAATTGCGGAGTGAGGACTTTATGAAACTCAAATTGCTTGCATTTTCTGTCATTTTCGGTCTGGCTTCCGTGGCGGGGGCCGCGGCCGACAAGGTTGTCGGTTACTTCCCCTATTGGAGCCAGTATTCCCAGTTCGCTCCGAAGGATATCCGCTACAACATGGTGACGCATATTCACTATGTGTCGCTTTCGCCCTCTTCGGACGGATCCGTCGCGTTTGCCGACGAAAACGATGTCGAAAACTTCAAGGCGCTCTCGAAGCTTTCCGCCGAAAACAACGTGAAGCTGATCGTGACGGTCGGCGGCATGGAGCAGGAAGGAACGCTTGCCGAAATCGCCGCGTCGGAAGAGGCGCGCTCGGCCTTTATCGGCAATCTGACTTCCTGGCTGGAAGAAAATGGCGCTGCTGGCGTGGAACTCGACTGGCAGAACCTTTCTTCCGAAAACACGGAATCCTTTGGAACTCTCGTGAACGCCATCAAGGAATCCTTTGCCGGAAAGTACGAACTTTCCGTCGCCACGTATCCGCTTTCTTCTGCAGAAGCCTATGACGCTGCCGCTCTGAACGCCGCGGACTATGTGACCGTTTTCGTGCCGGATCAGATGACGGAAGAAAATTCCGAACTGAAGCCGAACCAGAGCGTTTCCGTTTTCGAAGAGGCGATGCGCGCGCTTGTTTCCAAGGGTGTCGAAAAGGACAAGCTTGTCCCGGTCGTCTTCTTTTACGGCAAGAGCTTTACCGGGGCCAAGGGCCTTGGCGAAGCGCAAACGGGCGTCGGCAGCGGAAACGAAGGCATTCTTGCGTATAAGGAGCTGATGAAGAAGTTCGAAACGCCGGACTACAAGGTTTCCTTTGACGAGACTTCCAAGTCGGAAATCGCCGTGAGCGACATGGAGTCGATTGTCTTCATGGGAATCCCTTCCGTCAAGGCCTTGTCCGAACTTGTCAAGTCCGAAGGCTTTGGTGGCGTTGCCGCCTATGATCTGTCGGAAGATCACACGGAACCGATTGTTTCCCTGATGGTGACAATTGGACTGGAACTTCGCCCGGACATAGATTACAAGGCGAAAAAGAAATAATGGGAAGCGAACGTCCCCACGTCATTATTCATCTGAGCGACAGGACGCAATCCGATTGGGTGCGTCTTGTTTTGCCTTTTATGCAGACGATGTGCCCGAACGAATACGGCATCGCGCCGTCGTTTACGCAAATGCCCTGTTCCAATTCGAACAGCTTGAAGAAGACCTGCGCGGTCATCTTGCAAAAGCCGACGATGCCCGGTCATGCGCAAGTCGCCCTGATGTATTCCAAGATGAAAAAGGAATGCGGTTTCAAGCTCGTTACCGACATGGACGACCTGATGTGGGATCTTTCGCCCGTCATTCGTTCGTATGGACCTCAAATCGACAATCTTGAAGAGCATACCCGGCAAACGCTGCGTCAGGTTCTTTCCGTATTCGACTTGGTCACTTGTTCGACGCGTTATCTCGCGACAAGGATCAAGCAGGATCTAGGCGTGAAAAATGTCGTGGTGGTTCCGAACGGTGTCTCCACGTCGCTTTTTGGCAAGGAACGGAGAACGCTTCCATTCCAGGGCAAACCGAAGGTGATGTATGCCGGGAACCTGGGGCATTCGACGGAGCAGATTCTCGGGGATTTTGAAGGTCCGTGGGTGCCGTGGCTTCGCAAGCGGATAGAAAACGGCAGCATCGATTTCCAAATATTTGGAGAACCGCACTTCTTGAAGGGCCTAGAAGGGAAATACACCAGCATTCCCTACACGGGCATGATGCAATTTCCTGCAATCGCCGCAAGTTTTCATCCGGATTTTTACTTGGCGCCGTTGGTAAACAATCCTTTTAACCAGGCCAAGAGCGATTTGAAGTTGAAGGAAGCGGCGGCACTGGGAGCCGTGTTTGTCGGAAGCGGCTTTGCCGCCGGACCGTATTTCTACGCGCCCGCGGAACAGCGGGTCGGCCCGTCCGCGACCGAGGCGGATCTGGATTCTCTGTTCGACAATCTATGTGTCCCCGAGAACTATATGAAGGCGATTCGTTGGCAATACCAGATGCTGGAAGAAAAGCATTGGGCTTACGAAGATCCGGAATTCCAGAAGAAGTTCGTCGCGACCTATTGCCGTTAAGTTATTGACAAAAAATCCCGAAAGCCTGGCTTTCGGGATTTTTCCGTTTTCTTGACAGTTTTCCTTGTTTACATCTTGTTCCATCGCAAGGATGCCTGGTAAACGCCCTGGCGAACCTTTAGAATGTAAAGCCCGGCGGGGAGCTTGCCGAATGTCTTGAGGTAGGTGCCTGCCGAAAGGTTCTGTCTTTCGGAAAACACGGATTTGCCGGTTGCCGTGTAGAGTTTCCATTCGACAGGTCCGCCTTGTTTCACGTGCAGAAGCACGCCGTTTCCTTGCATCTTGGCAAGGAAAGGCGACTTCAATACAGTCGGCAAGGATTCGAGATCTTCCTTGTTTACAGCCAAGGAGGTGTCTCCGATGCCAAATGTCGCCGTGACGGTTAGCGGAGCCGTGCAAGAGTCCGACTCCAGGGCGCTTGCCGTGGCGATCACGATGGCGTTTTCCGAGCCGGCGAGAGCGGCGACTCCGATTCTGGAAAGATAGGGGGAGGTCGCCTCGCCGTTGAACGTGTAGGTAATCGGAACGTTGCAATAGACGGTCGTTTCCAAAAATACGCTGTCCTGCATGCCGTTTAGCGGAATGGTCATGGACTGGAACTTGGAAGGTATCTTGTTCGCCTTTTTCCCGAAAGTCACTTCGATGGTATCGTCTAAGGCCTGATACCCTTCAACCGCGGGAGCCGTGGCGCGAATTCGCGCCGTCCCGAAGTTCTTGAAGTCATACATATAGACAAAGTCCGCGGCTTTCTGGTTCGTGGAACAGTGGTTGTTGCACTTTGCCTTCTTGACATTGACGATGTTCGGGTCGAGGGATTCGATCGTGAACGTGGCACCCTGTTCCGTCGTGGTGTTGAACCCGATAACCCATTCGAAAAGATCTGCGGAACCGGTATAGTTCTGCCCCTGGTTCTTTGTACAGGTTCCCATCGAATCGTTCTTGTAGCGGCATGTCAGGTCGTAGAAGTTGGTCAGGGTCTGTTCCGGAACATCTTCGACGGTGATGACGGATTTTGTCCCGTCGTTTCCCGTCAATATCGCATAGCCTATTCCGGTGATTGTCGCCGAGCTTCCGGAAACGCTGATGACGCTTTCGTCGCTTGACGTGTAGGTGCAGCCGCTTTTCAAAAGTCCGGAAAGCTTGGACGCTTCGAGAACGGTAACGCTCTGGTGCGCAATGGCGCAGGATCCGCTGCGATATCCCTTGGTGAGGGAGTCCGCCCACGAGCTCGCATAGCTTGTCAGGTAGTTCTTCACGATTGTTCCCGACGCAGAATACGATGCGCTCGAAAGCGCGGCCTTGGTCGTGAGATTGGAACTGCCGCTGAAAATAGAGGAGAGTTCCGTCTTGTCCGGGTTCAGGGAGTTCACCGTCTGTCGAACGCTCCAGTTGCAGTTGCTGACCCTGTTCTGTTCCATGAAGGTAATCCATTCCTGGCTTGCCGCCGCGTCAACGCTTTCCGAACCATTAGCCTTTGTCGTTCCCCATTCCGAAATGAATACCGCGTAGCCGCTGTTCATGGCGTTTTGCAGGCGTGTTCCGTAGGTACTCACACCGTGGGATCCGGCGTAAAAGTGGAGAACATAGGCCACATTGGTCGCGTTCACGCCGCCATAGCTTGTCATTTGCGACCAGCTCGGCGTTCCCACCAGAATCAGGTTCTGGGAATACTGGCGAATGGCCGGGGAAACGGTGTTGGCGTAGCTTTGAACGGTGGACCAGTTTGTGTAAACGGGCTCGTTGTAGATTTCGAAGATGATGTTGGGAATCGAAGCGTACTTTTTCGCTACGGTAGCGAAAAATTCGGTCGCCGCGCTCTGCTCGTATTCCGCGCGATGGCTGTGCCAGTCCACGATAATGTAGATGTCGTTCTTGACGGCGGTCTCGACCATCTTGTCGAGGAGGGCGAGGTATCCATCCGGCTGGCTGATGTAGGAATACTGCTCGTCGAGAGGTTCCGTCGCGTTTCCCTTGCTGTCGTAGTATTGGATGCCCATCGCAAACCGGATGACGTCGATTTTCAGGTTGTCCTTGAGCCAGGAAATCACGTCGTCGTCGTAGTAGGGCATTCCGGTGGCGTCAGACCAGAAGAGGCTTAGGCCGCGGAGCATCGCCTGCTGGTTGTTCTTTGCCCCGACAATCTTGCTTCCGCTGGTGTGGAGGGCTCCGTAGTAGCTGACCGGGCCGACTTTTTGAGCCTTTGCGGAAAGCGCATCCGCAAAAGAGCACGGCACAATCGCAAGCGCGAGGAAGAAGGGAATCAAGTTTTTCAGTTTCATGGCGTTCCTTTTTGTTTGCGCTTGCGCCTTAGCGGACGACCCGCATGTTCCTTGTGAAGTTCCTGTCCGAAATCCGAACGAGATAGACTCCCTTGGCCTTTCCGAAAGAAGAAAGATCCACGCTTCCCGAGCCCGAAACGGAAAGTCGCTTGAGCATGTTGCCGTTCAGGTCGAACATCTGAATGGATGCGCGGGAAGAAAGCCCCGCATAGGAGAGCATGTTGCCGTCGAGCGAAACGCGACTGGCGATGACCGCGGAATTCGAAACCTTGTCGGAGGCTTCCGGGTCGATAACGCTCGTTATCAGGTTGCCTGCCGCATCGTAGAATTCCAGGGCTTTCAGCACGAGAGAGCCGTAACCGCCCTTGCTCATCTTGCCTTCGAACTTGATGCCGCGGATGGCTTTCAGCGCATCTTCGCGGGAACTTCCGGATGCCCAGGACGGCACCGTGAAGTTTGTGCCGTAGTCTGCGGAAGAAAGGCTGATTTCGATCGTCGTATCGGAATCTGTCGGATGGAGCATGTGACCGGGTTCGCCGCCTTCTTCGTCATTGTCGAGAGTCGCCTTGTCGAGAAGCGCCATGCGAATCGCTCCATCGCTTTTGTAGGTGAGACGAATCTTGTCGAGAGCCGAAAGATCGAGGTAGCTTTCGTCCTTTTTAAAGGAAAGCGCCACGCCCGCATACGGATACTGCTGCTCGACGTTCGCCTCGTAGGTCGGCTCGGACACGATGCGGAAGTTCATCTGGACGGCATACGTGCCGTCTTCCAAAAGATAGATGCCCGAGTTTTCCGCTGCCGGGAACATTTTCGATCCGATGTTGTCGCAATAGATGCCCCAGTTCGTAAGACCGGAAACTCCGTGCCCCGAATTCTTGGGCTGGAGTTCTCCCGCTGGTTCCGACGGCATTCTCTCCTGCGTCGGCGTAAACGTCTCGAATCCGGTCAAGTCGTAAAGGTTCGGCATGTTGCCGCTGAGAAGGAGCATATACAGGATATTGAGCGTCGCCGCGTAGTATTTTTCTCCCTTCGAGTCTGTCGGGGTCGTCTTTCCCACGACATTGCTCAGAACATCGTAAACGGTTTCCAGGTAGTTCTTGGGATTTGTCGCCGATCCGAAGGCGAGGCCGAGTCCTCCCGCATAGGTGGAAGAGACAAAGAAGCTGTAGGGCGAATCGCTTCCGTCTATTTTATAGCCCGGGAGGATGAGACCCGCATAGCCATAGGTGCTGAAGTACAGCCAGTCGATAATCGCGTCGTTGACATCCTTTGCGCCCTGGATTCCATACCAGTTGTAGCCCCAGGTCATTCTCCACGGGGTCCGTGCGGCATCGTCGAAAAATCCTTCGCTGCCACCGCTCACCGCGGCTCCGGTATTGGACGCTACCTGGTGAGTGTCCCAGGTGCACCAGTCGGGCATCAGCCCGGACGTCGAATTCTGGCAAGCCTTGATGTGGGCGATGTTTGTCGTGACGGCCGTTGACCAGAAGTTGTTTCCCGTTATCTTTTCGAAAAGCTTGAATGCCGCGATGTGCGCATAGCTCGCGTTGAGAGCCGGGTTCCAGTTGCTGCCCGCGCGAACCCTGCCGTCGCTTTCCATGTCGTTTGCCTGGATCCAGGAAATAAGCGTCTTCGCTTCGTTCAGGTAGGTGGAATTGTTCCACTGCCTGCTCGCCATGACAAGAGCGAGAGCCGCGTCTAGTTCCGCGTCGGAAGCGGAACCCGTTCCGTCCGCGTAGCCTTGCTTGTTGTTGATGTGCCAGTTCATTCCGGACGGGGTTCCCGCGGAGATTGCGTATTTTTTCCAATAAGCCCAGAGCTTGTCGAATTCCGACTGGTAGTCGCTTGTGTTCGACGACATATAGACCATGAGCAGCATCCCGTAGGCGATTCCTTCCGATACCGAAATCTCGGTGCTGTCGTTAGGGCTGATGACGCGCGCCGTGCCGTCGTTCATATCGACATACCAGGCGTTTTTCCAATCGTCGAAATGGCGCTTGATGGAGTCCGTTACCGCATAGGTGATCGTGTTGCCGTAAGGCGACGTGCGGTTTTGCGGAAACGGATATTGCGGAGCGGCGACAGCGCCGGAAATTCCGAACAGAAGACAGAAGGAAAGAACTTGGGATAAGCGTTTTGTTTTCATGGTGTTTAAGCTAATCAAAAAAAGGAAGTTGCGAATTGTTTTCTTGTGTAAAGAAAGTTTTGATAACGAGAACGCTCGGGGAACACTCTTTTTTACAGGGAAATATCAAGGAATTGCCCGTTTTTAGCGAAAAACATTGGTTTTCCAAGGAAAAATGGCGAAGGTTAGTGCGCATCACATTTTTTACAAAAAAAAAGTCCCGTTTTCAAGGAAAAATTTTATATTAGATTCCAAACCGCCTTAACGGGCAAAAAACAATTAACAAGAGAGAGAAATATGAACAAGAAAATGATTGCGCTTTCTGCCATCGCAGTGCTCGCCAGCGCTTCTTTCGGTATCGAAACCTGGTACGGCGATGCCGGCGAATACAAGGTTACCACCGGTTTTGGTGTCGGTGGCGATGATGACGAATCCGGTTACTGGTATAACTATGCGGACGATGCCGATGGCGGCTTGTCCAAGGTCACCTGGCCGGTGGGAATCGGAAACGAATATTCCGACGATGCGCTGGATCCGGTCATTGACTATTGCAAGGGCGTTTGCGGAACATTTACTCTTTCGAAGGGAACCCTGACCTACAAGCCGTTCGTCGGTATCGGCTTCAACCTGGTCGATGGTAACCAGACACAGGCAAACGCTTCCAGTTGGAATGGCATCTGCCTTACCTATACGGCCGATGCCGCGGCGACTCTCGAAATGGGTCTCGGTGACGCGGGCGACCAGGCTCTTGGATACGACAACCCGTATGTCTCTCTGCCGAAGGCCACAACTGCCGCGACGGTGAACAAGGCTTGGGGCGACTTCAAGCAGGCCGGTTGGGGAACGGGCAAGACCACTGGCGAAGCTGCCGCTGCGACTCTCGCCGCCATCAAGTTCAAGATCCAGGCTGCCGACGGAACGACCGGTGGTTTCAACATCATGAGCGTTGGTGCCTACAACGGCGGTTGCAAGGCTTCGGATGGTTCCGCGATTGCTCCGGCTGCGTCCATTTCTTCCGTGAAGGCTACGCTTTCCGGTCGCACGCTCGCCCTCTCCGGTATCAAGAGCGCCGCTTCCGTCGAAGTGATGAACCTCCAGGGTCAGATCGTGAAGAAGGCCGTCATCAACGGCGCCGCTTCCATGGATCTCTCCAAGCTCAACAACGGTGTCTATATGGTTCGCATTGCCGGCAAGACCGTCAACATGAACCAGAAGATCATCCTCAAGTAATTTGAGATAATCTTTGAAAGGCCTCGCCCGGTATGGGCGAGGTTTTTCTTTTGGGGACCTCTAAAAATAGCCTTGGTAAAGAAAATCTAGAGGTGACATTTTGTGACAAGGAACAAGTAATTCGGGGAGGCTTCTTTTTTTTTGATTACCGGCGACAAATATGAACGCGTGATGATATATATTCAACCATATCCCTTTTTCAAGAGAACTCTTTATGGAACATAGACTTTTTTTGATTGCCGCTTTCGGTGCCGCCTTTGCGCTTAGCGCCTGCTCGACGGATTCCTCTGCCGGGCCGGGTGGCGATTCCTCTTCTTCTTCGATGAACAATGTCCAGCCGGTGGTGTCTTCCTCGGCGGGTTCTCAGGTTGCCCTGGCTTCGACGGCCAATGCCCTGTATCCGCAAACTCTGTACAGTTCGTGGAAATCCTTTCACTATGTAGATGAAGAAACGGAAATGACGTATTACCCGAGCCTCGCTTCGGAATTTTCCTATGTCTTCCCTGCCGGGGGCGCTGGTCGCGTCAGGTGGTCTGTCCAGTCGGGAACATACAAGAACCAGTGCACGGTAGAGGAAGGGACCGAAGCGTCGCTCAAGAAAAGAGCTTGCACGGTTTCGGAAGGCATCGGCTACGGCATGTTGATCGCCGCGTTCCAGAAGGACTACGAAACGTTCAATCGCCTGTGGGTTTACAACAAGGGCTTTCGTACCTATTCCGGCTCGCAGCTGATGCCGTGGATCAACTATTCCTTCCATTACAATGCCATCGACAATTCCAGCGCGACCGATGCCGATCTCGACATCGCCACGGCGCTGATTCTTGTCTATTATCAAACGGGCGTGGCGGATTATCTGAACGACGCCTTGCTGATCGCTTCCGCCATCTGGAACGAAGAGGTCAATCCGTCTTCGCTCTTGCTCTACTCCGGGAACACGAGCATGTGGACGACCAATCCGGTGTATAACCTGAGCTACTTCTCGCCGGTCGCTTTGCGTTTGTTCGCGATGGTGGATCCGAGCCACGACTGGACCGGAGTCTTGAATGCGGGGTATGCCTATATGCAGCAGGTGCAGGCCGCGGGAACGGGCGTCTTCCCCGATTGGAGCGACGCTTCGGGAAATGCGGCCGAACCGTCTAACAATTCCAGCAAGGCCTGGTGGACGTTTGACAAGGAATCGGTCCGTATTCCGTGGCGCATCGCGTGGGACTATTACTGGTTTCAGGATACCCGCGCGGCAGCCGTGCTGAACACGTTGAACTCCTTCATTTCGACAAAGTCGAATGGCGATCCGGCACAAATCCCGGGGACTTCGTTCTCGTGGAATCTGAGCGTTGGCGCGGACAAGGAAGGAAGCACGCTTTCCTCGATGTGGCTTGGCGCCTGGTGCGCAACCGGAATCGCCGGGAATTTCGCATGGCTTGAATCCTGCACGCCATACTTGAATGCGAAGGAAATGACAAATTCCAATTCGAGCTATTACACCGACATTCTCCTCTTGATGTATAGCCAGCTCCTGAACGGGATGTACGCGAAGCCGTTCTAAGGATAACGCCCGATTTTTGAAGGTCCCCGTTCGCAATGTCGAATGGGGATTTTTGTTTGAGGGAGAACTCTAGTTTAGGTCAGGAAGGTCGTGCAGAAGAAATTTCCACAGGGGGACAAGCTGAATTTCGATGCCTCCCTCAGTGACTGTATTTTCCTGGTCCAGGGTAATAATTTTGTTTTGTTTGCAGGGAAAGCGCTTGTTGAATTTTACAAGTGCGGAAATTTCCCTATGCTCGGTTTCCATGCTTGAAAGAGTCATGCTTGCCTGTATGGCGAGAGACCTGTCCGGAACGTAAAAGTCGATTTCCTCGGAGGCATTGTAAAAGAAAACGTTTTCTCGCCCATGGCGACGGATCAGGGTGATTGCGACGAGATTTTCTAACAGGCTGGAGCCGGGATCTTTCAAGAACAGATTCAGCAAACCGTTGTCGGTGAAATAGTATTTGGGCTTGCTCTTTTTTTCGGAAAACTTGGCGGATATGTTTCGGATGGGCAGCAGAAGCTCGGAATCGACGGCTCCGTTAATCATTTCGATGACCTTGTTGATTCCTGTTTTACAGCCGATGGAATTGATAATATTTGTGATTCTGTTGAAGGAAATAGGCTGCTTGATGCTTTCGGCTATTTTTTTGATGACGATTTGAAGCGTATTGACGTTTTGCAGCGAACTGCGTACGGCGATGTCTCCCAAATAGATTTTTTGGTAAACGCTCGAAACATATCCGCGCTTGTCCTGATAAAGCAGGCTTTCCGGGAATCCGCCAAAGTAAAAGTATTCCTTGAACAAACGCTTGATCTTGCCTCGGTTGGCGGTGGTTGGCTCCTGCCTTGAAAAGTCAAAATGTTTCGCCATTAAAAATTCCGGGAAGGAATAGGGGAAGATTTCCTTGATAAACAGCCTTCCGCCGAGGGTTGTCGCCACATCGCGTGAAAGCATCTTGGCGTTGCTGCCCGTCACATAGACGATTCTTTTGGTGTCGGTCATTCTGCGAACGAATTTTTCCCAGCCGTCGATGTTCTGGATTTCGTCCAAAAACAGGATCGGTTCCTCGTCGCTTTTTTCGTAGTGACATTCCAACAGGCGATTGAGGTCGTCAGCCTGCAATCCGATGAGCCGCTCGTCCTCAAAGTTTACATAGAGAAATCTTTCCCAGGGCATTCCTTGGCTTGCAAGTTCCTGCATCCGCTGGAACAGCAGGTAGGATTTTCCGGAGCGCCGAATGCCGACGAATACATAGCTCGCGTTCTTTTCGAACGGAAAGTCCCGCTTGACGAGGCGGACCTGCTTGACGAAGGCTTGGGCGTCGCCGATAACCGCCCTGAGGGTTTCTGTTAAAATTTCGCTCATATTTATTCTTGAATCAGAATAGAATATAGCTTTTTTATTCTGAAACGAGAATGAAATTTTAGATTTTTGTTTCGAAACGAGAATAGACCGGTCTAGGCGAATATTCACCGAGCCCGTGGCCTGTAAAGGTTTGCGTAATGGAAACGCGTGACAAACATCACAATCCGCCTAATAAAATGTTAATTTGCGGATTTTGGAAAAAGTGGCGAAATTTGGCAAAATTCGGCGTTTGATGGCGAAATTTGAAGGATTTCGCGGGTGGCTTGGGAAAATGAAATGAACCGGCTCCCGTGGTCGGGAAGGGGGAAGGAATTTTGATAAATTGATATATCGAAGCTTTAAATCGAGGTGTTGGTATATGACAATTTATGACGAATCTCTAGACGGCAACATGGACGAGGCCCCGCAGATTTACATTATGAAGCGTTCCGGGGAACGCGTGGCTTTTGACGGCGAGAAAATCGCGAACGCGATTCGGAAGGCGAACGCGGAAGAGGGAATCCTTTCGGAGCGGCTTTCCGAGGAACAGATTGCGGAAGTCGTTGCGGGCATCGAAAAGGACGCTCGAAACGCGAGCCGCGACCTTTCGGTGGAAGAAATCCAGGACAAGGTCGAAAATTCCCTGATGGCGACGGGCAAGTTCAACGTGGCGCGCCTTTACATTACGTATCGCTACAAGCACAACGAACTTCGCAAGATGAGCAACATCGACCAGAAGATTTCGGGAATCGTGGAGCGCGACAACGAAGAGGTCAAGCAGGAAAACTCGAACAAGAATCCGACGGTCCTTTCTGTCCAGCGCGACTACATGGCGGGGGAATGGAGCCGCTACTATACGGGACGCTACCTGCTCCCGGAAGACGTGGTCGCCGCCCACCGCGACGGGATCATCCATTTTCACGATGCGGACTACTTTGCGCAGCACATGCACAACTGCTGCCTCGTGAATCTCGGCGACATGCTCGACAACGGGACATGCATCAGCGGAACCCATATCGATTCGCCGAAAAGCTTCAATACGGCGTGCACGGTCGCTTCGCAGATCGTGGCGCAGGTCGCTTCGAGCCAGTATGGCGGGCAGACGATTACGATGTCTCACCTCGCGAAGTATGTCGATATCAGCCGGAAGAAAATCGCGAAACGCCTCAAGTCGGAATTTACGCTTGCCGGCGTCGAAGTCGAAGAGGACAAGCTGAAGAAAATCGTCGAGGACGAGGTTCGCCGCGAAGTGGAATCCGGCTGCCAGACGATTCAGTATCAGCTGATCACTCTCCAATCGACGAATGGCCAGGCTCCGTTCGTGACCGTGTTCCTATATCTGCACGAGGTTCCCGAAGGACAGATTCGGGACGATCTCGCCCTGATTATCGAGGTGATGCTCCGCCAGAGGATCCTCGGCGTCAAGGACAATCGCGGGTTCTATATCACGCCGGCGTTTCCGAAGCTCATCTATGTGCTGCAGGAAGACAACCTGGATGAGGGTTCCCGGTATTTTTACCTGACGAAGCTCGCCGCGGAATGCACGGCGAAGCGGATGGTCCCCGACTACATTTCGGAGAAGATGGCGCTTTCGCTCAAGGGCGACTGCTATCCGTGCATGGGCTGCCGTTCGTTCCTTACGCCGGACCGTTTTACCGATGCGGGCAAGGGAAACCTGGGAAACGCGAAAAATTACGTGGAAGGCGTGCACAAGTATTATGGACGCTTTAACCAGGGCGTCGTGACCATCAATCTGGTCGATGCGGCGTGTTCTTCGGGCGGGGACGAACAGAAGTTCTGGAACATCATGGAGGAACGCCTGGAACTTTGCCACCGGGCCTTGCGGCTGCGGCATGAACGCCTGCTCGGGACGCCGTCGGATGTCGCGCCGATTCTCTGGCAGGACGGCGCGCTCGCGCGTCTCAAGCCGGGCGAAGTCATCGACAGGCTGCTCTATGACGGTTATTCGACGCTTTCCCTCGGGTATGCGGGGCTTGCGGAATGCGTCTATTACATGAAGGGCGTCTCGCATACGAGTGCGGTCGGGGAGACCTTCGGGCTCAAGGTGATGCAGCTTTTGAACGATTCCTGCTCGGCGTGGAAAAAGGCGGAGAACATCGACTATTCCGTCTATGGGACTCCGCTTGAAAGTACGACTTACAAGTTCGCGAAGACTCTCCAGAAGCGTTTTGGCAAGATTCCGCATGTCACCGACAAGAACTACATTACGAACAGCTATCACATTCACGTGACGGAAGAAATCGACGCCTTTGACAAGCTTTCGAAGGAAGCGGAATTCCAGAGACTTTCTCCGGGCGGGGCTATCAGCTACGTGGAAGTCCCGAACATGCAGGACAACCTGCCGGCGGTGCTTTCGATTATCCGGCACATCTACAACACGATTCTCTACGCGGAACTGAATACGAAGTCCGACCTTTGCGATATGTGCGGCTATACGGGCGAGATTCGCGTGGTAAAGGATTCGACGGGGAAGCTCGTGTGGGAGTGCCCGAAATGCGGAAACCGGGAACAGGCGAAGATGCACGTGGCGCGCAGAACGTGCGGCTATATCGGGACGCAATACTGGAACCAGGGGCGGACTGCCGAAATCGCCGATCGGGTCTTGCATATCGGTATCGGGGAAATTCGAAATGCCGGTTCGGAAAGCCTGAATTCCAACGCGGCGAACCACTAAACCCTTTGAATCTTAGGACGCAGGATGAACATAGGCCAGATTTACAAGGCGGACTGTGCGAACGGAACGGGTATCCGGGTTTCGCTCTTCGTTTCCGGCTGCACGATTCACTGCAGCGGCTGCTTTAACGCGCAGACGTGGGACTTCGGTTTCGGAGTTCCTTACGACAGGGAAATGGAAAACGGAATTCTTGCGGAACTCGCCAAGGATTTTTACGAGGGAATTTCCATTCTGGGTGGCGAACCTTTCGAAGAATCCAACCAGCGGGAACTGGTGAAGCTCGTTCGGAGAATTCGCGAGGAACTTCCTGCGAGAAATATCTGGATGTATTCGGGATATGTCTATGACAGGGATCTGGTGCCAGGCGGGAAAAGGCATTTTGACGTGACGGACGAGATCCTGGATTCAATCGACGTGCTGGTCGATGGGCCGTTTGTCATCGGGCAGAAAAATCTGATGCTCAAGTTCCGGGGTTCCGAAAACCAGCGGGTTATCGACATGAAGGCAACGCGCAAAGCGGGAAAGGTCGTGCCGAAAGAGCTGTAACCTGTCCCGAAAAGGTTCGGAATGGATTCTACCGGCCTTGCGGCAGGCGGGCCTGCCCGCGACAGGCGGGTCGATCCCTTCGGAACCTCCAGAATGACGTCGGTCGGTGAATCGTTTGTTGGACGGGATTGGGCTACAGCGAATGCAGCTTGCTGACGAAATTTCGGCTTACGGGAATGACCGTATGATCCTTGTCGTGCAGCTTGATGCAAAAGTGCCCGTTGATAAGACGCTGGTATTCCGCGATGGCGTCGATCGCGACGAGGTGCGCTCGGTGGACGCGGACGAATTGCGCCGGGTCGAGGCGCTTTTCCAGATCGATCAGCGGCGTGCTGATGATGAACTTGCCGCTCGACGCGTAAACCGTCGTGTATTTTTCTTCGCTCTGGAAACGGAAAACGTTCTCTAGCGGGATGAGAATGGTCCTTTCCCCGATTTTTGCCTGGATACGCCGAAGGTAAGGCTCGTGGCTTTCGGAATTTCTCGCCTGGAGCTTTTCCAGGGAAACCTCGGATGCCGATTCTTCGCTGAGAAACTTGCCCAGTCGGCGAATCTTGTCCATGCATACGGCGAGCCGCTCGTCTTCGACGGGCTTCAGCAGGTAATCGACGGTATCTTCGGCGAAAGCCTTGAGCGCATATTCGTCGTATGCCGTGGTGAAGACGACAAGCGGATCCTCTTCGCTGTCGATTTCCTTGAGAACGTCGAAGCCGTTCTTGTCGGGCATCTGGATGTCGAGAAAGACTAGATCCGGATGATGCGTGCGAATTTGCGACACGGCTTCGTTTCCCGTGCTGGCTTCGCCAATGACGGAAACCAGGTCGGAATAGGGTTCGAGAAGTTTTCGCATCCGCATCCGGGCCAGAGGTTCGTCATCGACAATTAGGGTCTTGAATTGCATAGTTCAAATATAAATCGTTGAAAAATTTTTAGAGAAGTCCTTCGATAAAAATGACAAGGATGAGAAGGGGAAGCACAAAGCGGAAGTAATTCTTGAACCAGAGAGGAATCTTGAATCCTTCGCCCTTGTTCGCTTCGGCGATATACTTGTCGAATCCCCAGCCCCACTTGGTGACGCAGAAGAGGAGATAGACCAGGGAACCCAGCGGAAGGAGGAAGTTCGATACGATAAAGTCTTCGGAATCGAGAATGTCCTTGCCGCCGAAGAACTTCACGTCGCTCAGAATGTTGTATCCGAGAGCGCAGGGAATCGAAGTGACGAGGACTATCGCGAGGCAGACAATGGTCGCCTTCTTGCGCGTCCAGCGGAATTCGTCAAGGCATCCGGAGAGCAGGTTCTCAAAGACGGCAAGGACGGTAGAGAGGCTTGCAAATGTCATGAAAAGGAAAAATGCCGCGCCCCAGAAGCGTCCGCCGGGCATGTCGAGGAATACGTGGGGAAGCGTGAGGAAGATGAGGCTTGGACCCGCATCCGGTTCGACGTTGTAGGAAAAGCAGGCCGGGAAGATGATGAGGCCCGCGGAGAGAGCGACGATCGTGTCGAGAATGCAGATGCGAATCGCTTCGCCGCCGAGCGTGTATTTGTCGGAAGTGTAGGAACCGAAGATTTCCATGGCGCCGACACCGAGCGAAAGAGTAAAGAACGCCTGGTTCATTGCGGCGGTGATAACGTGTCCGAGGCCTTGGCGCTGGACATTTTCAAGGCTCGGAAGCAGGTAGAACTTGACGCCTTCCATCGCGTTTGGAAGGATGAGGCTGTGGACGGCGAGGACGACGATTAGGACTAGAAGCCCGAGCATCATTACCTTGGATACGGCTTCGAGCCCTTTCTGGATGCCGAAACTGTTGATGACAAATCCGAAGACGACTGTCGCGCCCATGCCGAGAAGCATCTGCGTCGGGCTTCCGAGCATGGTGCCGAAAACGTTCTTTACGCCGTCCGCGGCGACACCCGCAAAGGATCCGAACGAGAATTTGCAGAAGTAGTTGAGCATCCATCCCGAAACGGTCGTGTAATACATCATGAGCATCAGACAGCCGAGAAAGCAGAAGTAGCCGTGAATGTGCCACTTGCTGCCCTTGGGTTCGAGCGTCTTGTAGCCGGAAACGGCTGTTCGGTGCGAGGCGCGGCCCACGGCGAGTTCCATCGTGAGAATGGGCGCTCCCATCAGGACGAGGGATAGCAGGTAGAAGAGGACGAAGATTCCTCCGCCGTTCTGTCCGACGAGAAACGGAAACTTCCAGACGTTTCCGATGCCGATTGCGCACCCGGCGGCGACGAGAATAAACCCTAGACGGGACTTGAAGCTTTCGCGTTCCATGATTTCCTCACTTTAACATTTGAATTATTTGACGGTGTAAAATTCCATTGGAGAAGAGAACCTGTTCTCCATCGACAAGGCGGACCGGGTCTCCGGAAAGTTCCGTGACTTTTCCGCCCGCTTCCCGGACGATGAGCGTGATGCCCGCGATATCCCACGGATAGCTCATGGTCATGACGAACGCGTCGAGCGATCCTTGCGCCGTGAGCGTCCCTTCGACGACCGCGCTGCCGTAGCACTTGACTCGGGTGCAGCTTTCCGCTTCGCGCTGGAAGTTCTGCAGGTTCTGCGCATTGACGCTTTCCCAGTTTCCGACGTTGAAGTCCCCGTTCGAGACGATTGCGCGGGAAAGTTCGTGCGTTTCGCTCACATGGATGCGCTCTCCGTTCACAAAGGCTCCGCCGTTTTGGCTTGCCGTGTAGGTCTTGCCGAGGGCAGGGAGAGAAATGGCGGCGACGACGGGTTCCGCTCCGTTTTCCGTATTTTCGACGAGGGCGACGGAAACGCCCCACAGCGGGATTCCGCGGCTGAAATTGACCGTGCCGTCAACCGGATCGACTATCCATTCGAAGCGAGCGCCTTCCTTGACGTGGCCCGCTTCTTCGGTGCGGATGGAATGTTCCGGAAATTCTTCCCGGATGCGCGAAACGATAAGACGCTCGCTTTCGATATCCGCGGACGTGACGACATCCTTCGGATTCTTGAATCGGACGCTTTCGAGATGCCTTTGCATTTGAAGAGCCTTTGCCCCCGCTTCTTCGGCGAAAGCTTTCGCTCTTTCTAAAATCTTGGAAAAATCCATAAGGCAAAATATAAAAAAAGACGGAAATCTGCCTTTTCATGAAGGCCGAATTTGACGTTAAACTTGCATGTTCAATCTTTCAAATGGACTTTCGGTTTGCCGTTTTCAATCCGGATGCTTGTAGCATCGCCCGTAGCGGGCGTGCCGTTGAGTCTGTAAATTGAATGTGACGATTGTTTTTTGCTTGAATGCCCATTTTGAGCGTTTCTTATCGAACTAATTTCTTTTTCGAACGCCTCTTTTGTGAAACATATATCTGTGTACCGATAATACATCGGATACGGATAGGATGTCGGAATAAAAGGATCAAATTTGGGTGTCCCTTTGTCTTGAAATTGGCACTGCACTTGGAACGATGCACACCGGGTGGGCGGAGCCTGTAAAAGCTGACAATAAGCGTAATACGTAGAATCTTTTTTATATATAAAGAAAATGGAATCTATGCTTTCCTCGATTTTAAAAGAGCCGTGATAAAAAAAACGATGTTCGTTGGTTGCATAGTCTGCAAGACGAGTTTTCTGACTCTTTAAATGGATAAAAATTGTTGAATCATTTAAGTTTAATGTGGAATCAAAAATAAATTCATTTGTCCTTTGAATCCAAACTGAATCTGTCCGTGCGAAAGTCGTATCCATCAACACATTGAATTCATATGCACAATAGGCGCTGTCTAAACTTGAGCACAGCTCAAATCCGTGCCATAAAGAAAATGTTTTTTCCTGTTGGCTCGTCATAGAGATCTAAACCCGTTGAAGCTCCCCAAAATAATCCATTTTCATTAAAGATAAAGTCCAATGAGTCCGCTTCCGAAGACAACAGATTCCAAAAAGCGGTTGTATTGACTTCGGAATCCTCGGAACAATATTCTGTAGAGGGACAGGGAAATCCTCCAAGAACCTGGTTCCAAGTTGTCGCAAACGAATATAAATGAAATCCCGCAAAGACAATAAAAGCGATTCTTTTCATATTTCACCTCCTGTTTTTCTTTTGGGTTGACTGGAAAAGCAGCGGAAGGAAGGGGTTGTGTCACCTCTAAAAATACATCAATCAGCAAGAAAGTCAATTCCCGGCGCTACTTTCCTTCCTTTTCGGGTCCGGGGTGAGGCAAAGTATAAAAAATATGTCGAATCGAGTTCTGGTTCGTTTGGAATGTTCGCGCAAGCCTTGCCGATTAGCTAGTATTTCCTTTATGCCGATGTTTCAAAAAAATATTCTCGCAAAGTATCTGAAAAATCTGCCCGATGTCTCGGAACGTTATATGCGTTTCCGGAAAAATTTTCTGGATATCGTCAGGCAGAAAAATATTCGGGAAAGCAAGGAAGAAACCTATCAGGAAGGATTTCTGCGGGAACTTTTCGTGGATTGCTTGGGCTATGCGATCAATCCGACGCCCGGTTTCAATCTGAAGACGGAATGGAAAAACGAGACCGATTCCAGAAAAGCCGATGGAGCTATTTTGATCGACGGCAAGGCAATAGGAATTATCGAACTCAAGGACCACAAGACTAGTGACTTGAGGAAGGTAGAAACGCAGGCTTTTGGATACAAGAACAATCACTCCGGGGCGAGGTATGTCGTCATCAGCAATTTCGAGAGGCTGCGGTTTTATATCGACGATACGACGGAAAGCGAGGAGTTTGATCTTTTCCATTTGACGGAAGAGGCGTTTCGCAAGCTGTATCTGTTGCTCGCTTTCGAAAACATTCTCGCGGGCATTCCCTTGAGAATCAAGGAAGAAAGCAGAAGCGAAGAAAAATCCATAACAGAAAAACTTTATCGGGACTATTCAACGTTTAAACGCGAACTTTTTGAAGACATCCTGAAACGAAATGGAAATATTGCGGACAAGCTTGTCCTTTTCCGAAAGACCCAGAAACTTTTGGATCGTTTGCTATTCATCTTTTTTGCAGAAGATCGCGGGCTGATCCCCGTGAACATGACCTTGCGGATTATTGACGATGTTCACCAGTTGCGCGATCTGTCGATGGGCGTTTCCCTGTATGAACGCTTTCAGACATATTTTCACTGGATCGATATCGGACATCGTGGAAAGGACTTTGAAATTCAGGCTTACAACGGGGGATTGTTCAAACCGGACGATATTTTGGATGGTCTGAAAATCGACGACGAGCTTTTGGAGCGCCACACGAAAATCCTCAGCGCATACGATTTTGAAAGCGAAGTCAGCGTGGATATCCTGGGGCACATCTTTGAACATTCGCTGAGCGAAATCGAGGAAATACAGAACGAGCTGAACGGCGTTGCCGAAAAAAGAACGTCGAAACGCAAAAAGGACGGCGTGTTCTACACGCCCGCCTACATCACGAAATATATCGTGGAAAATACAATCGGCGTTTTGTGCGAAAACAAAAAACGGGAACAGGGAATCGATCTGGACGAAGACGCTTTTCGTTTGCGGGAAAAAGCCTTGCGCCCGGACGCTCGCAAGAAATGGATTGAAAAGTTCGATTCCTATCGCCGATGGCTTTTGGAACTTTCGATTGTCGATCCCGCTTGCGGCAGCGGAGCTTTTTTTAATGCGGCGGTTCAATTCTTAAAGGAAGAACACAAAAAGATCGATGCGGCCAAGGCGGCACTCTTTGAAAACGGCGACGATATCCAGATGGCGTTTTCGGACATTGAAAGTTCCATTCTCGAAAAGAACATTTACGGTGTCGATATCAATGAGGAATCCGTAGAAATCGCGAAACTCAGCCTGTGGTTGCATACGGCAAGGCCAGGGCGCAAGCTGAGCAATCTGAACGGCAATCTGAAATGCGGAAACAGCCTGATAGACGATGCGAACGTAGCTCCCGCAAAGGCGTTTGACTGGAAAAGGGAATTTCCCGAAGTGTTTGCGAAAGGAGGTTTCGATGTCGTTATCGGAAATCCGCCGTATCTGAGAGTTCAGGGATTGCGGGAAAACTATGATAGGGAAACAAGATTTTACGAATACAACTATTGTTCGGCGACCGAACGATTTGATATCTATGCACTCTTTATGGAACGGGGATTCTCCCTTTTGAATCAGGATGGAATGCTTTCCTTCATTTTGCCGCATAAGTTTATGAATGCGTCTTTTGGAATTGGCATCAGAAAGTTCATCTATGAGAAAAAAGCCTTGAATAGGCTGGTACATTTTGGAGAGTACCAAGTATTCGATGAGGCGAGCGTTTATACTTGCATCATTACGCTTTCGGAGAAAAACGAAACTTTTGGCTTTGCCAAGGTAAATCCCTTGGAGCTTCAAAGAGAAATAAATTTTGAAGAACATTCGATAAACGAACTTTTCGATGGCGAGAAATGGAAGTTGAACGGAAAAAAAGAATCTTTGGTACTTGAGGCAATGAATAGGCAAAATCAAAAAGTAAAGGATGTGTTTAAAGGAGTTTTCCAAGGAATCGTCAGTGGGGACAATAAAGCGTTTTACCTCTATCATTGTAAAGAATGTACTAGCGATATAAAGGGATTTTCCCAGGCTTTAAATCAGTATGTTTCGATAGAGAAAGAAGTTTGCAGACGAATTTATACAGGAAAGACGATTACGCGTTACGCTTTGAAAAATCGTGAAGAATATATGATTTACCCGTATTGTTTAAGCGAAAGGAAAACGACTTTTTTCTCGGAAAGCGAGATGAAAGAAAAATTTCCACACTGCTATGATTATTTTTGTTCGATACGAAATCGATTGGAGTCAAGAGGTTCTGAATCGATGAAATATCCTGTTTGGTATGCCTTGTGGAATGCAAGAAATATTGAAAATCTTTGTTCTTGTAAAATTTTGACACCCGATATTTGTTTCGGCGCTTCGATGGTATATGATTGTCAAGGAAATTTTTATAACGATACATCCTATGGCTTGATATTGAAGGAACCTACGGAAGTAAAGTACAAGGCTTATCTCGCTGTTTTAAACTCTAATATCGCTTGGTATTTTTTAAGCAAGACCGGAACGGGGTTGCGTGGGGGCTTTTTTAGATTTAAAACGAAATACCTGGAACCGATGCCGCTTCCTGAAATGACAGAAGAAAGCTTACAGACATTATCATCCCTCGCTGACACGATGCTTTCCCAAAATAAAAGCCTTCAGGAAAAACGAAGCCGGTTCCTTCGCCGTGTTTCCGAAAATTTCGAGAACATCAAGATGACGGCTGCGTTGGAAAAGTTTGACGAATTGGATTTCAAGAAATTCCTTGGCGAATTGAAAAAGCAAAAGTTCAAGCTTTCTTTGGACAAACAGGATGAATGGGAAGAATATTTTGACAAGTACAAATCCGAATGTCGTGAAATTTCTGAAACCATTGCGAAAACCGACAGCGAAATCAATCAAAAGGTTTATTCGCTTTACGGCCTTGCCGCCGAGGAAATCGCCATTGTGGAAATGGTGAAGCAGGCAACATCCTCTCCGTAATATTCTAAATTTCCCATTATGAAAAAATGGATTTGTCTTTTTGTCTTGAGCGTTGTTTCCTTCGCCTTTTCCGCGGAATGGGCGAGCGATTACAATTCGATGATCGCTTTCCAGAAGGATCAGAACCGGTCGGGCTACGTGAAGCCGATTGCGACCTATATGGGAACGGTTCTCAACGGCAGCTGGATTTCGAGCGCGACGCTCGATCGCGGATTTTCCTTCGAAGCGGGACTTCCGTTCCAGATTGCTTTCGTGGAATCTGCCGACCGCACTTACAAATCGTCCCCTTGGGGAAAAGTGCCTACGATTTTCGGTGACAAGGCCGATCTGGGCATCGGCGGAAACGAGGACCTGCACGGACTTTCCGTTTTCACGTTGCCATATCTGCAGCTAGGTTTCGGATTCTACTATACGCGGCTCGCTCTGCGCGGCATGTATTTCCCGTCGATTTCCGAACTCAAGGGATATCATCTGCTGTCGTTTGGGCTTCAGCACAGCTTTGGGCACTTCTTTATCGACAGGCTTCCTCCGGCGTTCAAGGATTTTGACGTGAGCCTTTTCTTTGGCTACAATTCCGCCTATATCGGATACGCTCCGGACAAGTGGAAGGGGCAGATGGATCTCGATTTCGGAACGACCTACACGGCAATCGTTTTTGGGTACAGGCCCGCGAAACTGGTTGAACTCTTGCTTTCCCTCGGCTACCAGACGGTTTCGATGGATGCCGGCGGAGAGATGGACGCCTACGCGAAGGACGGATCTTACCAGGGAAAGGTAAATCCGGACGTGAGCCTTTCCGGTCGCGGCGGATTTCGGCTGGGGCTTGAAGTCTCGTTTGCCTTTGGCGAAACGTTCCACCCGGTTGTCGGGTATAATCTCGGCGCGAACAGTTCGATCAACGCGAACATCCTGTACTTCAAGCAGTCGTTCCATGTCTCGGAATCCGAGAAAAAGGATTCGGTCGAGGATCACGTCATCCGGGAATCCGAAGAAGAAGTCTCCGCGGAAAAGGCTCGGTAAGCGACCGCGGGTTCGCGATGTTTTCCGAGGCGATTCAAAAGAGACTTTCGGAACTTCCGACGCGCCCGGGCGTTTACCTGATGAAGAACGCCGACGGCAAGGTTATCTACGTGGGGAAGGCGAAGGCGCTTTCTCGACGGGTGCGCAGCTATTTCGACGGGAAACCCAAGCCGGGACATCGGGCGGCGATGCTGATGCTGCCGCATATTCGGGACATCGAATGGATCGTGACCGATACGGAAGCGGAAGCGTTCATTCTCGAAGCGAACCTGATTCGCAAGCATCATCCGATCTACAATGTGCGATTGAAGGATGACAAGCATTATCCCTACATCGCCATCGACATGCGGGATCCCTTTCCGCGGCTTTTTCTTTTGCGCCATGCGAGTTCCCGATACAAGTGCTTCGGACCCTTTCCGAGTTCCAAGGCCTTTCGTACATTGGTCGATCTTTCGGCGAGGCTTTTCAAGATGCGGGAATGCAAGCTCGCTTTTCCGCTTTCGAAGCCGCAACGTCCTTGCCTGAACTATCATATTGGGCGATGCCTCGCTCCGTGTGCCGGACTTTGTTCCCGGGAGGAATATGCGGAAGGCGTAGGCGAGATGATGCGAATCCTCGAGGGGCGCCGAAACGATCTGATTGCCAGATGGACGCGGGAAATGGAAGAGGCGAGCCTGCGCCTGGATTTTGAAGCGGCGGCGAAGAAACGGGACGCCATCGAAGCGTTGCAGGCGACAAACACAAGCCAGAAGGCTGACACGACGGACACGTCTCTCAAGCTCGACGTTGTCGCGGTGCGCCGAAACGGAAATATCGCGACGGCGGTCATCCTGGAATATCGCCATGGCGTTATCTTTGGGCGCAGGCACTACGAACTGGAATGCGACCAGGAACAGGACGAGTCCGAAATCCTTTGCGAAATGCTTTCGACATGGTACGAGAACGGGGAAGCTGTCCCGGGAGAAATCGCGGTCAGCGACCCGATTCCCGACGAGGAC
Source organism: Sodaliphilus sp. (assembly GCA_963660435.1). GTDB lineage: Bacteria > Fibrobacterota > Fibrobacteria > Fibrobacterales > Fibrobacteraceae > Hallerella. Next base: position 279,373 of record CAVKYI010000001.1, read on the forward strand.
AGGATTCAAATCGAACAGGAACTTTCCGAGAGGACTGCGCACAAGGTAACGATCAGCGTGCCGCAGCGCGGAGAACGCGTCCAGTTCATGAAGCTCGCCCTGGCAAATGCGGAAATGCTTCTGGTCGAGGCGCGATCCGAGGTCAGACACTTTGACGAGGTGGAGCAGAGCGTGTTCGACTTGCAGCGGGAACTCGGTCTTTCGCGGACGCCGTTTCGCATCGAGTGCGTCGATATTTCCCACTTGGCGGGCACGCATACGGTAGCTAGCCTTGTCGCGTTCAAGAACGGACGACCGGACAAGGGAAACTATCGGAAGTTCATCGTCAAGACGGTTTCCGGGGTCGATGACTTTGCGAGTATGCAAGAGGTGCTCTCGCGTCGCATTACGCGTCTTGAACGCGAAGGAAAGCCCTTGCCGGACTTGCTCGTATGCGATGGCGGAAAGGGACAGGTCGATGCGACATACGAAATCCTGAAAAGCCTGGGACACGCGGAACTGCCACTGATAGGGCTTGCCAAGAGGCTAGAAGAAATCGTCTTTCCCGATGACAGGCCGTCGATCGTGCTGCACCGTACAAGTGCCGCCTTGAAGCTTTTGCAGAACGCTCGCGACGAGGCGCATCGCTTTGCGATTACTTACCAGCGGAGCAAGCGCAAGGAAGACCTGCGTGTCGCATGGCTTGACATTCCGGGGATAGGAGACGAAACGCGGATAAGGATTCTTTCCCGGTACAGGAGTCGCGAAGATTTTCTAAAGGCCCCGATTGAAGACATCCAGCAGCTGTTCGGCAAAAAACGCGGACTTTTGATTCGGGAAAAAGTGGCGGAATACGCTCCGGAAGAGGAAACCGCTTGATTCGCAAGATCATCCATATCGATATGGACTGCTTCTATGCGTCGATAGAAATGCGCAGGCACCCCGAACTGAAAAACGTTCCGATGGCTGTCGGCGGAACGGTCGAGGATCGCGGAGTGCTTTCGACGTGCAACTATCCGGCGCGATCCTTCGGGCTTCACTCGGCGATTTCCACTTTCCAGGCCTTTCGCCTTTGCCCGAACCTTGTCCTGCTTCCTGTCGATATGCCGTTCTACAAGGCGGAATCCGAAGAAATCTTCAAGATCTTTCGTCGCTACACGAGCCGAGTCGAAGGTCTGAGTCTCGACGAAGCCTTTCTGGACGTGACCGGAAGCGATACGCGGAACGGTTCCGCGTCTCTTATCGCGAAGGAAATCCGGAAGGCTATTTTTCTGGAACGCGGCGGAATCACGGCGAGTGCGGGAATCGCGCCGAACAAGTTCCTCGCCAAGGTCGCAAGCGACTGGAACAAGCCAAACGGACAGTTTACGATTGGTCCGGAAGACGTGGAGTCCTTTGTGCGGGAGCTTCCTCTCGGAAAAATTCCGGGCGTCGGGAAAGCTTGCGAAAAGAAGCTTCTCGCAAAGGGCCTTGTTCTGTGCAAGGACATTCTCCCTCTTTCCCGACTTGAACTCGTGCGGGATTTTGGAAGCTTTGGCGATTCTCTCTATGACTTTGCGCGCGGAATCGACGAAAGACCCGTTGTCACGTCGCGTGTACGGAAGTCCGTTTCCACGGAGAATACGTTTTCTCGGGATATTTTCGGACCGGAAAGATGCGAAGAGGAACTTCGGACGCTCTACATCGATTTCTTGAAGCGCGCCAGGCGCTTTGTCGAGCGGGAATCCAAAAGGGCATTCCCCGAATTTCATTGCTTTGTAAAGATCAAGTATGCGGATTTCAGGACGACGACGATTGAACGGGCGTTTTCGGATGTTTCCCTGGCGCGTTTTTTTGCGCTTTTTCGGGAACGCTACGATCTTTCGCGAAAAGTACGCCTGCTTGGGCTGGGAATTCGGCTGGAAAATTCCGAAAGTGACGAAAAACGGCTGCAAATGAACTTATTCTAGCTCTTTTTTATATTTTGACATTATCGAGGGCTTTATGGTTCGACTGGTCGCTGTCATTCTTTCTCTTTCCTTTTTCGTAGCCTGTGCCGCTAGGCCCAAGCTGCAAGAGGTCGATGTCGAATCGGAGCTGAAACGGAATTCCCGGGAATTTACGGAACGCCATCCCGAATCCGCCATCCCGACGCCCGCTCGGGAAACGGCGAAAAGCGTCTCTGCCAGGAAACCTTCGATCCTTGTTCTTCCTGCCGGGACAAAGAGCTTAAGCCAGAGTCTGGAAGTCTTGAATCGGGACGCGCTGGCGCGCGCGGCGGCAAACGCCATCAACGAGTATCTGACAGAAAAGCGCTACCCGGTGAAATCCCTCGAAGAATCTTCGCGCCTAAACGATGCGATTGCCGTCCAGGGAGAAATTTCCGGACAGGAGGAGGACTTGTCCTACATCGCAAGCCTTTCGTTTGGAGCGGATGTCTATATCAAGTTTGCAAGCGATATCCATCGCGGGCAGATCCTTGCGAATCTGAGCGCCTACGAATTGACGTCGGGACGAATGCTTGGAACGCAGACGGCGACGGTCAATGACAACGGAACGCGGATAGAGGAGCTCGTCGCTAGCGCCATGCACAAGGCGATGCCAGGCCTGGAAAGAAAGATCCTGGCCTACTTCGAGGAAGATGCCAAAATCGGAGTTCCCTACAAGGTCATCCTGAAAATGAACCGGGATGAAGAAGGATCCATGCACAACCGGGCTTCGCACCTTTTGAAACAGCGCTTTTCCAAAGTCCTTACAAACGCGATGACGGAAAGGACTGCCGATTTTACCGTCTATGTCAAGCCCGAGGAATGCGGCGATGTCTATGAAGTCTATGAAGCGATACGCGAAGTTCTCGGCACTTCGTTTGTGGTGAAAAAAGACAATCTAGTCCAAAAGCTCCTGATTCTGGAACTGGAGTGATGAACCGACTTCTTTTGGGAATCATCCTCTGCGGCATTGCGCTTTGCGAGGCGCGAATCGTTTCGGCGGAAGCCTTCTCGAATGTTTCCGCGGAGGATGCGGACAGACAGGCGCTTTCGGGAATCGCTCTCCAGATACAGGCTCGCGTAAATACTTCGCACCAAACGATAAAGAGCGAAGTTTCCGATAAGGGGCTCTCGGAATTGCGTACGAATTATTTCGAACGGATTGATGTCCAGTCCGATGTCAAGCTGGATGGCGTAGAGTTCCACCGGGAACGGATTTCGAATGGACGGTGGAAATCGACCGCGATTTTCGATACGGAAAAGGCGACGGAGAGTTCTCGTCGGGAACTTCGCCGGATTCAAGAAAACGCGGCGAATCTAAAAAGGAAAATGGAATCTTTCGTAGGGAATGGAAATTTTGACGATGCCCTTCAAACGCTAGAAAGCCTGGAACTCTTGCAGGGAAAGTTTCAAAAGATCCGTGACCGGATCGCGATTCTTGAACCGCTTGACGAATCGTTTCGGTTTGGAGTGGATGTTTCCCGATTGGCGGAACTCTTGGCGACCGCGATCAGGGACTTGAAAATATCTTTTGCCAGGCAGGGCGAATCGCCCGTTCATAGCTTGAACGATCCGATTTATGTCCTTGTCGAAAATTCGCAGGGTGCCGTGAAAGATGTGGCGGTGACGGCATCGATTGACGGCCAAGGTTCCTGGACGAACAAAACGGATTCGACTGGGGTTGCAACTTTCTTTTTGAATGTCGAAAGACTTCCCTCGGGAAATCACGAAATCGTCTTTCGGATCAGGTGCCCGAAATTCAATCGGGAAAATGCGAATCTCGAATTGCGTACAAGTTATTTATCAAAAAATCCGACGTGCGCCTTTTCGCTTGTCTGTTCGGAAAATGCCGAGATCTGCGCGATAGGGAAAGAGCTTCTTCTGAAAGCGGGATTTCAACCAAAGGCGAACGCGGAAAAAATTCGCCTGCGAATGTCCGTTAAGGATCGGGACGTTTTCGAAGGAGGAACTCGGCAGATTATCCGGATGAGTTTCTTGATGGAACTTGTGGGAAATTCGGCGAGTTTTTCTAAAATGGTCAAGGGATCCGGTTCTTCGGAATTGAACGCGCGGAAGAATGCCGTTCAGAAGATCGGTTCCGAAGAGATTCGCGAGTTCCTTCTTCCGCTTTGCAAAGGAGAGCGAAATTGAAACTTTTTCTGTCGGCGCTTTTGTTATATGCTTCGTCCCTGCTCGCGGTGACGCCGGGAATTTTCGTCGAGGATTTTGGAAAGTTTCTTTCGGATGGCGAAAGAAGTGTCTATCTGGCAGTCGCGGAAGAACTGCATGAAAAGACGGGCTTTTCTCTCTACCTCTACACGGCCGGCGAAAATGTTCGGGATGCATCCGCCTTTGCCGATTCGCTGTGCAAGGAAAACCTGGAAGAGGATTCCCTGCGCGCGGTTATTTTCCTTGACGCTTCGGCGCACAATCGTTCTTTCGGAATCTCTCCGGAGGCTTCGAAATGGATCTCTCCGGAGGCTGCGGAACGCCTGGCGCAAAAATATCTCTTACCCGAATTTCGCAGGGAAAACTATGGGCAGGGTATCCTGGTATTTGGCGCGGAAGTTTCGAAAAATATCGCTCGGCTAAACGATGTCCGCTTGCAGTCGCCGATGCAGCGCCCGACAGACGACGGCATTCCAAGGGCGGCCTGTATCCTTATCCTTATCGTTATCGCTTCGGTTGTCATCGCATACGCTTATTTTGTACGCCAAAGCGCACGGGCAAAAAGACGGGGAAAGATTCGTGACTTTGGCGGATTTCCCCACCAGAAGTTTAATTCCGGATTCGGAGGCTAAAATGAAAAAGTGTCTGACCTTGCAGGAAATTCTCGACTCGACCTGGGGAGAAAAGTTTCACGAGGCGCTTGGAAACGGTTTGCGTTGCGCGTTTTTGCATGGAAACTGTCTTTACGAAGGTTTTGACGCATTGCACGAATCGTGGCAGGTCAGCTTTGTCCTGAACGATGTCCGTCCGGGCGATCTTTTGCCGCTGCATGGTCTAAAGCGAAAAATGGCGGCGGACAATCTGAAATTCGGATTTTTCCTTTCCGAAAGATTCGTGCAAGAGAACCAGGCGGATTACCCGCTGGAATTCCTGCACATTTCAAGGCGGAACGCCCCTCTGTTCGGCAAGGCTCCGTTAGTGGATTTTACCCCGGATGACTTTGCCTTGCGCACCGAGTGCAAGCGGGAATTGAAAAGCAGAAAGTTGCACTTGCTCGGCGAATGGACCAAAGTCCAGTCCGGAATTTCCCCGATGGACTTTTTCATCGAATTGAATTCGGAAATATTGCCAATCCTGTATGGAATTTATTTTGTGCGCAAGAAACGCTATCCGGAAAAGCGCGATGACGTTTTCGAAGAATTCCCGGTTTTTCGAATCGAAGCGCCGGATCTGGATTTTAAGCAGAATGTGGAGCGCGCCGATTCGTGCCTTGCGGCAATGGATCAGTTGATTTCTTCGCTCTGAATTCGCATGATCGCCGGTGGAACATAGCGAGGCAAGTCCGAAGCGAGCACGCCGTATCTTGAAAGTTCCTCGGACGCGATTTCCCCGGCGATACCGTGAATTTTCGCACCGAGGGTCGCCGCTTCGAACGGTTCCATCTTTTGGGCCAAAAGTCCGGCGATGATTCCCGTGAGACAGTCTCCCGAACCTGCCTTGGCGAGGGCGGAATTTCCGCTTTCGTTGATAGCGAAGCCGCTTTCGCTTGCGATGACGGTACGGTGCCCTTTGAGGAGAACGATCGCCTGGAATCTTCGGGAGGCTTCCCTTGCGGCGTCGATCCGGTTCTTCTGGATGCTTTCGATATCGGTGTGAAGCAGACGGGAAAGTTCTCCGGGGTGCGGTGTCATGACGGCTCGCCAGCCGAATCGAAAAGTTTCGCTCGAACGGGAAATCGCGTTGAGCGCGTCGGCGTCGAGAACGCAAGGCGTTTTTTGCCCGATGAGCAGGCGGAGAACTTGATTGACGGTTTCTGTCAGATTTTCAAGGGACATTCCGATGGCGGAAATCCCGCAACCGAAGGAACAGACGGTCGAAGGCTTCAGGTATCTTTCGATGACGGGAACGGCTTCCCTGGAAAAGACCGGGCCGGTCTGCGGAAGCGGCAAGTAAACGGCATCGGGCATCTGGGATGCGACAGCGTCGATGACAGGGGGAATCGCGGCGAGCGTTACGTATCCGGCTCCGACCCGAAGCGCGGACACCGAGGATAGATAGGCCGCTCCCCGGTAATTCATGGAACCGGCGATGTTCAATACGTTTCCGAATGTCGCCTTGCTGGAATCTTCTGGCCGAAAGGGAAGCTTCATCGTCAACCGTTTTCCGTGGGAAAATTCTCGAGAAAAAGTCGAAAGCGCTTTAGATCGTCGGGAGTCGTAAGCTTGTCGTTTCGCGAATTTCCCGGTACGATGTGGACCGGTTCGCCGAAATGCTCCAGGATGGACGCTTCGTCGGTCGGCACGAAATCCAGAGGGCGTTCGTCGATTTTCCGGTAGAGAGTCTTGAACGTATCTACCCGAGCCGCTTGGGGCGTTTGGGCCAGATAGACATTTTCGCGTGGAATGGTCCGTTCGACTTTTCCCGATTTCGCGATTTTGACCGTATCGACTGCCGGGCAGGCGACAAGGCATGAGCCCTTTGTCTTGAGCGTTTCCAGGACTTGTAGAATCAGACTCTGCGAAACGAGCGGGCGCGCCACGTCGTGCACCAGGGCAAAATCGATCCCCGCCGGCAGGGTTTCGATTCCGTTTCGCACGGATTCCCAGCGTTCCTTTCCGCCGACGACAATCCTTAACTTGTGCGCCAGGCGAAAGTCCTGCAGCTCCTTTTCGAAGTGGGACTTCCAGTCTGCGGGAACGACGAGAACCACTTCATCGATTTCTTCCATTTGCGCAAAGGTTTCGAGCGCATAGCGGTAAACGGGTTTTCCGTTTAGAGGCAGAAGCTGCTTGGGGATGCTTGAACCCATCCGCTTTCCGAGGCCGCCGGCGGGAAGAATTGCCGCAAATCTTGGCGATGACATTTTACTTGACATCCTGTACGCATCTTACGGCGTATCCCGCCGCCTTGAAATTGTAGTAGCGATAGATTTCCGGGGAATCATAGCCGAGACTGCGGTAGTAGGCCGTGTTTTCGTCCCGTTCCGTCGCGGTCCAAAAGTAGGCGTGATGCCCGAGATACATGAAATTTCCCTCATAGACGATTCCCGAAGGCAGCGCGTGAAACTGGACGCTGTCCGTGCCGTTTCCGGACATTTCGTCGTCGCTTGCCCAGCCGTTTTTCGCCTTTAGCTTTTTCCCGGCTTCTTCTCCCAGCGATTCGGTCATTGCGGTCCACTCGGCGTCTGTCGGGAGCCTCCAACCGTCCGAACAGATTTTCAATGCGGTCTTGAAATCGTAAAGCCGTCCAAATTTTTTGCAATTCGAATTTTTCCTGTCGTAGCAGAACGAACCGCTTGACGTCGGAACGTTGACATTTCGAGTCATCCAGCGCAGGTTGCCGATAACCGTGCCTGGAATGTTCGAAAGGCAGGGGATGAACTTGAAGGAAATCCTTATGGAGTCCGACGGCATGGTAAATGCGGCGGAATCTTCCGAAATAATCGCGAGAAACTTTTCGTAGCGTTTGGGATGCACCTCGATTCGGTCCGCGCACTCTCCCTCTTCGGGGCTTTTTTGCCTGATGGCGACAGTTTCGCCTGCGCTGTATTCGCCGGACCCGCTGGCGTTCCTGACTGTCAGCGAAAACTTTCCCTGCGACGAAGAGCTTTGTTCGGCGATGCTCGAAAGGCTTTCAGTGCGCGTGGTGGAACTTTCCACGCTGGAATCGGCAGATTCTTTCGAAACGGAAGAACTGGAAGAAAAATTCTGCGGGATGTCTTTTTCGGATTTTTCTCCGGAACAGGAAACCAAAAAAAGAAAGGCCCAAATCGTTAGAAAAAATGGCATGCGCGATTCCTTGCTTTGTCGAAAAATAATAATTTCATCGCATGAATACGGTTGGGCTGGTACTCGGTTCGGGTCATATCGGGAAGATTCACGCCCTGCGTCTGGAAAGTCGCGGGGTGAAATGTCTCTGTGTCGATGGCAGGGAAAGCTGCCTGGATATGCTTCGAAAGCCGAAAATCGCTGCATTCGATTTTGTCCTGGTCGCCACGCCGGCGAGTTCCCATTTCGAATACGCGAAGCGCGCGCTGGAGTTGGGCGCGAACGTCTTTGTCGAAAAGCCGCTTGCGACTTCGTCCGCCGATGCGAAAACCCTCGTGTCCCTTGCGGAAGAAAGGGACAAGCTACTGTTTGTCGGACATAGCGAACGCTTCAATCCGGCATTCGAGCGCTTTCGGGAAATGTTCTGTTCGGAAATTTCGCGCGGTACGCTGCCGCAGTCAATCGATTTTGTCCGTCATAACGGGAATTCTCTTCGCGGAAGGGATGTCTCGGCGGCTTTTGACATCGGCGTCCATGATTTTGAACTGTTCGCCGAGCTGAAGCGGATCGTTCCGGAAATTTCCTGGGAAGACGTCTTGGTGAATTTTGACTTTTCACGGGATGCCGCTTGCGAGGAACGATCTATCCGCGCGAGATTCAGACGGGGGGACGGAACGGAATTTCTCTGGAAGGAAAGAATGGACGCTCCGCTTGTTCCTGGAGTTCTCGATCCGATCGGAAGGGAGCAGGCGGAATTTCTGAGCCTTCTGGAATCCCCGCCGAAGGAACGCGCTAGAAAAATGAAGCCCGCGCTGGAATGTGCGCTCCTTGCTGTCGAAATGGCGGAAAACTATCCGGCAAGACCGAAGAGCGCAAAGTAGTGGACAAGAAAGAAGTCGCCGAATCGATAGACAATCGGGGCCGCGACCATCAGGAAAGGCCCAAAAGGAATTTCCTTGCTCCTTTCCTTCTTGAACATCCGGTAGGGAACCATGACGAGGATTCCGAGGAACGAGGCGAGAACGAGGACGGCAAAGGCCTTGCCGAATCCCATGAACGCGCCGAAACCCGCGATTAGCTTCACGTCTCCGAGACCCATCGCGTCGCGCTTTAGAATTTTCCCGGCGACAAAGCCGATGAGGTAAAGCCCACCCCCGGCAAAGAGCGCTCCCAGAAGGCTCTGGAGCGGGGAAATTCCTCCCGGAAAAAGGGACAGCAGAAATCCGACGACAATTCCTCCGATGCTTATCGAATCCGGGATGAGCCTGTATCCGCAATCGATGGCGACGACCGGGTAGATGCCCAGGAGAAGCCAGAAAAGGGCGAAGGATTCCGCCAGGTGATCGACGGGCGCCGTCCACGAAAAGGGAAAGTTCGCGAGCAGAAGGGCGAAAGCGCCGACGATACCCGAAAAGGCTTCGCCTATGGGATAGCGGATGCTGATCGGTTGGTGGCAACAGGCGCTTTTTCCGCGAAGGATTATCCAGCCGATGACGGGAAGATTGTACCAAATTGGAATATGCTTCTTGCAATGCGGGCAGAACGAGGGGGGCGTCAGGAGAGAAATTCCACGAGGCATCCGATAGACGATGACATTGTAGAAGCTTCCGACGCACGCGCCGAGGATAGCGAACAGGATTGCGGCATACCAGACTGGAATTTCTTGCATATTCTAAAGATAGTTTTGAAAATCGGGATTTAGAATTTAATTTTACCGTAGAAGTTGTCTTTTCAGGAAACCGTATGAAAAAACATTTGATTCTCTTTGTTGCGCTTTTGCTGTTTTTGGTCGGCTGCTCTCGCGAGTCCGACATTCGGGTAAACGGCTCCTTGCGAAACAACCATTCCGTTGTCTTCGCCTTTACCGAACGGCCGGATAGTGTCGAAAGCTTCGTGGATTCCGTTTCTGCGCTGGATTCCGTCTATACGTTCGATACGCTCACGGTGACGGTGCACGATTCCATCTATCTGATGGGATTTCTCAAGTACAACGCGAACAAGGTCTTGCGCTATGCCTGGAAGACGGGAGACAGGGACACGCTGTTAAGCGGGACGAACGGCGGACTCTTTACGTACGCCTACGATTCCGCGGGAATCTATTCGCCGCTCTTTATCGCGGTAGATGGGGCTAACGCCCGGGATACGGCGGGTCGCGGACAGTTTATCCGGGTGATCGATACGCCGCCCGATATTTCTGTCGCGAAAGACACGCTCTGGGTGCGCGGTGAGCGCGATGCGAACGTCTCGTTTTTTGCGACCGATTCTTTCGGAAGAATCGATAGCGCGTTTATCGTCCTGCTTTCCGGGAAAAACGCCGCCGTGGAAACCTTCAAGGCGTCTCCCGCTGCGGATTCGGGAGCCTTCACGGCTACGGTCAAGTTCAAGAGCGCGAAGTCCCACCTGGACGCGAACAACGAGATTCGTTACGTCTATGGGGCAAAGGACGAGGACGGAAACGTTTCGACGGATACCGCGGTTCTGCATTTCAACAAGATTCCGACGATAAGGCTCTTGCAGCCGGATTCCGCCAGTCGCCAGAGCATTTACGTTTCCCGCTTTGCTTTCTACTATGCAGGATCGGACGAGGACAATCCGACGGATCTGCGCTATTCGATTCGCGTGGGAAAAAGTCCGGACAATGCGGGGACGGCGCCTGTCCTGACCGATGCGAACCTCGTCGCGTCGAACATCAGGGAAAAGAGCTGGGAAGCGATTACCGATTCTGTCTGGAACATGGACAAGAATCTCAAAGGTCGTCTCTACTGGCAGGTTTCCGTGACGGATGGCCTGGATACGGCAACGTCTCCGACCTGGAACTTCTTCTTCGGCGACTTGAACGCGACGACGGGAACGCTCTATGGCTATGCGAAGTTCCAGGGGCGCACGGCGCACAACGGCATCCAGATAGTGATGGAAAATCTGGAAAACCGGAACTATACGTTCTCGCATACGAACGAAAAGGGCTACTTCAGCGTAAAGGTCGATCCGGGGACCTACCGGATATATGCCCGCGATACGACGGGGTTCGGCTACAAGCGAATGATCCTCGATAGCCAATACGTGGAAATGGGTGACGAAAGGCTTGTCGCGACGATGCTCCTTCAGGATTCGATGGCTCCGAAAATCCGCATCGACAGCTACGATACGCTGCTTACGTCCCGGGATGTCCGCTTTGCGGGAAGCCTTTCGGATTCGGGTTCGCAGGTGGCGAAGGCGGTGGCCTGGCTTGACGGCAAGGACGTTGCGCTTTCCGTGCTCAAGGTGAACGAATGGGCGATGAACCTAGGCGATCTGACGGACGGTATGCACGATTTCCGCTTCGTGGTCCTCGACAGCGCGAAAAACGTTTCGGATACGGCACGGATTTCGTTCCGCGTCAAGGCTTCCTCGATCGATCTGAAAGTCAACGGCCAGGCGACCGCGATGATTTCGGAAGAGGGGAGTTTCCGCTTCGAAGCGGCTGTCGAAAACGTGAGACCCTTGCCGGATTCCGTTTCCTGGATCTGTACGATCGAAGGAAAGCAATTCATGGTACCGCGTTCTCCGGTGGAAGCGGACAGCGTAGCGAGGATAACCCTTTCCGCTTCGGAAGTGAAGGAAAACGGCGCCGTTCCCGGAAATCTCTATACGATGCGGGCTTCCGTCCTGAACGGAACGGTCATCGATAGCGTTCGCTTCGGATTCTTGGGCGAAAATCCGAACGTCTATTTTCTGACGCCGAAGCGCGATACCGCGGTTTCCATGAACGATCCGCTTTTCTTTAGCGTCGAATCGTTCCCGGGTGCGGATGCGACAATCCAGTCGATTGCCTGGAATTGCGCCGCTACGATTTCGGAAGGCTTTGCGTGTCCGAGCGCGACTGCGGATTCCGCAACGCTCGCCTGGAAGACGGTCGGTGAAAAAAAAGTCGTCGTCACTTTGACCGATTCCGAAAAAAGAACGGCGAAGGATTCGATGATCGTGCGCGTCGTTTCGGATCCGCCGAGCGTTACTATCAAGGCCGATGCCGATACGGTCCGGCAGAAAATAAACGCCAGCCTGAAATTCACGGTTTCCGCTTCCGACAAGTTTGGCACGGTAAAATCCCTGGAATGGGGATGCGGAACGAACGCGGCAAGGATCGCTTTCGATTCTTCGGCAAGCATCCAGCCAGGCAAGAGCGTTTCCGCGCAGATGAACGTTTCTCTTCCGAAAGAAGAGACGGATGCCTACAAGTGCATTGTACGGGCGACGGACGACGACGGCGAACAGGGATTCGACACCCTGTATTTCCGGGCCGTTCTGGACAGGCCTTCCATTACGCTTTTCACTTCGAGCGCCGACGTGAAGATCAATTCCAGAGTGCGCTTTGCCGGTTCCGCGGTCGATACGCTCGGATCGATTGTGGGCTACGAAATGTATTGCGGAACGAGCGTGAAGAATCCGTCGTGGATTTCGATTTCAAGGCCCGATACGACCTTGACGATGCCGGCTACGGCCTGTACTTGGTATTGCGTCATGCGCGTAACGGATGATGACGACCTGACCGCGATGGATACGGCGACTTACAACGTCCTTCTGGATCCGCCGACGGTACGGGCTAGCGAGGATACGCTGACGGTGAGCATCAAGGATACGGTCACGCTCAACGCGATCGCAAGCGACAGGCTGGGTTCGATTGTCCTGTACGAATGGAGTTGCGGAAATCCCGGCGTGGCAGGAAACCGCTTTGTCGCATCGACGACAACGCCGCGCTATACGGCGATAATGCCCGCTTCGCCGGTGAACGGTTACCAGTGCATTATCCGGGTGACGGACGATGACGGCAATACGGCGAGCGACACGACGAAGATTTCCGTTCTCCTGGATCCGCCGACGGTCAAGGTTTCCCAGGAAACGATAACGGCTCGTCCGGGATTTCCCGTGCACCTGGATGCGACAGCTTCCGATTGGCTGGGCTATATCGTAAAGCGCGAATGGAGCTGTGGCGGACCGTCCGAAGTGTCGAACAACTGGAAGAAGGTTTCCGATTACGATACGACATGGACAACGCCAAGCAATCCGCCTGCGACATATTATTGCGTCGCGCGGGCGACCGATGACGACGGCAACACGGCGGAAGATACGGTTCGTGTCTCGTTTACGACGGAAATTCCGGTCATTACCGTCGATAACGATCTGGTCTATATCCTCGCGGGAACCTCGACCGAGTTGACGGCGCACGTGAACAAGGCATGGCAGGGAATCAAGCGCTACACGTGGACTTGCGGCACGAAGAACTCGTCTGCGCTTTCGGATACGTCTTCGAAGAACGATCACCATGTCTGGTGGAATGTCGGTTCGGACTATTCTTCGTCGGACTTCTATTTCTGGGACACCGATGCGAAGGGAAAGGCGGACAGTACGGTCATCAAGCTTTCGAAGGCAAACGATGAATTCCTGTGCATCGTCTTCGCCGAAGAGACCGGGACAGATTTTGTCGCGACCGATACGACGGTGATTCGCCGGATGACATCGCTACCGGTAGGCGTCATCACGATGCCCGATACCGCTTACCTGTGGAGTCTGGACTCCTCCGTTTCGGATATCGCCAAATACTGGTATATGCCCGAATTTGGCGGAAGCGACTCGAAGCTCGGAACGCTAGGCGACAGAAAGGCGCAGGCCTTCTATTGGAATTTCAGCAACGTGAGCGCCGATTACTGGTACGAAGGAAACACGGACGGAACGCTCGATACGAATATCGCGGAATTCAACACGGCGTTCCTCCGGCAGTCCGCGGAAGGTTCGATGACTGTCCAGCTGAGCTACTATGATTCTTCCAAGGTCGGCATGGACCAGAACTTTGTCGATAGGCACCGGGCGGAAACCGTTTCCAAGAAGATTTATTTCCGCAAGGCGTGGAACAACATTTCGAGCGCGAAGGATTCGGTTATGGAAAAGAGCACGGACGAGAACGGTCCCGCCATTGCCTACTGCAAGGATCGCCTGGTCGCAGCCTACGTGAAGGAAGACGGATCGGTCGCGACGAAATACCGGAACGGGACGGGTGCTTCCTGGACGGCATTTGGAAGTCCGAACTTCTCGAATGTCAAGGCACAGACTCTCTACATGGCATGTGACGGCAACGACAATCTCTATCTTTCCTTCATCGGCTCTTCGGATGCAAAGGGGCACGTCTATAAATCGACCGGTTCGACCGGGACGTGGACGGAACTCGGCTCCGGGCTGGGGTCGGAACTTTCGATGTTCAAGCTTCGGATAAATCCCAAGACGAACAATCCCTCGGTGGCATGGGTCGGAACGGTCAGCGGGCAGGCAAGTGTCGCCCGCATCCAGGACTATTCCTCTTCTTCGTGGGGGAGCGCCTTCAATCCGCTCTATTCCTCCGGTTGGCAGAATCGCGAAATCGACATGGCGTTCGACGATTCGGGAAACAGGCTTGTCGTCGTGACGGGTTACGCTTCGAATGACTATACGATCTACTACTACTACATTCCGAGCGGACAGACAAAGACTTCGAGCAAGGGAAATTACAATATCGCCATCAATGCGGAATCCATCCAGGCGTTCTATTCGAACGGCTACTACCATGTCGGTTTCCGCAGCCGCGATGACGACGGTCTTCCGCGTCTATCCCGCGCCCCGAAAGCGTCCGTCGCTTCAAAGAACGCCTTCACGACAAGCGGCACGGAATTCGAAGCGTTCGGGCATCGCTGCTACAATACGTTCTTCGCGGTAGATGGAAGCGGAAATCCCATCCTCGCCATCGACGACGCCTACTTTGCGCGAAATTCGCATGTCCACGTCTATCGCTATACGAACGGCTGGATTGAACTGGGCGAAAACGAACTGCCCTATTTCAAGAATCTCTTTGCCGCTGCCAATTCCTACTATGTCCGCGGATTCCGTCCGCAGCTTGTCGTGTCGCCCGATGGAAAGATTTTCCTTTCGATGCGTGCGCAGGAAACGGCTTCGAGTGCGGCGTCGAGCCTTCCGGGAACGAAGAACGGTCCGCTAGTCATGGAATTCCTGGGAGACAACTGGTGATGAAAATCGAATTGGCGGCCATTTGCGATGCGGCGACCGACCAGAGCGGAAAGCTCAACATGCTCGGCGTGTTCGACTACGTCGAAGCGGAACTTCCTATCGTCATCCCGAGATGCTCCGCCGTCTTTCGGGTTCGCTATACCCGGTCGGAAGTGTCTTCCCACGATCTGGAGGTGACGATTCGGAATACGCTCGACGAAAAGGAGCTTATCCCGCCGATTCGCAGTTCGGTAAATTTTCTCCCGATTCCGGACCGCATGGATTCGGCGGCGGTCAACCTGATTCTGAACATGAACCGGATGCGCGTGTCGGATGGCGGGAAATACCTGCTCCACTTGCGGATAGACGAGGTTCTGGTCGAAGCGACCCTTCCCATCTATGTTCGCGATCTGACACCGCAGGAACCCAATCCGCTAGCGAGCTGATTCGGGTTTCGAAAAATTCCTTGCGGCGATCGAACAGGCGAAGGGTTCCGGAAGCGGAAGCGTGAAGTCGCAGAGAAACGTCTCGCCGATTTTTTCGGGAATCACGCTTTGCGATAGGGAGTCTTCGAAAAAGGAGCCTCCGGCGCACTTGAAAAGAGCTTCCTTGCGGCACCATAGGCGGTAAAACTCGGCGAGAGCGCTTTCCTTGGAAAGTCCGCTTCGAAAGAGTATCTCCTTTTCGGCTTTTGAAAAGAAACGTTCCGCGATTCGCAGCGTTCTCGGACGGATCTTCTCGATATCCACGCCGACCCGGAGAGAAAACGAATAGGCGAGTACGCAAATTCCCTTGCTGTGTGTCCAGTTAGCGTCGAACCCGCAGCGCGGAAATTCGGGCCTTCCACCTGGGGCGGTCGAAATGTCCGCCTCGGAGAGAGACATTCCCGATACCTCGGAAAGTTCGGAAAGAACCGCCCTGCGGTGGTCTTTCAGCGGAACAAGGCACCAGAAGACGGAACCCAGTGGCGTTTTCAGTTCTTCATGCTTTGCCATTTCGCTAGAATATAAATTTTCTAGTTTGATAGCCATGCGATTGCTGGTGATTTTGGCGACCCTGTTTCTCGCTTCCTGCGGGAGCGTGAATAACGGTTGGCTTGCCGATGGCGGCGGCTACATGAAGCTTTCCGTCGGCGGAACCGAGTATCGGCTGGATATCGCGTCAGATGACGGCGATGTCCGCTTGCGTTCGAACAAGCATTTTGTCCGGTTCCTCGGAAAGGACGGGAAGGGAACGCAGTTGCAGATTCTGGTGAACAAGCCCGTTCTCGGAAAAAACTCTCCCCAGACAAATCCTAGCTATACGTTTCTCGTGGTGGAAGGCAGCACGCCGGCGCGCATTGTCGATGCCGATTCGAGCTATGTTGTCTTTGACCAGAAGGATTCCTCGCTGTGGAGCGCGGACCTGCACCTTGTCTTTAACCATTGCGGAATCGAGGAATGCGACACGTCGAAGGTCCTTGTGACCGGCAGGATGCGCTATTGGGTAGATCCGGACGATTATTGAGAAAAATCCCTTGACAGAAACCGAAAAAGTTTTTACTATTGGAAAACCCTACGGACGATTAGCTCAGCTGGTTAGAGTATTACCTTGACATGGTAGGGGTCACTGGTTCGAGTCCAGTATCGTCCACGAAAAGCTCCGTTTCAAGCGGGGCTTTTTTGTTTGGAGAGGGGAGTAAATCTCGTCGATGAGCAAGAATTGTCAATAATTGTCGAAAACCGGATTTATATTTAATTCGAACCGCAGGAACACATTATGGCTTTACACTTGAAATTTGCGTTGAATCTGGATACAATCGCGGACGAGATGATCGACCAGGTGTCGAAAGTATGGAACGATCCGTTCGATGCGCCGACCGTTATTTTTTCGGAATACAAGCTGGAGCAGTGGTTCCGCTTGCGCTGGCTAGAAAAGCGAGGCGTCCTTGCCAATCTGAACAGAAAATCCATCGACAAGTTCCTGATGGAAATCTTGATCGGGGATGATCCGAAGAAGAAAAAGCTTTCGGCGGATATGTTGCGCAACGTGATTCTTGCCTATTTGCAAAAAAAAGATGAATTGGGCAAGGCAAACTTTGAAAAGCTGGACGGACAGGTTTGCAAGTATCTGCTTGCCGGCGGAAATTCTATCGATGAACATCGACTCTTTGATTTTGCAAACAAGCTGTCTGGGCTTTTCCTGGAATACGAAACGAGCCGTCCGAGCGCGTTCTTGAGCGGGAGGCCCGGGATTTTGGACTGCTGGAAACAGGGAAACCTGAAACCGTTCTTTGTCGATAGAAATGGTCGCGAAGCGGAAAACGAAGGATGGGAACGGGAACTGTATTCGGCGATTTTTCACAATTCCGAAGACGGCGATTCGCTGCTGACAAAAGTTTTCAAGTCGGCGGAAAACGAATTCCTGACATTGCCGTTCTTGTACGAAGACTGTAAGCGTGGCGGCGGTTTTCGCATGAAGTCGAAGCAACCGGTCTTTATCCTGGGCCTTTCGGGAATGGGGCAGTTCTATCGCGTACTCTTTCAGGAATTCGCCAAGGAACACGAAGTGTATGCGTATATCCAGAATCCCTGCATGAAGTTCTGGGAAGACATGGAGTTTCGGAAGGCGAGCCTTGATGAAAAGTTCGCATTGGACGAAGAGTCCGAGGAACCCTTGAAGGAAGATGAAAACAGCTTGCTCAGGGCCTGGGGGCGCGCTGGTCGGGACAGCATCAAGCTCTGGAGCCTGGCGGACGACTATATCGGAGGTTTTCCGGACGACGTGGTGGAACCGTATGCAAGGGAAATCGGTTCGCACGATACTTTTCTGCATGAACTGCAATGGATGATCGCGAATCGCACGAACCAATCCGAAAAGCTCCCTTCTCTCTCGAAAGATGGAAGCTTGACGATTACGTCGGCGCCGAATCGTATCCGCGAAGTGGAAAACTTGCATTCGGAAATCTGCAAGCTGCTGGAAAAGGGAGAATCTGTCCGAAACATTCTTGTGGTGTCTCCGGTCCTTTCGGATTATCGTACGGCGATCTTGCAGGTCTTCGACCAGAACGAAAAAGGGAGCAAGGATGGTGTCCATCTGCCCTTTGTCCTGGTGGATTCCGCTTCCAGGGAATCACTCGTCGCTGACGCCCTGGAACATTTGTTCGCTATCAAGAAAAGCAAATCGCTTTCCCGTTCCGATTTTTTCGCTCTTGTCCGCAATCCTGTCGTTCAGGCTGCGCAGGGGATCGATCCTTCCGAGATTTCCAATTGGGAAGGCTGGGTCAGCGGCATGAACATCTACCGCGATCATACGGCAAAGTCCAATGAAAAGGACGATTGGCTGTGTGGCGTTCGACGCCTGCTTCTCTCGCGCTTGACAAATTCTGTCGTCGGCGAATATATGCCTTACTCCGACATGGCTTCTTCTGTCGATCGTTCGCTGAATCGTTTTGCGGATTTGGTAAACGATCTGGAATGGCTTTGTCAAAAGGGAACATTTGTTTTTAAAGAGGAAATAGCGGAAATTCGAGAATTTTTCAGTCGCTGGCTTTTGCTAGGCGATGCGCCTGCCGGTCTTGGCGGCGAATCGATTGTATTTGCCTCGGTTCTTTCCGCGCTGGAAAACCTGAACTACCAGTTTGCAGCCGGTGCGGAGCGGATTTCCTGGGAAATTCTTTCGCAGACGTTGAACGAGGCCGCCCAAACTTCGGAATACAGTTGCGGAAGCCTGTTTGTCGGTGGAATTCCTTTTATGAAGTTCGCCCCGAACCGCACGATTCCGGTCCGTCATCTCTTCTTTTTGGGAGCGAACGCCAAGGATTTTCCGGGAACGAAGTCTTACGATTCTCTGGACTTGCGCGAGTCCGTTCCGCGCTGGCCGGGTGACGATTCCTCCGTGGAAAAAAATCGCTACGCGTTCCTTTGCCAGCTGATGAGCACGAGCGAAAGTTTTCACATCAGCTACCAGGGGATGTATTTGCCAAAGGACGAAGAACTTTATCCGTCTTCGGTGGTGAACGATTTGATTGCGGCTTCGAAAGAATCGCTCGAGACCTGTCTATTGACGCTCGACGAGACTCGGCCGAATTCGGAACTTTACACGGAACGGGAACGGCGCAACAAGCGGACGCTGGATTCCTTTGGCAAGGAGGAAAACGACAAGTGCATTTCCTTTGCGGAAAACTTGCCTTGGTCTTCCGAAAATTCCCGGAAGCCGCCGGAGCGGGTTTCGGATTATGACATTCGAAAATTCCTGGAAGATCCGTTTGAATTCCAGGTGGCCCATGTGATAGATTGCGATAGGGTGGATGAAGATCCGGAAAAGATTTCCATGGAACCGATTTCCATAGGAAACCTTGAACGTACTTCCTTGTTAAAAAAGTCGATCGCGCAAAAACTGGGAATTCCGGTGAATGAAAATGAACGCGTGAACAAGGAATCGCTTCGCTTGCAGGGGACGTTGCCGTTTGGCGCTTTCGGCGAACGGAATTGGGAAGATTTGAATGAATGCGCCGAGAACTTTTGCATGCGGATTCGCGAAGAGTTCCCTTCGGCTGATTGGAATTTCCGGTCGGAAAAACTGGATGTCCTGTTGAAGGAATGGACGCTTACGGGTTTGGCTAGAATCTTGGCGGAAAAAAGGGGAAACCCAAATCGGCTTGTTCTGGTAGAAGTGAAAGAGAAGAACTTCAAAGTCGCTTCGATCCTTTCGGGATACGTTTTGGCTTTGGGACTGCTTGCCGCCAAGCGTTGTACGCAGGTTTCCGTTTGTCTTTTCGTTTCCGGTGGACAGAAGAAAAAGGATGAAATTGCTTTCGACCTGAAAACGCTTGAAATTGCCGTGGATGCGGTAGAAGCTGCAAATCGCTTGAATCTTCTATACGAAAAAATGTATGTGGAGAAATACCGGAAAATCGTTCCGCTGTCTTTGTACGAAGACAAGGAAATCAAGACTCCGCGTCTTTTAAGCAAAAAATTGGAAATGTCATGGAAATATTTTGACGGGAAAGACCTTTTTGATTTGCATCGTAAGGGATTTTCCGGGTTTTCTGAAGATGATTTTGAAAGGGAATGGAACGAGGCGAAAGAAAATATGCTCGCTTTGATGCCGGAAATCGGCACTTTCATGCAACAGGCGGAAATGGAAAAAACGACAAAGGGTAAAAAGAAGGTTGGCTGAAATGACGAAAAGATTCGATATCCAAAAGTTCAAACTATCCCTTGATTTTTGCATTGAAGCGTCGGCGGGAACCGGGAAAACGTACACGATCCGAAAAATCGTGTCGAAACTCGTGGAATCGGGGATTCCGCTTTCGAAGATTTTGCTGGTGACCTATACGGAAAAGGCCGCGGGAGAACTGCGCGATCGCATTCGAAAGGAAATGCTCGAAAACAAAGGCCCGGCGTTTGAACGGGCGCTTTCCGAAGTAGATAATGCGCCGATTGGAACGATTCACTCCTTTTGCCAAAAGACGCTTCGCGATTTTGCGTATGAAGCGGATGTTCCCTTTGCGATGGGAATGGTCGGAAATGATGCCGTTTCCGATTTGATCGATCGGCTTTTACGCGATGAATGGGCGGAGGAAATTGCGGAAAACAATTTAAACGCAAATACCGTGCGTGCACGGATGATTTCGACGATTGGCGCTTTTTCCGAGGGAATGGAAATCCCTGCTGCCAAATACTGGAAGGTCTTGCAGGATCATTCGGATGAAAAGTACGAAGCCCTTCCGCGTTCAAATGCGAAGACTTCGACGGAATATACCATTTCGAGTTTGATGCAAAACATTCGAAACGGCAAAGTGAACGCAACAAATAGCGGCTCTGTGTTTTTAAAATTCAATTCTCCGGAAGTGGAAAAAGCGGTCCATTATTTTGTGAAGGATGGCGGTCAAATGACGGATGAATCGCTGTTTGTCTTTTCCCATTTGCCGAATGTATTTCAGAGGTTTCAAAAGCAAAAACGCGATGATAAATTGCAGTCGTTTGACGATATGATTCACCAGGTGCGCAATGCGGTCGTTTCTCCATACGGTTCGGAGACGTCGCTTTGCCGCAAATTGCGCAGCACTTACCGCTATGCCATCATCGATGAATTTCAGGATACGAACCAGGACCAGTGGGATATTTTTAAAACGGTTTTTTTAGAAAGCCCCGAGAATCACATCATTGTCGTCGGCGATCCGAAACAGTCCATCTATTCTTTCCAAGGGGCGGATTTAAGCGTTTATTTTTCAGCGAGGGACGAAATCGCTCAAAGGGGAGACTGTTGCGTTTTGGATACGAACTATCGCTCGACGGATGCGATGGTGAACGCTTGTAACGAAATGTTCTCCGCTTCTTTTTTTGACGGAAATCGCTTGGAATTTGAAAGTTCAAATCCCTGTGGGAAAATCAAGCTCCCGCTTTGGAATGGCGAAAGGTTAAAGCCGATTCAGGCTGCGGAGAATGCGAACGCGGAAACATTTGCCAAGTATGCGGTTTCGCGGATTGTTGATTTTATTTCGATGCAAAACGGAAAAACGGCTCTGCAAATTTTTGACAAGGAAACGGGTGACTATGTCAATCTGAAATTGTCCAACATCGCGGTTTTGGCCAAGAGCCGCTCGGAAATGGAAAATATCGAATCGATGATGACATGGGTGGGCATTCCATTTGTACGTTACAAAGATTCGAACTTGTTCAAAGGCCGGGAATCGGGTCAATGGATTGCGCTGTTTAAAGCGCTAAATGTTCCCGATTTTACGGGGAGAAATCGCGGTGTCTTGAATGCGGTGTTGGTATCGGATTTTTTCCGCATTCCGCTTTCAAAAGTCGAGAACGATGTGTTTGAAAACCCGAATTCGAAAATAGCCTTGCTGTTCGCAAAGTGGCGTTCCCTTGTGGAAAGAAATCGCTTTGCCGAATTGCAGGAAAGCGTTTATGCGGAAACGCAAATCGATCGGTATCTTTGCGACAGTTCCAAGTTGCAGTCCCTGGCAAAGTTCAAACAGGTCGGTGCTTACGCTTTTGATTATCTGATCAATCATCGGGTAACCTTGGAAGAGCTTATTAAACATCTGGAAGGTCTTTCCCTTTCGACGGAAGATACGGATGACGAGGATGGCAACTTGGTGTCTCGGGGAAGCGACTTTGACGCAGTGCAGGTGATGACGATTCATGCGTCCAAGGGATTGCAGTTTCCTGTTGTCGTTTCTGTCGCCGGGTTTAAGGGCCTCAACAAAAGCGCTTCGGGACCTTTTGTGTGCAAAACGGAATCCGGGAAAATACTGGGCTTGGATAAAAAAGCGAAGAGCGATCGCCAAAAAGAGGAACGGGAAGAATGGTGTAGGTTGTTCTATGTGGATTATACGCGTGCGGAATCGATTCTGCTTTTACCGTTTCCTGAAAAGCCTAAAACAGAATTGGATTTTTTGGTGAAGACGCAGGGGGCGATTTCTGCAAATTACATCGAAAAGAATAACCATTGGACGGTTGAATCGGCGAATGAAAACTGGCATCCTTTGGAATTGAAAAAAAAGGTTGGTGAATTTTTAAATGCGTCCAGGAAAAATTCCGATGAAACGGCTTATCCCGATGCGATTCGGTTTATGCAGTCCCTTGGCTCCAAAAGCGTTTTCCAACATTCGTATTCGTCTTTGGCGGGAAAGCTGAGGGAAGGTGAAGACGCCGTGACCACGGAAAACGGGAAGTTGCTGAACAGGCAAGCATCGGATGAAGCGGAATCAAGAGGCGCGGTCAAAACGGTTATCGTCGATCCAAATCCCGTTCGGATTCTTTCCGATGATTCTCGGATGGTTCTGGAAAATGCTCTCTCCGGTATCGAGAATTTTCCCCGTGGCAGCAAACTCGGCAATGCGCTGCACCAAACTTTTGAACAAATGGATTTTGAAAAAATCGGCGAAATGGAAAATGCCGAAGCGGCGATTCAAGATTTGGATTTCAGAACGCTTATCGAGGAACAGTTCAAGTCCCAGAATTTCGCAATCGATGAACATCCGGATTGGATCAAGCAGTCGGCGCATTTTGCATGGAATACGATGAACGCGAAACTTCCGGAAATTCGCGGTGGAATCGCTACGGGCGGCGAATTTTCCCTTAAGGAACTTTCCGCCGAAAAGCGCAAGGCGGAAATGGCGTTCCAGATGAACGCTCTGGGATTCGGGGAAAACGCCTTGCATAGTTTCTGCAAGGGGTTTATGGACCTGCTTTTTGTCCGCGGCGAGTATTATTCCATTCTCGACTGGAAATCGGACGTTCTGGAAAACTACGGCGTCGGCGATTCTACCGTGGACGGTACGATGAAAAAGGTCGATGATGAATATGCCGTTCAGCGCGTGCTGTATTCCTACTGTCTTGTCCAATGGCTCAAGTCGTTTGGAAAGTTCGGAACAGACGAAGAAGAGATTTTCCAAAAGCATTTCGGCGGAGTCTATTATGTGTTTTTCCGCGGATGTCGCGCGGAAGAATCAAGCGGACTTTACGCCCAGACATGGAAAGACTATGCGGAGCTTTCGGCTGCCTTTAAAAACGTTAAATCACTGATGGCAAAAGCAAGATAGGGAGATTTTGGATGACAATGATTACAGAAACTCTAGAGGAATTTTTTGATTCGCTGCGAGAAATGCGCGGAACGCAACCGCTCGATCTGAAACTGGTGAAGCTCCTAACGGAATTGCAGCCGAAACTTTCCTTGGATGCGCAAAAAGTCTTACTCGTTTATTTTTCGCTGTTAAGCGATGGCAATACCTGCGTTTCGTTAAATCCTCGGAATCTGCTCGCCAAGTGGGCTTTCAAGTGGGACGGCTTGAAAACGCAGAAAGAATCGCTACTTGCCGAAGAGAAAGCGGAAAAATTCCGGGATGCGGAAGAGTTCTTCCCGATTTTCGAAAGGGGCTGCGCAGACCTGAACGCCCTTTCGACCGTTTGTGAAGAGAACGCGGACGCTTCGGGGAGGAAATGCCTTGAAAACATTCCTCTCTGCGTGGAATTTCGAGAAAACGAACCTTTCCTTTTCGCGGATAAATATTGGAAGGCTAAGAAATCGATTTTGCGCATTTTTGGAAATACATCGGAAAGGGCAGTTTTTAGAAAAGATGCCAATATCTTGACGGAACCTGCCGATAGTTCGCTGGATTTTGGAAACTTTCCGCTGAAAGCCGCACAGGAAAACGCTGTCCGTTGCGGAGAGAAAAACAATCTGATTGTCACGGGCGGACCGGGAACGGGCAAGACGACGGTTGTCCAATTCTTGCTCTGGAATCTTTTCAGGCGGGAGCCCGAGAAACTGAACTGGTCGCTTTACTTTGTCGCCCCGAGCGGCAAGGCGGCAAACCGTCTGGGCGACGTAAGGAATCTGGACGATATATCCGATGCGGAAAAAAATTCCCATCCAGAGATTGTGGATAAATTCAAGAGTGTCGAAGGGCA
This sequence comes from Sodaliphilus sp., assembly GCA_963660435.1. Classification (GTDB taxonomy): domain Bacteria; phylum Fibrobacterota; class Fibrobacteria; order Fibrobacterales; family Fibrobacteraceae; genus Hallerella. The sequence goes on from CAVKYI010000001.1 coordinate 303,673, forward strand.
GACCCTGCATCGACTGCTCAAGTTCAACCCATCGAAGAACGCTTTCCACTACAACGGAAACAACCGCTTGCCGGACCGGTCCCTCTTTGTCGTCGATGAAGCGAGCATGATCGACGTGACGCTCTTTGCCGCGTTTCTCGAAGCGCTTCCGGAAGACACCGCAAAGTATCGACTGTTCGTTCTAGGCGACAGGAACCAGTTGCCGTCTGTAGAAGCGGGAGCCGTTCTTGGCGAAGTCCTGGGAATTCGACCGGACGCGACGGTGGAACTTACCGAATCGAACCGTTTTCCGGACGATTCGCGGGTTGGACGCTTCGCCAAGGCTATCCAGCAAGAAGAAGACGCGTCGCTTGAAAGTTCCATTGCGGAATGTGGAGGCATGGAATCTTTTGAAGCGAAATCGGATCTATGGAAAAGTGCGGAAAACGCAGTCCGGTTCGTTTCGCTTTTTAAGAAAGACGAAGACATTCGGAAAAAGGATGCGGAAGAAAGAATCGGGAAAATTCTTGACCGGTGGCGCCAGGCGTTTCTCGAAGATCTTTTTGACTTGGCGGAAAAGGTTCATCCGGAAAATTCGGAAATTTCGACTGTGGAACGGAACGCTCGGGAAAATCTTTGGCGGACCGCCGAACGGGCGCGCATCCTTTCGGCGGAAAGGCGCGGTGTGCAGGGTGTCGAAACGCTTAACCGTACGCTTTGCCGGTGTATCCGGAAAAGGCTTTCCGATAAAGGAAGGTCTTTCCATGAAGCGAACAGTCCTTATTTCCCCGGACAGATTCTGATGTTTACGAGGAACCAGGCCGATTTCAAGCTTTTCAACGGGGATTCGGGAATCGTCGTAAAGAGTGCCGACTGCATCGACTATCTGATGGTGAAACTTGGCGGGGAATATTTTTGCTACCCGCTTTCGCTGTTCCCGAGCGATTCTCTCGAAACGGCCTTTGCGATTACGATTCACAAGTCGCAAGGTTCGGGCTACGAGAATATTCTCGTGTTCCTCCCCTTGCAAGGCGGTCATCCGCTTTTAAACCGTCAAATCCTCTATACGGGCGTGACCCGTGTCAAGATGAGCGGGAAAAATCCGGGAAGCCTCACCCTCGTCGCCTCGAGGGAGCGCCTGTTCGAAGCTCGGCAACGGCTGATTGTCCGCGATACGGGAATCTGGATGGACAGCTAGTGTTGCCGAATGCAAACGGGGAATATATCTTTCCGATAAAAGAAAGGAGAAACCTATGCGCTTCTTGAAATTTTTCGCTCCGGTCGTCTTTGGACTCGGCATGAACGTTTTCGCGTCGGAAAGCTACGTGTGGGGAAACGTGCGCTTTGACGGTGGCGGTTTCGTCAGCGCGGTCATTTTCCACCCGAAGGCGGAGAACGTTCTCTATGCCCGTACCGATGTCGGTGGAATCTATCGATTCGATTTTTCGAATTCCCGCTGGATTCCGCTGATGGACTGGATTTCCGAAAACGACAAGGGACTGTATGGAACGGAATCCTTCGCTCTTGACCCGACGGATCCGAAGCGCATCTATGTTCTTGCGGGAACGGGGTATTTTAGCGATGGTCGCACGGCGATACTCCGGAGCGAAGACTACGGAACGACCTGGGACACGAGCTACGTGGAAATGCTCGCTCACGGAAACGGAATGGGACGGCAGACGGGCGAAAAGCTCGCTGTCGATCCGAACAAACCGAACATTCTTTTTTGCGGAAGCCGCACCAAGGGCCTTTATAGAAGTACCGATTACGGCAAGACCTGGACGCGCGCTTACGAGATAGCTCTGTCGAACGCAACGGGAAACGGTCTCACCAACGTGAACGGGATAAGCTTTGTCCTGTTCGATGAATCGCAGGGAACACTTGCCGACGGTTCGACGAAAACGCTCTACATGGGAATTTCCGCGACAAGCGACAATCTGTATGTAAGTAACGACGGCGGCGCGACCTGGAACCTTGTTTCGGGAGGCCCGTCGAACCTGATGCCGCATCGCGCAAAGATTGCCGATGGCAACCTGTTCCTGACCTACTCGAGCTCGGAAGGTCCTCACTCCGTAACTCGTGGCGCGGTCTATAGATATGCAATCGGTAGCGGAACGTGGACAGACATCACGCCATACCAGGACGAAAGTACGACGGCGCGTATGGGAGACGGTAGCCAGTCGGCGAGACATGGTTTCGGGGGAATCTCCATCGACCCGAACGATGCGAACCACATCATCGTTTCGACGCTTTGCTTTTACGGGGGCAGGCATTTCTTTGCGGACGGCACGGACGGCTGGGGGGACCGCATCTACGTGACGACGGATGGCGGAAGGACCTGGACCCATGGGCAGGGATATAACGACGGCGTGAATATCGATGCGAACGGAAACGCTTGGATTCATGGCAATGCTATTCACTGGGCGGGTTCCATCGAATTCAATCCGTTTAACACCAAGGAAGCCTGGGTAACGAGCGGAAACGGCGTCTTTCGGACGGAAGACATCTCGGCAAGGGTTCCGCTGTGGAAGTTCCAGTCCGTGGGAATCGAGGAAACGGTTCCGCTAGACATCGTAAGCGTTCCGGGAGGACCGCTTGTCACGGCGATCGGAGACTATGACGGGGCGGCCTATTCGGATATAAACCAGAGCACGCCACGGCACAGCCCGAATATCGGGACGACGAACAGCCTGGGTTACGCTCCGCTTGCGGGAGCCTTTGTCCGCACGGGGCATGTGACGGACTATTCGTCGGGAACGGGCATCGGCTCGGACGTGATGTATCGCTCGGACGACAAGGCGGCGACCTGGACTAAGCTCGAAACGACCCTCAAGGGTTCGCAGGGAACGCTCGCCATGTCCGCGGACGGCAAGGTGATTCTTCACCGGCCGGACAACAGCAACAATGTTTACCGTACGGTGGACAACGGAAAGACGTGGACGGAGGTGACAGGGCTTGACGGGCAGTGCCAATACGCGCGAATCACGCCCGATCCGGTAAATCCCGATAAGTTCTACCTGGTGGATGCCCAGGGTCACTTAAAGCTTTCGACCGATGGCGGCGCGACTTTTGCAAATTCGGGCACTCGCTTGCAAAACGATGCTTCGGGCGAATACTACAACGGCGGCGGTCTTATTCGCACGGTTCCGGGCAGGGAAGGCCATCTGTGGGTCCCGCTCGACCAGGCGCAGGTATGGCTTGCCAAGGGCTATTCGGAAAACGGTCTCGCCTATACGGAAGACGGAGGTTCTACCTGGAACCGCGTCTCGGGCGTTTCGACGGCGATTGCCGTGGGAATCGGCAAGGCGAAGGAAGGTTCCGACTACGAGACGATTTTCATCTGGGGAATCGCCGGGGGTGCGAACAATCCTCTAGGAATTTATCGTTCGACGGACAAGGGAAAGTCGTGGATTCGCGTAAACGATGATGCTCACCAGTATGGCGGTCCGGGAAACGGCAATTTTGTACAGGGTGACATGAATTATTTTGGCGTGGTCTATATGAGCACGACAGGAAGAGGACTTGTCGTCGGCGCACCGGAAGGTTCCATTGTGCCGATTCCCTCGGTCCTCCCGGTCAAGAATTCGACGGTCTCGATGCGGCTGGAAGCGAGGAACCTGTATGTAGCCGCTCCTGCAAAAAGCACGCTTCTTCTGTTCAATGCGAACGGGGAACTGTGCTTGCGACAGAATGTCGGAGCGAACGCGAATGTCTCGCTCGCAAGGCTTTCGTCCGGGAAATGGCTTGCCAAGGTAGTTTCGGCAAGAGGAAAGACGCTTTCCGCCCGGATGCTTTCCCTTCGATAGTTTTCTCGAAACGATAACGAAAAAAGCCCGACTCGCGGGCTTTTCCGTTTGTGTCGATTCCTGATTTATTTGCCGACGAAATCGCTGATGCGGTCAAGGGATTCCTGCGAAAGGATGTGTTCCATCTTGCAGGCGTCCTCGTTCGCTATCTTTTCGGAAACGCCCAGCTTTAAAAGGAGCTTTCGGAGCAGGAAGTGCCGAGCGAGGACTTTTGCCGCGGTCTGCTTCCCTGCCGGGGATAGCGAAATGCCTGTATAGGGTTCCTGGTTGACCAGCCCGAGCTTTTTAAGCTCGTTCATCGCCTTGTTCACGGACGGCATCTTGACGGAAAGCCTTTCCGCGATGTCCTTGACGTGGGCGACATCCTTGTTTTCCAGACAGAGAATGTGTACCATTTCGAGATAGTCTTCGAGGCTTTGGGAAAGTTTCTGTTGGTCTGGCATTCGCGATTCATCCTTTTTGTTAGCTTTGTCTAATTATAATAATTGACGATGGAAAATGCAAGATGGAATTCAGAACCTGGTTGATTGTTGCCGACAACCGGTTTCCGGCCTCGAATCTTTCAAATCTCGCGGACGGCTTTCGAAAAATTTTTTAGATGTTTAAATATGAGAATTTTTCAAACCTTGTCTTTAATGGCATGCCTTGCGTTTTTACCTCTTGCCGCGGAAGAACTCGAACCGATGGATTCCGAAGACCGCCTGACGGCCCAGGAAGAAGATTTGCGTTCCATCAAGGATTCCTATGACAGCCGGATCAACGGCATCATGGAAGAAATTGGGGAGACCGGTGCGGAAGCCTGGTTTGCCGCTCGCGCTACCGGAAACTATGCGACCTGGAAGGATATCGGCTTTGAACTGCCCGAAGTGAAGATGTTCACCGTAAAGGAAGAACCTTACGGATTTTCGGTAAAGGGCAAGGGACGTCCGACGGAGACCGCGACGGTTCTTGTCTATACGCGGGACGAAGACCTGTATTACCGCGTTACGGTCGGGAAAAACGCATCCTTCGATTTTAAGCGCATGGTGCAGGCCGTTTTCGAATCGGACAGCGAATTTACCTTCCGCGAGGGAACGCCGTGCAACAGTCGGGCTGTTTCCTGCATTGGCGGTTACGAAAAGGGAACTTCCGGCAGGCTGAAAAAATAAACAAGGAGATATCATGGCAGAACTCGGTACGATTGGGACGCCGCTTTCGAAAAGCGCGACGCGCGTTCTTTTTTGCGGAGCGGGAGAGCTTGGCAAGGAAGTTATCATTGAGATGATGCGGCTCGGCGTCGAAACGATTGCGGTCGATCGCTATGCGAATGCTCCCGGGATGCAGGTCGCCCACCGCTATCATGTCGTCAACATGCTGGATGGCGCGGCGCTTCGCCGGATAGTCGAACAGGAAAAGCCGGACTACATCGTCCCGGAAGTCGAGGCGATTGCGACCCCGACGCTCGTGGAACTCGAAAAGGAAGGCTACCATGTGATTCCGACGGCGATGGCGACGCGGCTGACGATGAACCGCGAAGGGATTCGTCGCTTGGCGGCAGAGGAGCTCGGTCTGAAAACTTCGCCGTATCGCTTTGCGGATACGGAAGAGGATTTCAAGGCGGCGGTGAAGGCGGTTGGAATCCCCTGTGTCGTGAAGCCCGTGATGAGTTCGTCGGGGCATGGACAGAGCACGGTCAGGTCCGAAGCGGATATCGATCGGGCGTGGAACGTTTCCCAGAGCGAAGGCCGCACGGGAAAGCCTTCCCGCGTCATTGTCGAGGGCTTTGTCCCCTTTGACTACGAAATCACGATGCTCACGGTGCGCCATGTCGGCGGGACTAGCTTCTTGGAACCGGTGGGACATCACCAGGTGAACGGCGACTACCAGGAATCGTGGCAGCCTCAGCCGATGAGCGCGACGGTCCTCGAAAAGGCGCACGACATCGCGAAGAAAATCACGGATGCGCTCGGAGGCCGCGGAATCTTTGGCGTGGAGCTTTTTGTCTGCGGCGAGGATGTCCTGTTTAGCGAAGTCAGTCCGCGCCCGCATGATACGGGAATGGTGACCCTGATTTCCCAGGATCTTTCGGAATTCGCGCTTCACGCCCGGGCAATTCTCGGTCTGCCGATTCCGAACATCGCGTTCCGCGGACCGTCCGCTTCGAAGGCGATCGTCGTCGAAGGGGAATCCGAACAGGTTCGTTTCGAAAACCTCGCGAAGGTTCTGGAAACTCCCGATACGGGCATCCGGCTGTTCGGCAAGCCTTCTGTCGGCGGGCATCGTCGCATGGGTGTCTTGCTCGCTCGGGGCTCTTCGGTGGAAAAGGCCGTGCAAACGGTCAAGGAAATGCGCGAAAAGCTTTCGGTCCGCCTTTAATTTTCACGTTTCAAGAATCGATACCCTATGCCTGCTCCAAGAAAACTTTTCCTGCTCGACTCGTTCGCTCTCGCCTTTCGGATGTTCTACGCCTATGCGCGAGATCCGCTCGTCAACGGGAAGGGCGAAGATGTTTCCCTGGTTCACGGCTACTGGGGGACCGTCCTGCGGCTTCTTTCCAAGCACAAGCCAACGCACTTTGCGATTGTGTGCGACGTGGGAGCGCCGACGTTTCGACACGAACTCTATCCGGAATACAAGGCAAACCGCGGCCCGATGCCGGAAGAAATGGCAAGGCAGCTGCCGATGCTCATGGAAGCGATCCGCGCAAGCGGAATCCCGATGCTCTCGGAGAAGGGTTACGAGGCGGACGACGTGATGGCCGCCGTGGCGGGCGAAGCTTACAAGGAAGGATTCGAAAAGATCTTTCTCGTCACGAAGGACAAGGACCTTTCCCAGGTCGTGAATGACCGGATTCATCTGTATCAACTCGAAAAGGGTGCGGACGGAATCGATTTCGGACCGGAAGAGGTCGAGGACAAATACGGCGTTCCTCCGGTGCAGATCCGCGACTATCTCGCCTTGATGGGAGATTCTTCGGACAATGTTCCGGGCGTTGCGAAAGTTGGTCCCAAGACGGCTGTATCTCTCCTGAAAGAGTTTGGAAACATCGATAATTTGTACGCAAATCTTGACAAGGTGACGAAAAAAGGCTTGCACGACAATCTGGAAAAGGGAAGGGAAAACGCCTTTCTTTCGCGAGAGCTTGTCACTATCCAGTCTTCGCGGGGTTTTAAAGGCTCTCTTGGCGAACTGGAATTTCGCGGGATTGCGAGCGATCCGCTTCGGGACGTTTTCAAGGAGCACGAAATCAACAGCCTCTTGCGGCTCATCGACAAGGTTCCTTCGAAGGACGACTTTGCGAAAAAGTCCGCTTCGCAAGAGCGCAAGCCTTTCGAAACGGTCGTTGTGCGCACGACAAGGGCTTTCCGGGAAATGGCTTCGGCTGTCGAGGCTTCTCCCTCTCCGGCTGTTTCGGTAATCTATGACGGTTCGCGTCCTCTTTCGACGACGATTGTGGGGGTCGCTCTTTCCACCGATCCGGACAAGGGATTTTACGTCCCTCTCGGACATACGGACGATATGGGTATTCCGCTGAACAATATCGATACGGAATATTTTGCGGACTGGTTCGTTCCGGCGTTTACCGTCGCCGAGAAGCCGTGGAGAATGTTTTCCGCGAAGTCCGCGTTGCACGCCCTTTCCTGGGCATTTGACGAAAGAGTTCTTCCTTCGGAAATTCGGGATGCGCAAATCGGAGCGTGGATGCTTTCTCCGGGGGAATCGAAATACGAACTGGAAGAACTTTGCCTTCGAAACGGCCTGCGGGAGATAGGCTCTATCGAGGCGCTTGTCGGGCATGGGAAAAACGAGATTCCCTTTTCGCGCGTTCCCGTCGAGGAGATGGCGGGATATGCGGCAAGATCCGCAGCGGCGATTTTCGAACTGTGGGACATTGTTCGGTCGAAGCTCGAGAATCGAGGACTGGAAAGGCATTTTCTGGAAACGGAAATGCCGATCCTCAAGGTCCTTTTCTCCATGGAAGAATGCGGCGCCGCCATCGACGAAAACGCTCTTCGAAATCTTTCCGCGGATTTTTCGAAGCGAATCGAAAAGACCGAGGAGAAGGTCTATGAGCTTTCCGGCGGTAATCCGTTCAACATCGCCTCTCCAAAGCAACTCGCCGAAGTTCTCTATGACGATCTGGGGCTGAAGGTCCTGAAGAAGACGGCGACCGGGCGCAGCACGGACAGCGCGGTCCTCGACCGCTTGCTCACCGAGTTCGAACTTTCCGAACGGGAAACCGCTCTCGTCGAATCGATTCTGAATTACCGCGAACTGAAAAAGCTCCAGAATACGTACGTCGAAGTCCTTCCGACGCTCGTGAACAAGGAGACTCACCGGATTCACACGAACTTTGTGCAGTGGGGAACGGCGACGGGCAGGCTTTCGAGTCGCGAACCGAACTTGCAGAACATTCCGATTCGTTCCGAGGAAGGGAAAAAGATTCGGGCCGCGTTCGTTCCGGGTGAAAAGGAAAACGTGATTCTTTCCGCGGACTATTCGCAGATAGAGCTGCGGATGCTTGCGCATCTTTCCGGTGACGAAAAGCTTGTACAGGCGTATCGCGACGGGGTGGACATCCATGCGCTGACCGCCGCCGCGGTCTTTGGAAAACTCCCGTCCGCGGTGACCGCCGACGAGCGTCGCCGCGCGAAGGTCGTAAACTTCGGCGTCCTTTATGGAATGACACCTTTTAGGCTTTCTCGCGACCTGCATATTTCGATGGGCGAAGCGAAGTCCTTTATCGACGGATACTTCAACTTGTACAAGGGCGTCGAGGCCTATGTGGAACGCATCAAGGCTTTTGCCCATGAACATGGATATGTCGAAACGCTGACAGGGCGCCGTCGCGAAATCCCCGGGATCGATTCCGGGGACAGGACCGAGTGCCAGATGGCGGAACGCATGGCGGTGAATACGCCAGTCCAGGGAAGTGCCGCGGACCTGCTCAAGACGGCGATGATCCGCGTCGCAAGCCGAATCGAGAAGGATTCGCTTCCGCTCCGGATGATGCTCCAGGTGCACGACGAACTCGTATTCGAATGTCCTCGGGACCAGGCGGAAAGCCTTGGCGAAATCGTCCGGTTCGAAATGGAACACGCGATGGACTTGAAAGTCCCGCTGGTCGCTTCGGTGGGATTCGGAGCGAACTGGCTTGCCGCGCACTGACATGAATTTTCTATATTTGCGCACGCTCGGGCGTTTGTCCGGGAAAAATCAATCACCGGCATGTGAAAAGTCGCTTCGGTGGCCTCTGGGCTTTGTGGCTTCTGCATGTCGGGACGTTTAACCGAAAAAAGGAAAACATCATGGCTAATCTGCCTTCCGTCGAAGACCTGCTCGCAGCAGGCGCTCACTTTGGTCACCAGGCTCAGCGCTGGAACCCGAAAATGAAACCCTACATCCTGGCGAAGAAGAATGACATCTATGTCATCAACCTCGACAAGACGATCAAGCAGCTCGAAGAAGCCGGCAAGGTTGCCGCCCGCATCTCCAGCGAAGGGAAGAGCGTTCTCTTCGTCGGTACAAAACCGACCGCCCGCGCCATCGTGGAAGAAGCTGCACAGAAGACGAATCACTTCTTCGTCTCGAACCGCTGGCTCGGCGGCATGCTCACCAATTTCCAGACCGTTCGCAAGTCCATCAAGCAGATTGACAAGATCGACCAGATGGAGTCCGAAGGTCTCTTCAAGGAACTTTCGAAGAAGGAAGTACTCGACAAGACCCGTCTCCGCGAAAAGATGCTCGGCGTCTTTGGCGGCATTCGCGAAATGGCGACCCTTCCGGGTCTCGTTGTCGTGACCGATTTGCACCACGAACACATCGCGGTGGCGGAAGCTCGCCGTCTGCACATTCCAATCATCGGCATCTGCGACACGAACGTCGATCCGACCCTCGTGGATTACCCGATTCCGGCGAACGACGACGCGGTGAAGTCCATCAAGATTATCGTGGATTACCTTGCGGACAACGTAACGACCCGTTCCGAAGTGGCGAAGAATGCCGACGCCGAATCTGCCGCAAGAAAGTATGACGACGCTCCGGCTCCGCGCAAGCGCGCTTTCAAGCCGCGCAAGGCTCCCGTCGAAAAGACCGAAGACAAGGCTGAAAAAAGCGAGGAAAAGTAACGATGGCTGTCGAAATTACCGCTGCAATGGTGAACCAGCTCCGCAAGGCTAGCGGCGTTGGAATGATGCAATGCAAGAAGGCCCTGATCGAAGCCGAAGGCAATCAGGAAAAGGCTTTCGAACTTCTCCGCAAGCAGGGAGCCGCGGTTGCCGCGAAGCGTGCCGACAAGGCCGCGAAGGAAGGCCGCGTGTTCCTCGTGAGCCGCGCCGACCGCGCTGTCGCCTTTGAACTCGGTTGCGAAACGGAACCCGTGTCCCAGAACGCGGACTACGTCGCCCTGGCGAATCTCGCCATCAAGGCTTGCGAAACGCAGGACATCAACTCCGTCGAAGAACTGAAGAACGCCGAAGTCGATAGCGTGAAGATCAACGACAAGCTGCAAGACGTTCTCGTGAAAATCCAGGAGAACATCGACTTCCGCAAGCTGGGCGTCATCAAGCGTTCCGGTTCGGACGTCATCGGTCTCTATTCCCACATGGGCGGAAAGATCGGCGTTCTCACGCGTCTCGCGTTCGAAGGCACCCCGAACGACAAGGAAGCGCTCGAACGCACCGCGAAGGAAATCGCGATGCAGGCAGCCGCGTTCCCGCCGGTCGCCTTGAACAATGCGGCCGTTCCCGAAGAGTTCATCGCGAAGGAAAAGGAAATCGCTCTCGCCCAGATCGAAAATTCCGGCAAGAAGACCAAGCCGGAATTCGCCCAGCGCCAGATCGAAGGCCGCGTCGCGAAGGTCCTCAAGGAAGTTGTCCTCGAAGACCAGGAATTCTTCATTTCCGACAAGAACCCGAAGAAGCTTTCCGTCAAGGATTATCTGCTCGCCGAAGGGGAAAAGCTCGGTGTGAAGAATCTCGCCGTCGTCGATTTCATCCGCTTCGAAAGAGGCAACTAGTCTAGACGACAAAATGTCGAAACCGGCCGTCCTGCAAGGGACGGCTTGTTTTTAAAACAATTTTCCTAAAGTGGGCGTAAAATTGGACATCCATATACAGAGTCATCTGGACGCTAGCGGACGAGTGAACCTCGGGAGCTTCTACACTCCGTACAAGTATGTACTGCTAGTCAGGGATTGGCTTGAAAAGTACGGGTTGACAACCGGGAAAACAGTTCTCGACAGCTCGTGCGGTTATGGCGCCTTTTTTGAATTGCAGGAACAACTGCCGAAGAACAGGTATATCGGGAACGACATCGATTCCCTTGCGGTCCGCAAGGTCTCCGAACTCTTCCCGAAGGTGCAAACGTTCAACAGGAACGCGCTTGTTTCCGTCTCGCGCAATCAGTATGAAATCGAAAGTCGCGACTGTCTGGTTGTCGTCGGGAATCCTCCCTATAACGATGTCACGTCGCAGATAAACCAGGGAATCAAGACTTCCGGGATGGAAATTGACGCGGACATCAGGACGCGCGATCTGGGCCTTTCGTCTCTTCTCGCCTACAACAAGCTCGAGGCGGATTATGTCGCCGTCTTGCATCCGCTTTCGTATCTGGTAAAGCGTCAAAATTTTTCCGCGGCGAAAAACTTTTTTGCGAATTACAGAATGCTCGAACACGCTGTTTTCAACAGCCAGGAATTCGCGAACACTTCCAAGACTGCCGGATTTCCGGTGATTGTCGCGTTTTACAAGAGGGAACCGTCCGCGGGACTTTCCTATGACGACATTTATCGGATGACGTTCAAGACGGTCGAGGGCAAGACCTTCTCGCTCGCGGACTTTGACTACGTGGCGGATTTCATCCAGAAATATCCCCACAGGGAACGCTTCGAACCGGAAATCCTGTTCTACACGCTTCGGGACATCAACGCCTTAAAGCGCAGCCGGACGTTCATCAAGGAGCGCTCGGCCAACGCCGTGGATGTAAACCCCGAAAAGCTTTCCTACTACTGCTACCTCGATTGTTTCAAGAGATATGCGGATGTTCCCTACTACATGGGAAATTTCAACGTGCCTTTCGACAAGGAGACCTTCCCGAAGATAGAGAACGCCGTCCTTGCGCTGTCGAAGTTCCATCATCCCGAGATATTCGGGAAAAGCCCGAAACCGAGCGTATCCGAAGAAAACGCGGTGGCAAAGTACATCGATCGGATTCTAGTTTAAGAGAAAACATTTCACAAACCAACCCTATACTCTACTATGTCCAAGTTCAAACGAATTCTTCTCAAGCTTTCCGGTGAAGCTCTCGCCGGGGAAAAAGGTCACGGCATCGACTCCGAAATTCTGACGTCGATGGCTTCCGAAATCGCTTCCGTCGTGAAGTCGGGCGTCCAGGTGGCGCTTGTCATCGGCGGCGGAAACCTGGTGCGCGGCATTTCCGCGTCCGCGGGCGGGATGAACCGCGCCCAGGGCGACGCGATGGGAATGCTCGGCACGGTGATGAACGGACTGGCGATGCAGGATGCTCTTGAAAAGCAGGGAGTCTCCTGTGTCGTGATGTCCGCAGTCCGGATGGAACCCGTTTGCGAGTTCTTTGACCGCAGACGGGCCATTTCCCTTTTGGCTTCCGGAACGGTCGTGATATTCTCCGCGGGAACCGGCAACCCGTACTTTACGACCGACAGTGCCGCCGCGCTCCGCGCAAGCGAAGCGGAATGCGATGTAATCATGAAGGCGACGAAGGTCGATGGAATCTATACGGACGATCCGGTCAAGAATCCCTCCGCGACACGCTTTGACGACATTTCCTACGCCGAAGTCATCCGCCGCGGGCTGAAAGTGATGGATACGGCGGCGGTCGCCATCTGTCTCGAGCAGAAAATGCCGATTCTCGTGTTCAAAATGTCTCCGGGAAACTTGACGAAGGCAACCGCGGAAGGTAGTTTAGGAACACTCGTGCATTGCTAGCCAGGCAAGGCGCTTCCGCAAAGTTTTTAAATTGAGGATCTATGTCAGAAGAATATGAATTGAAAATGCAAAAGGCCGTCGAGGCGACTGAACGCGAATTTTCGAAGATTCGCACCAGCGTGGCGACTCCCGCGATCTTGAACAATATCCGCGTCGATTATTATGGAACGCCCACCCCGATTCCGCAGGTGGCGAAGGTTTCCGTCCCGGAACCGCGCATGCTCCTCGTGACCCCGTGGGAAAAGACGATGGTCGAACCGATCAACCGGGCGATTCTCATGGCGAACATCGGAGTCTCTCCGCTGATGGAAGGCAACGGCATCCGAGTGTCCATTCCTATCCTCACCTCGGAACGCCGCGAAGAACTTGCAAAGCTCGCCCGCAAGCATGCGGAAGAGGGCAAGGTCGCCATCCGCAACATCCGCCGCGACGCAAACGACGTCATCAAGAAGGACAAGGAAATCGCCGAAGACGAAGCGAAGAAGCGCCAGGAACAGATCCAGAAGGTGACCGACAGCTACATCGCGAAAATCGACGAAATCCTCAAGCTGAAAGAAGCGGACCTCCTCGAGGTTTAGGCGAAATGGCTAACGGACTGAAGCATGTTGCCATCATCATGGACGGCAATGGCCGCTGGGCGAGAAGCCGGGGGCTCGAACGCTTTCTTGGGCACCGCAAGGGAACCCAGGCGACGATCGACGCGGTCAAGTTCGGCTGCGACCTGCAGTTGGAACATTTGACCCTCTATGTCTTTAGCTCCGAGAACTGGCAGCGTCCTTCCAAGGAAGTCGATTATCTGATGAAGCTTCTTGTGGAAATGGTCCACAAGGAACTCCCCGACCTGATGGAAAAGAACGTGAAGCTCGTGGTTATCGGAAACATCGACCGCTTGCCGGAAGCTCCGCGGAATCAGTTGCAGCACGCTATCGACACGACCGCGAAAAATTCCGGGATGCAGCTGAATCTCGCCATTTCCTACGGGGGACGTCAGGAAATCGTCGATGCCTGCAAGGCGATTGCCGCCGAGGTCAAGGCGGGAACGCTTTCTCTCGAAGCGATCGACGAAAAAGCCTTTTCCCGGAACCTCTATCTGCAAGACGCTCCCGATCCGGACCTGGTCATTCGCACCGGCGGGGAATTTCGCCTTTCGAACTATCTGCTCTGGCAGGCCGCCTACAGCGAATTCTACGTGACACCGACCCTCTGGCCGGACTTCACGAACGATGAATTCCAGAAGGCGGTCGATTTTTACAACACGCGCGAACGCCGTTTCGGAAAGGTTCTCGATGAGTAATTTGACAATTCGCATCCTGTTTGCGGTCATCGCCATTCCGGTGACCTTTTTGCTGCTTTGGCTGAACGACATTTCCCGATTGGCCCTGATGTGCTTTCTGAGCGGTGCTGGCGCCTGGGAATGGGCGCGAATGGCTTCTAAAATGTACAAGGGACCGTCGATGCAGGCGATAGCCCCGCTTGCGGCTGTCGCTCTCATCCTTGCCTGGATTTTCCAGTCCGGGCGTTTTTTCGGAATTTCGGCGGTTCCGCACCTAGTCGGGATTGTCTTTGTCTGCGTCTTTGCGCTCTACATCGTCATCGCGTTTTCGCGGGTTTCCATCGACCATCTGTTCCCGTGGCTTTCGATGCAGCTCGGTGCGCCGCTCTATCTTGGACTGTGGGGCGGTCTCGACGTCTATCTGCTTGGCTCGGGAAACGGTTCGATCGAACATTCGTACAAGTTTATCCTGATAATGACCGCGATGTGGGTCTGCGATACGATGGCGTATTTCGGGGGACGGCTCTTGGGAAAGCATCACATCGCACCGGAAATCAGCCCGAAGAAGACCTGGGAAGGCGCGGTCTGCGGAACGCTCTTTGCCGTCGGCTGGGTAATGTTCTTTGCCCCGTCGGTTTTCGGGTTGAACTTTGCCATGTCGGCGGTCCTGGGGCTTGTCCTCGCCATAGCGGGGCAGGTGGGCGACTTGCTCGAATCGACGCTCAAGCGTTGGTCCGGAACGAAGGATGCAAGCCAAATCTTTCCGGGACACGGCGGTGTCCTCGATCGGGCGGATTCCTTCTTCCTTTCGGCTCCGGCGGTCGTACTCCTGATGGTCTTTATCAACGGAACGGTCTAAGATGAAGCGTGTCTGTCTTCTGGGGGCTACGGGTTCGATAGGAACTTCGACTATCGGTGTCTTGAAACAGCACCCCGAACGGTTTCGGCTGCATGCGGTAGCCGCGAACAGGAACTGGAAAAGCGTCGCGAAAATCGCCCGCGAAATGAACGTGGAGCGATTCTGCATGTTTGATGAATCGGCCGCGAGGGAACTTTCGAAGGAACTGGGAAAGCCCGTCCTCACCGGAATGGAAGGTCTCTGCGAACTGTCGAGCGATCCGAACGCGGATATCGTCCTGAATTCCCTGATGGGTTCCGTCGGATGCCTTCCGACCCTTTCCGCGATCCGGGCGTCAAAGCATGTCGCGCTGGCGAACAAGGAAACGCTCGTGATGGCGGGAGAAGTCATCAAGGATGCGCTCCGCGAAAATCCGAAGGCCTATCTTGCGCCTGTCGATTCGGAGCACAATGCGATTTTCCAGTGTCTCGCCGACCGTCCGAAAGCGGAAGTGGAAAACCTGCAGATCACGGCTTCGGGCGGACCGTTCCGCGAATGGCCGCTCGAAAGATTCAAGGATATTTCCGTCGAGAACGCCCTGAATCATCCGGTCTGGAGCATGGGACGGAAAATCACGATTGATTCTGCGACGATGATGAATAAAGGGCTTGAAGTCATCGAAGCGCATTTTCTCTTCGACATCCCCTATGAACGGATCAAGGTCGTCGTTCACCCGCAGAGCCGCGTACATTCCCTGGTGCAGTTCCGCGATGGAAGCCTCATGGCGCAGCTCGGCGCTCCCGACATGAAAATTCCCATCCAGGTCGCGCTCACGTGGCCGGAACGCATTGCGCTCGAAACGGAACGCCTGGACCTTTCGGAAATCGGCACGTTTACGTTTTTCAAGCCCGATCTCGAAAAGTTCCGCTGTCTCGCGATTGCCATCGAATGCGGCAAGAGGGGCGGACTCTATACGGCGACGATGAACGCGGCAAACGAAGTTCTCGTCGGTGCGTTCCTCGAACGGGAAATCGGGTTCATGGACATTCCGGCTGGCGTGGAAAAGGTCGTGTCGAAGACTCCGGCTGTTTCCGGTCCGCTCGACCTATCGACGATTCTCGCGGCGGATGCGGAAGCGCGAAGGCTCGCTCGGGAACTCCTCTAGGATCCGCATTTCCTTCGTCGCTTTTTTCTAAATTGCGACCTATGGAGAGTTTTCTTTCGAATGTAGCGATATTTGCGCTTGGGCTTCTCAGTCTGAGCTTCCTTGTCTTCATCCACGAACTGGGGCATTTTCTCGTCGCCAAGTGGAACAAGGTCAAGGTCAGGACTTTTTCCATCGGATTCGGCAAAAAGCTTTTTCGCTTCAGGAAGGGCGAGACGGAATATTGCCTTTCGATGATTCCCTTTGGCGGCTATGTTGCCATGGAGGGGGAAAATCCGGAAGATTCCGATTCGAACGATCCGAATTCGTTCGTGTCGAAAAGCGTCGGGGCGCGGGCGGCAATCGCCTTTGCGGGACCGTTCGTGAATATCGCGTTCGCGTTTCTGCTCTTGGTGGGGCTTTACATGAAAGGTGTGGAGGAACCGGAATCGTCCCGTCTGATCGTAGGACTTGTCGCGCATGAAAGCGCGGCGGAAATGGCCGGCATCCTTCCGGGCGATACGATTTTCGAACTCGACGGGCGACCGACTAACGGCTGGGACGATTTTCGCGAACAGGTCGGTGTGCGCCTTGGCGCGGAAGTTCCCCTGAAGCTTCTCCGCGGCGCGGATACGCTTTCCCTTGTTATCGTTCCGCAAGAAATGGTTATCCCAGGCAAGGATTCCCTTTCGGACGATATCCACATGGGTGTCGGCGAAGCAGGCGTCTATCCGCGGCATCGTGTCGTCATCAACGGAAAGCCTCTTTCCGGCAGCGCGGCGGAAAAGGCGGGATTTCTCCCGGGCGATACGATTGTCGCAATCGACCACCAGAGAATTTTCAAGTATCGGGATGTCGTCGATCTGGTGAACGGTTCCGAGGGCAAGCCTCTCGCGGTGACGATTCACCGTGGCGCGGATACGCTCGAAAAGAAACTTTCCGCCGTTTACAGCGAGGAACACGGTCGCTACATGATAGGCATCCAGATGACATACGTGATGTTCAAGGAAACGCACATCGTGAGCCGCAACTTCCCGGAAGCGGTCCTCAAGGCATGCGGTACCAGCTGGAAAATGACGACGAGCGTTTTCCGCTACTTCAAGCGGATGTTCCAGGGGCAGGTAAAGGTCGATGCGATGTCCGGGCCCGTAACGATTGTCGCTGTGATGGGCAACGTCTGGCTTTCCGGGTTCGATGACTTTCTGATGCTCCTTGCGCTCATCAGCATCAACCTCGGAATCATGAACCTCTTGCCGCTAGCGATTACGGACGGGGGAATACTCCTCTTTCTACTCATCGAAGCGATTCGCGGCAAGGCGATTTCGCAAGAAAGGCAGGCTCTGATCCAGAAAATCGCCATGGCGCTTTTCATCGCCCTCTTCGTTTTCATCACGTTCCTCGACTTCGGAAAGCTCGGACTTTTCTTGAAGTAGGGCAGGAAAGGTGGGAATTCACGCGAAGGAGATTTTCCAAAAATAATCGTATAATACTTTTGTAAAGGCAAGAGGCTTCCATGGGCATTCTCGACTCGATTTTTAACAAGTATTTTGGACCTGTCTTTATCAAGGAGAACAGTGAAGCGGAAGAGTTTGTCGAAAAAATGAAATCCCTTTCCGCTCGGGCTTCCGATAAATTAAAAGACAAAATAGATGACCAGATAAATGCTGCCGAAGCGGGGCTTTACGGTGAACGCCAAATTGCATACGAATTGAAAAATAGCGGCATGGACATGATCGTCGCACATGACCTAAGCCTAGAGAAAAACGATTTGTCAGCGCAGATTGATTTTTTGGTGGTGACAAGGCGGCATGTATTTGTCATCGAATGCAAGAATCTTTACGGCAATATCGAGATAGACGACAAGGGTAATTTCATTCGCCATATCGGAAACGGAAAATTCTATCGTCGGGAAGGCTTTACTTCTCCCGTATCGCAAAATGCGCGCCATCTCAACGTTCTGAAGGAAATCCGCCGGGAATACAAGACCAATTTCTTGACGCAGACGCTCTATGAAAAGGCTTTTCCGAAAATATACCGGTCCGTTATTGTCCTTGCAAATCCGAAAACCATTCTGAACGACAGAAACGCTCCAGAAGAAATTCGAAAAATTGTAATTCGTTTGGACCAGCTGGTTTCATATATCAAGCACATAGAAGAATCAGACAAGGATTTATACTTGTGCTCTAGAGATGAAATGCATGAACTGATGGGATCTTTTCTCAAGTGTCACAAGTCGGGCAGATCCGATTACGCTAAAAAATTTGAAGCATTGGTCGCTGAAGAACAACGAGGCGAGCATTTAAATAAGGCGAAAATTCATGCCGCGGAATCGGTCTCCGAAAATCCTGCGAAAACCGCGATTGCCGAGCGCAAGTGTCCGCGCTGCGGCTCTCCGCTTGTACTTCGAGTTTCAACGAAAGGCGAAAATGCGGGTAAGCGGTTCGTGGGCTGTTCCGCGTTTCCCAAATGCTGGTATAGGGAGAAATTTTTCTAGATTTCCATTGAACGAAAAAGGAATTGTCCATGAATATTCTCGTTATCGGCAGCGGCGGTCGTGAAAACGCGATTGCTCTTGCCGTCAAGAAGTCGCCCCTGTGCACGAACCTGGTTTCCGCGCCTGGCAATCCGGGAATGGAACGCCTTGGAAAATGCGTCCCCGTCGATGTCAAGGATCCGAATGCGATTGCGGATTTGGCGGAGCGCGAAAAGATCGATCTGACGATTGTCGGACCGGAAGTTCCTTTGGTAAACGGGGTGGTCGATGAATTCCGTCGTCGCGGCCTTCGGGCTTTCGGTCCGGTAAAAGGTGCCGCGGCTCTCGAAGGCAGCAAGGCGTTTTCCAAGAATTTCATGAAGAAGTACGGAATTCCGACTGCGGCCTATGAAACTTTTACCGAGCTCAGTCCTGCGCTCGAATTTCTGAAAGAGCATCCCGCTCCGATTGTCGTCAAGGCTTCGGGACTTGCCGCCGGGAAAGGCGCAGTCGTCTGCCAGACCGATTTGGAAGCGCGGGAAGCTGTCGAGGAAATGCTCGGTGACAAGGCCGTATTCGGGGAATCGGGAAAGACGGTCGTTATCGAGGAATTCATGGATGGCGAAGAAGCGTCCCTCTTTGCGGTCTGCGACGGCAAGGATTACGTTCTGCTCTCTTCCGCCCAGGACCACAAGCGTGTCTTTGACGGGGACAAGGGGCCGAATACGGGAGGCATGGGCGCCTACACGACGGCTCCGGTCGTCACGCCGGAAATCCTTTCGCAAGTGAAAAGGGAAATTATCGAACCGACCCTTCGCGGCATGGCGCAGGAAGGCTCTCCCTATACGGGGGTTCTCTATGTGGGAATCATGGTTACCGCCGACGGTCCCAAGGTGGTGGAGTACAATTGCCGCCTAGGCGATCCCGAATGCCAGGTCGTTCTCCCGGTCTATGACGGTGACATTCTTGCTCTTTTCGATGCCGCGGAAAAAGGCGAATTGAAAGACTTCAACGCTCCGTCAGAGCCGAAAGGCTCCGCGGCGATTGTCGTCATGGCGAGCGAAGGATATCCCGGAAGCTATGCCAAGGGTAAAAAAATCGAAGGCATCGAATCCGCGGAAGAAGTTGGCGCAATGGTCGTCCACGCTGGAACGAAGATGGAAAACGGCTCTCTCGTGACTGCGGGAGGCCGCGTTCTCGGTGTCGTCGGAACGGGAACCGATTTGAAGGCCGCTCTCGACAAGGCTTACGAAGGATGCGAAAAAATCCGCTTTGACGGCGCGTTTTACCGCAAGGACATTGGACAAAAAGGACTCGCAAAATGCAAGAAGTAAAAAATCCCCTGGTGGGAATCGTCACGGGCAGCGCTTCGGACAAGGCGATTGTCGATAAGGTAACGGGCATCCTCGACGAATTCGGAATCGCCTGGGAATACAACGTTCTTTCCGCCCACCGTACGCCGAACAAGACGGCGAAGTATGCGCAGGAAGCCGCCGGTCGCGGCGTGCAGGTCCTGATAGGGATTGCCGGTCTCGCCGCCGCTCTTCCGGGGACTCTTGCCGCAAACACGATTCTTCCGGTAATCGGCGTTCCGGGGGACGGCGGTCCTCTTTCGGGTGTGGATGCCCTGCATTCCATCGTGCAGATGCCGTCCGGGATTCCCGTGGCGACGGTCGGAATCGGAAACGGCAAGAACGCCGCCTATCTCGCGATTGCGATTCTCGCGCTTTCTCATGCGGACATTCGCGAAAAGCTTGTCGCTTACCGCAAGTCCCTGGGCGATATCTAAGTGCTTCGTACACTCTCCCTCGTCCTCTTGTCCGCAGTCGCCGCGTTCTCCCTGGATGCGGCAAGCGTTCCCTGGGCGAAGGGGGAACAGCTCTTCTTTCGACTGAGCTGGGGATTTGTCACGGCGGGTTCCGCCGACATGAGCGTCTATCCGCGCGATGACGGAAAAGTGGAATTTGAAAGCGTTGCGCGGAACAACGGCGCGTTCAAGTCGATATATCCGGTCGCCGATACGATTCGGACGGTTTCTTCCGCGGAAACGCTTCTTCCCGACGTGTTTTCTAAAATCCTGAACGAAGGCTCCTATTTCAGCACGTCCCGGATTCTCTTTGACCGGAAAGCCCAAAAGGCGGTCCTTTCCGATACCGTCTTCACGACTTCGCGCCGCAACGCCTTCAAGTCGAGCGTGGATACGGTTCTTTCCCTTGCCGGCGACGAACATTGCATCATTTCGGCGTTTTACCGGGTCCGCAGCATGGATCTGACCGGGAAGAAGGAAACCTATTTTTCGGCGGTCAGCGGAAAGAAGCGCTATTCCCTTCGGGTGATAGTCCACGGGAGAGAAACCGTCGAAACGAAACTCGGCAAGTTCAAATGCATCAAGGTGGAGCCCGTCTTGGGCGATGACGGGGCGTTCAAGGCCTCGGGAAGGCTCTTTATCTGGCTTTCGGACGACAGCAGGCGGTTGCCCGTGCTGATGCGCGTGAAGATTCCCATTGGTTCCATCAAGGGGGAACTGGTGAAATTCAACCAGGGAAGCGCGAAATGACGTTCCGAGACATTTTCAATTTTCTTTTACAGAAATATTTTGCTTATATCCTTTAGAATAAACTATATTGGAAAACGGAACTGTTCTATCTATAAATAGAGGCTCTTTAGCGATGTTTAAAAAGATAAGTGTCCTGTTGTTTGCGTTGGCCATGGCCAGCTTTGCCCAGAACGATGAAGACTCTTACGAGGCTGACGCTTCGGACGGAAACGCCTATGTCGAGGAATCCGATTCCCGGGCCATCGACCGCGCCAAGCGCCGCGAATTCGAAAAAGACCAGCGACTCGATGAATTCGCGAACAATATCCGTCGCCGCGACTGGCTGAAAGATCGCCTTGTATTCCAGCTAGGCATGGGATCGCGCCAGCCGGTCATGGGAGAAACGGGGCTAGGCATGGGTTTCGGTTTCGGAGCGGAATACATCACGCGTTGGCATCTTGGTCTCTATGGTTCGTTCGGCTTCATCCCGAGCGGCGACGATCCGGACTTTTCGAACTTTTCCCTGGAAGGCGGTACGGGCTGGAAAGTCGGTCTGAACTACTACCTTTTCCCGAAGAACCCGCTGCATTTGGGATTTTCCGCTTCCTATGGAACGGTCTATTACGATCATGACGTCGTTGCGGATTCCACAAACGACTTCACCCGCAAGCTACTCACGACAATGGGTTTCCAGTTTGATGTCCTCATCACCTATCTGACAAACGAGTGGTACTATCTTCAGTTTGCAATCGGCATGTACTATGCGCCGAACGCCTATGACGATTCCCATCAAAAGAACCTGAAGGGCGAAGAAGTGTCCCGCGTGATAGACAAGGATGGCATTTCGAAATTTGGACTTGTCTTCGGCATTACGATAGGATTTGCCTTGCCGGAGTTCTTCCCGGATGCGACAGAAATCCGTCGTCGTGAACGTGAAAAGAAATATGACGACTAGTCGCTAAAAATTGAATTTGACAAAAAGCCTCGCCGTGAAAACGGCGGGGCTTTTGCTTGCCGTTGGAATGTTCCCAAATTTTTACGCAAGTTCCGGTAGATATTTTGACTTATAGGTCAAATTGCAGGATAAAAACGCAGTCAAGTCTTTGCACGACAATG
>CAVKYI010000002.1:0-241300 GCA_963660435.1 Sodaliphilus sp.
CGGGAACGCCTACGGGCCGTATTCGCAGGAAGACGAGGACGGGCTCCCGTTCTAGGAAAATCCACAATCAAGACACAGGAGAAAAACAGATGCAGAAAGGCACAATAGTAAAGATCGAGTACATGAGCGGCGAACCGGCGTACGCCGGGCGCGTCGGGACAGTCGAGCGTATCGACGACATGGGACAGCTCCACGGGACCTGGGGCGGATGCGCCCTCATCCCCGGCGAGGACTTCTTCCACGAGGCGACAGCCGCCGAAATCGAGGAGTGGGAAAGGGCGAAGAGTCCGTCCTACGCCCCGAGAAGGGACGTGGAGGCGCATGTACCGTGCGAGTTCACGACAAGGGCATACTGCGGGTTCCCCGCGCGCCGCGTCGCAGGAAGCGTCAAGATCCGCCGGAACGACAACCCGGACGCCGTCAGCGTCTTCGGGATCCGCGATTGCGACTGCCCGGAATTCGTGGAGCGCCTCGGGGGAAAGGAACGCCTGCACGGCCTCGCCATCGAGATCCGGCCGACCGACGCTCCGAAGACCCTCTCCGCTGAAATCATGGAAGCCACGGTCCAGGCGCTACAGGACTTCGAGAGCAACGAGGAGGCCGCCGAAAGGGCGGCATAGCAAGGGAGGACAGACAAGGCGAAAGGCGCGACCGGAGACGGCGCGCCTTTTTCCATGTTCAGGAAAGCGAATCGGCGGCGGCCCGGAGGTCGTCCTGCAGCAGGTGGGAATAGGTGTCGAGCGTGATCTGGACGTTCTCGTGCCGCATGAGCTGCTGCACGGCCTTGACATTCACGCCCGCGCGGATGAGGTTCGACGCGAACGAGTGGCGGAAGCGGTGATTGTTCACCGCCCCGTCGCACGGCGCGCCAGCATCCCGCACGGCATTGCGCAGCGTGACGTTCGAGCGGCTGTACCGGAACTCCGGCGCCTGGAACATCCCCGACGACAGTTCCCCGAACCGGGAAATCTCGCTCCCGAGCCGTCCGGAGACGGGCAGGAACGCCTCCTTGCTCCCCTTCCCTATCACGTGCAGCCTCCCGTCCCCCGTCAGGGATTCCGGCCCGAAGGCGCACGCCTCCGCATGGCGAAGCCCGGCGAAGGCCATCAGCGACCAGAAAAGCCGGAAAGCCGGGGACGGCGCCGCGTCGAGGATGCGGTTTACCTGCTCCATCGTCCAGAACGCCTTTCGCCGCTTTTCCAGTCTAGGCATTTGCACCATCCCGAAAGGCTTCCAGTCGTCGATACCATAGATGCCGGCACACCATCCCGTGAACTGGCGGCAGACGCGGATGCGCTCCCTCGCCGTCTTCGGGGCGAGCGACGAGCAGAGCGCGGACGAATACGCCTGCGCGCGTTCCCGCGTGATGTCCCGGAGCGTCGAGATTCCCGCCCTTTCCGCCCAGGCGGAAAAATTCGACAGGATGCTCGCATAGGCCCTGATCGTAGCCGACCCCGCCCCGTGGGCGACCTCCACGCTTTCCAGGAACGCCCGGACGGATGCGGCAAAGGCGCGGTCCTGTCTTTCCGCGAAAAGCGCATCCGGCAGGAACTTCTCCGCGTTGCGGGCGTTCAGCCATTCCTGCGCGTCCGCCCGGCGGGTCACCCCGAGCGAGACGTATTTCACTATCCCGCCGTCCGAGATCCTCCCGTACCAGGTCGCTATCCCGCGGCTCCTGTATCTCTGCGATATCGAGTACCTTTTCATCGTTCCTCCGTTTTAATGGTCACACAAAAATCACACTCAAAGTCCACGAAATAAATATACACTCTAGGAAAGTGTAGGCAACCCCACCGGACATATTGGACGAATTGACCGAATTGTAGCAAGTCCCGGAACGCCGCGAGACCAGTGTTTCCGGGGCTTCCAAAGGAAAAGGGGCGTTTTCAAGAAGAAAACGCCCCTTTCGTGGATGATGCAGGGGTCGAACCTGCGACCCGCTGATTAAGAGTCAGCTGCTCTACCAACTGAGCTAATCATCCAAGTCTTATCGACGGCAACAATTATAAAAAATTACGTCAGGCGTGTCAAGGGGTTTTCCGCAAAAAAATCCAAAAATTTCGAGGTCACAATTTCTATATTCGCGCCCAAATGTCGCTTTTCAAGAAAACACTTTTGTTCCTGTCGCTCTGCGCAGCGGGCATCGGGGCCGAAGAGACCGCCAGGTTTCAAAGATTTTCGGCCGTTCCCGTCCTCGGCTACACCGAAGAAACGGAACTCCAGTGCGGCGCGATGATCCTTTTGTTTCTCAAGCCGGACAAGGAAGGGCAAAAGATCCCGGAGATAGGATTTACCGCCTACGGATCCTCCCGCGGACAGCTTCAGATAGTCCTGGAACCCTTTCTCTACCTCTACCGCGACAAGATAAGCCTCTGGTTCGACCTGGAATACCAGGACTGGGTGGCGAGCTACTTCGGTAGCGGCAACGATCCGGACATCGACCGCTTTACGAACTACAACCGGAAAAAGCTCTACTTTGGCGCAAGGCTCGACTCAAGGGTCGGCGTACCGCAGGGATTCAAGTACGGAATCGAAACGCACATCGAGCATTCGGACATCGAGTTCGACAAGGACGGCTCTCTCGACTTGCCCGATCCGCATTCGGGAAGGCGAAACGGTGCCGGCTACCTTATCGCCTTTGACACGCGCGACAACACCAACTGGTCATCCCACGGATTTCTCGCGGAATGGAAACATCTTTTCTTCAGCGGCTACCTGGGCGACTACAGCTTCGACGTCGAGACGCTCGACCTGCGCGGCTACACGACCCTTCCCTGGGAAATCACGTCGGCGACAGGAATTCTCTGGAAACGCACCGTGGGAGACGTCCCGTTCGACATGCTCGCCGGACCGGACGGCATCAAGCGGTTCCGCGGCGTGGAAAGCCTCTACTTCAACGGCAACCAGGCTCTCGTTCTGCAAGCGGAACTGCGGCGGCATCTCGCCTGGCTGTTTGGAGCGCATCTCTTCTTCGAGGGAGGCAAGGCGGGCGATTACTTTGGCGAACTTCTGCGAAACAGGTGGCACCGCTCCGTCGGATTTGGCGCGCTTCTCGCCCTGAACCGCAGCGAACGCCTCTTCGCACGCGCCGACGTTTCCTGGGTGGACTTTGACCACATCGGCCTTTCCTTTTACGTTCGCCAGGCCTTTTAACCCCCGATTCTGCAGGCCAATCTGCATTTTGACGATTTCGGCAAGTAATCATCCGAACGGAAACATTTCCCGGCAATTTTTTTCTATCTTGCCATTTTAAAATAAATCCTTGAAAAAGGCGAGGTAAAAAATGAACAAGGAAGAAGTGAAAAACAAGCTGAAAGAGTTCTTTATGTCCGACCTGGGCGTCGATGGCGACGTTCTCCAGTTCGACACGCCGCTTTTCGGCGAGGAAATCGGTCTCGACTCAGTCGATTCGCTCGAAATCATCGCCTTTGTCGATAGCAACTTTGGCGTCTCCATGACAGGCGTCGGCAAGGAACCTTTCCAGAGCATCGACACCATCGCAGACTTTATCGAACAGCACAAGGCCTAGTCCCCCCCCTTTCGAACCTGGAAAAAAGATGACTTCTAACGATTGCCGTTGTGTCGTTACCGGCCTTGGCGTGATATGCGCGGTCGGCAACAATGTCGAAGAAACATGGAAAAACGCCCTCGCGTCTGTCTCGGGCATCCACAGGACAACTTCCGTCGATACGGAAAAATGCTATGCGGATCTCGCCGCGGAAGTCCATTGCGACACGCTCGACGACATCGATTTTCCCGAAGAGAAGGATCGCGCATCGAAGCTCTGCATCAAGGCCGCTAGCGAAGCGCTCCGCGACGCAAGGCTCGAAAGCTTCGCGGACAACGGTCGGGTAAGCGTCATCATCGGAAGCTGTGTCGGCGGAGTCCTCAGCGTAGAGCATTACCACCAGCACGGCAAAAGCCCGCTAGACATTCCCAAGATGCCCATTGCGGCCATCGCCTCCCAGGTCGCCGAAACATGCAAGGCGGGCGGAATCGTGACAAATGTCGCGAACGCCTGCGCCGCCGGAACCATTTCCATCGCGCTCGCCTGTGACCTGATCCGTTCGGGAAAGGCGGACGTCGTGATTGCGGGAGGCGCGGATTCCTTCGCTTCCGTCCCCTACTCCGGCTTCCTTTCGCTCCATGCGCTAGACGAAAACGGTTGTTCGCCGTTCAACCACTGCAACGGAATAACCCTCGGCGAAGGAGCGGGAATCGTCATCGTGGAATCCTTCGAGCACGCGCAAGGCCGCAAGGCGAAAGTCTATTGCGAAGTTCTCGGATCGGGCGTCACGAGCGACGCGCACCATATCACCGCACCGCGCGAAGACGCCATCTGCCTCATCGAAGCGATGACGCGGGCCGTCAGAAATTCGGGAATTTCAAAATCCGAAATCGGCTACGTCAATGCGCACGGCACGGGTACGGGCAAGAACGACAACGCGGAAATCACGGCCTTCCAGAAATTCTTCGCCGAAGAAAACCCGACGGTGAGCATCAGCTCGACAAAGGCGATGACGGGACACTGCCTCGGAGCAGCCGGCGCGATCGAAGCTGTCTTCAGCATCAAGGCGCTGACCACGGATACGGTCCTTCCGACCATCCGCTACACGGAAGCGGATTCCGAAGCGCTCAAGGCCAAGGTGGGAACCCTTGATTTCGTCC
The DNA here is from genome assembly GCA_963660435.1 of Sodaliphilus sp. Classification (GTDB taxonomy): domain Bacteria; phylum Fibrobacterota; class Fibrobacteria; order Fibrobacterales; family Fibrobacteraceae; genus Hallerella. Next base: position 4,669 of record CAVKYI010000002.1, read on the forward strand.
AGAACACGCCGCGTTCCAAGGCTCTCGGCAGCGTAATGAGCAACAACGTCGCGTTTGGCGGCACCAACGCGAGCATCGTTTTTTCCAAGCGACCGGGAAACGTCCCGAAACAGCCATTCCGCGACAGGAAAATCGCCGTCACGGGCATCGGCATCGTAAGCCCGACGGGAAACAGCAAGGGCGCCTACGTTTCCGCCGTGGGAAATGACGCAAGGCCGGAAAGCGCATCGATCCATTCCACGATATCCCTGGAAGATTACAAGGATCTGGGAATCAAGATGGCTTTCTACCGCAAGCTCGACAACCTCGGGCAGCTCCAGACGGTTTCCGGGATGCGCGCCCTGCAAGACGCGAACTTCCAGGTGAACGACGAGAATGCGAAGGATATCGGCATCATCGTGGGAACGAGCGAAGGCGGTCTCGGCGCGACATACGATTTCGAGGAACTGGTCGCGAAAATGGGCAACGCCTTCGGCAGCGCGTTCAAGTTTCCACACACGGTCTATAACGCGGCGGGCGGATACCTTTCCATCTGCTCGGGCATCAAGGGCTACGGCGTCACCATCACCACGGGACCGCTTTCCGGCCTCGACAGCATCGGTTACGCGATGAACGTCATCCACGACGGGCAGGAACAGGCGATGCTTGCGACAGGCACCGACGAGAACCTTCCCATCATCACGGAATTCGCCGAAAAGCTCGAAGTTCTCGCCAAGGCGCCGGTTCTCCCCCATTCCCAATCCGACGGCTTTGTCCTCGGCGACGGAAGCGTATCGCTTTTGCTCGAAACCGAAGACGAGGCGAAGACCCGTGGCGCAAGGATCTACTGCTACGCGCTCGGCTACGGAAACGGCAGAAAGAACGTCAAGTTCGGCAAGATTTCCGGCTCGGGAGAAGCTCTCGACAAGGCGATTCTCGAAGCGATTCGGGACGCCGGTCTTTCGACAAGCGACATCGACGCGGTCTGCGGATTCGCCAACGGCCTGAAGGAACTCGACGACATCGAAAAGGACTCGCTTGTCCGCGTATTCCAGGACAGGATTTCGAATCTTCCCGTCTTCGAAGTGAAGGAACGCGTCGGCGAAGGACGCGCAGCGTCCGCAACGCTTGCGGCAGCCGAAGCGGCACTTCTTCTGGGAAACGAACTCAAGGAAGATTCCGCCTACTTTATCGGAAACGACGGCTCCGCGACCAGGAAAAAAGTATGCGCGAAAGGCTTCAGGAACATTCTGGCCATCTCGTTCGCAACGGGCGGCTCCTACAGCGCGGTCGTTTTCGGCAAGTAAAATCGGAGGAAACATGAAAGTAGCTCTCATCACCGGAGCGTCCAAGGGAATCGGCAAGGCTTGCGCCATCCGGCTCGCGAAGGACGGCTATGCCGTCGTCGTCAACTATTCCTCTTCCGACGAAGCGGCACGGCAGGCTCTCGAACAAATCGAAGCGGACGGCGGACAGGGCATGGTTTACAAGGCCGACGTGTCGAAGCTCGCCGAAGTCAAGCAGATGGTCCGCGACGTATTCAAGGCCTATGGACGGATCGACGTTCTCGTAAACAACGCAGGGATCGTCCGCGACGAATATCTGCTGATGATAAACCCGGAGACTCTCGACAAGTGCATCGACCTGAACGTCAAGGGCTATTTCTACACGGCCCAGCAGGTCGCGCTGAAAATGTTCAAGCAGAAATCCGGCGTCATCGTCAACATGTCGTCGGTAAGTTCCAAGTTCGCGCTTGCGGGGCAAAGCGTCTATAGCGCGACGAAAGGCGCGGTCAATTCCCTCACCCAGACGCTCGCGAAGGAACTCGGCGGCTACGGCATCCGCGTGAACGCGGTCGCGCCGGGATTCATCGCTACCGAAATGATCGACGCCATTCCCGAGGAAAAGCGCGCAGCCTACCTGGAAAAGATCCCGCTGAAACGTTTCGGCACGGCGGACGAAGTCGCGAACATGGTTTCCGCGCTGGTTTCCGACCAGTTCGCCTACGTGACAGGACAGGTCTTTGTCCTGGACGGAGGTCTTTCGCTATGAGCCTGAACATTTACGAGATAAGCGAACGAATCGCCCAGCGCCCACCCTTCCAGATGGTCGAAAGGGTTCTGGAACTTGTCCCGGGAGAATCCGCGACCGGGCTAAAGAACGTAAGCGTAAACGAGCCCTATTTCATCGGGCACTTTCCGGGAACCCCCATCATGCCGGGAGTCCTCGTTGTCGAAGCCTGCGCCCAGCTCTGTTCGCTAGTCATCGAAAAGAAGCCCGAAGACCTGGACAATAAGCTTTACGTGCTCCTGAAAATCGACGGATTCAAGTTCGTAAAGCCGGCGATTCCCGGCGACCAGCTCGAACTTTCGGTCAAAAAGACGAAAAGCGGGGGCTCTCTCGTCGGCTTCGACTGCGCGGTCAAGGTGAACGGAGCGCTCCACGCAAAGGGTTCGCTTACGTTTACCACCATCCCGAAAGATTCGCTCGGAAAATAAGGGAGCGGGAGTGGCCTTTTTCGAATATTTCATCCGGCTTGCCGTCGTTCTTTGCGAAGTCGTCGGAAAGCTCTACTTTCGCATCGGCTTTCGTCCAAAGGTCACGTTTACCGACCCTTCCGTCCCCTCGACACGGTTCAAGGAACCCTCGATCATCATCGCGAACCACACATCGACAAGCGACCCGATCCTTCTGCTCACCCTGATTACGCGCAAGCGAAGCATCGTCGTCGCCAAGGACTGGTTCGAAATGAAAAAGTTCCACTGGATTCTCTCGCGGGAGAAATGCATTCCCTGCGACCGCTACAATCTGGACACGGAATGGGCGCTGCTCGCCAGGAAGCAGCTGGAAGCGGGCAATTCGGTGATTATATTTCCCGAAGGAAAATGCCGGGAAGACGGCCTTCTGAACGAGTTCAAGTCGGGATTCGCCTTTCTCGCCCGCAGCACGGGTGCGCCGGTCGTTTCCGTGGGGCTAGACGGAATTTACCGGTTCGGGCATCGGACGCGGGTCGTTTTCGGCGACGCGGAAAGAATCTGCCGGGTCAAGGGAATCTCCTCTTCGGAGCATCTCGCGGAACGGTCGGAATACTTCCGAAAGAAAGTGTGGCGCTTGAAGCAACTTGCGCTCGGAATTTCCGGGAAGGATTTGCCGATAGCCGAAAAAACGCCCCCCGAGGAGACGAAATGAAGGCGGGTCTTGTCCTCGAAGGCGGTTCCCGCCAGACGATTTTTACCGCCGGCGTTCTCGACGCGTTGATGGACGAGCATATCGAGTTTCCCTACATCGCGGGGGTTTCTGCCGGATCCCATGCCGCGGCGAACTACATCACGGGGCAACGGGGACGCTTTCGCCATATCATCATGCCGACAAGGCTGCAACGAGGCCAAAAGAAGGCGCACCTCTTTCTCGACGGCATCCAGAAGGAATGCCACGCTCTGCATTTCGACTCGGCGACCGGGGACATGCCGTTCGACTTCGAAAAGTTTTTCCGCTCCGACATCGAATGCGAAATCGCTGTTACCTGTTGCGAAACGGGCCGCGTCGAATTCAGGACCGAGAAGTCGGACAGGAAAAGACTTCTCACGCTCATCAGCGCAAGCTGCGCCCTGCCGATGATATTTCCGAATGTTCCCATCGGCAAGTTCCACTATGTCGATGGCTGCGTGACTGCCCCCATCCCCTTCGAAAGGGCTTTCGAAAAAGGCTGCGACAAGGTCGTCGCCATTTCGACGCATTACCCGGGCGAAATCGTCACGGACTTTACCCGGTACAAGGCCATCCTGCTTCCTCTCTTCAAGTACAAGTTTCCCAATCTCTTCCGGGCGCTGATGGTCCGCTACCGTCGTTACCAGAAGATGTTCAAGAAGATGGAAGAACTCGAAAAGGAAGGGAAAGTGTTCCTGATGCGTCCCGAACGGGAGCTCTGCGATCTCTTCGAAACCGATCTGAAAAAACTCGACGACTCCTACTATCTCGGCTTCGACTACGCAAGAAGCCGCATAGACGCGCTCAAGGCATTTCTCGGGTAGTCAAAAGGTCCGAGATGGATAACGGCGAATGGCTTGATTCCTACCTTTCCCACCTCTCGGTCGAGCGCAACCTTTCGAACGCGACCATCCAGAGTTACGAGGAAGATCTCCGCCACTTTATCTTCTGGGCGGATGACCGGCATGCGAAAATTTCCGAGCTTTCGCCAACGGACCTGGACGAGTTTCTTTCGGAAGTGGCCGGAAAGGAAGACTACAGCCCGACTTCCGTCGCAAGGCACTTTTCGAGCCTTCGCGGATTTCTCAAGTATCTCTTGAACGAAAAGGTCTTTCCCTATTCGACGGAGAGCCTGCTCGCTCCGCCGCGGATCGGTCTCTACCTGCCGCAATGCCTTACCCACGAAGAAATCGACAGCGTCTTTCTGAAGATTTCGGAAGAGTCCAAGGTTCCCGAACGCGACACGGCTCTTCTCGAGCTTCTCTATTCCGAAGGACTTCGCATTGCCGAAGCGCTCTCGCTCCGCCTCCAGGACATCGATCTTGACAACGAATGGATAAAGCCTATCGGCAAGGGAAACAAGCAACGGCTCGTGCCGCTCGGAGAAAAGGCGAAAAGGAATCTCGAACTTTGGATAAAGGGGCCCAGGCTGGAACTTTCCCCCAAGGCGGATACGGTAATCCTCAATGCGCACGGAAAGAAGATGTCGCGCATGGGAGCGTGGAAGCTCATCCAGAAATACACGTCGCATCTCGAAAAGCACGTCACGCCGCACACGTTTAGGCACTCGTTCGCCACGCACTGCCTCGAAGCGGGCATGGACTTGCGCGTCTTGCAGGAACTGCTCGGGCACGCAAACGTCACCACGACGCAGATCTACACCCATGTGAGCGGACAGACCATCCGGGAAGAACACCGGACGTTCCATCCGCGGGAACAGGGCAAGCGCTAGACCTTTAGCTCGCCGGCGTCGATTTCTTGCCAATCGTCGAAGCGGTCGAGTTCCGGACGGACTTCGTTTTCGACAAAGAGCTTTACCTGGGAAGGCGCGCGACCGACGAACTTCTTCAGATCGAGAATCTGTTCCAAGGCCTTTTCGTCGATCCCGAGCTTCCGGAACTTCTCGTTTTTCCCGATGCGTTCGAGCAAGTCGTTGTCCTTGCCTTCGACCTTTACGACTTTCGCCGCTTCCATGCTCATCTTGCGGATTTCCTCGTGAAGCTCCTGGCGGTCACCGCCATGCTTGACGCCTTCCATGATGATGTTTTCCGTCGCCATGAACGGAAGTTCCGCCAGTATCCGCTTCTCGATGACCTTCGGATAGACGACAAGGCCCGTGGAAACGTTTTCCGCGATAATCAGCATCGAATCGATGGCGAGGAACGCCTGCGGAATGGCAAGACGCTTGTTTGCGCTGTCGTCGAGCGTACGTTCGAACCACTGCGTCGCCTGGGTGATGGCGGTGCTCGTTTCGAGCGAAATGACAAAACGGGCGAGCGAGCAGATCCGTTCGCAACGCATCGGGTTTCGCTTGTACGCCATCGCGCTGGATCCTATCTGCGTACTTTCGAAAGGCTCTTCCACTTCCTTGTTTCCCTGCATCAGGCGCATGTCCGTCGCAAACTTGTGGAGGCTCTGCGCAATGGAGGAAAGGACATGGTTTACGCGATTGTCCCACTTGCGGGTGTAAGTCTGCCCGGTAATCGTCAGGTGACGCTTGAAGCCCGCGCGCTCCGTCACGCGACGGTCGAGTTCGCGAATCTTTTCCTCGTCGCCGCTAAAGAGATCCATGAAGCTCGCCTGTGTTCCGGTCGTTCCCTTCACTCCGCGGAACGGCAGGACGTCGATAAGGAAGTTCAGCTGTTCGAGGTCAATCAGGAGATCCTGAATCCAAAGACAGGCGCGCTTTCCGACCGTCGTAAGCTGTGCCGCCTGGAAATGCGTCGCGCCGAGCTGCGGCATTTCCCTGTATTCCATGGCGAACTTCGACAGCTTGTCGATTACGCGCATCAGGCGACGGCGAACGTATATCATCCCCTGCTGCATCTGGATAAGATCGGTATTGTCTCCGACAAATGCGCTGGTCGCTCCCAGGTGGATGATTCCCTTCGCCTTCGGACACTGGACACCGTAGGCATAGACATGGCTCATCACGTCGTGACGGCGACGCTTTTCCTCGGCTTCCGCGACGTCGAAGTTGATGTCCTTCGCATGCGCCTTGAGCTCGTCTATCTGCTCCCGCGTGATCGGAAGGCCTAGCTCCATTTCGCTTTCGGCGAGGATAATCCAGAGCTTGCGCCAGGTTTCGAACTTGTATTGCGGGCTGAAGAGAAACTTCATTTCCCTGGAAGCGTACCGTGTGTTGAGAGGGTTTTCGTATTCGTCACGCATTTTCGTTTTCCTTCTGGTTTGAAATTCTAGATGTCCGGTCCGACGTCTGTCGCGGACTCCGTGGAAGCGGAAGTATCGGGCGGTGCGTTCAGCGCCCTGAGGCTATCGACCTTGAGACTGTCGCGCTTCGGGAACATGTTCTGGTAAATGACCGTCCGACGGCTCGCCATGAATCGGCTGTAACGGCCATTCGGATTGTGCTTTCCGGGACTTGCGAGAACCGCCGCCATGTTGATCGACTGGTCGAGATTCAGCCTGTATGCGCTTTTATGGAAAAACTCCTGACTTGCCGCTTCGCAGCCAAAGATGTTCTGCCCCCACTGCGCGTAGTTCAGATAAAGTTCGAGGATTCTTTCCTTGCCGAGCATCTTTTCCATGAGAAGCGCATACGCGAGTTCCTTGAACTTTCGCTCCCAGGAACGCTCCCCCGAAAGGAAGAGGTTCTTCGCTAGCTGCTGCGTAATCGTGCTACCGCCAAACTTCGTCTTTCCGTAGTAGCGGTTCGCGTCGAGAGCTTCGGCAATCGCCCGCACGTCAAAACCCGGATGGTAGTAGAATCCCGCGTCCTCGCTCGCGATGACCGCCTTCTGCAAGTTCGGGCTGATGCTGTCGAGGGGAACGAACCGATGCCTAATCCGCGTCGCCGGATTCGAATCGACCAGGGCCTGCATGTAGCGGCTCATCTCGGGATTCGAATGTTCCAGCTGGAGCACGTTGTCGTAAATCGCGTAGCAATAGACAAAGCCCTTGTAGAGAAGTACCGATGCGGCAACGGTAAAGGCGATCGCATAGAGCATCAGCGAAAGCAGCAGAAGCCGCACGAGACGGTTCAGGATGCGATAGATCCACTTGAAAACGCAACATCCCGCCAATATTTTTCGACGGACGCCTTCGGGAATCGAATTCCAGACATTCGAAAGGGATTGCCTTATCTGCAAGAACTTCACGATGGGAATATAGAAAGAAATCGAGCGGGATTTTTACGACCGACCGTAAAAAAAATCTAAATTGAAAAGCGGCAATTTGAGGATTTTCCCGTTTCAAGCCGGAGCGGATTTTAAATGATCACGGACAAGAAAGAGCTTAAAGAGCAGGAAATACGAACCATGTTCATTTCACCAGCCTTAAAGGACAAAGGTTGGGAAGTTCCTGTGAACATGCGTGAAGAACATTACTTCACGGATGGTCGCGTGCTTGTGGTTGGCAGTCAGCACTCTGTTGCCGAAGGTAAGAAGGCTGACTATTTGTTGTACCATAAAGGAAACCCCATTGCCGTAGTCGAGGCAAAAGACAACAAGCACGCCATCGGTGGTGGCATACAACAGGCAATGGACTATGCTCTTATCTTGGACTTGAAATTTGCATATTCAAGTAATGGAGACGGATTCCTGGAGCATGATTTCATCACAGGCAAGGAAACGGAGTTGGCGTTGGACCAGTTCCCAACAGAAGAAGAACTCTACCAGCGTTATCTTTCCTCGAAAAACTATACTCCCGAAGAACAACGCGTCGTAGAAACACCTTTCTATTATGACGCCTATAGTCATGAGCCCCGATACTATCAGCGAATAGCTATTGACAGAACTGTCGAAGCCATAGCCAGAGGGCAACAAAGAGTCTTGGTTGTCATGGCGACAGGTACGGGAAAGACCTTCACAGCATTCCAAATCATACACCGCTTGCACAAAAGTGGTGCAAAGAAGAAGATTCTCTATTTGGCAGACCGCAATATACTCATCGACCAGACCATGGCGCAGGACTTCAAGCCTTTCAAGAAGTTCATGACCAAAATTACAAGTGTCGGCGAGGGAGAAGAAAAAATAGACTCATCGTATGAAGTCTATATGGCGCTCTATCACCAGCTTGTCGGCAAGGAAGGCAAGCCCGACCCGTTTCTGGAAGTGCAACCGGACTTCTTCGATTTGATTATCGTCGATGAGTGTCATCGCGGTAGCGCAAAAGACGATTCTGCATGGCGCAGAGTGCTGGAATATTTCAATACGGCTACGCAAATCGGCATGACCGCGACCCCCAAGGCGGAAGACGGAGCAAACAACCTAGACTACTTTGGAGTGCCCATCTATACCTACTCGCTCTTGCAAGGTATAAACGACGGTTTCTTGGCACCCTATCGCGTAACGGCAGACTTCATCAATATAGACCTTCAAGGATGGACTCCGGAAAAAGGCGAACACGACCTGTTCGGCAAGGAGATAGAATACAAGCTTTATCAGCGGCAGAATATAGGACGGGATCTTGCGATAAAAACGAGAAGGAAAATTGTTGCCCACCGAATCACACAGATGCTCAAAGACATCGGCAGAATGACAAAGACCATTGTCTTCTGTTCTGATATAGAGGAGGCGGCAGAAATGCGGACACTCTTGATAAACATGAACCAAGACATGTGCCGCAAGTCACCTTACTATGTAACACGCATTGTGGGCGAGGATAAAGAAGGAAAGAAACAACTCGACAACTTCATCAGCGTAGATGAACCTTATCCTGTCATCGTGACAACATCTGAACTGCTTTCTACGGGTGTGGACTGCAAGACCTGCGGACTTATAGTCATCGACAAGGAAATCGGTTCCATGACCGAATTCAAGCAGATTATCGGACGCGGCACGCGCCTGCGCAAGGACAAAGGAAAATGGCATTTGGAAATTCTCGACTTCCGCAACGCCACAGCCAAGTTCAAGGATCCGGATTTTGACGGCGACCCCATCCCGCCCAAAGGTTTTCTAGAACATTCCACCCCGAAAGGCCCCGCGCAAACCGTAAAAACCGACAAGCCTCCCAAATACACCATCGAGGGCACGGACATCCGGATTTCAGATGAAATAGTTTCCATCCTTGGCGAAGACGGCAAGACAATGAAAACCGAAAGCGTCCAGAAATTTGCGCGAGCGCGCATTCGAAACCACTTCAAGAGCCTTGACCAATTCATCCAGACATGGACCGCAGCAGAACGCAAGCAGGCTGTCATGGATGAACTTCAGGAATACAAAATTCTGATAGATGCGGTGAGAAAGGCTAACCCTGCTTTGGAGAAGGCAGACATCTTTGACATCATTTGTCACGTAGCTTTCGACCAACCTCCGCTTACACGAAAGGAACGTGTAAGCAACGTGAAAAAGCGCAACTATTTCGGAAAATACTCGGGCAAGGCACGCGAGGTGCTCGAGGCTTTGCTCGACAAATACGCCGAAAACGGCATTCTCGACTTTGAAAAGGCGAACATTCTCGAAATAGCCCCATTCAACGAAATCGGGAAACCTTCAAGAATCATCAAGCTCTTCGGAGGTCCAGCCAAATTCGAACAGGCAATTCGCGAACTTGAAGGACAAATCTATAAAGTAGCATAACAATGGCAGTAAACAATATAATCAAGAGAATACAGAACATTATGCGCTCGGACGCTGGTATAAATGGCGATGCGCAGCGTATCGAGCAGATGACATGGATGTTCTTCCTCAAAGTTTATGACACACAGGAAGAGACATGGGAATACAAGGCATATAAGGAGAAGAAGGAATACAAGTCAATCATCCCCGAGGAAATGCGGTGGCGCAACTGGGCTGTTGATGAGAAAGACGGCGAAGCCATGACTGGCGATGCGCTGCTTTCGTTCGTCAATGAAAAACTGTTCCCCACATTGAAGAATCTTCCGATAGATGCCACGACTCCTCGTGCCAAGTCTATCGTGCAGGAGACATTTGCCGACCTGAACCAGTACATGAAGAACGGTACCTTGCTTCGTCAGGTTATCAATATCGTCAACGAGATAGAATTTGATGATGCCGAAGACCGCCACACCTTTGGCGACATCTACGAGGGCATACTGAAAGACCTCCAGTCGGCTGGTCATGCAGGAGAGTTCTACACTCCCCGTGCCTTGACAGACTTCATCGTGGAAATGCTCGACCCGAAATTGGGAGAGACGTTCGGAGATTTTACAAGTGGAACAGGCGGCTTCCTTACCTCTGCACTCAACCACATGGCTAAGAACGTGCGTTCTGCCGAAGACGGAGAGAAACTGCAACGTGCCGTTGTCGGACAGGAGTGGAAACCTCTGCCATATCTGCTAAGTATCACCAATCTTTTGCTTCATGACATCGAAGCACCCAACATCCGTAACTGCGACTCACTCGGCACAAACCTTGCAGACTTCAAGAATAGTGACAAGGTGGATGTTATCGGCATGAACCCTCCATACGGTGGAAGCACGGAAGAAAGCATCAAGAGCAATTTTCCCTTGCAATACCGTTCGAGTGAGACAGCCGACCTCTTCATTGCTCTCATCATGTACCGCCTAAAGGCTGGTGGACGTGCTGGTGTCATCATACCTGATGGTTTCCTATTCGGTACGGATGGTGCAAAACTTGCACTCAAAGAGAACCTGCTACGCAAGTTCAATCTTCACACCATCATCCGCTTGCCGGGCAGTATATTTGCACCATACACCTCCATTGCCACCAACATCCTGTTCTTCGACAATGAGGCAGCTGAAGGTTGCGCTGAGGGATTCAGAACGAAGAATACTTGGTTCTATCGTATGGATATGCCTGATGGTTACAAGCATTTCTCCAAGACCAAGCCAATGAAACTGGAGCATACTGCACCTATCAAGGAATGGTGGAGCGACCGAAAAGAGATAACTGGTGACGAGATTGGCGAGAAAAGCCGTGTGTTCACAGCCCAACAACTCATCGACATGGACTGCAACTTCGACCAGTGTAAGTTTCCCAAGGATGACGAAGAGATTCTTCCTCCTGCGGAACTTCTGGCTGACTATTTCAAGAAGCGCAAGGCTCTTGACCATGAAATAGACAAGACGCTGGCAGAGATACAGCGTATCTTGGGCATAGATGTGAATGTGGACGAATTGTAGAATGTGGAACTTTCCACAAATATAATAGATTGGCATGGGAAATAAAGAATTGGCAAACATCAACGATGCAGCCTATCTACAACTGATAGATAGCATCACCTCTTTGTGGGGTGAAGCCAAAGCCAAAGCTGTCACTGCGGTCAATACAGAATTGCTCGATGCCAACTGGCAGACAGGCAAATATATTGTTGAGTATGAGCAAGGTGGAAAGCAAAAGGCTGAATATGGTAAGAAGCTAATCATAAACCTTTCCAAAGACTTAACGGCAAGAAACGGTAAGGGGTTTAGCAGGTCAAACCTTATCTATATGCGTAAGTTTTACCTTACTTTCCCAAAAAGTGAAACAGTGTCTCACCAATTGACATGGAGTCACTATTTTGAGCTATTGAAGTGTGACAACTCACTTGAACTACAATTCTATTTTAAGGAGAGTATCAAGGAAGGTTGGAAAGTTAGGGAACTGAAAAGGCAGATGAAAAGTTGCCTATTTCAGCGACTGGCACTAAGTACGGATAAGGCTGGTGTGCTTGCTTTGGCCAACGAAGGGCATCAAGTACAAACTCCACAAGACATCATCCGTGACCCCTTTGTGCTTGAATTTGCAGGACTCCCAAAGCAGAAACGTTATAAAGAGAGTGATTTGGAGAAAGCTCTGAAAGAGCATATGGAACAATTTCTCTTGGAGATGGGGCGTGGCTTTGCCTTCGTCGGCAGACAATATTCTATGCAGATAGGAAGCCGACAGTTCAAGGTGGATTTGGTGTTCTACCATTGCATTCTGAAATGCTATGTGCTGATTGACCTCAAACGAGCAGAAATCAAGCATGGCGACATCGGGCAGATGAATCTCTATCTAAATTATTTCAAGACTGAGGTTTGTCAACCAGATGACAATCCGCCTGTTGGTATAGTTTTGGGAGCGAGAAAAGATGAACTGCTGATGGAGTATGCCTTGGAGGGCATCACCAATCAGTTGTTCGTGGCTCGTTATCAACTCTATTTGCCTAAGCGTGAAGAGTTGCAAGCGCAGCTGGACAAATTATTGGATGAAACTGAAAAATAGTACAATGAACGGCAAACAATTAAAGAACAGCATATTACAATGGGCGATACAGGGCAAGCTCGTACCGCCTGCCTGCCGGCAGGCAGGCAAGACCCTAACGACGAACCCCAAGCCACGAATTGAGGGAATAAAATGCTGGTTTACTTATGTGATTGAGTGTGAAGGCGGCAGTTTCTATAAAGGTTATACTGACGATCTGTTGCGACGTTATCGTCAGCATTGCAATGGCACAGGAGCACAATACACCAAAGATCATAAGCCCAAACAACTGTATTATTGGGAAATGCACTATTCGGAAGAGGCTGCATTGGAGAGGGAAAAGTATCTGAAATCGGGTGCCGGTAGAGAATGGTTTAAGAACGAGGTTGTTAACAAGCCGGAGAATTTCGAACCAGCATCGATGCTCTTGGAGCGTATCCGCAAGGAGAAGGAACGCTTGATCAAGGACCTGTCTGCCGACAGGCAGGGAAAGAAAATTAAGCGAGACAAAAACGCATCTATCATTTTCCGTGGTGAGGATAATTCCTATTATGAGAAGGTTCTTGTTACGGGAGAAGTGAAATGCATTGACGATGAGATACCGTTTGAGATTCCGAATGGGTGGGAATGGTGTAGAGTCTCATCACTTTTTCAAATTAACCCAAAGATTGTGGCAGATGACAATGCTTTTGCAGCTTTTATTCCAATGGAAGCAATTTCAGCGGGATATGGTTCAGATTTTAGATTCTACAAAAAGAAATGGAGTGAAATAAAGTCCGGTTATACGGCTTTTGCTGATAATGATATTGCATTTGCAAAAATCACTCCTTGCTTTCAAAATAGAAAGTCCGCTATTTTTAAAGGTTTGCCAAATGGGATTGGTGCTGGAACTACTGAGTTGAAAGTTTTACGTACTTATGGCGAAACTATAAATCGATGGTTTATTCTGTATTTTTTGGAGTCTCCATACTTCATTGATGAAGCAACATTCAAAGGTACGGCAAATCAACAGCGAATAATTGTCGGCTATTTGGAAAACAAATTATTTCCTATACCTCCATTAGCAGAACAAGAACGCATTGTGAGTAAAATAGGATTGGTAATGCCTATTATTGATAAATACTCAATGTCACAGGAACTTTTAGACAAAATGAATGTAGAACTTAATGAGTGTTTGAAGAAATCAATATTACAAGAAGCGATTCAAGGCAAGCTCGTTCCGCAAATAGCCGAAGAAGGCACAGCCCAAGAACTGTTTGAACAGATAAAAACGGAGAAACAGAAATTGGTCAAGAAAGGTAAGCTAAAGAAATCTACTCTCACTGACTCTGTTATCTTCCGTGGTGACGATAACAGGTATTATGAGCAGATAGGTAAGGCTTGTGTCGATATTACTGATGAAATTCCATTCGAGTTACCTGATTCTTGGGCATGGATAAGAGGAAAAAATGCATTTCTACCAATGGAATCAATAAAGCCACAGGATGATTTCACTTATATTGACGTAGATGCTGTCAACAACAAGAAGAATATCATAGACAAGCCCAAAAAGGTGCTGTTAGGAAATGCTCCAAGCAGAGCCACAAGGAAATTGCATACAAACGACATATTATTTTCTATGGTGCGACCATACCTCAAAAACATAGCATTGGTTGCAAGAGAATACAAGGATGCAATAGCAAGTACAGGCTTCTATGTCATAACTCCGAGCGTTGGTTATTATCCTAAATTTCTGTTTTGGCTTATGTTGTCAAACTATGTGGTGGACGGATTGAATTCCTTTATGAAAGGAGACAACTCTCCTTCTATAAATAATTGTCATATAGAAAATTACTTATATCCATTACCTCCATTAGCAGAACAAGAACGCATTGTGAGTAAAATAGGATTGGTAATGCCTATTATTGATAAATACTCAATGTCACAGGAACTTTTAGACAAAATGAATGTAGAACTTAATGAGTGTTTGAAGAAATCAATATTACAAGAAGCGATTCAAGGCAAGCTCGTTCCGCAAATAGCCGAAGAAGGCACAGCCCAAGAACTGTTTGAACAGATAAAAACGGAGAAACAGAAATTGGTCAAGAAAGGTAAGCTAAAGAAATCTACTCTCACTGACTCTGTTATCTTCCGTGGTGACGATAACAGGTATTATGAGCAGATAGGTAAGGCTTGTGTCGATATTACTGATGAAATTCCATTCGAGTTACCTGATTCTTGGGCATGGATAAGAGGAAAAAATGCATTTCTACCAATGGAATCAATAAAGCCACAGGATGATTTCACTTATATTGACGTAGATGCTGTCAACAACAAGAAGAATATCATAGACAAGCCCAAAAAGGTGCTGTTAGGAAATGCTCCAAGCAGAGCCACAAGGAAATTGCATACAAACGACATATTATTTTCTATGGTGCGACCATACCTCAAAAACATAGCATTGGTTGCAAGAGAATACAAGGATGCAATAGCAAGTACAGGCTTCTATGTCATAACTCCGAGCGTTGGTTATTATCCTAAATTTCTGTTTTGGCTTATGTTGTCAAACTATGTGGTGGACGGATTGAATTCCTTTATGAAAGGAGACAACTCTCCTTCTATAAATAATTGTCATATAGAAAATTACTTATATCCATTACCTCCATTGAAAGAACAACAACGCATTGTTGCCCAAATAGAAAAACTCTTTGCCGCGCTGCGATAAATCAGCGCTACTTCTTTCCGCCGAACCAGGAATTGATATCCTGGCCTTCCGCCATCCGAAAACCTTCGACGTGGATTCCCTCTCCGAATATCGACGCGGAAATTCCCGCTCCCTTGAACATTTCGAGTATCGCCTGCGCGCCTGCGCGCCCCGCTTCGTCCTGGTCGAGGCAAACGATGACCCTCTTTTCCCGAAAAAGCGGAACCCATTCCGACTTGAACGACTTGACTCCCGGAATTCCCACCGCGGGGAAACCTCTGTCGATTAGCGTCAGCGTGTCGACCGCGCCTTCGCAAAGATAGATCCAGCCCGGTTTGCCGTCGAGCAGCGAAACATTGTAGGGAAAGGGAACGGTCCCCCGCAGGTTCAGTTCTTTTGGCCTTGTCTCGGGGTCGAGCGCCCGGGCCTGGAAATAACGCGGCACGATCTTCGAATCCAGATAGGGAAAGAGCAGCCGATGCCTGTAATAGCGCAAGTTGCCGTTCTCGTTAAAAAGTCCCGCCTTCTGGAGATTTTCCTTCCCGAACTTTTCGAGGAGTCCACGGTTCACGGCATCGTAATCGACAATCGTACGCAGCCGCATGACATCCCAAGTCTTCTTGAAGATGCGTCGCTTGACAAGCCACGCCGCGGCGGGCGTCCCTTCGACGGGAGAAAGCATTTCGAAAAAGGAGAGGATGATCCTTGCGCGAAAGATCGGGTCCATTTCGGGTTTCCGCTTTTCGCGTACAATCCTTGCGGGAGAAGCGCTAGCCGAAAGGCTTTGCGCACCGCGATTCGGGAACTCCCCTTCGAGCCATTCCACTGCACCCCGAAAATCCAGGTTGCGGGAAATTTCGACAAGCTTGATCGCGTCACCCCGAACATCCGGACACACCCAGCAGTTGAAGAGTCCCTTCGATTCGGAAATCGAAACGCTCGGGGTCCGATCTCCGTGGGCATGACGCATCGCGTAAGGGCAGCGAAACTTTCCGTGCACAACCCGAATGCCCAGGCGTTCCGCCACCTGGGTAATGGAAAGGGACGCCTTCAAGGCGTCGATGTCGATGCGGATAGCCATTGCGCATAAAATAACAAAATTTCCAGGCGAAAGTCCCCTGGGCTCAAAGGCTTTTTCTCGCGCTCTCGCGAAAAAAAGCTATACTCTTCGCAAAGGAAATTTCCGATGCCGAACATACTTGAAAACGTCGATATGAAGCAGCACACGACATTCCGCGCAGGCGGATGCGCGCGTTACTTTGCCCTGGCGGAATCCGACGACGATATCCGCGAGCTGAAAAGCTTTGCCCGTGAAAAGGGCATGCCGTTCTTCTTGCTTGGAAAAGGCTCCAATGTCCTCGTTTCGGACAGCGGATTCGACGGTCTGGTCATCAAGCTCGGCAAGGCGTTTTCCCATTTTAGATTCGAAAAGGAAACGCTTGTCGCCAAGGCCGCAACTCCCCTTTCGCTCGTGGCGAAGATGAGCGCGACACTCGGACTTTCGGGAATGCACCTGCTCGCGGGGATTCCAGGGTCTCTCGGCGGAGGAATCGCGATGAACGCGGGAGCCTATGGCGAGGAAATTTCGCAGACTCTGCTTTCCGCAAGGATTCTCGAAGAAGACGGAGAAATCAGGGACTACTCGGGCGAAAAATGCGCGTTCGGCTACCGAAAGTCCATCTTCCAGAATTCGCAAAAGGTAATTCTCGAAGCGGTCTTTCGGCTAACGAAAGGCGACGCGACAAGCCTTCTCGCCGAACAAAGGAGAATACTGGAGGAACGCAAGGCGAAACAGCCGTTGGACATGCCTAGCGCGGGTTCCGTTTTCAAGCGACCCGCAAGAGGATTTCCCGGTGCCCTCGTCGAAGAAGCCGGTCTAAAGGGCTTCCAGATCGGTGGAGCGCAAGTTTCTCCCAAGCACGCGAACTTTATCGTCAACACGGGAAACGCTACCGCGCAGCAAATCCATGACCTTTCGGAACTGGCTCGGAAAAAAGTATTCGAAGCTACAGGCATTTCGCTCGAAAGGGAAATCATCTTTCTCGGAAGATTCCGAGACGCTTACAGCCTCTAGGACTCGCGTCCGACGGCGAGGGAGACGCGAAGCAGCGGCTACCCGGTTTTTAAAAACCCAACAACTTCCGCAGATCGTCCAAGAAAGCGCTTCGCGTTTTCTATTCTTCCCAGCCGTCTTCCGTCGAAGAGGAATCGTTCGAGACGTCCTCCCCGGCGACAGCTTCCGCTTCTTCAGGCTGTTCCGGAGCGACTTCGGGCGAGGCGACCGCCTTTTGCGAAGATTGCGGAGCGGGAGCGGAAGCTGCAGGCGTCGCCGTTTCCGCAGGGACAGACTTTACCTTCGCCGGTTCCGAAAGCGGGAACTTCCCGATATAGTTGTGCACGATCCGCGGCGTCACGAAGATTACCAGGTCGCTTTTAGCGACGGTCTTCTTCGTGTACTTGAAGAGATTCCCTAGAACCGGAATGTCCATGAGGAACGGAATTCCGGATTCGGTTTCCCGATGCTCGTTCCGCGTGAGACCGCCGATGACAACCGTTTCGCCATCGCCGACCACCACTTTCGTCTTCGCTTCCTGCTTGCTGATAACGACCTGTCCCATGTTGTCATAGCTATAGGAATCGTTTTGCGGATGAAGATCCAGCATAATGCGGTTGTCGCCAGAGACATGCGGCGTCACGACCAGCTTGATGCCCGTTTCCACGAGCTGCGTCGAAGATTCGCCGTCGTCATCGATAACGCGAATCGAAATCTGGTCACCCATGAAGATCTGCGCTTCCACGTTGTCCAACGTCGAGATCTGCGGCGTCGCGAGCACTTCCGTCGAAGCGTCCGAAAGGATGTTCGCTATCGCCACCTGGACATTGTTGTCGAGGACGCTCGCCGTAAGGGCCGTTGTCGCGTTGGTTACCGAAGGGGATGTTCCGTTTGCCGGAAGCGAACTCATCGCGACGCTTGTACGGGAGCCCGTTCCGCCACCGGAAGGAGTTCCCACGGTTCCCGGCGTAAGGGAAGTCGTTCCCATTTTCGCTGTCCAGTCAACGCCCAGTTCGCGCGCAAGGTCGCTAGACACGACGACAAGCTTTGCCGTAATCATTATCTGGAGCGTTTCGACGTCCAGTTCTTCGAGAGCGTTTTCCATCTGCGCGATGCTGTTCTCGGTATCATAGACGATAATCGAATTCGTCCGTTCCACCGTCGTAATCTTTCCGCGGGAGGTTTTCATCGATTCCAGGACCTTGACCAGTTCCTCGGCCTTGGCGTGTTCCACTTGGAAATTCTTTCGCACGAGAGGCGCATTGTTCGCTTCCGCGGCAAGCTTGTCCGCCTGCTTCTTCTGCTTTTCCTGGAACGCCGACGAACGCTGCACATAGACATACTTGTCTTCGATCGTCCACGTGAGGTCATAGGTGTCGCAAACGAGCTTCAGCACGTCCTGCCACGATTTTTTCGTCACCTGGAGATTCGAGATCTTTCCCGAAACGTCCGGAGCGAGAACGATGTCGATTCCCGCCATTGTGGAAATGGACTGGAACGCCGCACTGAAGTTCATGTTGACGAACCGAAAATCGTACAGCCTGTTGTTCGGGACGCTCTCCTCCGCAAAGGCGGAAGCGAGGCAAAGCCAGAGCACAGCTATCGTTGAAAGACGGACGATTTTTTTCATTTCGCGTTACTCCCATAAAGATCGGGCAAACTCATTGAATACCTGCGACTGACGCCGAATTCCTGCAAGAGGAACAGGACATCGGTCTGCGTAATCTTCAGGACCTTGCCATTCAAGATGCGGTCGCCTTCCTTGACCGTGTAAGAAATTTCCGGATTTTTCGAATCGGCGAGAATCGCAAGCGGCACTTCCGATTCCCAGATGATGCCGACGAGTTCCACCTGGTCGATGTTGATGCCATCTTCCATGAGTCCCTTGACTTCGATAAACGGATCGCGCCGTCCGAACGAACTATACGAAACGCGCTCTTCGATCGGATGTTCGAAATGGACCGCGTTCGTATCGAGCGTTCCTCCCTGATCTAGCGCAAGTTGCTTTAGGCGCTCCGACTGGACAGCGGAAAGCTCGTCCGGAAAGGAGACCGCGCGACGGTTGACATAGCCGACCTTGGAACCTAGACGAACCTTGTAATAAAGACCGTTCAACTCCATGTCTTCGAGATGCGTGCCAAAATCCAGCGATTCCAGTTTTTCGGCCTTTTCCGACGGTGACGCGAGGAGAGGCGTCGATTCCGCCACGACAATCAGGTTTCGGGAAACGCGGCGAATGCCAAAGGACTGTGCGACGCTCACGATTTTCTTCTTCTCGGCGTCCATTCCCCTCGAGAATTCTTCGAAGGATTCCGCGGACCTGGAAGGAGACGTCCATTTGCGGATATAGACGCCTTCCGGCTTCGCCATGTAGCAGACAAATCCATTCATGGCAGCTGAGCGGGAAACCTGTAGAATCAGGGAACCCTTATAGACAAGAATCGTCGGATGGACATTGGGATGGAGCTGGATGCGAAGCCCGCTAGACATCCAGGTGACCGACTTCACGATGCTTCCCGCCGACACGTTGAAAAGCGGCGTCTTCTTGGGGCCCGCCACGGAAACATACAGAATCGACGATTTGTCGGGTCCCTTGACATTCGAAAGCTCGATCGGCGAATCGGTCTCGATCCGGAACTGTTCCAAACCGTTTCCCTGGATTCCCGTCATGGAGCGGATTCCCTCCAGGAGGGCGGACACGACCTTCTTGCTCGACTGTTCTTTCATTTCCCGGATGCTGTCCGCTTGCGCCTTCTTCAGCGCCGCGAGGCTGTCAGCCGTGCGCTTCTTCGATTCCGCGGCCTGGACCTTTGCCAAGTTGACGCTGTCCGCCTTCGCCTTCTTCAACGCCGCGAGGCTATCCGCCGCGCGCTTCTTCGATTCCGCGGCCTGGGCCTTTGCCAAGTTGACGCTGTCCGCCTTCGCCTTCTTCAACGCCGCGAGGCTATCCGCCGCGCGCTTCTTCGATTCCGCGGCCTGGGCCTTTGCCAAGTTGACGCTGTCCGCCTTCGCCTTCTTCAACGCCGCGAGGCTATCCGCCGCGCGCTTCTTCGATTCCGCGGCCTGGGCCTTTGCCAAGTTGACGCTGTCCGCCTTCGCCTTCTTCAACGCCGCGAGGCTATCCGCCGCGCGCTTCTTCGATTCCGCGGCCTGGGCCTTTGCCAAGTTGACGCTGTCCGCCTTCGCCTTCTTCAACGCCGCGAGGCTATCCGCCGTGCGCTTCTTCGATTCCGCGGCCTGGGCCTTTGCCAAGTTGACGCTGTCCGCTTTTGCCTTCTGCAATGTCGCGAGGCTGTCTTTTTTTCGCGTTTTTTCCAAGGCGACTTTTTCCGCAGACAATTTCTGGAGACTCCAGGATTTCGCGTCAACCTTGGGAAGGGCGATGACAAAATTCTTCTGGTTCGAAAGGCTCACCGGGTTCTGATCGTTCAGGATAGACTTGCCGACAAGGAACTCGAATTTCAGGAGGGGAACCTGGAACGCGGAGTCCGCGAAAACGCGCACCGCCCGAATTCCGGAAGATTCTCCCAGCTCAAAGGACATTCCCGAAAGCGAAGTTTTCGTATTCGAAAAGCCGACGGTTAACTTGTGCGTAGCCGCATCGTATTTCTGGAAAAAGTTCGGCAAGTCCTTCGCGGACGCGAACTGGAAACGAAGCGAGCATTCCTTCGCCGCGCAGGAATAGGAAACATCCTTGATTTCCGCCGCAAAGGCGAGAACCGAAGAGAGCGATAGAAGGAGCATCCACTTTATCATTGGGCAACCTTCTTGGATGTGTAAGTGGTCAGGTTAAACGAAACGGAAATCGTGATGGGAGTCCAGCCATGGGATTCCGCCTTTTCGATTTCCTGCTTGATCCCCGAATAGCGGGAAATCTTCAAGTCCGTAATCGCGGTCGGGTAGTTGAAGTTGGCGATTTCCGCAAACAGGTAGCCCAGCATGTGGTAGCCGGCGTTTACCGCGACGGAATAGCGATGTTCCACGAAAAATTCCCGTTCCGTCGTTCCGCCCGGGCTGAACTTCTGGATCTGGACACCCGCGCTTCTGAGAACCGCATACAGGTCCTGCAGACGCATCGGGACCTGTTCCTCTTCCGGGAACATTTCCTTGAGACGGTCGAATTCCCCTTCAGCCTGGACCAGTTCCGATTCGAGCTTCGCGACCCGTCCGCGCTGCACGTTGATCTTGTCCAGTTCCGCCTGCGCGCCCTGCAGCTCCGACTCCAGCCGGGTTTCTTCCAGCGTAAAGGGATCCCAGATATAGGCATACACGAAATAGGCGCCTGCCACGATGAGCAGCACGACGACAAGCGCATAGATGGTCTTCTTGTCTTTCCAGTCGATAGCCCGCATTATTTCGTCCCTCCTTCAAGTCCCAGATCCGACTTGATTTCGGCCTTGATAACGAAGCTGTAGGCCTCTTCTCCGTCGATCCTTGTCGTCGAGACATCGACCAGGGTAACCGTGCTGAAGCACGCCTGCTTTTCGAGCTTGACCATGTATTCCGCCACTTCGGAAAAATCGAACGTCATCCCGCGGAGCTCCATGTCGAGCGGAGAAATCTGGTTCAGCGAAACGAGCCACATGTTGGGCGGCATCATCGACGAAATGTTTTCGAAGAGAATCACCCAGCGCTTCTTGCTCACCTGGATGGACTTTAGTCCGTTGTTCTTCTGGGCTATCGCCTTGAGCTTGGAATCGAGGGACTTGATCTTTTCGAGGAGCGGACGCTGCTTTTCGACTTCCGCTTTCGTCGAATCGACCTTCCGTTGCAGGGAATCGGTGGTTTCCGTCACGTAGGACTGGATCATGAAGACGACGACCAGCGCCGTGATCAGCGCAACCGATGGCCACACGACGCGGCGATCGAGAATCCACGAAAAGTCGATTTTCGTCTGCCGATATTCCACCGGCAGCAGGTTGATTTCCACGCAAAGCGATTTTTTCTTTCCCTTGGCCATTTAGAACTTCCTCAAGGCAAGTCCCAGAGCGGGAGTATATAGGTTCGACAGAGTCAAGGGAACGCCTCCTTCGGGAGCCGCCCCCGGTTCGCAGGGAATCCCCGCAAACGGATTGATGGATTCGCTTTCGATTTCCAGCTTTTCCTTGAAGTATTCGCACACGCCGGGCAGATTCGCGCCGCCGCCGCAGACAAGAAGGCGCACGGGCTTTTCACCGGACTCGGACGTCGAAAAATATCGGATGCCAAATTCAACCGCACTCACGATTTCCTCGTAGGCGAGCTGCAACGCCGATTCCACTTCGGCAACCGAGCGATCCTTCACCATCGTCAAATCGTTCTTTTCGAACATTTCGTGGCACACCGAAGCGTCGATTCCCAAGTGGCGCGTCAATGTCGAGATGACGGAATCCACCGATCCGCCGGTCAAGGTCCGGACAGAATGAAAACGCCCGTTGTGAAGGAAGGTGAGCGTCGATTTCTTTTCGCCCAGGTCAAAGAGGGCTACGGTATCCTCGGCGCAGTCGTCGGAAACCGTCGCCGCGTAAGCGTTCGCGATGCCGAAGACATCGACATCGATGGCGTCTAGCCGAAAGTCCGCATCGGCAAAGAGCTTCGCATAATCCGTCAGAATCTTGTTCTTCGCGGCGACGACCAGGGACTTGACCTCGCCGCCCGCATCGCGTTCGACTACCTGGTAGTCCAGCATGATATCCTGGTCGTCGAAGGGAGGCTTCGCCTGCGCCGTCTGGACCACGATTGCGTCTTCGTTGCCGTTTTTCGGAACCTTCGCCACGCTCTTGTCCGCAAGGACTCCTGCGACCCAGCTTATCGATGCGACGATATCGTCCTTGGAAATGTCCGGAAAGTTTCGGGTCATCAGACGCACGACCGCTTCGCGGAGCTTCGCTTCATCTTGGATTTCGTTGTCGGCAAAAGCGCCTTCGGGAGTGGGTTCCATGTCAAAACCCATGAGACGCGGAGCAAAGCCGCGCCCGTGATGCACACGGACGACCTTGATAGCATAGTGACCGATGTCCACGCCGATCGTTTGGCGTTCACCGCGGATTTTAGCGATAAGATTCAGTGCCAAAGTAAAACCTCTGTTCCAAAATCAGGAACTATTTTAATTCTACCTTTCCAAAAGCCCAATGTCAATAGAAATTTTCATAACTGATAGAAAAAACAAGCACTTAGGGCTTTTTCGGAGGTCAAAATTCGGGATTTGGGGCGATCAGGACCTAGTTGATGGTCGAGAGTGGAGGGTTAAGAGTGTACGTCATCCTGGAGCGGAGCAACGCGACCGACCTGTCTGCCGACAGGCAGGTAGGATCCATGGTCAGAGCTTAGAACCGAGAGCTTAGATCGTAGATGAGAGTGGAATGTGGAGTGTGAAGAGTGGAGTGAGAAAAGTTGAGAAAGAAGATCGCTTCGCTTTTCTAAGCTCCAAGCTCTTTCAACTAGGCTCCGAACAGGCCCTGGACTTCCGCCTTTCCAGGAAAATATACTGCAAGACATGTTCCTGGGTTTCCCCAAACTCGCCGATGAAAGAGGCGCTGTGGTCGATTCCGCCCGTCCTTTCATCCTTTTCTCCCTTGTGCAGCACGCGCAAAATGCGAACATCCAGCGATTCTTCGCCAAATCCCGGCAAGAAAAAGCGAATGTGGACAAGCGACCCCTCGCCCAAGACCTCGGGAAGCGCAAGGAGAATGCCGCCAGCGGAAAGATCGACCAGAAAGCCGTCCATTTCCTTTTCGCCTGTTTCCAGGTGAACGGGAAAACGCACGGCCAGACGAATCCAGCGACGGAGCTGTTCCTTGTGAATCTTCGTCGAATGCTCCAGGATCAGGTTCCCCGAATCATCGATATTTAGAACCCGAACCCTCGCGGAATAGATGGCCTCGCCGGGAATGTTGAATCGAACGTTGATCTTTCGCCCGAGATATTCGCGAAATTTCGCATCTTCGGCAGAAACGCACCAGGAACATTCGTTTAGCGAAAGAATCTTCCGATGAAGCGGTCGTTCGAGCCTGTGATCGGACATGACAAGCGTCACGTCCATCCCGGGGGCGAACTGCCGCGTGGAAATATACGAGAACTTCGAAGCGTTGTCGAGATGCCCCAGTTTTTTACGCAAGCATCCGATGGTATCGCAATCGTTCGATGCGATTTTCTCGACGCCGTGATTTAATTTGTACACAGCGTTTACCGCCTCTTCGAAAAGAAGAGGAGAATTCAGCACCGAATCCTTGTTGGAAAACGAAGATTGGCGAACCAGCCTTTCGAGCATCACCCGTTCGGTTTCGGACAGATGAAACTGCGCGACCTTCTCGTCGAACTTGTCCGAAGCGAACATTTTCCCGACTTCCCGCCGCCGATTGTTCCGGCTTATCTCCGTCAGGACGACCAGCGCAAGAAAAAGCGTGGCGACCAGGAGCGCAAGGAAGAGCGTCTGCACCGAAAAGGCGAACGTGAACAAGCTACCTCCACGTTCCCGCGATGTAGGAGCCGAGGATCCGTCCCGAAAGTTCCCGTCCGAGGAAAGGCGAGTTCTCGACTCCCCCGGCAAAAGTCCCGGGTTCGACAAGCGTCCGTCCCGCCGGATCGAAGAGAACCGCGGAAACCTTTTCGCCAAGCTCCAGACGCGCCGGTTCCGCTCCCGCGATTCTTGCCGGATTTTCCGAAAGAAGTTCCAGGGCGCGCGAAACCCCGAGCCTTTCGGAAAGCCTGTTCCAGATCATCGGCAGAGCGATTTCGAGCGAGACAGCTCCCGGAACGGCCGCTTCGAAATTCACTTCCTTGTCTTCGCGGTGCACGGGAAAGTGGTTGAAACTCACCGCGCAGACGGTTCCGTCGGACAGAGCCTCCCACAGAGCGTTTCTGTCTTCGGCGGAGCGAAGAGGCGGGTGCAGATTGAGATTCGTATCGAGGCATTTCAGATCTTCGTCGCAAAAGAGCAGGTGATGGACATCGACGTCACATGTCACGTCGAGACGCATTTCCCGGTAGCGACGGATCAAGTCCAAGGCGGCACGGGACGTCACCTGCTTGACATGAAGCGGAACGCCGAGCCAGCGCGCCATTTCGAGAAGCGCAAAGAGCGGTATCGTCTCCGCCTGTTCGGGAACGCCTTTCATCCCGATCATGTCGGAGAAGTTTCCCTCGTTCACGAAGCCGCCATGGGCAAGAGAATAGTCGTAGGGGAGGAAGAAGAACCTTTTCCCGGTCATCGCGCCATATTCGAGCGCAAGACGCAAGAAGCGCATCGTCCCGAAGGAACGGTTCCCGTCGCCAAAGCCCGCCACTCCCCCGTCGGAAAGTTCGCACATTTCGGCAAGAGCCTTCGCTTCGTAGCCCTGGCTTATCGCTCCCAGAATCCGGATGTCGAGACCGCCTTTCCCGAGAGCGGCCTTTTCCGCGACCAGCCGCCAGATGCCGTCAACCGGATTCGCCGCGCTTTCGTAGAGACCGCCAAAAAATCCGCCGCGGCGCATCGCCTGGAATCCCGCCCGATACGTGTAGATATCGTCGCGCGAAGGTTCCTGGAAATCGAGTCCCAGGGCAAAAAGCCCGGGAAGAAGCAAGGCGCCGTTCCCTTCGACGGTCCGGGTTCCCTCCGGAGCGGAATCTCGAAAGACGCCATCCACGATCGAGACTGTCTGCGCGGGTTCCAGCTTGCCATGGACAAAGGGGCAGACATTTTTCAAGACGACATTATCCATTTGCACGACCTCCGGAAAGAAGATACAGGGCTGACATCCGCACGGCGACACCGTTTGTCACCTGCGAAAGGATGACGGAATGTTTTCCGTCCGCGACATCCGAATCGAGTTCCACGCCGCGGTTGATAGGCCCGGGATGCATGACAAGCGCAGAATCGGAAGCCTTGTCGAGAACTTCTTCCGTCACGCCGAAATAGTTCCGGTATTCGCGGAGACTAGGCAAGAGGGAATCTTCCATGCGTTCCTTCTGCAAGCGAAGCGCGATGACCGCATCCGCTCCTTTGACAGCCTTTTCGACATCGGTTTCCCAGGAAACGTCCGGGAAGTCGGCCCGGTAGCGAGGAAGCAGCGTGCTAGGCCCGCAGAGCGTGACTTTCGCTCCGAGCGTCGTCATGCCCCAGGAATCCGAGCGAGCCACGCGGCTGTGGCGAATGTCACCCACGATCGCGACGCGCTTTCCCTTGAGAGAACCGAGCGTCCGTTCGATGGTGAACATGTCCAGCAGCGCCTGCGTCGGATGTTCGTGCGCGCCGTCACCGGCATTGACGACAATCGCGTCCGTATGCTCCGAAAGAAACTTGGGAACGCCCGTTCCCTTGTGCCGCACCACGACCACGTCGATTTTCATCGATTCGATATTCTTGAGCGTATCAAGCAGGGTTTCGCCCTTCTGGACGCTCGAGCTCGAACTCGAAAAGTTCACGATGTCCGCCGAGAGCCTCTTTTCCGCAAGCTCGAAACTCGTGCGGGTCCGCGTACTGTTCTCGAAGAACAGGTTCACGATGGTAAGCCCGCGAAGCGAGGGAACCTTTTTCACGGGACGTTCCAAAAGTTCGCGGAACTCGACCGCCGTATCCAGGATCGCCCGGATATCGCTTTCGCCCACGCCTTCAAGCCCCAAAAGATGTCGAATAGCAAGAGACGACTTCATACATTCTCCACTTGAACAAGATAGACCGCCGTTTCCGGATCGCCCGGTTCGATAAGTACGCGCACTTCCTCGTTTTCGAGCGTCTTGACGGAAAGCCCCACCGCGTCGGCGGCAATCGGAAGTTCCCGGTGTCCGCGATCGACCAGCGCGCAAAAGCGGATCGCCGCCGGACGCCCCATATCGAGAATCGCTTCGATGGCAGCCCGAGCAGAACGCCCCGTATAGAGAACGTCATCGACGAGTATCACGGTTTTCCCTTCGACTGCGACGGGCATTTCCGTAATGCGCATTTCGGTCACGGCAAGCGGGCGTCTGTAATGAAAGTCGTCGCGATAGAAAGTCGCGTCCAGGCTTCCGCAAGGAATTTCCCTCGAGTAGCGCTTCGAAAGGCGAAGCGCAATCTTTTTCGAAAGCGGGATTCCCCGACTGGCCATTCCGAGAACGAGAACATCGTCTGGCGAGGGAATCATCTCCGCGACGGTCGAAGCCATCCTGTCTAGAGCGGTTTCCATCGCCTGGGCATCGAGCAAGAGACGGATCCGTTTGCAATTATCCTTCAAAGCGCGCTCCTTTTTCGGTTTTTTCCAAAAAGAAAATGTAGTTTTTATCACCGAACAAAAGCAACCGGAGATTCCAAGTTATGTTCAATCAGCTCGACATGCCGAAAAGCGGCGAAACCATCGCCATCATCAAGACGAACCACGGCGAAATGCGCGCACGCCTCTTCCCCGAGATAGTCGGAGAATGCGCCGAGAACTTCATCGAACTCGCGAAGCAGGGCAAGTATGACGGAGCGCCTTTCCATCGGATTATCAAGGGATTCATGATCCAGGGCGGCGACTTCACCAACCGGAACGGCACCGGCGGACACTCGGCAAAGGGAAAAGGCACGACCATCGGCGACAAGTACGACGCAAGACTCTCGCACCTCCGCGGCGCGCTCAGCTGGGCTAAGACGATGATGCCCCACTCCATCGGAAGCCAGTTCTTTATCGTCCACCCGGCAGAAGGAACGCATTTTCTCGACCACCCGGAAAACGGCGGTTCCGCGGAAGGCTATTCCGTCTTCGGGCAGCTCTTTGACGGCTTTGACGTTCTCGACGAAATCGCGAAGGTCCGCACCGACTCGAACGACCGTCCCTACGACGACGTGATCATCGAATCGGTCAAGATCGAGATATTCGCCTAGTTTTTTCCGAGTGATTCGGGCGATTTTCAAAAATTTTGAACTCGCCCCTTGACAGGGAGAACTTTTTTTTCTCAATTTGGATCACTCTAACGGGGTTATAGCTCAGTTTGGTAGAGCACAACGCTGGCAGCGTTGGGGTCAGGAGTTCGAATCTCCTTAGCTCCATACAATAAAAGACCGGTTTCTTGCCGGTCTTTTATTGTATCCAAATAAATAGCGATGAGAACTCCTGACACGGGGGGAATGGAGTTCGACGGAGCGAACCTTTCAATCAATTGGCTCAGTCGGAAATCAATCCTTTTCTAAATTCCACCTCACTGTCCTTTATAGCCTTTATAAAATCCGGGAAATTCGAAGCTTCGGGAATTTTCAACCCACATTTGACAACACGAACATCATTGCGCGCTTCAACATTTTCCTCATAGGTTGAACCTTGGTTCATTTTCAATTCAAGTTTTTTGTCCTCGTCGGTTTCCGGATAGAGGTAGTAGCCTGTCTTCGCATCAAAGCGAAACATATAGGCAAGTACCTGTAAATAATCTCTACCGCTAATGTTATCCATCGGCTTGTACTTGGCGTCTGCAATAATCCTTGCCTCATTGTTCCTGCTGATGAAGTCGGGATAAATAAGACCGATGTTTCCGTCAAACAGACGCTGGGCTCCCTTGCCACCTTTATTCATCGGGTGGTAGAAAGCGTCTTCAATAAGAGAATTGACATACTCCTCCCACAGCCACGCTCCGTCAAACAGAATGCCGTATATCTGTTTCAATCCTGATCCAATCTGATGTTTTTGATGGCGGAGAATCAAAAGGCACAACCGCTGCAAAGCGAGGTATTCACGGTAATACGCATGACGAACGGTATTCTTTTTATTCTCTTCAATGATTCGTAGCCTGTCGTACGGCTCGTATCCGGGTGTGGCATCTAAGACGAGTTTCACTTCGTCCTTCACCTTTATGAGAAAATTGTTTCCATAAGGCTTTCTTTTGATAAACTCAATCGTGTGCCGTACCAATTCCATCAGGCCGTTATCGTATGAGAACTCTCGCTGGCTGTATGCTACGCTCCCGGTGAAGGGTGTGTTTTTCTCAATGTGCCTTGCGATATCGATGGAACCTTTTACATTCCCGTCGTTGTATCTGTGACGAATATACCGCTTGAACAAGCCCTTACGCATTGCCGTTTTGAGATAATACGGGAACAGAAAGAGCAGAAAATTAAACAGCCGATTGTCCTGATTGGCATCAGTCTCTAAATCCACGATGTTCGGAAAATCCAAAACCCGGTCAAGGAGATATTGAAAAAAATAATCCTCCTCATCACCACCAAAGCGCGACTCAATAATAAGCCGCTCATCGCCACAGCCGAGGAACCCCATCACATTGCCAGAACGATAAGTGCCGTTAACGCTCTGAATTATCACCTGATCCCGCGTTATGTCCTCTGCATCCTTGACGATTTCAGGGAACACGAATACACCCTCGTGCTCAAGCTGCTCCAATGTCTTATCAGCAATCTTGCCCGTAAGAGTACCGATATCGGAAAAGGCATCTTTTTTTTGTTGTGAATTATCCTTGATCTTGAGTAGTTTCATTCACATCACCTTCGGCAGGCTTTTGATAACCGTAGGCCTTCGCAAACCTGTTCATGATTCCTTCCTCATCGTACATTCCCTGGATGTATTCCTGCAGAAGAGGCTGCAGATAATCCGTCCAAAGCTGATCAAAATCAAGCGTTTTCAGCTTCAGGAAGTAAGATGCGCCAATCTGATAATTTTCGTTCAGATCCTCAACCTCTGCGATTGCCTGATTGAGCGCAGCCATTCTTCTGATCGCTTCAGCCTCCAGCTCCTCGTTTTCCAGCGACGCAAGCATTTCAAGGCGTTCGTCTGCCCGAAGTTCCACGAAGCGGAATCGGCGGCGCATCGCAAAATCAAAGCAGTCCACAGAGCGGTCGATATCGTTCATGGTACCGATGATATAGACATTTTCAGGAATATAGAACTTTTCATCAGGATCGGAGTGCAGATAGGAATACTGCGTGGAGATTTCCCCAGCTTTGCCGCGATAACCGGGATCTATCGCAAAGAACAGTTCGCCGAAAATCTTCGATATCTCGCCGCGATTGATTTCATCTATGATGAATATGTACTTTTTCAGTTTCTCCTGTTTTGCCTTTGCTCTCGAAACTGAGCTTGCCTTCGCCTTGATCGCTTTATAGATGGCAAAATCATAGGAGTATCCCTGCGTGGCGAACGTCTTACCGAAAAAAGACGTAATATCCTTTATTTTCTCAAAACTCTGCCCGGATTCCAGCATTTTTCTGACTTCATCCAGATTCAGAACAAGCCTGTTAACGGAGGCGTTTCCCGGAATAGAAATATTGATATGCCCGTCATCCACGCCGGTAATGGTAAATTCATTTTCGTTGATCGTCTTAAATGTGTCGACGCCAAACGCAACGCCGGAGAAAAACTCCATCATGGTTTCCTGAACAGTGACTTCCTTTTCCATCGTTTCTCTGGATTTTTGCGAGTCCTCATAGTTTTTTCTGGCGCGCGTAACAAACCTCTTGAAAATGCCATCCTGCAATTCAAAGCCCATCGTTCCGTCGTCATTGACCTTTGGTCGCAGGCCCTCAACAAAATCAGAGTAGTCATAGCTCGGATGGAACTGAACGAACTCCACCTGTTTTTTCTGCTCGTCAGTAAGAAGCGTATAATCGTCAAAGTACCCATCGCTGATGATATCCGCAGCGATTTCCTTCGCAAGATAAGACTTACCGGTACCGGGCGCACCTCTGAAAATCAGATTTTTGGATTCGATCAACATCGACGAGAACGGATTTCGATAGCCCTTGAATTGTTGAGCAAGCTCTTCCTGAACGGCGGCTTCCGCTTCCGCCACAGCATTCTCCTTTTCATCCTTTTCGCGGTATGTCAAAATGAACCGATCTCCCGGTTCGCCAAAACGCTTCAGACATTCCTGAACGAAGATTATCGTAGAAAAGATATTCCAGCAATAGATAACAAACCGGCGTCCGTTGCCATAGCCGTACGTCAGGCACCCTATCGTGCTATGGTGTTTCTTGAACTCGTCGCCACTCGCGTAAATGCCTCTGATCACGCCGCTGTTTGGGTTGTATTTGCAGACAGGAAAATTCTCTTTATCCTCAACGGATAGCGCAGAAAGCTGCTTTTCAAATACCTGACAGGCAAGGCGCGGCAGGGTTTGATTGGAATTTTTTCGTTCGCCTTTGTTATAAGAACGCTTGATTATTTCCCCGTTTGTTCTCTTAAAACAGACGTCCAGCGGCCTGTAATTATCACCGCGGCCCAAATCATCCAAGGTAAAGCGCTCATCTGTCGACGTTACACTGTCGGCGGTAATGAACAATTCGAATTTTTCCTGCTGTTTTGTTTCAATAGTAAAACCCAGTCCTTCCAGATACTTCTTTGCTTCAACGGCATTGAATCCATTCATGGAAATGAGAATATCTGTGCCATTTGCCAAATGGTCAGCTACGGACACCACATATTTCGGCGGATATCGTTTTCCAACCTCGGTCACGAGTTCATATTTCGTACTTTGGTTACGGGGAGGCACATTGTGCTCATCAATGAATTTAAAAGCATCAACAATGTTTTCTTTTTTGATTTCTGGTATAGCCATGCTATTTCTTCCTTTTCAGATCAGACACGCTTAATATACTTTCCAGCCCCAAAATGCAAGTTTTTTTTACTATCGGTTGTAAAATTGTTCCATACTTTTAGCTTAAAACCAGCCCGTACGCACACACACAAAAAAAAGGCCCCGAAAAATCGGAAGCCTTATCGGGCTGATTGGATTCGAACCAACGACCTCTTGAACCCCATTCAAGCGCTCTACCAGACTGAGCTACAGCCCGCAATTCGCGCGAGCGTTGCAAAATTAGCTAAAAAGTCTCGATTTTGCAAGCCCAGTTGCGCAAATTATCTGGAATGGGGAATTTTCTAGTCCTTGAGGCAGCGGACCGACCGTCCGTTGGTGGTCTTCGGACTGAGGTAGAGATCCAGCTCGTCATCGTAGTACGCGACGCTGCGGAAATAGGCCTCGGTATTTATCGAATCGCTTTCTACCGTTGTCGCGAAGTAGGCGAATCGCGGAGAACCGAGGAATACGGAATCCTTCTCTCTCAAGTATCCCGAGGGAACGGCTCCGAAACCGAAGGCATCCGATCCGTTACCCGATTCGCCGTGGAAGGAATCCCAGCCGACAGTGGATTTCAAGGCGTAACCGACGGAATCCTTCTCGCCGCCGAACAGAGAGTCCGCGACAAAGGTTTCGAGAACGTTCCACTCCGTCGTGTCCGGCAGGTGCCAGCCCTCGGGGCAGACGGTTTGCGCATCGTCCCACATATAGTAGGTACCGAAATATTCGTAACCTGTAGTCGAAACCACTTCGGAGCCCTGGATCGTCGGCGACTTGTAGTTCAGGTTTTCCGCCATCCAGGTCTGCGTGCCGATGACGACGGTCTTGTATGTCTGCTTGTCACGCGCGTCCGTGAGAGTCCCATACGAAATCGCGGGATTGTCATACTTCCCGAACGATGAACTGGAATAGGCTTCCGCCGAGCTAGAGCTTTCCTCGACATTCGGTTCATCCCATATGCCGTCTTCGCAGACATAGATTACACTGTCCGGCCCGACATAGGCCGTATCGAACCCGAGATCTTCCGTGCAATCGGGAAGATTCTCGTACGAATCGAAGACGTTTCCCGTGGGGACTTTCGAACCGGACGACGAATCCGAGCCGCAAGCGGTCAAGGCGACAAGCGCCCCGGCGAGAGCAATCGTTCCGCTGGAAGCGAGTATTTTTCTTTTGTTCATTTGTTTTTCTCCTTGTATCAGCTAAACTAATCCACGTCCTGGACGCAACGGACCAAAAATCGAAGAATCGCAAGCTCCGAGTGGGTTCGCGGATGCGACGATCTCCATGCCGGAAACATCGTTCGTCACATTCGTGACCTTGGTGACGTCGTCGCCGCAGGCGGAAAGAAGCATGCCTCCCAAAGCTATCGACAGGGAAACGATGGATTGCTTTTTCATAAGAGTTCCTCGCGAGAAGGACGACTGTTTACTTTTCTTTACAACGATAGAAAAAAACGGAAAAATGAAAAGGTCGGCAAAATTGCCAAAAAGATTACATGTGTCTTTTATCACGCTTGTTTATCAGAGCCTAGCTCAGTGCTTAGAGTCGCAAAGCAATCTGTTTTCTCAACTCTTCACACTCCACACTTCACTCTCACCTAAGTTCCAAGTTCTAGGCTCTGACCATGGATCCTACCTGCCTGCCCGCAGCAGGCGGGCCTGTCGGCAGACAGGTCGGTCGCGTTGCTCCGCTCCAGGATGACGGCGTAACGAAACCGTCGTTCAACATAATGAACAGTCACCGCCCGACGTCATTCTGGAGGCTCTGAAAGAGCCGATAGAATCCAGCCTGAGCCTTGTGGATCCTATCGTTTCGCTACGCTACACTCCAGGATGACAGAGAAGCGAGACTACTCTCCAGGATGACGGCGTAACGAGACTGCCGTTCGACATAATGAACAGTCACCGCCCGACGTCATTCTGGAACGACCGAAGGGAGTGACCCGCCTGCTGCGGGCAGGTAGAATCCATCCCGAGCGTTTCTTTCGAATCGGATCCTATCCCCTTGCAGGGTCCAGGATGACTGTTTATCGCACAAGCCTTTGCAGATCGCTTAACGAACTATCAACTACCTACTATCAACTCTCCACACTCCACTCTCAAAAAAGCGCGACATCGCCCGAGGCGATAAAATTTCGCAAGAAACATGCCGCTCAGACGAAAGGGCCGAAAACTATTTTTATATTTTCCGAAAAAATCTGGGTATAGACTATGTCAAAAAGAAACGGTTTTGGAAGACTCCTGCTCTTCGTGATACTCGGGCTCCTCATCGGCGGAGTTCTCGGCGAGAGCCTAGGCTTTCTGTTTGGCAAGCTCGGCGAACTGATGAATGCCGGGGGCTATGACAATATCGTACACAACTTTTTCGTCAGACCGTTCTGGGCTTTCAACACGGGATCAGGCTCGGATATGCAGCCGTTCACGCTCGATCTCTACATGTTCAAGATCGCACTAGGCTTCCAGCTGAAACTGAACGTGATGAGTCTAGTCGGTCTTGTCGTCGGTCTGTATATCATGAAATGGTCCGGAGAACGTTAAATGAAAACTATTCAGGATTTGAAATCCGCACTGGAAAGCGGGAACACGACGGCGGAAAGGCTCGCCGAAGAATCTCTCGCGGCAATCGAAAAGAGCAAGTCGCTCAACGCCTACATTTCGGTTCTCGCCGAACGCGCCCTGCAAAAAGCGAAGGAAAGCGATGAACGCCGCAAGCAGGGAAAAGTTCTCGGCGCGCTTGACGGCATCCCCGTCGCCATCAAGGACAATCTCTGTCTCGAAGGCTCGCGCACGACAGCCGCTTCGAAGATGCTCGAACATTTCGTTTCGCCCTACACGGCGACAGCGGTCGCAAGAATCGAAGCGCAAGGCGCGGTCATCGTCGGAAAGACAAACATGGACGAATTCGCCATGGGTTCTTCGAGCGAATCCTCCTATTTCGGTCCGGTAGAAAACCCGATCGACGCATCCCGCGTTCCCGGGGGATCTTCGGGAGGCTCGGCCGTTGCAGTTAAAGCGGAAACAGTCCCCGTCGCGCTCGGAAGCGATACGGGCGGATCGATTCGCCAGCCGGCAGCCTGCACGGGAATCGTCGGTCTCAAGCCCACATACGGTCGCGTTTCGCGCTACGGTCTGATCGCCTACGCGTCGAGCCTTGACCAGATAGGCCCGCTGTCCGGAAACGTCCAGGACGCGGCGACACTTCTTTCGGCCATCTGTGGACAGGACGCGCACGACAATACGACAAGCGCGCGCCCCACAGAAGACTTCGGGCGAAAAATCGGTGAATCCCTGAAGGGAAAAGTCATCGGCGTTCCAAAGGAATACTTCGGAGAAGGCCTTGACGCCAAGTGCAAATCCGCCATCGAGGAACTTCTGAAGAAAGCGGAATCCGAAGGTGCGGAACTGCGCGAAATCTCCATGCCGAACATCCATTACGCGGTATCGAGCTATTACATCATCGCGACCGCCGAAGCGTCAAGCAATCTTTCCCGCTTTGACGGCGTACGCTATACTTATCGCAGCAAGGAAGCGAAGAACCTCTACGACCTCTACGCGATGTCCCGCAGCGAAGCGTTTGGCAAGGAAGTCCAGCGTCGGATCATGCTGGGCTCCTACGTGTTAAGCTCCGGATTCTTCGACGCCTACTATGTCCAGGCGCAAAAGGTCCGCCGCCTCATCTCCGACGACTTTACCGAGGCTTTCAAGGCATGCGATGTCATCGCATCCCCGGTGATGCCCGGACTTCCGCTCCTCCGCGGCACAAGCGAGAGCGACCCGATGGCGATGTACCTTTCGGACATCTACACGGTCAGCCTCAACCTCGCCGGACTTCCGGGAATTTCCGTTCCCTGCGGGAACGCGGACGGACTTCCCGTAAGCATCCAGTGGATAGGAAAGCCCTACGCCGAAGCGGACCTGCTTTCCGTCGCGGCGGCAGCGGAAAAGCTCGCCTAGCCGAATCTTTCGTTTAAAGCGAAAACCGCCTTCTCCTGGGGAGAAGGCGGTTTTCCGTACAAGTTTGCCGAAAATTACTTTGTACTCAACCTGCCGAGTTCGACCTGGATCGAATCCTTCTGCTGTTCGAAGTTCTTGAACGTCATCAGGGAACCGTCGGGCTTCACGACATAGACCTTGGGGACGTAGCCGTCGCTGTAGAGTTCCCCGAATTCGCGGGCTTCGTCAAAGAAGACATCGATTTTCGCTTCGTCAAGCCTGTATTCCTCGATGAAGGCGCGGATGGCGCGCTTGTTGTTTCCGCCGCTCGCGACAGCGATGGAGCGGACTCCCTTATCCCTGAACGTGTTCGCGATTTCCTTGATTTCGGGAGTCGCGTGGCGGCAATGTCCGCAAGTCGTGGAAAAGTAGAAGACAAAGAGCGGAGAGCCCGCATAGGCTTCGAGGTTCTCGGCAGAGACATTCACGCCGGAAGCCTTGACCTTGAAATTCATCTTCGCCTGGGTGCCGTCGGAGAGCGTATCGCCGCGAAGCGGTTCGATAGCCTTTTTCACTGCTTCTTCCTCGGCTTTCTGCTTTTCGATAGCAGCCTTGCGCGCTTCGAGGATCTTGTCGCGAAGTCTCATGCTCACCGCCTGGAGCGTATCCTGCGGCAAGCGGAGCGCCTTGGAAGTATCCTTGGCAACCGCTTCGAAATCCCAGACGCCCTGGCGGAACGCGTCGATGTTCAACTCGGCATTCGCCTGTTGCGAAAGCGAAGCGAACTGCGCACCGAACTGGACACCCATCAGATAGGAAGCCCGATTCGCTTCTTCGGATGTCATCGCCGCCGGCATTTCGGGACGTGGAGCCCTGGACGTATCGGACGAATCCTTCTTCGGCTGCGGCATTTTCGCCATCTGGATGGACATTGCGCGGTTCTGCATGCCCCGAGCGATTCCGTTCATCACGGAATCCGGATACTTCAGAGAGTTCCCCGTGGCGGACGTATCGCGAACCATCCTGTTCCCGTCCAGGATGCCCGTTTCGAATTCCGAAGCGTTCACCGCGAAATCCAGCTGGGACTGGACGCCCTTGAGCTGGTTTCCGAACTGCGTTCCGACCGTATAGGAAATCTTGATTTCATCGCTAGACA
Organism: Sodaliphilus sp.; assembly: GCA_963660435.1. Classification (GTDB taxonomy): domain Bacteria; phylum Fibrobacterota; class Fibrobacteria; order Fibrobacterales; family Fibrobacteraceae; genus Hallerella. Next base: position 41,279 of record CAVKYI010000002.1, read on the forward strand.
AAAGCCCGACTTCCACGTCGCTCTTTCCACTGTTTCCATTGCAGGCTGCGAGAGCGAATGCGGTCGCCGTCAGCGCAAAATGGCGAAATTTCATTTCTATGTCTCCTTGACATTGAACACGGTTTGCATTTTGAAGACAAACTAGCAATTTTTCTAGATTTGAGACTACTATGAAGCTCACCAAGTTCTTTTATACCACGCTCCGCGAAACGCCGAGCGACGCCACGATGCCAAGCCACATCTTCCTCATGCGCGGCGGGTACATCAAGCCTCTTTCCACAGGAATCTACAGCTACCTTCCCATGGGATTCCGCGTTCTGAAAAAGATCGAAAGACTCATCCGCGACGAGATGAACGCGATTGGCGGAATCGAAGTCGATCTTCCGGTCGTACAGACAGCGGAACTCTGGAGCGAATCGGGACGTTACACGGCGATAGGCGACGAGCTGCTCCGCTTCAAGGACAGAAACAACCACAACATGGTTCTCGCGATGACACACGAAGAAGCGATGACGGATCTGGTCCGCTACGTCGTATCGAGCTACAAGCAGCTCCCGTTCATGCTCTACCAGTTCAAGACAAAGTATCGCGACGAAGCGCGGGCCCGCGGCGGACTTATCCGCGTCCGGGAATTCCTCATGAAGGACGCCTACAGCTTCCACACGTCGCAAGAAGATCTCGACAGGCATTACGAACTCGAATACGAGGCTTACCGGAACATTTTCCGCAAGGTGGGAATCGAACCCGTCATCGTACAGTCCGACACGGGGATCATGGGCGGAAAGGTCGCTCACGAATTCATGCTCGACACGCCGAACGGCGAAGACTACCTTATTCTCTGCAAGCATTGCGGCTACCAGGCAAACCGGGAAATCGCGACATTCGAACGCGAACCTTACCAGGGAGACGCAAACGCCCAGCTCGAAAAGGTGGCGACGCCTCATGCGGCTACAATCGAAGACCTGTGCAAATTTCTGAACGTAAAGCCCGAAGCGACCGCCAAGTGCGTCTTCTTCGACTTTAACGGGAAGCTCGTCACGGCTCTTGTCCCGGGAAATCTCGACGTTTCCGAAATCAAGCTTCACAACCTGCTGAAGGCGAAGGAACTCTACCCCGCCGAGGATTCTCTAATCGAAAAGTGCGGCATGGTTCCCGGATTCGCAAGCCCCATCGGAGCGCACGATACGCGCGTCATCGTCGATTCCGGACTTGAAAACGCATGCGATCTTGTCGTCGGCGCAAACGAAAAGGGTTTCCACTACATCCATTGCAACCCGAAGCGCGACCTGCAGAACTACGAAGTCGCGGATATCGCCGAAGCGGAAGAAGGCTGCAAGTGTCCCAAGTGCGGCGAAGCGCTTTCCGAAACCCGAGGGATCGAACTTGGCAACATCTTCAAGCTCGGCACAAAGTTTTCGAGCAGCATGGGCGCGACATTCCTCACCCCCGAAGGCAAGGCGGAGCCGATTGTCATGGGATGCTACGGCATCGGCGTCGGACGTCTCATGGCAAGCGTCGTCGAGAACTGCCACGATGATTTCGGCCCCATCTGGCCAAGGAACATCGCCCCGTTCCAGGTGGAAATCGTAAACATCACGAAGGATTCCGAAATTGCGGACAAGCTCGAAAAAGAGCTTGAAGACGCGGGGTTCGAAGTTCTTGTCGATGATCGCGACGAACGGGCGGGCGTCAAGTTCAAGGACGCGGACCTGTGGGGAATTCCGCTTCGTATCGCGCTCGGCAAGAAGGGGCTCGCAAACGGCCAGGTCGAATGGAAGCCCCGAGCCGAAAAGGAGATGACGATGGTAAACCTCGCCGATGTCGTCGAAAAGGTCAGGGAATTCTACGGCAAGTGACGGATTGAACCGAAATACCGCCAATCCCCGAAACCAGGATTTCGGGGATTTCCTGTTTTCGCCAATTTTCTATCTTGCGGACTATGAATGCGGCAAGACCTTTCGTCAAATGGGTCGGCGGAAAGACCCAGCTGCTGGATGAAATTCGCAAGTTCTATCCAGAGCGAATCGAAAAATATTGCGAACCGTTCGTCGGCGGCGGGGCGGAAAGGGAGTTTCCGTGAAACAAGATGAAACCGTTATCCAGACTTTGGAAAAACTTGGTGGAATCGCAACACTGGGGCGGCTCTATCAGGAAATTTTAAAAGAATGCGACTGGAAAACAAAAACGCCACAAGCCTCGATTCGCCGAATCGTCCAAAACAACAAGGACATTTACAAGATAAAGCCAGGGCTTTGGGCGTTAAAATCTCGCCAAAAAGAACTTGAAGATCGTGGAATTATTGTCGAAACCGAGAAGAACAAGGATTCAAGAATCGTCCAGGAATTTACGCATTCCTATTATCAAGGACTGCTAGTCACAATCGGCAATCTGCGAAATCTAAAGACATTTGTACCAAATCAAGACAAGGCGAAAATGTTTCTTGACGAAAAATTGGGAGACTTGAGAACTTTGCAGAAACAGCCCTTGTACTCTTATGAAAAATTCACGAAAAGAAGTTCGACAATCGATGTGATTTGGTTTAACGATCGCGAAATGCCCGGATATTTTTTCGAAGTCGAACACTCAACGGATTTTCAAAACTCGCTCAATAAATTTTCGGATTTGCAGGATTTTTTCGTAAAAATGTACATTGTCGCGGATGAAAAGCGACACTCGGAGTACGATAGGAAATCGCATTGCACAGTCTATGACAATATTCGGGAAAGAGTGAAATTTTTAAGCTACGAGAACCTTGGAAAGCAATACGTTCTTGAACTTGAAAAACAAAAAGGGACATTCATCCGTTAGAAGAAACATTCTCGCTATCCTTTTGATCCTGCTCTTATGAACGAATATCTGTTTTATACGTCCGAAGGTTTTACCCAATCCCCCAATGGGCTTGATTGCGAAAATTTGCAAATCTTAGGATTTGAAAAGGCAGAAAACCTGGAATCGGCGAAAAGACAACTTCTAGAAAACAACAGTTGGATTTCCGCATACGGTTTTCTCGAAAGCAAGATTCTTTCAAAAAAAATACTTTCAGAACAATGCCCGACTCCGTTAAAGACCGCGGAATACTAAGCCTTTCCTGGCCGCTTATCGTCACCTTTGGCATCGGCGTTTTTCAGCCGATGCTCGACAGCTGGTTCTTGTCACGAACAAGCGAAAGCGCGGCAGCCGGCGTCGGAGCGCTCTTGCCCATCGTCGGGACCATCTTCATGGCCATCCAGGCGTTTTCCCAGGCAGGCGCAAGCATCGCCTCGCAATTTCTCGGGGCAAACGCAAACAGCCACGCTCGAACCACCATTACGATGGTCATTGTCGGAAGCCTGCTTTTGGGTCTATCGATGACATTCCTGGTTTTTCCGTCTTCGAGCTGGATTGTCCACGCCATGGGGCTTTCCGGCGACACGGCACGTTTCGCCATCCAGTTCTTGCAAATCATCAGCTTTGGATTTGTCTTCAAGGCGTTGCAGACAACGCTGACCGCGCTCATCGCCACGCACGGTCTCACCATCTGGAATCTCGTCGGGAACTCGATTACCATTGCGCTCAATGTCGGGCTGAACATCGTCTTCTTGAACGGTCTTTTCGGAATTCCCAAAATGCATGTCGAAGGAGTGGCCCTGGCCACGGCTCTTTCCTGGGCGTTCTCCTGCGGAATTCTCTGGTATGTCTTGCGTTACAGGATTCACCACAGGACAAGAACCCGCGACATCAGACGTTCCCGAATCGTCATCGGCGACTGGATTCGCATCGGGCTTCCCGCCGCCGCGGAACCGGTAAGCTTTCAGCTTTTCCAGGTCTTCATCACCGCGATGGTCGTGCATCTCGGTACCATTGCCGTCACCGCCCGAGTCTTCAGCGCGAACTTTGCCATGTTCGCCGTCATTCTGGGAGTAGGCCTCGGAAACGGCAACCAGATTCTCGTGGCGCATCTCGTCGGAGCGCACGATTTTCAAAAGGCGCTGCGCCGCACGACACAATCGCTTGTCGCAAGCTGCTCGGCAGGATTCGTCATCGCCCTCGCTGTCGCCCTGACGGGACCGCATCTTCTCCGGCTCTACACGGACAATCCGGAAGTCATCCGGCTGGGTTCGGCGTGCCTTTGGTGCGACGTCATCCTGCAGCCATTCAAGTCGGCAAATGTCGTACTCGCCTCTTCCCTGCGCGCAGCGGGCGATTCGAAGTTCCCCGCCATCTTTGGAAGCCTGATGATGTGGACTCTCGGGCTGGGTTCCGCCCTGTTCCTCGCCTTTGTCCTGGACCTAGGCCTAATCGGACTTTGGCTCGGCATGGCATGCGACGAATTCTACCGTTCCTGCGCAAATTTCTGGCGACTGAAAAGCGGTCGATGGAAAAAGGCGACGGTCGTGTAAAGCCAAAAGAGCTTCCACCCTTTTCACGATTCCGTTTCGATCGCCGCACCACCCGGGAGCGACAAGCGTTTCGTTTTGCGCTTCCCCGCTGAATCTCTCGATCGCGACATCCCGCCCGACAGTCCGAATAAAGGCGGCGACCGCTTCGCAGTAAGCATCAAAAGAAAGCAGAGAAAACTCCCCTTTTGCAAACGAATCCGCAAGGCGCGTATTTCGCACGATGTGCAGCGGATGAATTTTCACCGCCGAAATTTTCAAGTCGCGAACGGTTTCCGCCGTTTTCAGGAAATCGACGTCCGTTTCGCCAGGAAGCCCGAGAATCACGTGCGTTGTCACAATCAGATTTGCCGCATGGGCCCGTTCGACAGCGTCTTTAAAATCCGAAAGCGTATGCCCGCGTCCTATCCGCCTGAGCGTTTCGTCATTTGCCGTCTGGAGCCCGAGTTCCAGGATTACCTTCTTCCGGGAATTCTCGAAGGCGAGAAGTTCCAGCACATCGTCCGCGACGCAATCCGGACGCGTCCCGATCGCAACGCCCGCAATATCCTCCGAGGAAAAAGCCGGTTCGTAAATTTGACGAAGCCTTTCCACCGGAGCGTAAGTATTCGTATAGGGCTGGAAATAGGCGAGAATGCCCGCATCCCGATACTTCTTGCGAATCTTCGGCAGAAATTCCCTGATCTGTTCTGCGACCGAAACGCCCGCCTTGTCCCAGACCGGGCTGAACGACTTGTTATCGCAATAGGCGCAACCTCCGCGGCCACGGCTTCCGTCGAGATTCGGGCAGGACATTCCGCCCGAAAGGGGAAGCTTCCGAACCTTGCGAAACGACGGGAACTCCCGCGCCAAAAAATCCCGGTAAGGCGTATAGAGCATCGCTTACGCTTTTTCTTTCTTTTCGGGAATCAGTACGCTCGCAAGAATGCCAAGCCCGATCATGGCAAAGACGACAACAAGGCTCACCCAGCTAGGCAACTCCACAAAGGAAGCGGCAAGCATCTTGACGCCGACAAAGGCGAGAACGACGACCAGCGCGTTTTTCAGGAAGCGGAACATGCCGAGCATCGCCGCCAGCGCAAAGTACAGGGAACGCAGCCCGAGAATCGCCATGATGTTCGACGTGAAGACCAGGAATGGATCGAGCGTCACGCCAAAGACAGCCGGGATGCTATCGACGGCAAAAAGTACATCCGAAGATTCGATGACTATCAGCGCAAGGAAAAGCGGCGTCGCAAAACGCTTGCCATCCTTTTTCAGGAAGAAATCGTGTCCATGGTGTTCGTCCGTCACCGGAAAAAGCTTCCGGGCAAAGCGCACCGCAAGATTTTTCGATGGATCCACTTCCCCGTCGGCTTTCGAGAACTGCATCTTGATCGCCGTGAAAATGAGGAACGCGCCGAAGAAGTACATCAGAAAATGGAATCGCGAAATCAGGGCCGTTCCGCCAAGGATAAAGATTCCCCGCAAGACAAGCGCCCCGAGAATTCCCCAGAAAAGCACGCGATGCTGGTAAAGCCTAGGGATTCCGAAATAGGAAAATATCGCCGCCATCACAAAGATGTTGTCCAGGGAAAGCGACTTTTCGAGAACATATCCCGTGAGATATTCCACAAAGGCATCTACGCCCGAAAGAGAGGCTCCGGCGTGCACTCCGATTCCAAGAAGATGATGCTCGTAGGCAAAAAAGACGAATCCGCCAAAGAGGAGCGCGAGAAAGATCCAGACGCCTGTCCACTTGAGAGCCTCGCCAACACCGATTTCGTGATCCTTCTTGTTCAAGACGCAAAGGTCCAGCGCAAGCATCAAGGCGACAAAGAGCAAGAAGCCTATCCAGAAAAATATCATGGGAAGCAATATACAAAATCGCCACCAGGAAAATTCACGTGTTTAATTCTTGACAACACTAATTTCATCCGGCACTTCGTTTGTGCAAAATTTCACTATAGTTTTAGGAAGGATTGAACCCAAGTCAAGGAGACGCCCGTGAACAAAGTTTTCGCATTCTGCATCCTTGCCGCCATGTGCCAGGCGGCTCTTGCCGACCCTGACCCGAATTTTCACATCTACATCGCGTTCGGACAGTCCAACATGGAAGGCCAGGCGACCGTCACGGAAGAAAACCGAACAAAGAACGATCGCTTTGTCGTACTCGCTTCGACGACATGTTCGAACATGGGAAGAACTCTCGGGGAATGGAGCGTCGCCGTACCGCCTCTTTTCCACTGCTACACGGGTCTTTCTCCCGCGGACTATTTCGGAAAGACGATGGCGGAAAAGCTGCCAAGCGTAAAGATCGGGGTCATTCCCGTTGCGGTCGCAGGCGCAAGCATCAAGATCTTCGACAAGGCGCAATACGCAGGCTATCTTTCGAGCGCAGAATCCTGGCTCAAGCAAAAGGCCGCCGATTACGGAAGCAATCCCTACGGACGGATCATCGATCTCGCTACCGAAGCGAAAAAAGTCGGCGTCATCAAGGGAATTCTCATGCACCAGGGCGAAACGGACGCTTATAGCGACACGTGGGGAACGACAGTGAAAAAAGTTTACGAGGACATGCTGTCCGACCTCACTCTCTCTGCGGACAGCGTTCCTCTCCTCGTAGGCGAAGTCCTCCAGGGCGGCCAATGCGCAAGCGCCAATTCGCAAATCGACGCGCTTCCGAACAAGATTCCGACGGCCCATGTCGTGAGTTCCAAGGATTGCGGTGGCGGTTCCGACAATCTGCATTTCGACAATGCGGGATACCAGCTGCTCGGAAAGCGCTATGCGGAAACGATGCTTACACTCCTCAAGACAGGCGAGACCGCAAAAAAGGATTCATCCGACAATACAGGCGAAGAGGCGAAATCGAGCGAGCCCTTTAACGGGAGGATTCCGATTCCCGGTAAGCTAGAAGCCGAAAACTACGATCTCGGCGGACAGAATGTCGCCTATTACGACAAGAACCCGGAAGACGCCCCCGCAAAAATCTATCGGGACGACAACGCGGGAATCGATACGGCGGGCGGCGCCTACTTCTACGGTTGGACAGGGCAGGGAGAGTGGATTCTCTTTTCCGTCGATGTCAAGGGCGGCGGCACATTCGACTTCACGGCAAGAGTCGCCTCCGGAACGGACGGCGGATCGTTCTCGCTCGAAATCGACGGTTCGGAAATCGCAGAGGTGAACGTTCCGAATACGGGCAGCTTCGACAAGTTTACGACCGTCACCGGAAGAACATCCGACATTTCGGAAGGCGAACATCTTCTAAGGCTCTTCGTCAAAAGTCCCTACTTCAACGTGGACTGGATCGAATTTTCCGCGGAAGGGACGGAAAGAATTCCGGGAATCCGTTTTAAAAGAAGCGGAATCCTTTCCTATTCCGTCTATGACATCAACGGGAAAAAAATCGGAAAGGCCTTTTTCCGGGACAAGAGCGAAAGCGAATCGCTCCGCATTCTCCGCCAAAGATATCCGGAAGGGATGTACCGCTACAGGCAAACCGCCAGATAGCGAATCTCGCAAAAAAAAATTCTAGCTTAGAGGGCATGAAAGCAAGCGAAATCACCGTTCGAAGGTTCCGGCCCGAAGACATTCCCGAAATGCGCACCATCTGGAACGAAGTAGTCGAAGCGGCAAACGCCTTTCCCCAGGAAGACGGCTTCAAGACGGATAGCGAAGCGGAACGTTTTTTCTCGGCGCAGGACCATACCGCGGTAGCCGAAGAGGACGGAAAGATCCTTGGACTGTATATCCTGCACCCGAACAACATCGGGCGATGCGGCACAATCGCCAATGCGAGCTATGCCGTTGCCAGGGAATCCAGAGGCAAGGGAATCGGCAAGCTTCTCGTCGAAGACAGCCTCGCCCGGGGAAAGGAACTCGGATTTCACGTTCTCCAGTTCAACGCGGTACTCAAGTCCAACGTTTCGGCAATTCGCCTATACGAAAGACTGGGTTTCGAAAGCCTCGGCACCATCCCGAAGTGCTACAGCAAGAACGACGGCTCGTTCGAAGACCTGAAGCTCTTTTTCCACAGGCTGTGAAATTCCGAAAAGTTCAGGAACGCCCGGGAAGTTTCCGCCACAGAGGTCCCTACATTTCTTCGAGCGGCTTTCCGTTCGTTTCCCGGATGAACTTCGCGACGAAGAAGATGCTGACAAAGGCGAAAAGCGTATAGAGCAGATAGGTCTGTCCAACCCCGATTCCATGACGACCCGTCAAGATGGGGAACGACCACGTGACAAGAAAATTCGCCATCCACTGGGCAAGGCCGCAGATCGAAATGGCGACCGCGCGGATTCGATTGTTGAACATTTCGCCGAGCATCACCCACATGACAGGTCCCCACGTGGCCGCAAAGAAGGCGACATAGAGATTCGCGGCGACGAGAGCTATCTTCGCGGAGACAGGTCCGAGCGTCGCTCCCGCGCCGCCGAAAAGAAAGCACAGGGAAAGGATTCCCAGCGTAGCGCTCATGCCGACACTTCCTGCAAGCAATAGGGACTTGCGTCCGATTTTATCGATCAGAAGAATCGCGACGACGGTCATCACGAGGTTGATTCCGCTGTTGATGAGGCTCGAAAGGAACGCGTCGCTTTCGCCGAATCCCACGCTCTGCCAGAGCATCGTCCCATAGTAGAAGATGACATTGATCCCGACGAACTGCTGGAGAACGGCAAGCCCGAGTCCCGCCCAGACAATCGGGGAAATCCGCCTTTTGCCGCTAGCGAGCGATTCGAGCAGATCGGAAAGACGCGGCTTTCTCTCCTTGCCGAAAGATTTCTGAACCGTCCTGACCCGTTCCTCCACGCAGACGGAACTGATTTTTTCAAAGACTCGCCTCGCTTCGTCCAGGCGCCCCTGCGAAATCAGGAACCGCGGCGATTCCGGGAGCCGAAGGGCGGCCACCCCATACAGAATCGTCGGCAGGATCTCGACCCAGAACATGATCTGCCACGCCTTGAAGTTTCCGACCAGCACGTTTCCCGCGGATCCCGCAATCCGGACAATCACGTAGTTGGAAAGAAGCGCGACAAAGATTCCAATGACAATCGCGAACTGCTGCAGGGAACCAAGCCTTCCGCGCCATTCCGCCGGAGCCGTTTCCGCGATGTAAATCGGCGCGACGATGCTCGCCATGCCGACTCCGATACCGCCGACGACTCGCCAAAGGATAAAGTCGGGAACGCCAAAAGGAATCCCCGAACCGATCGCGCTCACAAGGAAAAGCACCGAAGCCGCGATCATGCAGCGAACACGGCCGAACGCATCCGCCAGGCGCCCCACAGAACAGGCCCCGACAGCCGCCCCGACAAGCGAAAGCGCGACCGCAAGCCCAAGCTGGGAATCGCTCATGCCGAAATGAACCTGGAGAGCTCCGTTTGCCCCGTTGATGACGGACGAATCGAATCCGAAGAGAAATCCGCCAAGCGTCGCGGCTAGCGTAATCGTAATGACGTGGCCGGTCGAAATGCCTTTGTTCGTTGCCTGTTCCATAAGACCTCCTACAGGAAAGGATTCCGTGTTTTCTAGAAATTCGCGTCAAAAGACGGCGAAAATCCCCTATGAAATACAAAAAGGCTCCGCACCGCGGAGCCTTTTCTATTCCAACTTGGATGGACTATTTCTTCTTGACGCTTACCTTGCCGAAATCGACATTCGTCTTCTTGCCGAGCAAAAGCGCGCGCGTCTTCAGCGGAAGGCCGAAGCAGCGGATAAATCCCGAAGCGTCCTTCTGGTCGTACATTTCCACGTCGGAGAAGCCGCCGAGATCCATGTCATAGAGGCTGTAGGGGCTCTTCATGCCCGCCGGAATGACATTTCCCTTGTAGAGCTTCAGACGGACGTCACCGGTCACCACTTTCTGGGTTTCCGCGACAAACGCGTCCATCGCCTGGCGAAGCGGAGTGAACCATTCGCCGTTATAGACGAGGTTCGCATAGGTCATCGCCATTTTCTGCTTTTCGAACATCGTTTCCTTGTCGAGAACGAGCTGTTCCAGGCATTCGTGAGCCTTGTAAAGCAGGGTTCCGCCCGGAGTTTCATAGACGCCACGGCTCTTGAGGCCGACCAGACGGTCTTCGACGATATCGATCAGACCGCAAGCGTGTTCGCCCCCGATGGCGTTCAGCTTTTCGAGAAGCTCCACCGCGCCCATCTTCTTGCCGTCGAGAGCGACCGGATTTCCCTTTTCGAAGGAAATCGTGACATAGCCCGGCTTGTTCGGAGCCTTTTCGTAGGTCTTCGTATGCTTGAGCATGTCATACTTGTGTTCCTTGTCCGGTTCTTCGAGAATGCCGCCTTCGTGGGAAAGGTGCCAGAGGTTTCCGTCTTCGGAATAGATCTTTTTCTTGGAAATGCCGGAATGCGGAATTCCGCGCTTGTCGAGATAGTCGATCATGCCTTCGCGGTCATGGAATTCCCACTTCGCGTCCTTCCACGGAGCGATTATCTTGAGAGACGGATCCAGTGCGGCGTAAGTCAATTCAAAACGGACCTGGTCGTTTCCCTTGCCGGTCGCGCCATGGGCGACCGCGTAAGCGCCTTCCATCTGGGCGATCTTCACCTGATACTTCGCTATCAGCGGACGCGCAAAGGATGTTCCCAAGAGATAGGTGCCTTCGTACTTTGCGCCGGCGCGAACCGTCGGCCAGACATAGTCTTCCAGAAATTCTTTCTTCAGGTCGAGCACGTAGCACTTCGAAGCGCCTGTCGCAAGAGCCTTCTTTTCCAGGGCTTCTTCGCTCGGAAAATCGTTCTGGCCCAGATCCGCCGCAAAAGCGATGACTTCGCAATCGTAGTTTTCCTTCAGCCAGGGGATGATTACGGATGTATCCAGTCCGCCACTGTAGGCGAGAACGACCTTTTTCTTGGAATTCTTAGCAACTTTTGCCATTTTATGTCCTTTGAAAAATTTGATATAGCAAATATAAAACAATTTAGGTCCAAGACACCCAAAATTTAGCGCAAATTCAAAAGAAATCGTGACCGGGCGCAAATAGTTTCCCGCCCTTCGATTGATTTTCGGAAAAGAAGATTATTTTATACCTAATGATCCAGCGCACCTACGACATTACCGAAAACGCCTTGAACGGAACGCTTTCCGCCATCGCGAAAGATCCCGACTACCGCTCCGCAAGCGACAGCCTGCTTATCGTTTACAAGCCTATCTGCCGAAAGGACTTTCTGGAAGCGGAAATCGGGCTCATCCGGGAAAAGCTCCCCGAGACAAGAATCGTCGGCATGACGACATTCGGGAAGCTTGGCAAGACGTTCCAATGCCAGGAACGGACAAGGCTATCGCTCCTTCTGTTTTCAAGGTCGTCCGTCAGCGTCTTCGAAATGGACTGCCACGAAAAGGACATGACCGCTCTCGGTTCCGCCGTCTCCCACGAACTTCAAGGCATTCCGGACATCAAGGGAATCCTCTACCTTTCGAGCAGCATCCAGCTCTGCCCAACGCAATTTCTGAAAGAACTGAATTTTCACTATCCGAACACCCCTATCTTCGGCGCTCTCGCCGGCACACAGGCCCTGAACAGGGACACGTCCCGAATATTTACGTCCAAGGCAATCTACGACAAGGGAATTCTCCTCGTCGCCTTCAGCGGCAAGGAACTCGAAATCGAAACGACATACAGCCTCGGGTGGAAGCCGCTAGGCATCGAACACACCGTCACGGATAGCGATTCAAGCGGATACGTTTCTTCCATCGACAATCTTCCGGTCTCGCGACTCTACGAAAAGTATCTAGATGTCCAGTTCAACGATTTTTTCAACGTCAACGCCTGCGCGTTTCCGCTGCTTGCCAAAAACGGTTCCCTGTTGCTCGCCAAGCTTCCCTTTCGCTACACGCCCGACGGGAAAATCGCCTTTTCCTGCGAAATTCAAAAAGGCCGCAAGATCTATCTTTCCTACGCGAAGCCGGAATATCTTCTCTGCGAAACGCTCTCTTCGGCCAACGCTATCGCCCGGTTTCAGCCCGAAGCCATACTGATCTACGCCTGCGCCAACCGACAACTCTTCATGGGAAACCGAAAAGCGCAACGCGAACTGCAGTATTTTTCGGGAATCGTGCCCGAACCCTGCATAAGCTATGGAAGCGGAGAAATCCTCTTGACGAAAGACGGCGGCGGCGTTCTCAATTCGTCCATCGTCGCCATAGCCTTCCGGGAAGGCGCGCCCGATTTTTCCCGCATTCCGACTCCCATCATCGACAAGACTCTCAAGGCGAAGAAAAGGAGCATTCCCCTTTCGGACAGGCTGGTGACCTTTCTCGAAGCGACGACCGACGACTTGAACAATACCATTTTCCAGCTTTCCGACCTGGCGGAACACGACCAGCTGACTCACCTGTTCAACCGCCGAAAGGTAAACGAAATCCTGGAATACGAACTGGGAAAGCGACGCTCCGACGGAGACTTTTCCATGCTCATGTACGACATCGACTTTTTCAAGAAAGTAAACGACACCTATGGGCACAACGTGGGCGACCACGTTCTCTCCAAACTGTCGAACCTCGTCAGCGCCTCCATCCGTTCGTGCGACGTTCTCGGACGCTGGGGCGGCGAGGAATTTGTGTGCATTCTGCCGAACACGGACATAGGCGGAGCGCGAATCCTCGCGGAACGCATCCGGCACCAGGTCGAGACTGCGGACTTTTCCCCGCTAAAGAAGCTGACGATAAGCATCGGAATCACCGAAGCCAAGTCGAAGGACGCATACAAGGGTCTTCTCCAGCGGTTGGACAAGGCTCTTTACGATGCAAAGAAGAACGGTCGGAACCGTGTCGCGGAACGATGACTCTTCGCAATCCGAAAGTTCCCCAACGGCCTTCAAAAAATTATATTCACCCCGTATGAAAATTTCAGACAAGGCGTTCGGCTACATTTCCCTTGGCGCAATCGTCTGCGTTCTCGCCGGCGTGAGCATCGGAATGTGGCATGCCCACCGCGAAACATCCTCGCAGGCCGTCATCGACTTTGACGAACTCGGCGCGCTTTCTCCCGAAGACCCCGTTACCGAGAACGGCTACGAAATCGGCCATGTGGGAAGCGTCAAGTGGCTTGGCGACAGATCGCGCATCACGGTCGTTTTCGACGAACCTGTCACGCTCCGGGAAGGGACCCGTTTCCGCAATGCGGCATTCGCGCTGATGGGCGGTCGCCGAATCGAGCTTCTCCGCCCGCGCACCGGGGAAATCCTCCCCCAGGACCATGTCTTTCGCGGGGAATTCGTTCCGGGCATCACGGAATCGCTCCGCTTTATCGCGGACATTCGAAGCCAGGCTATCAACCTGCAAAAGCTCGTCGAAGCGATCCTTTCCGGTACGGATTCCACACCGAGCGTCGTCAAAAAGTTCAGGGACTCCGAACAGGCGGTCGAAGCCCTGCTCGAAAACCTGGAAAAGACGACCGAACTCGGGAACGAAAAGCTGCGAGAAGTTCTCGACCAGGCGACTCTCGCTTCCGAAACAATCGAAAGAACGGCAAACTCCGCGGATTCCGTTTTCCACACCGTGAACGCCCAGGCGAAAGGCTCCATCGAAGCGGCAAGGTCCGGTATGGAAGAGCTTTCGCAGGGCATTTCGAAAATCGATTCGCTCGTCAACGCAGTCGAAAGCGGCAAGGTCGGCAAGAGCCTGCTAGCCGAAAAGGAAATTCTCGAAACCGCCCAGGAAACCGTTTCCAGAATGCAGGCGCTCATCCAAGCGATAAACACAAAGGACATCGCCGTTTACGACGAAAACGGTAACAGAGTCAAGCTCGTCCGCTGGAAGAACCTGAATATCATCGGCAAGACCGCCCGGGAAAAAGCGCGGGAAAGACAAAAAAAATCGTCGAACTCCCCTTGACAGAATTTTTCCGTTTTTATATATTTGGGTCACTCCAATGCCTCATAGCTCAGTTGGTAGAGCCCCTGACTGTTAATCAGGTTGTCACTGGTTCGAGTCCAGTTGAGGCAGTAAAAAAGACTTCGCATGACGAGGTCTTTTTTATTTTGACAAGACAGAAATCGCCGCGCCTGGCTCGGCAGATATCGAAAGGGACTAGCCACCGGCGAGCTTTACCCGAAAGCCGCGCCTTTCGAGTTCCGCCTTTAAAACATTCCGCTTGTCGCCCTGGATTTCGATCGTAAAGTTTTTTACGGTCCCGCCGGTACCGCACTTGCGCTTGAGTTCGCGCCCGAGTTCCGCGAGCGGGCCTTCGTCCATGTCCAGCCCGGAGATGACGCTCGCCATCTTGTTCCCGCCGAGACGCTTCAGCGTGATGCGCGCTACGCCGTCCGTCTTTGGACGATCGGGATGCGGTTTCGGAGCATCGATGCGGCCTTGGCCGCTAACGTAAACAAGTGTGGAGCGTTCGTCAATCATAGGCACCTCGAAGGCCAATTTAAAAAATTGGCTTATATGACAAAAAGGTACCTGAAAACAGGTACCTTTCCGTTTATATGACATTATGGTACCCAAAATTGCTTGCAGCCCTTTAGCGCCGGGGGCTGTGGGCGAAAAAAAAGTTCCTCAATCAGCACTTTTCTGCGTTCTACCGACAATCCCCTGTGCAGTCGCAATTTGTCCTTGACCGACGAGAACAGCGTCTCCATTTCGTTGTTTGTGTTGGGGAGGCCGAGTTCGGGCCTGTCGTAGAAGGTCCACAGCCAGGGCATGTTCCTTTTGATGCTGTTGTATGCGCTTCGCAGGTTCTTGTGGGTGTAGAAGGTTCTTCCCCTTTCGTCGGCGGTCCTTTCGTTGAGGAAACACGCCCATTTCGCATGCCATTCGTTCAGCAGGCCGATGAAAGATTCCTTGTCCGTATGGCACAGGAGCCCGGCCAAACCCAGCAGTTCTCTCGACGCACTCAGTTTCGGATTGGCCGTCAGCTTGTGTCTTGCCGTCTGCATCTGGTGAAACCGGCAGTACTGGAAAGGATAGGCGGAGAGCCTGTCCCGCAGGCCTTTCAGCCCGTCGCTGACGACGCCGAGAATCCTGAACCCCTGTTGTTCGAGCGCCTGGACCCCTTCGACATAGTCGCCGACCCGTTCCTTCCTGTCGATGAATTTGTGCCACAGGACGGTTCCCGAAAAGTGGTCCTTGATGGCGACCACGCCGAAATTCCAGCCCCAGTAGGTGGCGTCCATCATGGCGACGATTTCCTTGCGGACCGCCCCTGTCGAGGAACTGCCGAAACATCCCTGCAACGCGCGAAACACGGTTCTCTCCGAAACTTCAAGCAGTGACGCAAGCTGACGCGCCGTGTAATTTCCCTGAATGTAGAGCTCGATTATCCTGTCCTTTTTCGGGCACATTCGAGACAAAAAGTACCTTCCGCACGCTTTGCAATGCCAGCGTTGTTTCCCGTTTTTCAGGCCTTTCTTGATGACGTCGTTTTTACCACAAAAATAGCAGATTTTTCCCATAAAAGAAAAATCCGTTCTAATGTCAACAATATCAATGGGTTAGGGAAAAATTCAGGTACCCAAATGTCATATAAGCCGAATTTTTAGAGGAGACCAGAAGTCCAAAAACATTTAAAACCACAATTCTGAAACGCTTTGATGTAACATCGAAGCATCTCCCTAGAATAGTCGATATAGATCGGGTTATCGCATTTGGGTCGATTGTCGACCAAAACTAACGTTCCTATGTTTTGTAGTTGTTGAACAAAATACTTAAATTCCGATTCGAAGTCTATATGAGTGTCTAACCAAGTCACATCAATAGACCGCGTTAATTTTAACGCAGGATCGTCAAACAGACACCGATCAACCGCAAAATCCAATAGCGGAAAATCATTCTTGTTTTTATAAAAAAAATTCTTTAGTTCAATAGAACTTGTAGCCATCAAATTAAAGAATTTTTGGTAGCAGTAATTGTTCGACATTTTAAAACCAGAACCACACAGGCATATTTATTAAGCTAGCGAAATCCAAAGCTTCGATGACTTTTTTTACAGCATCTCTTTGAAAATCCTTTTTACAGCATTGTTCAAAGTCTTTTGCCATATTCAATGCTTCCGAAACAAATTCTCGCTTAAGTACAGCATCTTCGCCTAGATCAATATATACATCGAATTTTTCACAATAACCAAAAAACAGAGTATTCGTCAAGACACATGCCTGCTTTTCTGTAAGACTCCATTCCTTGAAATTTTCCGAACATGGATTCACCTCTTGCTCCATATCCACCTCTAGTCCCTGCTTGTTAAGAGGAACCAGCATATAATGTAAAGAGTCATTAGTCTTTTTCATGCTTACATCTCCTCTCTTTTCAAAATTCTAAAATGCGTCACCTCGTTAAACTGACTTCTAGAACGCCCTTGTCTATTGCCTTTTTCGTTGATATAATTCCTAGAGTCTTTCCCGTTGATATCAAGAAATCGTTCCCGGCCTTTTTTAGTAGTATCTTCTAAACGACAATAACCCCCTGCTACATCGGCTATAACCCGTAAACCATTTTTTTTGTTGTTGTAGTATATTTTTCTTCCATCTTCACTGATCACTCCTTTTGAACCCGGAGTAAATTTTTCAACGAACGAATTGAGATTTACAGTTTGCCAATTGTTCTTATACTTAACCGCCTCTTCTCGGGCACGTGCGAATATTTTATCTAGCCCACCAAAAAAGAAACCTTTGATTTTTTGCAAAAGCACTTTCGCTCGATAATCATGTTTCGTGTCTGACATCGCCAACCTCCTGTTTTTTTAAGAAAGACCGTGTTCTGTAATCCTTAAACACTTTGTAGCTTATTTTATAATCTTTAAGGATTCTTGTAACCAGCTTATCTTCGCAGCCATATAACCAGCACTCCTTTGGAGCCCCAATAAGAATTTTTTGTTCAAAGCCATATGCATCACTTTCATCATTTTTCCTTGAACAGCCTAAAGTGCCTACAAAAAACGGTATATTTTCAGGATAACTATATAACGTTTCATAAGTTGTATAATCACCTGTTCGAAAATTTCCAATTAGTTTAATTCCATTTAACGCTAGATAAATTGACGCCATTTGGTTAAGACAAATATTAAAACGCTGTTGTTCCGTTTTCCATTCTACACGAGGACTTAAATCAAAAACCACGACAGCTAAGTATTCCTTGTATATGGGAATATCTTTCTTTAGTTTATTCAATCGTGGATAAATATATTCATCATCACAGAAAGTACACAAAGCCGTTCTGCTTTTATCTTGACTTTGCAACCTATTTCGAAAAGGGAGAATTTCTGATGGTTTTTCTCTCGTAAAAAACGACTTTCTAAAACGAGGAAAACCGCTTGCCAAAAACCTAATTTTATACCTTCGGAGTTCGGAATACAGCTCGAAATAGAGTTTGAACAGATTCATTTTGCACTTTAAAACCATAATTTTTCTACAAACTATGCTTAAATTGTGGATGTTTGGGAAAATTATGCTATATTGATGCATACAACGAGAACGTCAATACAGCGTAATCTCGACCACGCCTCGAAGTTTGCCTAGAACTTCGAGGCGTTTCCCTTTTGGGTCTAAACTGCCAAACAATATAGTACAGAAAAACCGTCGTGTCAAGTTTTTTTCAAAACATTTCTCTAAATAAATTACAGAACACACAACAAAAGAAGCGTAACAACATTTACCGTTTACAGAATATTGTAAAATTCACAGACAAAAAAAAAGTACAATAGACACCCACACCATTTTATTATATATTTCATCATTGAGGCAAACATGAACGAATTAAACTTAAGCATGAATATTCGCCGCTATATGAAATTAGGCGGTTGGACTATACCTTCTTTAGCCAAGGCCGCGGAAATTAGCGCAACAACTCTATCAAATTGCCTTAACAACAAGTCCGATCCTCGCATTTCTATCATAAAAAAAATAGCGAACAAATTAAACATTTCAGTATCCCAATTATTTGCAGAAAAGCCTCCTTTCGATAATTTTCGCTTTCGTTCTCTCTATGCACTTACAGCAAAAGAACGGGCTTGTCGAGAAGACCTATTGTTTTCAACTTATGATAAAATCCAAGAATACTTGAAAATAGAAAACTATGCAAAAAAGCAAAACGTTTTTTTCTTTTTGAAAGAAACATTTGACACCCCCATTGAAGCGGCACACCTCGTCAGGAAACGGCTCAATTTACCATGCAACGCTCCTATTCTGGACATTTGCAATTTGATTTCTAAATTGGGCATTAAATTTTTCCATTTTGATTTTAAATACAATAAAACTTATGGAGCGTCTGTCATTACAAACGACAGCGGTCCGGTAATTATTTTAAATAAATCAATAGATTCCGTTGAAAGAAAAATCTTTACCATAGCTCATGAACTTGGCCATATTCTCCTACATAAAGATACATTTAAAAGTTCTGAAATAATGGAAGAAAAGAATTCTGACGAAGAACACGAAGCAAATCTGTTCGCTGGAGAACTCTTATGCCCTCAAGAAGCCGTTTTTGAAAAGGTAAAAAATACTCACGGTTTTTCGTTCATCGATTCTGTTCTAGAAATCAAACAAATTTATCGAGTAAGCTACGGAACCGTTTTGCACCAGTATTGCAACAAATATGGAATTTCAAATCAATATTCAATGGTCACAAAAAAATTTCAAGCAATGTACTCGAACAAAAATAAAGTTTCTTTTAAAAATCATTTCGAGCCCTTTGCCTTGAACGCCTCTTTATATCGTTTTGAAGATCCCTTTTTCCGAGATGTTATTGTGGATTTATTCCAAAATGGAAAACTATCATCCTCGAAAGCAGCCGATTTCTTGAATTGGGAAAAATCAACTTTTGATATTTGGTGTAAAAAAGTCAGTGAAAATTCAGAGCGAACGCCACCTTTTTAATAAACGGAAAAACTCGAAAAGAAGGAATTTCCCGACCGATGAAAGACGATTCCAAAAAGCAAGAAAGCATATTACCCGACGAAGACGTAGCCACATACTTTCAACTCAAGAAAATGAAGCGTTTTCTCGGTACGCGCAACACGGGCTCTTGCGATGACGAAAGCGGTCCCGTTTCCTATGGCGACGGGCATTCCGGCTGGAACCGATAATCGACATTCCTTTGGCAATTCTCGAAATGCGGTCCGCAATTTTTTTATCTTTGAAGTGTAAAAAAAAAACGAGGATTTCCATGGCCAAGAAGAATGGCAAAAAAATGATGTGGGACGGTCGATTCGACTGCGGCATGGCCCAGAGCATGATCGATCTGAGCTTTAGCCTGGATTTCGACAAGGAACTCCTGGAAGAAGACATCCAGGGTTCTCTTGGACACGGCAAGGGTCTTGTGGAATCGGGCGTCCTGAGCAAGACCGACTACGCGAAAATCCGCAAGGGACTTCTCGGCATTCTCGAAGATGTCCATAGCGGAAAGGACCTCTGGCTCCCCACGGACGAAGATGTCCACATGGCCGTGGAACGGGTCCTCACGGAACGCATCGGAGACCTCGGGAAAAAGATTCACACGGGCAGAAGCCGGAACGACCAGGTTTCCACGGACTTCAAGCTTTACATGCGCCACCGCGCCGAAGAGATTCGAAAGCTTGTCATCGAACTGCAAGCGTCCGTGCTCGCCGTCGCCAAGAAGAACTACGGAAAGCTGATGCCCGGCTACACGCACTTGCAGCAGGCACAGCCCATTCTCTTCAGCCATTATCTGATGAGCCTTTTCTTTGCGCTTTCCCGCGACGCCAAAAGGCTTGAAAACTTCCTCGCCCTGCACGTGGAACTCCCGCTCGGAAGCGGCGCGATGGCCGGGTCCGCATTCCCCTACCACCGGATGCTGGTCGCCAAGGAGCTGGGATTTGAACGTCCGAGCGCAAACAGCATCGATGCGGTAAGCCACCGGGACATGGCGCTTGAATTTTTGAGCGACCTGTCGATAATCGCAAATACGCTCAGCCGTTACGCCGAGGACTTTGTCATCTGGAGTTCGAGCGAATTCGGCTACCTCACCCTGTCCGACGCGTTTTCGAGCGGTTCCTCGATGATGCCGCAAAAGAAGAACCCCGACTCGATGGAACTCATCCGCGGGAAGTCAGGTCGGATGCTCGGCAACTTCAGCGCGATGTTCGCTCTTGTCAAGGGTGCCCCGCTTTCCTACAGCCGCGACCTGCAAGAAGACAAGCAGCCCGTTTTCGACAGCGTCCACACGGCAAAGGTCATTCTCCGCGTGATGAAAGAAGCGATAGAAAGCGCCACGTGGAACTTCGACAAGATGGAAAGCAAGATGCTTCCCGCCCTCCTTGCGACGGATCTCGCCGACATTCTGGTCGAAGACGGCATTCCCTTCCGCGACGCGCACAGGATCGTCGGAAGCCTTGTCGGCGAAGCGGCAAGACTGGGGGAACAGTTCACCGATCTTTCCGACGAGGAATGGGCAAGCAAGGGCGTTCCCGACCCGAAAGGCGTCAAAAAGAAACTGACATTCGCCTACTCCGTTTCGCGGAGAAACATCGAAGGCGGAACCGGTGCAACTTCCGTCAAGGAAGAATTCCGGAAAGCGGAAAAGATTCTCGAGAAGGAATCAGGAAAAAGGAAACGGTAAAGGTCTCCTCTAAATCCTGCCATCACTTGGTCTCCCTAGAGGTTCACGCAAATTTTCCGACAAGCGAAACCGCACGAAAAATTCGGGCGGTTTTCTTTTATCCCTTGTAAATGTAACCCGCCTTTTGAATCGCCTCTTTCAGGGATTCCTCGATAGGCATTTTCGTACATTCGATCTTCACGCGCTTTTTTCCGTGATCCGCCTCGACTTTCTCGACTCCCGGAATCGAAAGCAACACTTCGCGGACATGGGCTTCGCAGTGCGCGCACATCATCCCTTCGACACGAAAACTTTTCGTCGTCTTCTCCATTTTATTCTCCTTGCGGTTAGGGCGAATCTGCTTGAAATTCAATCGAAGCGCATTCATCACGACACAAAAGCTCGAAAGGCTCATCGCGCAGGCCCCGAGAATCGGGTGCATGGACCAGCCATTGACGGAATAATAGACTCCGGCGGCAAGCGGCATCAGGGCGACATTGTAGAAGAAGGCCCAGAAGAGATTTTCCCGAATGTTCCAAAGGGTCGCTCGACTCAAGCGGATCGCCGAAACGACATCTTCCAGGCCGCTGTTCACAAGCACGATATCCGCCGCATCGATTGCCACATCCGTTCCCGCTCCGATCGCCATGCCGACATTCGCCTGCACGAGTGCGGGCGCGTCGTTGATACCGTCACCGACCATCGCGACACTTCCCCGCTCCTGCAGCCGACGAATTTCGCTAGCCTTCTCTCCCGGAAGTATCCCGGCGATGACTTCATCGACACAGGCCTTTTTCGCGACAGCCAAGGCTGTTCTTCTGTTGTCACCAGAAAGCATGACCGTATAGATTCCCATTTTCTTCAGCTCGGAAATCGAAGAGGCGCTGTCCGCCTTCAGTTCGTCCGCAACGGCGATGATTCCGAGAAAGGCGTTTTCGTCCGCAAAGAGAATCGGGGTCTTTCCCTCGTCGGCAAGTTTCGAAAGCGCATTTTCGACGGAAGAATCGAGCGGAACCTTGGATCGGATAAAGTCCAGATTCCCGGCAAACGCCCTTTTGCCCGCGACAAGCGCCTCGATGCCTAGCCCGGACTTCGCCGTGAAAGATTCCGGTTCCGAAGCTTCGACGGATAGTTCCGACGCCTTGGCAAGAATCGCTTTCGACAAGGGATGTTCGCTCCGCATTTCGATCGATGCGGCAAATTTCAGAAAGCTCTCCCGCGACATTTCGTTCGGAACGATATCCGTCACAATAGGCTTTCCTCGAGTAATCGTTCCCGTCTTGTCCAGCGCTACAATCCGAATTCGACCCGCTTCTTCCAAGGAACTTCCCGTCTTGAAGAGAATTCCGTTTTTCGCCCCCTTCCCCATTCCGACCATGATGGCGACAGGCGTCGCAAGGCCAAGCGCGCACGGACAGCTCACGACGAGAACGGCTATCGCATGGGAAAGCGCAAAAGAAAAGTCGGCGCCTAGAAATTTCCAGACAGAAAATGTCACAAGCGAAACGAGGATGACAGCCGGGACAAAGATTCCGGAAACCCGGTCCGCAATCTTTTCGATAGGCGCCTTTGTCGCCGAAGCCTCGCTCACCATCCGGATGATTTTGGAAAGCGTCGTATCGCGTCCAACCCGAACGGCCCTGCATTTCAGGAAACCGTTCTGGTTGAGCGTCGCTGCGCTGACAAGGGAGTTCGCTTCCTTATCGACAGGGATGCTCTCGCCGGAAAGAGCGGCCTCATCGACAGAGGACGCCCCTTCCAGTACGACGCCATCGACGGGAACGCTTTCTCCGGGTTTTACGATAAAGATGTCCCCTTCCTTCACCCGCGACGCTTCGATCACCGTCTCGTTTCCATCCCGGATAACGTTTGCCGTTTTGGGCGAAAGCTTCACCAGGCTTTTCAATGCGTCCGTCGTACGTCCCTTCGACATGGATTCCAGGCATTTTCCAAAGGTAATCAGCGTAACGATCATCGCCGACGTTTCAAAGTAAAGAGACTTTCCGTCCGAAAAGAAAAGCATCGCGAAACTGTACACAAACGAAGCGCCTGCACCTAGGGAAACCAGCGTATCCATGTTCGGACCGCCGTGAAAGAGAGTACGGAAGCCGCTTACGAAAAATTTTCGATTGACGAAGAGAACGATTAGCGCAAGAACCATCTGCACGGAACCGCCGAGAAGCGCATACCGTGCAAAGCAGGACGGAAGCGGCCATCCAAGGAGCGGATTCGCCATGCTGAAATATAGCAGGACAAGGAGAATGACTATCGAAGAGAAAAAGCGCTTCCAGAGAAGAGGTGTTTCCCTGTCAAGAAGCTGTTCCTGTTCCGGTGCGCTGTCCGATGCCGCACTTTCCAAAAGAGACGCTCCATAGCCTGCTTTTTCGACAGCGCGTTCGATATCCGAATTTTCGAAGTTCCCTTCTACGAGCAGACTGCCTGTAAGAAGGCTCGCCGAACAGGACGACACGCCGGAAACATTTCGAACGGATTTTTCGACACGGGCGACACAGGCGGCACAAGACATTCCGATGACGCGAAATTTTTCCATCTTTTTCTCCACAGGTCTAGCGGTTCATGACTTTCCCGACACCATAACCCGCATCGGAAACGGCTTTCCGGATTTCCTCGTCCGAAACATCCCGAACAGCGCTGACCCGGGCCTCGGCCTTTTTCAGGTTTACCTTGGCGGAGACGCCTTCTAGAGAATTCAGTGCGTTCTGCACGTGCGCGGCGCAATTCTTGCAGACCATTCCCTCGATGGCCACGGTCTTTTCGCAGACGACTTTTTCTTCTAGCGTCTTTTCCGTCGCAATCGTTTCTCCGCCGCCTCCGCCACAACAGGCTCCCTGTCCCCTAAAGTGCAAGATCGATGAACGGACAGCGAAGACTATCGCCGCGAGAATAAGCAGGATGATGATTACGTTTAGCATCGTAAGCTCCTTGATTTCATTTCATCAGTTTGGGAAGAATCCCGACAAGTTCGTCGATTACCGAATCGTCGCCTTCGCGAACGTGCTTTGCGACGCAGGTACGAATGTGCGTAGCCAGGAGCATCTTGTTGAAAGCGTTGAGCGCCGCGTTCGCCGCCGAAACCTGGACAAGGATGTCCGTGCAATAGGCGTCCTTTTCGAGCATTCCCCGAATGCCCTTGATCTGTCCCTCAATCCGATTCAGGCGGGAAACCAGCTGCCGGATTTCCGCTTCGTCACGATGCTTTATTTTGCAACCTCTGCAGTCGCAAGCCTTGCAAGCCATAGCGAACCTCTTTTTTCGCCGCCCTGTCCGAGCGGCGTCTTTCGCCACAAATATACAAAAAAATACCCCGACGGGGTATATTGCGCTAGCGGTGTTTGCGCTCTGCCGGAGCAAGGCGCTCCGTAATTTTCGAGATGTCGCTGTAGAGTTCCAGAAAATCTTCCACCCAGATGGCATCGCGTTCGCCGACAAGGGAAAGCGCGTTTTCCAGGGTATGCTCCGCATTGTAGGGTCCAACGACCGTTCCCGCCGGGGAATGTCCAAAGCCTGTCTGGTGGTTGCCGTAAAGCATCATGGCGGCACGAGCCCGATAAGAACGATGCAGACGGGAAACCAGCTGCGATCGCAGGGCAAACAGTTCGGAGTAGGCACTGTCGAAATCGCCTTTCTCGATGAGCCTTTGCGCCTTTTCGATATTGCCCGTAAACGAAATGCGTTCCGCAACGGGAATCAGGTACTTTTTAGACGAAAGCTTCTTTTGAAATTCGGAAACCTCCCTTTCCAGGGAGTCCCTGTTCCACAGCGAGACCTGGATTTCCCGAGGCTTCTCCGACAGGGCGAGTTCCCTTTCGTGCTGTTCCACCCAGCGATTCAACCGTCTGATCGTTTCGGAAGCCTCGGCATCCTCGCGAAGCGCCAGGTAGTCGGCAATCCGGGACAAAAGAAAGTCGGCAAAGACCAGACGCCAAAACGGCAAGCGATCCTTCTTGCGGAGCGAATCGACCCGATTCCTTACCGAATCGTATTCTGCCTCGAGCGGTCCGTTCATCGCTTCGCTTCTCCGACAGATTCCGCGCTTGACTTGCGAATCGGCGTAATCCCAATCTCCACACGACGGTTCCTCTGGCGGTTCTCTTCGCTCGTGTTCGGCACTCTCGGATGAAACTCGCCGAATCCCGCGGCAAATAGCCGCTCGGGCGAAAAGCCCTGGTCGATGAGCGTCTTCACCACGTTCACCGCGCGTTCCGTCGAAAGATTCCAGTTCGTGTAGGTCGAGGAATTGGTTGGCGTGTCGTCCGTAAATCCGGAAACCATTATCGCATCGCCCGTATCGAGAACATCCTGCAAGCCCTTGCCTATCGATTTGATGTAGGATATTCCTTCGGCGGTCAAGTCAGCTCCGTTCCGCGGAAAGAGCAGCGAAGCCTGTATAAGGATGTTTCCGTTTTCGAGCGCGATAATTCCCTTTTCGAGGGAAGACTTGAGACTTTGCGAAAGAAGCGCGTTTCTTTCCTTCGCGACCCGACGCATTTCCTCCTGGCAGCTGACGACTTCCTGCTCCGTACGGGTCAGCGCTTCCGCCTTCTTTTCCTTCATCGTCGTCATGGCGACAAAGGCGAGGATGAAGAGGGACAGGAGACCGGCGGTCAGGTCCGTAAAAACAAGCCAGTGGCTTTCTTCGCGACGCTTCGCCATGGACTATTCCGCCTTCGGCTTTGTTGCGGGAGCCTTCTGAACCTGGTCAAGGATTTCGAGCAGGATTTCCTGCGTTTTCAAGGCGTTTTCGAGAAGGACTTCGCCCGAGCGTTCTTCAAACGACTGCAACGCGGAATTTAGCCGTTCGATAAAGTTCTGTTCGTTTTCGCGTTCGGGAACATCTCCGGAAAGCTTCGAAAGAACCGCTTCGACACCCTTGCCGAACATTTCGAGATTGGCCGAAAGTTCCGACTGGTTTACGCGCATGAGCCTTGCCGCTTCGGCGACTCCCGAAGCGAGAGCTTCCGAAGATTCGTTTTCCTTGGCGACGCGGGAATCGATTCCCGAAACGAGCGACTGCTGCGACGAAACGAGAGCTTCCGAAGAACGCGATAGTTCCGCAAACGAAGCCTGGACCTTTTGAGAGAGAGCTTCGATCTCGCGGGAAACGGATTCGGAAAGTCCGACCGTTGACGAATTCGCCTTGGCGGCGACCTCTTCGGCCACGTTCCGCAAGATCTCGAGGCCTTGCCGTTCCGCTTCGGCAACTTTTTCCGTCGAGGCCTTGAGAGACTCCATGAAGCGGTCCCAGCTTTCTCCGGAATTTTTCATCTGAACGTCCAGATGGCTCGATATCGAAGAAGCCACGTTTGCGGAAAGATTCGAAATTTCCTTTTCGAGACCGTTCACCACGCCGGATTCAATCGACTGGACACTCGAAGAAAGCTTCCGCATTTCCTCGGAAATCCCACCGGTCACCGAGGCAAGCGAATCCCGGAGCTTCTCTGTCACCACGGTTCCGGACTCAAGCAGGGACGTAGCGGCGTTTTTCCCGGCGGAAGAGAAATCCGCAGACATTTCCTGAATCACGGTCCGCATCCCGAGAAGCGCGGTCTCTTGCGATTCCGAAAGGCGACGGAGCGTTTCCTCTCCCGCTTTCAGAAGGTTTTCGGCAAGGGACGACTGCATCTCGGAAAGGCCCTTTTCCATTGTGGCAAATCGCGCATCGTCCGCGGATCTCGTCGCGTCGAGCATTTGCCTGAATTCGCCAGAGCGCATGTTTTCCGCGTCTTTTAGCGAACACGCAAGTTCTCGGATTTCCTTGGCGAGGGCGTTTTCCGCGGAACCGCTCCTTGGAACCAGGTAGAGCAGCGTAAAGCGGTCAAGTTCGGAAATCCAGGCTTCCCGATCCGCTTCGTACAGGGAATGAATCGCGTTCAGGATCAGCGCGGCAAAGAGACCGCAGAGAGACGAGCCGAAGATACCCTTCATGCTCGAAAAGATGTTCTGGATGATACCGAGAGTCGTTTCCGAAGTCGCGTTCGAATCGATGGCGCTTCCGGCCGCATTGATAGAAAGCATCAATCCGAAAAATGTCCCCATCAGACCGAGCAGGACGACAACCCCGCCTCCGCTACGAACGGAACTTTCCTCCTCGGCAGCCCATGTCGTCTTGAGAAACGGCAAGTCCTGGACCTGGAAAAGGACCTTTCTCGAAGACAGGGAACGCAAGAACCGGATTCTCCCGTTCAGTCCACCGGCGCTTTCGATTTCCGCATCCGAAGGAGAACTTCCCGATTCATAGAGCGAAGCGTACTTGGCTGCGAGATCGCGTTCCCCGGCAATTTGGCAAATGGCGCGAAACACGTTCCAGGCGGAGAGAAGATAGATGACGAAAATGGCGACCATGATAAGCCAGCCAAAGAGAGGCGCGCCGAAATAGAACGCCCCGGAGACGAGAACCACCGCTCCGATCAAGGAAACAAGCAATGTCCAAAGAGATTTCTTCATTTTCACTCCGTGGTTTTATGGGTAAAAAGATCCAGCTGTCCGCGCGAAAAGCCGCGTAGATACAAGAGCCATTTTTCCGAATACCATTTTCCGATATAGAGCGTAACGCCTTCCGCATAGTCGCAGAAGTCATCCGTAAAGGCGAGAAACGCGTTTTCGTAGGCGATGTTCGAACTGTTCGCGCCTAGATTCTTCGCGCAGGACCTCGCAGACGGAAAGCACTTCCTTTCGCGGGAAGGCTTGAATTCCGCCATGAATCGCTTGCGGGCAATGCTTGCAAGCGAAGCGCGCAAGCGCGATGTCAGGGAATATTCGCTAGAGCGGAGTGCCGCTTCGAGCGACGGCAAGATCTTGGACACCGCGTCAAGAGCGCTTTCCCGATACCACATTTTCGAGAGCTTGTCCTGGACATGTTCCACGCGTCCGGAAAGGTTTACCAGAAGCTTTTCGGCATCCCCCACCATCAGGTGAACCGTGGAAAAGTAGAGGTTTCGAAGCTTTTCCGCGTTTGCGGAAAAGAACCAGCCGCCTTCCCCCTGCAGAATATACTGGTTTTGCGAAAGCATCCGGGTCATTTCGTCCGTCGCGAAGCGCTGCATCCACTTGAACCGGAACTCCCGAAACTTGATCCGATATTCGTCGAGAATGACCGGAAAATCCTCCGCGGCGAGCTTCCAGGCAAGAGAGCCGTTCGAAATCATTTCGCTTCCGGACATCATTTCTTCCGGTCTCGATTCCGCGGCGTCCAGGTGCTCGTTCAAGGCGATAGACCAGCGGACGTCCATCGCCTGCGAAAGATTTGAAAGTTCCGACGCGCGATCCAGGCGAAAGCTCGCTCCAAGCAAGCTCGAACCCGTCATTTTCCGAATAGCCCTGCGAAACGATTCTTCCACTTTCGACCTCTAGAATTCGGCCTCGATGCGCTGCCAGACGTTTTTGGAAACCTTGCGCCCCTTCGCGGCCATCTCGTCGGATTCCTTTCGAATGTCCGCTTCCAGATTGTTCGCGACAAGCCTGCTCTCGCCGTCGAAGGAAGTTCCCCGGTAAAGATAGAGGCCAAAGACATTGTCGTGTATTTTCGTGTTCCTGAAACGGACCTTTCCGACCCCGACAGAAAGGGCGAAGCGATTGCGGGAAAAATCGCAGTCGAGAAGTTCAAAACTCGGAGAATTCTCCACCCAGAGCCCGTAGTAGTTATTGACAAGCTTGACGCTTTCGAAAATTCCCTTGGAACGGATGATCGTGTTCCGAAAGGCGTTCTCGATACGCAAGTGCGTCACGCGAAAATAGCGTTCCCCTGTCGAAAAATACAGACCGTTCCAGGATTCCGTCGAATCCGCGGAGAGAAACGCGACAGGCTTTTCCGCCGATCCCTCGATGCGAACCGTTCCGCGCAGATAGAGCTTCGCGTATCCGCTAAAAAAAACCTCGACGCCGGGTTCGACAAGAAGCGTGTCGCTTTCCGAAAGGACAAAGCTCGATTCCAGAAGGTAGGGCGAAGAACGCTCGGAAAGCACCACCTTGTGGTGCCGAATCTGCGGAAAAGGCGTAACGGCAAACGATGCGCCTGCGAAGAGAAGAATCAGGAACAGGCGCTTCACGGACGAATCCTCCGGAGCGAAAGCTTTTGTCGGACATGCACGTCGGGAATGGTATCGCCACTCTTCTTTTCGATGATGCGCAATTTTCCTTCGACAAGCAGATTCCCTTCGACGACCTTCCCGGCGAGGACGTCAAAAAGAATCGTTCCCGTTCCAAGGACAAAGTCGGGACTTTCCGTAATCTGCAATTCGTCTTCGGTGTTCTGGCGATAGCGGACATTCATCTTCAGCCGGGCAAGGCTCGTTCCGTCGCGTTCAAGGAGCTCTTCCAGCTTAAACCACTTATACACGACGCACGTCTTTCCGCGGTCGTCGGTAAGCATCTGCTGGCGTTCCCACGAATCTCCGACCGAGACAGAGCTTGCCGGGAGCACGGGCTGCACTTTCAGAAAGATTTTCCGGACATCCACGTCCCCGATATCGGGCAAGGCAACCATTTCGTCGAGATGGACCGCCCACATTTCGCCGTCACCCCCCATCTTGTATTGGACCGACTGGGTTTTCAGGTAACGTTCGACATGATCCGTCTCCTCGACGGAACGACCATCCGAAGCGTAAGCGGCAGAATCCACCCGCAGCAAGAAGCGTCCCGTCCCGTCGTCGTAGGCGGAGAGAAGTTCCGAATGGACCAGCAAGTCCAGCTGCGCGGTCATGGACTGCCCCGAGTCGGCAGCTCCCTGCTCCGAGGCGTTCGCGAGAATCTGGAAGGAACTTTTCAGTTCGTAGTCCTCGGGCGTCGGATTTTGCGTGTTGAATCCGAGCAGGACGCTTTTGTCCTCGCAAGCGAGAAAGACAAGCGAAAAGGCGAGCAGGAACGAAATTTTAACGACCTGGAGCCTAGCGGACGAGCGAACCGCACCCAATTTTCCGACAGCTGGAATTTCAAAGACTGGCATAGGGCAAAGATAAAATTAAGAAACCGGATTTTTGGGAGGCTTCGCGCCGGAATCGCCTTTCTTCTGGCGCATTTCCATGAAAAACGCCTGGATGAGGCCGAGGCACACCTCGGCCTTCACGCCGCCTGTCAAAAGGACCTTCTGTCCGATGGCGTTGTTCGTCAGGACATCGATGGTCGTGCCGCAGCCTCCAAAGCGCTTGTCGGGAGAACCATAGACAACCCGGGAAATCCGACTGTTCAGAATGGCGCCGGCACACATCGGGCATGGTTCGAGCGTCACGTAGAGCGTCGCTCCCGAAAGTCTCCAGTTTTCAAGCGCGCCGGAAGCCGCCCCGATAGCGAGAATTTCCGCATGAGCGGTCGCGTCCTTCAGGGTTTCCACCTGGTTATAGCCCTTGCCGATACAGCGCCCGTCCTTGACGATGACGCAACCGATCGGAACCTCGCCCTGGTCATAGGCGCGAGTCGCTTCGACAATCGCCATTTCCATCCAGCGTTCATCATCCCTGTCCATCATCGTTCGCTTCATCCCTCCCGTAGAGTTTCGCGTTCCGGACGTTTCAAGAAAATCCGGAGAACGTTTGTCGCGACAAGCGTCACCGTGCAGGAAATCACGGGATTCCAGAAAAAGCAGAATACGCCGTCAAAAGGCGGAACGTATGCCGGAATCATCGGAACGCGATTGAAAAGCAGAATGGACGACATGCCGCACAGAACGCCGATAGCGACAGCCGAAGAAGAAATCCTTCGGGAAAAGAAAGCGAGGAGAAAGAGCGCAAGAAGCGGTCCCGTAAAAAGTCCCGTAAAGAAGAGCGCGTTCGAAAGGAGGGAACTTTGCATGTCCGCGGCGACAAAGGCGCATAGCGTGCTAAGGACAGCCCAGAGAAGCGTCCAGCGTTTCGCCTTGGCGAGAATCTTCGCATCCTCGGAGCGCACAAGCATGATATCCTTCACCGTCGTATTTCCCAGCGCGTTGATAGCGCTCGAAAGACTGCTCATTGCCGCCGCGTAGATGGCCGCGACGACAAGTCCCGTCGCCCCCGGAGGAAGCACCTTGACGATGAAGTAGGGAAAAACTTCGTTCAGCTGGATTCCCGGCGGAAGGATTTCCACGCCCTTGACGCGAAAATAGACGAAAAGCCCGGCCCCGACAAGGAAGAAGAGGACAGAAACGAACACCCCGAGAACCATGCTGAGAACGCTCGACGCATTGGCGGAACGAATGGAATCGCAGCTTATGTAGCGCTGGACAAACTGCTGGTCGCAGCCGCGGATGGAAATTTCGACAACCCCGTAGGCGATTCCCGCCGAGAGAAGGTTTCGCGCGTTCGCCGGGTCCCAGTTCGAAACGTCAAGGAACTTCGTCTTTCCGGCCTCCGACGCAAGCGCAAGCATTTCGCAGAAGCCGCCGACGCCCTTCGAAATGATGCAGAGCGCGATCACGCCACCGCCAAAAAGCACAAGGAACTGCATCACGTCCGTCCAGACGACCGCCTTGAAGCCTCCATGCCACGTATAAAGAGTCGATACGACTGCCGTCACGAGAATCGCCCAGTGGATATCGATTCCGAGAATCGGGGCAAGCACAAGAGACGGCGCATACAGGAGAATTCCCATCCGAAGCAAAAGATGCAGACTGTAGAAGATGGCGGCCAGGCGACGAATCCGCGGAGAGAAGCGAACTTCGAACAGTTCGTAGGCGCTCGAGATTCTTGCCCGGCGAATCCGAGGGATGAACACCCAGCCAACGACAGCGATAGCGATAAGCGCTCCGACATTGTTCATGAGAAAACTCATGTCCGCGGCGTAGGACTCCGCCGGATTCCCGAGAAATGTCGTCGCGCTGACGGAAGTCGCTATCAGGCTTATTCCGATAGCGACCCAGGGCATTTTCCCGCCGCCTCGCATATAGTCGCCAAATTCCTTGTTCCCCCGCGAAGCCCAAAGACCGATCCCGACGGAAAGGACGACATAGGAAACCAGTACAAGCCAGTCTAGCCATGTAAACATCGATCAGGCGTTCTCCTTCGGATTTGCGTCGAAAGCCCGCTGTTCATATCGAACGACCCGGTTTCTCCCGTTTTCCTTGGCGCTGTAGAGAGCCTCGTCCGCATACTGGACAGCCCGCGACATTTCTCCCTGGAAATCTTTCGTCACGAGAAAGCAACCGACGCTGACCGAAACGTCTATCGGCGCGCCCAGATGGATGTCGAACGGAGCCCTGCAAACCGCAAGACGGATATTTTCCGCGACGGTCATCAGCGAATCCTCGCCCGCATCCGGAATCGCGACAAAGAATTCCTCGCCTCCATATCGGGCAAGCAGGTTTTCGCCCACCGCGGCAACCGACGATATCCGGGAAGCGATCTCCTTGAGAACGGCATCTCCCGCCTGGTGGCCATACGTATCGTTGATGTGCTTGAAATGGTCGATGTCCATCATCATCACGCCGACATTCTTTTCGGATCGGGACTTGTCGAGATTGACGATTTTCTCGTCGATCGTGCGACGGTTCAAAAGCCCGGTGAGCGCATCGTGATAGATTTCGAACTGTTCGTGCTCGAACTGCATTCCGCGCTGGTAGGCGAAATAGGCTATGTTCACCATGAAGCGGAGCAGGTCCTTTTCGAGCTGGTCAAAGTTCTGCGCATACCGGCGTTCCAGGCAAATGGCGATTTCGGATGGTTCGTTGAGAGCCGCATTGTGCATCGTCATGGAGCTCGGCTGGACAAACAGGTAGCGGAGCGAATTGTTTCTTGGTTCCCGATCGGTGATGCGCGGGACATATTCCGAGCGTCCGGTGAAAATGCGTTCCATGGCGCAGTGCTGCATCATCGCGAGCGGGAGAATTCCCTTGTCAGACAGGGAAAACTTCATGCCTTCGAAGAGCTCCTCGTCCTCGCCGCGGCAAAAGGCGACGGTTCCCTCTTCCTTCTCCGGGTGAAACACCAGGATCATGATGCGTTCCGCCGTAAAGTTCTGGCTGACGTATTCGAAGATTTCCTTGTATGTATCGCGGAGGAGCGTCGTCTTGAAAAAGCGCTGCTGGTATGCGGAAAGCTCGTAGAACTTCTTCTTTTCGCGATAATTCGCCGCCGACGCGTAGCTCTTGTACGTGAGCATGTAGAACAGGGAGGCAAAGCTTTCGAGCGAAGGAATCTGGCCGGGAAGAAAAGCGCCGCGTTCCAGGGAATCGACGACAAGCGCACCGACCCGTTCCTTCTTTTCGTTAAGAATCGGGACGCCTGCAACCGAATGGATGGCGACATTTGTCGCATAGTAGCCAAGACTTTTCCCGTTCGGAAGATCGCCTTCCAGAATCCGGCTGAGTTCCCGCACGGCCAGTTGGCCGACAACGCCCGAACCGTCCGCTATCTGGGCATTTCGGTTGATTTCATTTTCCGATTCCGTCGCAAAGGCCCGAACGATAAACGTCTTTCTATTCGATTTCAAGAGCAGAAGGACCGAATGCGCCTTGGGGAAAAGATTTCGCAACGCTTCGAGGGAAGAGCGATAGACGGAATCCAGATCGTGTTCGAGCTTTGTCCAGATTTCGTTTCCGTTCAGCTTGGCAAAAGAGGATTCCCCGTTTTCGGGATAGGCGTCGAACATGTCCTTTGCGGCAAGGACCGGCCCCGTCTGCGTCATCGCGGGGCGTAAAATCTTCCCGAAAGCGGTCCGATCGGTCGTGCGTCCCGTGCGCAGAACGGGAATCGAACCGGAAGGATTCCTGTCCGGAGAATCGGAAAGCGTCGAGCGGTTCAGCCAGGCGAGCACCAGGGAAACCAGCGCAAACGGAATCGCGAGCAAGAAGACGCCTCCCCGAAAAGAGAGACCTATCAAAAGACCAAAGACGGCAAACAAGATACTTGACATGCACCTACCCGAAAATTACAGCCGGAAAGAGCGATACAGCACCCAAAAGGCGACCGCGGCAAAGACAATGTGGCCGATCCAAGCTCCGAGGACAGGATAAAGCGCACCGTTTTCTCCCATCTTCAGCCCAATCCGTATTAGTACATAATAGCTAAACACGAGAAGGATCCCAAGTCCAAACTTCTGGGAAAGGCCTCCATTTCGATTGAATCGGTGGGCAAGAGCCGCTCCGATCAGCAGAACGATGAAATTCATCATCGAACCGGAAAACTTGAAATAGTATGCCGTTTCCAGCTTGTTCGTGTTCTCGCCGGATCTCTTCTGCACTTCTATCTTTCGCAAAATGGTCTTCGCGTCCATTTCGTCGCCGCGCTGCCGTTCGTCCAGAAAATCCTCCGGCAAGAGCGAGGTCTTTCCCTTGAGGCTTTCCCGCGAAAAATGCCTGGTTTCGACCGTGCCATCCTTCAGGAACGTTCGCTTGTAGCCGTCTTCGAATCGCCAGTAGCCCGGTTCGATGGATTCGACAATCCCGGATGAAGCCTCTCCCGAATCCCGGACACTTTCGATCTTTTCCGGACGGGCGTCCAAGTCCATCCTTTTCGCCGGTTTCCTTTTCGCCGTCTTGCCGGTTTCCGGCTCTTTCCGAACTTTCGCGAATACCGTATCGGGTTCCACCCAACGGAGCCTGCGCGCGTCAAAGCGTTCATGCAGATCGCCGTCGCGATAGATAAGAAGGACTACATCGCGTCCCAACTTGGCGGTTCCGCCATAAGAGCGCATGAACCAGCTCGTCTTGTCTCCGGAAATATACACGAAGTCGCGCTTGTCCCGGATCCGCGGATCCTTGCGCTGCTGCGACATCGGCTCCATGATCTTGTAACGGCTGTGGTTTGCATCCGGCAAGACTTTCGCGTCCAGGTAAAAAGAAAACGCCGTGACTAGCGCGCCGACAAGAAACACGGGGACAAGGGCGCGAAACGGACTTTTCCCCGACTGCTGGATGGCCATGATTTCCAGGTGGCGGGACATGTTCCCCACCGAAGCGACCACGCCGATGAAAAGCGCGACAGGCGTGACCAGATAGACGATATAGGGAAGGTAGGCGAGATAGTAGGCTCGGGCATCCGCAAGATCACGCGCAAGCCAGGTACGGATGTTTCCCACGAAGTCGATGACGATGAACATGAATACCGCGCCGAGAAGCACGAGCAGGAACATCTTCAGAAAGTGAAACACCAGATAGCGGGAAAACTTCATCTTGCGTTTTTCTCCGTGGAGCTTCCCTTGCGAAGTCGCGGGAATATCCTTCCGAAAAGATGCCGAATCCGCGAAGCGGGCGTCGTTCCCGAATAGCGGTCGAGATACATCTTCCATGTGAGAAATATGCCGAACGCTCCGATAATCGCGTTAGAAATCCACATGGCGACAGCCGGCGAGACGATAAGCCTGTCCGCCAGGTTCTCGCCTCCGATGAGGCATACCCAGTAGAGGACGAAGAACGCGATGCTGTAGATGATACCCGTTCCGATTCCGCCCTTGCGCGCCATGATCCCGAGCGGAGCGCCGATAAGGACAAAGACGATACAGGCGACGCTCGTGCTGAACTTCTTGTGGACCTCGACCCAGTACTGCGCCTGACGCTTTTTCTCGTTCAGGACCCGCTCCGAACTTCGATGGACAAAGCGAGCCCGGGTGCGTTCCGCTATAGAAACGTCCCGCAAGGCCCGGACATGGCGAAGCGAATCCATCGGCAACTCTCGGGAAAAATCCCTGGGGACGATCGAATCGCCGAACGCGAATTCCCGAAGCCTGGAAAGATCGGGAAAGAGAGTGCTCCGACTTTCCTCGACGATTCTCGTCTCGCTCTTCTTCGCTTCCTCGATGACTTCGAGCATCATCTCGACAGGCATCTCGCGATCGCTGCGATACTTGCGGTTTCGGCGTTCGAGGCGATCGTTCACGTTTCTTACGGCAAAGTCCTCCGAAGAGAAACGGATGCGGAAATAGTTTGCCGGATCGTCCTTGTCCGCGATGTGGTTCTCGCCGCTCTTGAGCCGAAGCATGAGCGTCGCGCCGTTGTCCGCGTAGTCCATCGTCGCGCTGTCCGCCATGACGATTCGCGGAGGCCCCTTTCCCTCCGTCTCGAAAATCTGGATTCCGTAAAGAGTTCCCGTCGAAGGGTCGATACGCTCGACCCAGAGCTGCACCCCCGGAAACTGCGTCGTCAGTTTTCCCGCATCGATAAAGGCATGGGGCTTCTTGCGCGAGACGGCGCTCATCAGCTCCACGGA
Organism: Sodaliphilus sp.; assembly: GCA_963660435.1. Lineage (GTDB taxonomy): Bacteria > Fibrobacterota > Fibrobacteria > Fibrobacterales > Fibrobacteraceae > Hallerella. Next base: position 77,281 of record CAVKYI010000002.1, read on the forward strand.
CCTGTGGTTCGCTTCGGGCAAGATCCAGTTGTTAAAAAGAATCAGCAGTTCCGAGATCAATACCCCGACGAGAAGAACCGGGCGCATGATCGACAGGGGAGAGACTCCCGCGGCCTTCATCGCCGTAATTTCCTGGTCACCCGAAAGCCTGCCGAAAGCCATCAGGCAAGCGACAAGAACGGCCATCGGAATCGAAAGGGATAGCATCCAGGCGATATTCAGCAGAAAGATTTCGAGAACGGTCGATGCGGGGAGTCCCTTGGATAGGACGTTATCGAGAATCATGACCAGAAAATCCACGACAAAAAGGAACGTGATGACAAACAGCGCCAGGAAAAAGGGCGCAACATGTTCCTTCAGCACGTATCGCACGAGAGTCATAGACGTTTTCCAGATTTGTTTTTGCTAATTTAGAAACATTGAAAATGTTCCATCACAGCCAACACGGACCAATGCGCACAAACAAACACTTTCCGATTCTTGCCGTCCTTGCCATTTCCGCATTTTTGCTCTCCGCATGTTCTTCGAGCGAAGGCGGCGGAGACAGAACCCAGATGTGCAAGAACCGCTTTGACTCTGCCGACAGGGAATTCCAGGCCGGTCACTACAGCCGGGTCAAGGGACCGCTCGAAGAAATCCTGAACCTGTGCATCGGAACGGGGTATATGGAACAGTCGCAATTCCTCCTGGCGGAAAGCTACTTTCATCTAGAAGAATGGCTCGAAGCCCGCGGCGAATACGGCAGCTTCGCGAACAACTTTCCCAGTTCCCCCTTTGTCGAAACCGCCGAGTTTCGAAAGGCCGTTTCGGCGTTCAACATCGAATACAACATCGACCGTGACGAGACCAACACGACGCTCGCCATGCGCGATTTCGAAAAGTTCGCGTCGAACTACCCGGAATCCCCGCTCATCGATTCCGTAAGCTACTACCAGAACCTTCTGCTCGAACGCAGGGCCGAACGGGACTACCGGGTGGGAAAGCTCTACCACAAGCTCGGGCATCCGCAATCCACGGCCATCTACATGAAGGAGTTCCTGGATCTCTATCCGAAGAGCAAGCGCCGCCCCGAAGCCCTGTCGCTTCTCGTGAAAAGCTACGCGGAACTCGACCAGTTCGAAACGGCGCGATTCTACCTGGATAGCTACGGAAATACCGTTCCCGACAGCATTCAGAAGCGCGTGGGAACGGTCAAGTCCCAGGAAAGCTACATCGCCAGCCTGGAAAGGAAGTTCCAGAAGCGCATCGAGAAGGAGCAGAAGGAAAAGCTCCTCGCCAAGGAAGAGGCCCGGGACGAAGCGGAAGCGCATCCCGACGACGAGGACGAGGAATAGGCTTGAAGCGATTTCTCTTCGCATTTGCCGCGCTCTGCGCCTGTGTCTTCGCCGCGGGAAAAAGCCTCCCGGGCGAAGGAAATCCTTCTTCGGATACCGAAGACAGAAGCGTCCTCTCCCTTTTCATCCAGCCGTCCATTTCCTTTATAGGCTTTGACAACCGGGAGAAGTTCCAGGCAGAAGTCGATACGGTCTATCGCCACTTCCGGGCGCAGGCCTTGACCAAGGCGGAAAGCAGCTACGTTTCCAAGCAGGATTTTCAAAAGGTGAACTTTTGCTTCCCGATTACCGCGGGGTTGCAGCTCCAATGGCGAAGCGGGCATTTTGTCAGCGCGGGCTTCGGCTACATCTACGACAACGAATCGGTCATCGTCACGGACAGAAAGGACAAGATCCACAATTACAGCTACACCCTCCAGGGATTTCCTCTTTATCTGGAATACCGCATCGCCATTCCGGAAAACCTGATTTCCATTTCGAACGCGAGCCTTTTCAGCGTATCGCTTCGCTGGTACTGGATGCTTCCCGGAACGGAAATCTATTCGAGCTGGGGACATCTCGACGCAAGCGAATCATTCCTCGGGAACGGATTCGGGGTAAGCCTAGGCTACCTGGTGACCACCTGGAAGAACATCCACATCTACGGCGACATCGGGTATTCTCGAATCATCGTCCGGGCGGACGAACCCTTTTCGAAAGTCGTTCCCGACAGCGACACCGACAAGGCAAGATGGGATCTCGGCGGACTCCAGCTGCAGTTCCGATTCAGTCTTGGCGTCATCAATCGGAAAAAAGAATGATTTTTTCACCCGATTACGCGGAAATTCATTACAAGTTCAAGCTTCCGTGGTCGCTTCTCTACCGAAAGGAACCGGAAATCATCGTCGATGCGCCTTTCCAGACGGTTCCGGGAGAAAATACCCGGCTCTTTGTCGTCGTCCGCGAAGCGAACCGCTTTCCCGTCACCCTGGAAACTCTCTCCGCGACATTTTCCGCGACCGGATTTCGGGAAAAAAGGATTCTGGACATTCGGCAGAAAATCGCCGAGCCCTTTCGCTTCGTTTCCGTTGACTGCGGAAAGCTTCCCCCCGGAAAATACGAAATCGACGCCTCGATCGAAGTCTCTTTCGGCAAAAGGAAGAAGCGGATTCGGCGATTCAACCTTACCGGGCTAAGGAAATCGCCGCTTCGCGTTTGCGTCCTGAAGGATGAAATTCCCAAGCCGAAAGGCTTTATCGCGGGAGATGTCCATGCGCACACGCACTATTCCGCGGACCCGGTCGAGTTCGGGGCATCGCCCGAAGTCTTGCAGCAGGCGGCAAGGGCTGTCGGACTGGACTTCGTCTTTTGTACGGACCATTCCTACGATTTCGCCTTCCAGGCTAGCGACTACATGGTCCGGGCAGACGCCGCGGCCCGCTACGAAGCTCTCCAAAAGGAAATTTCCGAACTGCCGGACTATCCGCGGATGATCGCGGGCGAAGAGATTTCCGCCGGAAACGCGCAAGGGAAAAATGTCCACCTGCTTTTGCCCGGGCACCCGACATACATTCCCGGCGAAGGCGACTGCGGGCGCAAATGGCTCAAGAATCACCCGACACTTTCCATTTCGCAAATCGTCGCAATGACCTCGCTCCCCTGCCTGGCCGCGCATCCCAAGGAAACGATGGGAAAGATCGAAAGATTCATCTTCAACCGGGGCGATTGGGAAGAAGCCGACTTGCAGAAGGAAAGCGCCAATCCGATCCGCGGACTGGAATTCTGGAACGGATCGCGCGACAGAGGGTTTGAACTCGGAAGAGAATTCTGGATTTCGGAACTCGAACGGGGAAACTTCCTGCTCCCGCTTGGCGGAAACGATGCGCACGGCGACCTCAACGAATACACGGGCGTGAAGATTCCCCTGCTGAAACTCAAGCGGTCTCGCTCGCATGTCTTCGGCTATGTACGGACGGTCGTCCGGGGAGATGACACGATGACCGCGTTCGAAGGGGAAAACCTATACGTCACCGATGGTCCCGCGCTCTGGTGGGAACGCGACAGAAAGGAGCTCCTTTTCCGCTTCGAGAGTTCGGAAGATTTCGGCGCGCTAAGAAGCCTGACCGTCTTTGTCCAGGACCTATCCGGCAAGAGCGAACGGACGCTCGAAATTTCACCCGAAAGGATTTCCGGTTTCGAAGCGACATGCCGAATTTCCCTGCAGGACTTTCGATACGCCCGGGCCGAAGCGGAAACGGATTCGGGCCGCTTTGCGCTTACAAGCGCCTGCCCTGCGCCGCGAGATAGCGCTCATACAGAAACATCGCGACCAGATTCTTGCTGTCGATAAACCTTTTCCCGGCTTCTTCGTACGGCATCACGACGGTCTTTATCCATTCGTTTTCGTTCGTGTATTCCTGGTTGCGACCGTCTAGGCGATGCAACTCGTCGAGAGTTACCGTTCTTTCGATTGCATACAGGCGAATGCGTTCGTCAAGAAGACCGCAGCTTCCGGCATGGCCGTCTAGACCGCCCTCCGCGTAAAATCCGGTGAGGTCTATCAGCTCTTCGTCCTTCGCGTCGATCATCGCTTCTTCCTTCAATTCGGAAAGAGCCACTTTGCGGAAATCCGAGGACCAGTCGAGAATTCCCGCGGGAATTTCGAGCGATTCCGGTTCCGAAATAGCAAAGCGCGGCTGGCGAACGAGCAGAAGATAGGGCTTTCCCTCCGCGCGAAGCACGACCAGTACGCCGACAGCGTTTCCCCGCACAAGGACAATCCCGTGCACAGGCTTCCCGTCGGGAAGCGTCGCTGTCGCCGTGAGCTTGATAAAAAGCGGCGTATGGCTTTTAAAGCGGAAATCCACCGACGAAAAATGGATCTTCGATACGATGAATCTTTTTTCCGTCCGCGAAAGCCATGTCCTGAAAAGCGACGATTCGAGAACGGTCGCGCGATCCGCTTCGACGATTTCATCCGAAAATCCGTATTCGATCATTTCGCGTTCCTCGTCAAGACATCCGCAAGTTCCAGCGCGTCGATGAGGGAATGCTCGTCCGCGATTCCCTTCCACGCGATATCGAATCCCGTCCCATGGTCAACACTTGTCCGCACCACGGGAAGTCCAAGCGTCGTATTGACCCCGCAGGTTTTCCGCTTCTTGCCCAGATCGAAAAGCATGGTCTTGGTCACCACGTGCCCCTGGTCGTGATACATCGCGATTACGCCGTCAAAGGTTCCCGCCCGCAGCTGCGGAAAGACGACATCCCCGGGAAGCGGTCCCTCGGCGCAAATTTTCTTCTTGCGGAGAATCTTCACCGTCGGAGCGATTTCGTTGATTTCCTCCAGGCCAAAAAGCCCTCCTTCGCCAGCATGGGGATTGAGACCGGCAACGCCGATTCTAGGCGATTTCAGCTTGCGATACTTCTTTAGGAAATCGTTCAGAAGAACGGCCACCTTCTCGATGCGTTCCCGCTTGACCAGATCGCAGGCGTCTCGCAGCGAAACGTGGGTGCTCACGTGCGCAACGACCCACTTCCCGTGAACAAGGCAGAGAACGGGATGCGGATCTCCGCACATTTCCCCGATGAATTCCGTATGTCCCTGGAATTCGGGAACGGTCTTTTCGACCGATTCCTTGCAAAGCGGAGCGGTCACTATCGCCCGGGCGCGTTTCAAAAGACAGAGCGCTGTCGCCGTACGCACCCACCCGATGCTTGCCCGGCCAGCCTCCCTCGTCATCTTTCCCGGCTGCACCTTTTCTTCAAAATGCACGCCGCCATCGATAACGGGAATCCCAAGCTTCGCCACGCCGGAAACCGCTTCCGGGGATTCGGCAAGTACCGGCCGTTTCTTGATTTTCAGCAGTTCCGCGGCCTTTTTCAGGACAGGCAAATCGCCGACGATCGCCATCGGAGTCTTGATTTTACGGCTTGCCTTCAGGTAGGCCTTGAGCGAAATTTCCGGGCCGACTCCGTTCGGATCGCCCATCGTAATCAGGAGAGGGATATTCCTAATCATTTTTTTCCTCGTCAAATCCGACGGAAGCTTTTTTCCATGCCTGCAAAAGCGTATCCGCAAACACGGAATCCAGGATTTCCTCGCCGGAGTCCAGGTTCAAGAAAAGCCATTCCGAATTCGCAGCGGGTCCGCAAGAAGATTCGTCCGCCGCGGGAACAAAGAGCGTGTGGCTTGTGACAAAGTAACGGCCGGAAGCGACTCTTCCCGAAAAGTCCCCGCGGTCCAGGCTCGAGCACTTCGGAATCCTTTCCGCATAGAAGAAAGTCGAATACCATGTCGTATCCAGAAAATCATATACCGAGTCGCTCAGCGCGGTCGAATCGTTTTTCCAGTTCGAAGAAAGACAGAAGACAAGGGAGTCGTCCTTGCATACCTTTCGGACAGCGACAAGATTCGTATCGGTTGCGGACCATAGGGAAAGCCAAAGCGTGTCGGGAACGGTTTCGCACGAATCGTGAATTTCCGCGCAGACGGATTTCATCAGACGATAGGCGAAGGAATCCACAAGGACGGAATCCACCCGCAAGAGAACTCCCGCCGAATCGTTCGATGTACGCCGCGGAAGGCGATAAGGATCGTCAAATGCGGAATCGAGATAGACGGAAACGCTTTCCGCAAGAAAGGTTCCCCGGCGAACCCAGATGGAATCCTTCAGGGTCAAGGATGCCGAAGAAGCCGTATCCGGAGATTCCTTGAAGAACTCGTTGTGCGCGTTTCCTTCCACGCGAATTTCGCGGACATGTTCCCAGCTTTCCGAAAACGGAATTCGAAGAACCGTATCCGGTCGAAAAAGAGGTTGCGGACAATCGGTAGTCCCGGTATTTCCGAGCGCGAGCTTCACCGAAAGCGTCAGGACGGAATCCGCATAGACCTGATAAAGTTCAATTTCCTTCAGGAAGCAGTTTCCGAAAGTCCACATGCTGTCTAGCGAAAGTTCCAGCGTGTCGCCCTGGATATGGAAGCGGTTTCCGGAATCTAGCTGCGCATGGAGTACGTAGCCATAGCCGCCGACAGGAAAGTTGTCCGGATAGATGGAAATCGGGCCATCGTCCGACTCGGCGCACGAAAGAAGAATCCAGGATAAGGAAAACAGAAGAAAAAATCGCCGCATATCAAAATCCCAGTTCCCGGCGGAAACTTTCGACATCCGACAAGTCCGCCACGCGAGAATCCTTGCGAAAATCGTCCCAGCGGACAAAGCGACCGTTGCGCAAGATTTCAAGAAAGACGACGGCGCTGTCGCTCGGAGCGAGATATCCCAAAGGATCGTTCGTCGAGACTTTCGCCCCCTTGCGAATGCCCGGCGAGAGTCGGAACAGTTCCGAAACCCGGGAAAAGACATTTCCTCCGTGATTCATGAGAATTCCGTAGCCGCTCGAATCCCTGGAAACCGATACCACTTCCGCCGGAAGAAGCGGATAGACCGGAGCCTCTCCGATTCCCATGAACAGATCCTTCACAAGCAGGTTCTCGCGGCCTTCAAAATCGAAGTCCGCGGCAATCGGAAGCGCAGCCCCCTGGAGAGGATCGTGTGGACACGCCCCCGGAAAGCGACAGCCGTCGGAACGCACCCAGGCATACGAGGAATCGGAAAGCATCAGATGGAAAAGCCACGACACGGAAGAATCGGACTGTACGCCAAGAACCTTTGGCTTTCCGAATTCCAGCGAATCCGCAATCCAATGGACGCAGAGCGGAAACTTCTCGCCGATTCCGCGCACCGCATAGCGAAAAAGGGCGTTATCCGGCAAGGTCGCGATATCGAAAGCGTTCTTGAGCGTCCAGGAACACTGGACAAGCATTCCCCGTTCCAAGGCGAAAGCGTTGCCGCCAAAAGCCGCACAGGCTTCGCGCCACGGCTTTGCGAAAGGCTCCGGTTTCTCTTCTGAAAATTCGCGAGCCTTTTCCATGTAGCGGTATGCCTTCTGGACGGCACCGCTCGCATAGACCGCATACACGAGCAAGAGAACAAGCAGACTCCGACCGATAGGAATGCGCCGTCTCGGTTTCCAGCTCTGTCTTTGCGTCCTGTATTCGCGAAAAGGTTCCATTATTGCAGGGAGAAAAAGGCGACCGCCCCGAAAGCGACAAGCAAGGCGACAATCGCCCAGAGCCAGGACTTCTTGGAGCGCTCTTCCTCCTTGAACGGATCGGAAAGCCCACCCTTGAGAGGCGTCGAATCCTTGCGGATGGCGTTGAAGCTCTTGGTGAAGCGACCTGTCACGCGCCGATGCGCGACATTGGCGGATCCGGGTACCGGCTGGCTTTCGCTACTTGTCTCCGACGGCGGGATTTCCTTTTTCGAATCTTCCTTCATCGAAAAGGCCATCATGTCCGCTTCCTTGCGAAAGACGAGGAGCGACTTGTCAAGTCCCGCTTTCCGGATGCAATCCACGACGATATCGTTATCCGAAAGAATCGCGAACGCTCCATTCTTCTCGGAAAGTTCCTGTCGAACCTGATTGAAGGCGCTGCAAGCGTCGCTATACAGAAAATCAAGCCCTGTCAAATCGACAGCGACAAAAGCCGACCCCTTGTCCAGAAAAGGCCGAACATCCTTCTTGAACTGTTCCGCGTCAAAGGCCCCGATCGGAGTGATCGGAGCGGAAAGCATGTCAAAGAGACCGACCGCTCGGTAATTGTTTAATTCACTCATAGACATAATATAATTCTATTCTTCCCAATAAGTTCCCCCGGCACTCTCATCCGCGGCTTCCGGCTCGGGTGGAATCTCGGGTTCCATCTCGGAAATGGCCCCCTTCGACGACTCGTCCCGCGACTTCGCAGGCTTCGCTTCAGGCGCGGTCTTCCTTTCGGGATAGAGGAAAAGCCCCGGGCTGACTTCAAGGCTCACCCGGTGCACTGCCGAAAGGGTCGGATGCGATTCGAACGCGTAATCGACACGAAGCCAGTTCGAAAGGGCAAAGCCCGCGCCCACGGTCCAGCTGTCCAGTTCCGAAAGGCTCGCAAGCCCGGCGCGAACAGAAAGACCGAAATCAAAGGCAAACTCGACTCCCGCGCGACCGCCGCCAAGCCAATCGACGGGATGTTCCCAAAACCTTCCTCCGCGCACATCGCCGCTCCAGTCCTCGTCGCGATTTTCCCGATGAAGGATTCCCGCGCTTTGCCAGTAGGCGGAAGCCGTCCCATAGAAGTAGGCGACCGGACGGGAAAGACCGAGGCCGAGATACCATTCCGGCGAACTGTATTCCACCGTTCCCTCTTCCCATGCGACCGCGGAAGATGTCCATCCTTTTAAAAGCGACGAAACCGAAAGCCAGTCGAAAACGTGGAACCGGGCGCCGGCATCGCCCCGAAATCCCCACCCGCTCTGGTCCAGTTCGCGGTAAAGCCCGTGAAAACCAACGCCTACGTCCAGGCGGCCATCCAGAAAGCGCCGTCCCCAGGCAAGCGTCACGACATAGTCCGCAATCGAAAGAGTCCGGTAGCTTTCGCCGTCGGGAATCGGATCGCCTTCGGCTATTTTCGGAATATCGTTCGAGCCGAAACGGGAAAAGGCGATTCCCAGCCCACCCAGATCGCCTAGGGGGAACTCGACTGCGCCATAATCGTATTGGGTACCTTCGTAGTAGGCGACATGGCTAAACGCGACCCAGGAATTCCTTGCCGTGGCGAGCTGTTCCGGATTCGACGCCAGGGAAAGCAAGTCGCGGTCGAGAGCTATCGAAGCGCCTCCCAAGGCGGCGGACCTTGCTCCGGCGTCGATATCGAGCGTAGCGTTCGCCCCGACGACACGATCGACGGCAAGCGCCTGCGAAAAGGCAAGCGCGCATAAAGGCAAGAAAGTCCTTCCTAGAATCCTGCGAAGCATCTTGGCACAAGATAAAATTTTTCGAGCGTCCAGGTTCCGCAAAAACTTGTAGATTTAGGAAGATGGCGCTTCTTTCGGAACATATCGAAAATTTTCTTTCCTACATCGCGAAGGAGCGACGGTTTTCCGAATGTACGGTGAAAACCTACCGGGAATCTCTCGCCAAGTACCTGCAGAGCCTTTCGGGCGAGCCGAACCTCGAGGATTTTAGCCAGGAAAGCATCCGCGCGTTCATCTGGAAAATGCGAAAGGACGAGCGGCTGCAAATTTCGAGCATCGATCTGCACATCGCCGCACTGAAAAGCTTCGGCCACTATCTCGTGCGAAGCCATCTCGTTTCGCAGAATCCCGCGGAAACGGTTCCCATGCTCAAGCGTCCCAAGAGGCTCGTGTCCTTTCTATCGCAAAAGGAGCTTTCCGAAAGCAGGTTCCCGGAAATTTCACGCCCGACGCTTCCGATGGTCCGCGCCCGAGTTCTCCTCGAACTCATCTACGGTTCGGGGCTTCGCATTTCGGAATGCCAGGGACTCACCTGGCTGCGCCTGGATTTTTCAAACCGTTCCGTCCGCGTTTTCGGCAAGGGGAGAAAGGAGCGGATCGTGCCGCTGACGCACGATGCCGTCAAATGGTTCGAAGAATACAGGTCGAAACTGAAAGAAGAGGGACGGATGCCGACAGCGAATTCCCCGGTATTTCTAAACGAAAGCGGAAGCGCCCACGACGTACGGACGCTGCGACGCGACATCCACGATCTGTTGCGAAGCCTCGGCTGGGAAGGAAAGGCTAGCCCGCACATCTTGCGACACAGCTTCGCCACGCACCTTCTCGAAAACGGCGCGGACCTGATGAGCGTAAAGGAAATGCTCGGGCATTCGAGCCTCGCCACGACGCAGGTCTATACGCACGTCACCGCGGAACGCCTCAAGGAAAGCTTCAAGAAGGCGCATCCGCGCGCCTAGCCCCAGCCGTTTCTAGAAGACGACGAGATTGTTCTTGTGAATGACCTCTTCCGGCACGTTCCCTCCGAGCTTGGAGCGGACCTGGGAGGTCTTTTCGTGCAGCACGAGCTTCAGGTTGGCGCTGTCCATCTGGGAAATTCCCCGGGCGACCTTTTCCCCGGATTCCGAAAGGACCTCGATCAGGTCTCCCGCGGAAAAATGCCTGCGAATCGCGACAACGCCGACGGGAAGCAGGCTCGAATGCTTCTTTCTGAGCGCGAGGACGCAGCCCGCATCGACAACGACACTGCCACTCGGGGAACTGACGAAGGAAAGCCAACGCTTGCGGCTTCCCAGCTTCTTGCGACTTCCGATAAAGAGAGTCCCGAGCGCATCGCCAAAGACAATTTCGTCGGGCAGGACCTTCGAACCGTTCGCGAGAAACGCGTTGCACCCGCTCTTCACCACCGCCCGGATAGATTCTACCTTGGAACGCATTCCGCCAGTGCTCACCGCGGAACCGGATTCCCCGGGCTTTCCCGTGAGAGCCATGATTTCCGGCGTGATTTCGGGAACGAAGCGCAAAAGGCGCGCCTTTGGATTTTTCTTTGGATTGTCGTTGAAGAGACCGTCCTCGTCCGTGAAGACTAGCAGCAGGTCCGCGTCAAAGAAAAGGGCGACATCGCTCGAAAGCTTGTCGTTGTCGCCTATCGCGTTCAGCTCCTTGACAGCGAGCGAATCGTTTTCGTTTATCAGGGGAACGATTCCCTTGTCTATCATCGTATGCAGCGTGTTCTGCAGATTCTTGTAGCGCGTACGGTCGCGAAAATCGTCCGCGGAAAGCAGGATCTGCCCCACGGGAAGATTCTCGGCGAGGAACTTTTCCCGGTAGGAATGCATCAGGCCGATTTGACCAACCGCGGCGCAAGCCTGCTTCTCCGAGAGAACTTTCGGCTTTTCGCGGTATCCGAGAATCGCCATTCCCGTTCCCACGGCACCGCTAGTCACAATGATCACTTCCTTGCCGCCTTCCACAAGCCTTGCGACGGAATGCGCAAGCCTTCCGATGTAATCCTCCCGAACTCCGCCCCTTGCGGAATCCACGAGAATTCGCGAGCCTATCTTGATGACGATGCGTTTCGCTTCGCCCAGGATATTTCTGCGTAAATCGCTCATTTCGTTACCTACAGATTCATTTTAGCGGCACACGAGAAGCCGAATGGAATCCAGTCGGATTTGCGGATTCAAGGCGGCCTTCCGGAAAATTCCGACATTCTTCCGGAGACTGTCCAAAAGCGGACTGTTCTGCGCCTTGCCGCGGAGAGAAAGCAGGTGGTTCATCCGCTGGTATTCCCGTTCCGCGCGTTCTTCGACCTTCGCCGCGGATTCGGCGGCAAAACGCTCCATCCTTTGCTGGGCGATTCTCTTGGCGAGCGCGTGTCCCGTACTTGCAAAGTAGCGGAGCTTTTCCGTCACCACGGGAACCTTTTGGGGAACATTCGCGTTCCGCATCTTCCCGGCATCCATCTTGGCAATCCTGTCGGAGCAGTCGTTTCCATTCGAATCGATCAGCACACGGACTAGTTCCGGTCCCGCAACGTCGGAAAGTCCCCATGCCGCCGGCACGGAAGGCTCGATGACAAAGTTATACTGCATGATCAGGTCTCTCGATCCGGCATCGTCCCAGATGACGCAAGCGGTAACGCCCGTTCCCGAAGCGGTCGCGAGATCGAGGACGCCCTGCGCAAGCGGATGTTCGAAGCTCAAGAAAGATATTTCGTCGTGAGACATCGCGACGGTGCGATCGAAAGTCCCCGTAAGCTCCCCAGCCCCGTCCGCCGCCTTTTCCTCTTCGTCACCCGAAGCGGAAAGCGTCATTGCGAGAGTAGAGCGCGAAGGAAGTCCCGGAATCGCGCCGGATTCCACCTGGGAACCCGCACGGAAGACAAGACTTGTCGGCACATAGCCATCTTCCACTTCCACGCCCGAAGCGCGAAGCGTATCGATCATCAGGTCCTTCAGGCGGGTATCCGCATCGATTTTTCGAATTTCGTCCGTAATTTTCCTGGACGCGACCGGGTCGCGCGAATTGAACTCCAAGAGCTTGTCGCGTCCCTTCTCGATATTTTTTCGAAGCGATTCGCTAGCCTTCTGTACCAGGGGAATCGTCTTCTCCATGAATTCCGAAAGTTTGTTCTCCGGATCCAATATCGCCGAAATGAGCGTTTCCGTATATTTCAGGAACAGTTCGCCTCCGCTCATGAGAGGCGCGCCGAAAGCGCCAAGTCCTTCGTGATACCAGTGGAAAATCACTTCCTGGGCGCTTCCCTTGACATAGGGAACGTGTATCCGAATCGTCTTCGTCTGGCCGATTCTGTCCAGGCGTCCGATGCGCTGTTCCACGAGTGCCGCGTCAATAGGCAAGTCAAAAAGGACAAGATTGTGGCTGAACTGGAAATTTCTCCCTTCCGACCCGACTTCCGAAGAGATCATCAGCATCGGGCCTCGCTCGTCGGCAAAGCTTGCCGCGGCACGGTCCCGCGCAAGAATTGACATGTTCTCGGTAAATGTCACGAGACTGTTCGCTCCGAGCTTTTCGAGAAGAACCGAAGAAAGCGCGTTCACCACGTTGGCATGTTCGCAAATCAGGAGAATCTTTTCTCCGGGATTCTTCTTCAGGAAATCGAGAAGCCAGGGTATCCTCTCGTCGTCCGCCCAGGTCGTCCTGTACTTTGTATATAAAAGCCCATCGACCATGATCTCGCACGAATGATCCGGATCGGCGTCGCTCGCCTTCTGCACCAGCGATCGGTATTTCGGATTCGGTTTAAGCTCGACGGCAAGGAGCTCGCGTTTCGGAAAGCCTCCCACGCTGCGCCTCGTGTTCCGGAAAACGACAGCTCCCGTACCCAGAGCATCGACTATCCGGCGAATCCATTCTCCGGCGGTCATCTCCCGCGAATTTTCCCGGGAAAGCCATTCCCGAATCACGGAATTTTTCGGAAGCGCTCCGGAAAGAGCATCCCACGAAATCGGCTCGTCGGAATCTATCGGAAGCCTGGACAGATCCCTGGCGATTTTCCGATAGGACTCTTCGTCATTCAGAAATTCCCGGTAATCGACAAAGCGCGTCGGGTCGAGCATCCGAAGCCGGTTGAAATGGGATTCGGGCTGCAGCTGGAGAGGCGTTCCCGTCAAGAGAAGAATTCCCTTGGTTCGCGTCGTGATGGAATTCACGAGCAGATATTCCTTGCTCGTAAAATCGTCTTCGCAAACCAGGTGATGCGCTTCATCGACAATCGTCAAGTCCCACGTAGCCTGCAAGAAAGCCTGCATGAGCGCAGGTTGGCTCATCACGAATTCTACCGTGCAGATGACGTCGTTCACCTGACAGAACGGATTCTCCGTTTCGCCGTTCCCGCTTTCGAGAAATCCTCGCATGTATCCTTCATCGACAAGCGTGAAGACGTGGTTGAAACGCCGCATCATCTCGGTCATCCACTGGTGCTTAAGGGATTCCGGAACGAAAATCAGCGTTCTCGCGATGCGACCCGTACTGTGAAGCGAGTGCCAGATCATTCCCGCTTCGATAGTCTTTCCGAGGCCAACCTCGTCCGAAAGCATCAGGCGCGGAAGCTCGCTCGAACTGCATGCCCGCTTGCAAAGGTAATACTGGTGCGGAATCAGGTTTACGCGGGGACCTATCATGCCGCGGACAATCGAACGCTGCCACTCGCAAGAAAGTTCATTCGCCCTTTCTCTCCGTACAAACTCCCTGTTGTCCGCGCACTCGCCACGGATCAGCCGGGAAAAGATGTCGGAAGCCCTCGGAGACGCCTTGGGGACTAGATCGGATTCCTTCATTTCGCGTCCACCGCGGCCCAGATAGACCGCAAGGGAATTTTCCATCCGGATATTTTCAACCGTGAAAGAAACGCCCTTTTCGCTTTTCGCGTTTTCGCCGACAGCGAGAAGATAGCGCTTGACCGGGGCAGAAACCGTCCGATAGATTCGGGTCTGCTTCACCGCCGGGAACTCGATCGTCACATTCTTGAATTCGACATTTTGAACTCTGCCGACACCGAGTTCAGGTTCCTGTTCGCTGATATAGCGTTGGCCGATTTGAAATGTACTCATAGCGCACAAGTTAGCTTTTTTGTAAATTTGAAAGCGACTTATGAACTGGTTTTACATCGACGAAAGCATCCAAGAAGGCGACCGCAGACAAGGTCCTCTCGACCTCGAAGACTTGCAAGCCTTGAAACGGGATGGGAAAATAGACGATTCGACACTCGTCTGGCACAAAGGCCTGTCCGGCTGGATTTCTTACGGGAAAGCGGCGGAAGACATTTCAAGGGAATCTAGCGCCGAAACAGAACGTCAACTGAAAGAAGCCGTCGAAGCGATTCTCGGGGAACGCATCGAGAGACAGGCTACAAAATCCTACGCGGGCTTCTTCATCCGCGGAGCGGCGCTTATCCTCGACAACTTCATCATCTCCCTTCTGTGGGAAATCGGCGCGAACATTCTCGACAAGCTTTCGCTCATCCATCTAGAAAGCATCACGACCGCATTCGGAACGCTCGCCGAGAAATATTCCGCCAACCCGCTGTCGTTAAGCCCGAGCGAAGAGTTCGCGGCAATTCCCGGCATGGCGGAACTTTTCCTTCTCTGGTTCGTCATCCAGACAATTTACTTTGTATGCTTTAACGGATTTCTCTCCGCGACACCGGGAAAGCTCCTTTTGCGACTCCGGATCGAACGCGCCGACGCAAGCCCACTCAAGCTCTCGGGAGCAATCGTCCGCTACGTTTTCGGCCTGCTCACCCAGGCGACCCTGATTTTTTACGGCATCGACTATATCATCGCCCTCATCGACCCGCAAAAGCGCGCCCTGCACGACTTTTTGGCAAGGACACGCGTCGTCCGCATTCCAAAAAGAACGGCGGGCACCAAGGATTCAGCCACGAAGGATTAATTCCGCATGGACTACTTTTCTATTTCCCAGCTTGCAAGGCCCCTTTCCGGAGAAGTCGAAATTTCCGGAGCGAAAAACGCCGTTCTCGCGACGATGACCGCGGCGATGCTCGCCGAAGGGACTACGACAATCACGGGCGTTCCCTACCTGCGCGACACCAAGACCATGTCGAACGTTCTCCGCGTTATCGGATGCCGCATCAACGGAGGCGCGCACGAGTTCAAGATCGACACCTGCGGAGCGAACCATCTCGAAGCCCCATACGAGCTAGTCAGCACCATGCGCGCGAGCTTCTACGTTCTCGGGCCTCTTGTCGCAAGATTCGGACGCTGCAGAGTCTCCCTTCCCGGCGGATGCGCGTGGGGACCGCGCCCGGTTGACCTGCATCTCAAAGGCCTCGAAGCCCTCGGCGCAAAAATCGAGGTGACACACGGATATGTCGAGGCGACATCGGACGGACCGCTTCCCGGCGGAAATTTCCGATTCCCGATATCTTCCGTCGGCGCGACCGTAAACGTCCTGATGGCGGCAACGCTCGCAAGAGGGACAAGCGTCCTGGAAAACGCATCCATCGAACCGGAAATCGATTCCCTGATAGACCTGCTCCGCGACATGGGAGCAAGCATCGAAGGGCGCGGAACAAGATCTCTCGTCATCCATGGCGTCGAGAAAATGCATCCGGGAAAAAGCAAGACGATTCCCGACCGAATCGAAGCGGGCTCCTTTCTGTGCGGAGCCGTCATCACCCGCGGAAAGGTCAAGGCGACGAACTGCAATCCAAAGCACATCAAGTCCCTGCTCGACATTTTCGAAGAAATGGGCTGCATCGTCCACACGGGAGAAGACTGGGCGGAAGTCGATGCCTCGTCAAGGGATCTTAGGCCCGTCCACGTCGAAACGGCACCCTACCCGGGATTTCCCACCGACCTGCAGGCCCCGCTGATGGCCGTTCTTTCGACCGTTCCCGGCGAAAGCAAGATCCGGGACACCGTGTACCTCGACCGTTTCAAGCATGTCGCGGAGCTTGACCGCCTCGGAGCGAACATTTCGCTCGAAGGCAACACGGCGACCATCAAGGGCACAGAAAAGCTCCAGGGTGCACCGGTCATGGCCTCCGACCTGCGCGCGGCAGCGGCACTCGTCCTGGCGGGACTCGTCGCCGAAGGCGAAACGCGCGTCAGCCGCATCTACCATCTCGACCGCGGCTACGAAAACTTCGAAGCGAAAATGGAAAGGCTCGGCGCAAGGATCCTGCGCCAAAACGACCAGACATAAGTTCGCCCGCATTCCCCGAAAAGAAAGTTCCCGCTTAGGACATTGCACCGGGCGAATCGTTCTAAATCCGAAAAATCTATCGAAAATCAAAAAGTCCCGGCTTTCGCCGGGACTTTTTCGAATCTAGAATCCAAGGGATTAGAAACTATTCCATCGTAATGAGCATGAGGTTGTGCTTTCCGACCTTCACCGGCTTCGACAGGTCAACCGTCTTCGCCTTCTTCGACGGATCGTTCGCCCAGCCTTCCTTCAGCGTTTCCGTCGATTTGTCGAGGACCTGGACCTTCGCCTTGCCCTTGAACCCCGGAATGTCGATTTTCATTTCGAAGTCGCTGTAGGGGCTCTTGTTCACGACGAGGAGAGACTTCTTCTTGCCGTTCACCGTATAGTATGTGGTGAGGAGAGCTTCTTCGTCACCCGAAATGGTCGTCTTGTAGAGCGTTCCGCGGAGAGCGTCGGAAGCCATCTGGAAAGCCCAGTAGCTCGGACGCGGGCAGTTCATGCATTCTTCGCCGGAACGGGTCAGGTAGCCATAGTCGCCGCCTTCCGGAGTCATGTCGTTGTGAACATCCCAGTATTGCGCGTTATCGACGTTTTCCGTAGCGAGCATACCGAGGTAGTCGGCGACAAAGAGACCGTTTTCGACCGCGATAGTCTGCGGACCCGGGTTGAAATCGACGGAGTTCCATTCGGTGAGCCAGAGCTCGATCTTGTCCTTCTTGTTGAAGGTCTTCGTCCACTTGTTCACCGTCTTGTGAAGACGTTCGTAGATCTTCGGGAGGGTCTGCGGCGAAGAGAGCATCGCGAAGTCGTTTTCTTCGCCGTAATGCTGCGGGTAATGGTGGACGATGAGACCGTCCGCGATATCGCCCGTTTCCTTCAGGACCTTTTCGTTCCAGTCGCCTTCGAGAACGCCCAGGACCGCGACCTTGATCGTCGGATCGACCTTCTTCATGGCTTCGATGAACTTGCGGGCGCGCTTGCCGTAGATCTCGCCACCGTCCTTGCCGTACTTTTCGTAATACGGATGCCAGTTACCGTAGATTTCGTTTCCGATTTCCCAGTAC
Source organism: Sodaliphilus sp. (assembly GCA_963660435.1). Taxonomy (GTDB): domain Bacteria; phylum Fibrobacterota; class Fibrobacteria; order Fibrobacterales; family Fibrobacteraceae; genus Hallerella. Next base: position 94,705 of record CAVKYI010000002.1, read on the forward strand.
TTGATGCCCGCCTTCTTGACGACATTCGTGTGCTTGACCCACTTCGCGGCTTCTTCCGGAGTTCCCGAACCGAAGTTCACGGTGAACATGGCGTTCGAGCCGGTCTTCTTCAGCCAGTCGAGGAATTCGTCCGTATCGACCATCCAGTCCTTGTTGTTGAGGATTTCTTCCCAGTGGTCGTCATCGGCGCGAAGTCCACCCGGATAACGGATGATGCCGTGGTTGATGCGCTTCACGAATTCGGATGTCTGGACCTTGAACTTCTTGTTGTCGAGCATGTCGCCGTCCCAGAGGGCCACGTTGATGCCGAAGAGTCCGTCCGAAATATGCTGGTTCAGCACGTCGCTTTCGCCCTTGACGACGACCGGAATGACCTTCGGACGTTCCTTCTGCTTGACTTCGCGCTGGTTCGTGAGCTTGATGTTGTCGATTTCGAAGTTGCCTTCGGTACCTTCTCCACCCGGCTTGAAGTCGAGGCTTATCACGCCCTTCAGGTCGAACACGCCGTTTTCCTTGGCGTCGGCCGGCTGGTAGTAGGGGAACTTGCCAAAGTTCTTGAACGGAACGAGCACTGTGGTGCGACCCTTGGGAACGCCCGTGTTCGCGACGAAGATTTCGTTGCCCGCATCGGAAACCTGCACGGTAATCGACTGCCACGCCTTTTCGGAATAGACATCGAACATGATGCCCCAGTGCTTTGTCCAGTCGCGATCCGTTGCCGGGCGGTTGTTCTTCTTCATGTCGAGAACGACATCGACCCAGTCCGCCATGAGGAAGTGCTTGATGTTCAGGCTGTTTCCGTCGAGATGGCTTGTCTTGAAAGGAACTTCGACTTCGACCACGGACTTCGGTCCCTTGGACGGTTCCCACTTGTCCTTCGAGAACTTGCTTTCGAAATCGGAAATCACGAGATCCGGAGCGTTCGACTTGAAGTTGTTCCACTTGAGATCCGGATCCACCCAGTCGATATTCTCCGTAAACGTAATCTGATCGACAAAGATTGTCACGGGAGCGGGCTTGCCCGGTTCGCCCTGGTTCTCGCCCTTGCCGACCGAGAAGCGGATTTCCTGGATCTTGTCCCACTGAACATCCTTCGCGACTTCCGCCTGCTTGTTCGCATCCCAGGCCTTGCCCTTGTCGAAGAACTTCTTCAGAGGAATCTTGGCGAGCTTCCATTCGGTATTCGAAATCTTTCCGCCTTCGATCCAGTCGCCGAGACTGAGCTTGGTCTGGCTCTTGATGTCGTTACCCTGGTTGTCGAGGATGCCGACATAGATCTTTTCGCCGCCGAGCTTTCCCTTGATCCAAAAGTAGAGACCGCCCTTGTCGCGGAACTTCTTCAAGTCGATGTAATTGCCCTCGCCAAGCGAATAGGTGACGCCCGACCAGTCGTTGTTGTCGATGTACATCGCGAGAACGCCCGGGTTTCCGGCAGTCCTGGATTCTGCTTCGCGCTGTGCGGTAAGTCCGCCATAGACATAGGAGAATCCGCGGATCTGGTTCTCGTAGAACGTCTTGTAAGTCTTCGCCTTGCCGTCGAGCTTTTCCGGATTCTTCGGACCGTCGATAATATCGTTGTTTTCGTCCCAATAGACGATCTTTGGCTTGGGCTTCGCCTTCTTGTTGCCTTTGACGATTTCGATGTTGTCGATAAGGACTTCAAAGCTCGAATTCGTCCCCTTGTCAATCGAGAAGCGAATTTCCGCAATCTTGTCCCAGTCGATACGGGCGGGGAATTCGGACTTGCGGGTGTTGTCCCAGTAGAGACCGCGATCCGGGAAATCGACGAGCGGGATGGAAACCTTCTTCCAGTCCTTCGTCACGGCGCCGCCTTCGATATACTTCGCCATCGGAACCGTCACCTGGGTCTTCTTCCCATCGGAAACTTCTTCGTCGAGAAGCCCGACCTTCATCTGTTCGCCACCGTTCTTGCCCTTGATCATGAATTCGAGCTTCGAATCGAGCATATACTTGGTCAAGTCGAAAACTTCGTTGTAGAGGCAGATGGAAGCGCCGGAGTAGTCCGTCGGGTCGAGCTTGATGTCTAGCGCGGACTTGGACTTGTAGCCGCCTTCCTTGGTGATGGTGACCGTTCCGCCCTTTCCGCCGTAGGTATAGTCGAAACCGCCCTGGCGATACTGGTCGTCGAACATCTTGTAAACGACGATGCGCGGTGGGCGCTGTGCCATCGCAGCGGTCGTCGCAAGCCCGAGAAAGAGCAAGGACGCCGTCTTCAGAAATTGATGTTTCATTCGGTGTTTTCCTTTTTGATGGTGTTTTTTCTAGAAACTACTTCTTGGATTCTTTCGCTTCTTTCAGGAGCTTTTCGACAAGATCCGGGCTGAAACGGTCCTGTCGCTTGCCGTTGATATAGAAGTTGGGAGTTCCCTGGACTCCGACCTTTACGCCGAGCTGGAAGTCCGCATTGATTCTCGCCTGCTTCACGGAGTCGAGAGCCATGCTCTTTTCGAACTTCGCCATGTCGAGACCGACTTCCTTCGCGACTTTCTTGAATGTCTCGGGAGTGAGTTCGCGGTTATGGCTTGCGAGCGCGTAGCGGTATTCCCAGAACTTGCCCTGTTCCTGGGCGGCCATGGTCGCGGCGGCGGCGGCAGGAGCGTCCTGGTGGAAGCTCAGCGGGAAGTGCTTGAACACGAACTTGATTTCGTCCTTGTGCTTGTCCATCAGGTCGTGAATGGCCGGTGCGATGCGGGCGCAATACGGGCACTGGAATTCGGAGAACTCGACAATCGTGAGGAGCGGGTTCTTGGTGTTGCCATAGACGGGACTTAAGCCGTCGGGGATTTCCCAGACCTTGTTGTCCGCTTCCATCTCGGCCTTCATCTGATCGATGGAAAGACCGCGCTTTTCAAGCCCATACTTGAGGATTTCGAATTCCTCGTGCATTGTCTCGACTTCGGCGGAAAGGCTGTCGAGCTTCGCGTCGGAAGACTTTCCGCTGGCGGACGCCTGGTTGCAGGCGGACAGGGAAAAGACGAGGGCAGCGGAAAGAGCTAGCGGGAATGATTTCATGAAATGATCCTTCTTGTGAAATTTCTTTTTTGAAAATATATAAAAGGCGGTCATTCGGAACCGAAAATTTCTTTTTCCGGTTACTCGAGAAACCGCCCAATGTAAAATAAATTTTGCTTTCGTCCTAGGCGCTCTTGACGTAGGCCTTGATCGCGTCACGAATCTTCGTGAACACGAGGCGGAGCTCGTCTTCGTCCTCTTCGAGAAGCGTGATGCGGAATCCGTCGAGCTCGCTGCAGAAGCTGCTAATGGGGACGACGCACACGCCGGTCGAGGCGAGCAGGTAATAGACAAAGCGGTAGTCAAGGCTCGAAACGTTTTCCGTCCACTTTTCCACGAGGCTTCTTATCTTCGGGTCTTCGACGGGAAGGGTCTGCCTATCGTTCAGCACCCCGGGCTTGAAGACAATCGTGTTGTAGAAAGCGCCGTATGTCGGGTTGAAGTAGAGCTCCGGCACTTCCGAAAGAATTTCGTTGATGAGCGCGCTGCGACGACCGATCTGCTCGTTGAGCGCGTCGCGGTGGATTTTGTAGCGCGGATCCCCGAGAACCTTCGGAATCGTGAGCTGCGGGATGGTCGTGGAGCAGACTTCGATCATCTTCGCGTTGTCGATCGCGCGGCAGAAGGCGTCGAATTCGGGATCCTTGTCGCGGTTGTAGTATTCCGCCCATCCGCAGCGGGCTCCCGGCCACGGATACTGCTTGGAAATGCCGTTGAGCGAAATGCCCGGTACGTCGCCGATGTAAGTCGCGAGCGGATGCGCCTTCACGCCGTTGTAGGTAATCTTGTTGTAGATTTCGTCGCAGATGATGCAGAGGCGGTAGTCCCTTGCGATTTTCACCATGTTTTCCAGGTATTCCATCGGATAGACCATGCCCGTCGGATTGTCCGGGTTGATGATGAGAATGCCCGCGACGTTCGGGTTGTACTTGACCTTGTTCTCGAGCTCTTCGAGGTCCGGAAGCCAGTGATTTTCCGGGCGCAGGTGATAGACGAGCGGAGAGGAATGCGCATGCGAGGCTTCGGCGGAACTGTGCGTACTGTAGGCGGGAGACGGTCCGATGATGCGGGTCGTCATGGAAAGCAGGCTGTAAATCGTGGAAATGGCGTCGCCAAGCCCGTTAAAGAAAAGAACGTCGTCCGCGGTAATCTGCACGCCGCCGAGCCTGTTCGTTTCGCGCGCAAGGAATTCGCGCGTATCGAGAAGACCTTTCGACGGGCAGTAGCCGTAGCTTCTGTTCTGCTTCACGATGTCGCCGACAATGTCCTTTATCCATTCGGGAAGCTGGCAGTGCTTTTCTATCGGGTCGCCGATGTTTTCCCAATGGATCTTTAGACCGAGTGCCTTCAACTGATTCGCCTTCTTGACAATCTCGCGGATTTCGTAAGAAAGTTCCTTGGCACCTTCAGTCAAAAGTCGTTTACGCATTTTAATCTCCAATCGAATGATTTGAATGGCTTTGGACGCTAATTTATAAAATGTTTGGGAAGGCGGGCGGGAATTTCCGCATGGCACGGGGACTTTTGACGGGCGAAGCAAATGAGGGGATTTCCTAAAATACGAAATTTGCCGAGTTCCTGTCGCGAGAAGCGCTATTTTTCGAGCGGAATTCCCTCGTTTTTCAGCAAGAGGACTTTCCTTTCGACGCCTCCCGCATAGCCGACAAGCCTTCCACCCGCGCCGAGTACACGGTGACACGGGATGACAAGGGATATCGGATTGCGACCGACCGCAAGACCGACCGCCTGCGCGGCCATAAAGCTCTTGCCCATCCGCAAAGCGACTTCCCGGGCGATTTCGCCATAAGTCTTTGTCGTTCCGAACGGAATTTCGAGCAAAACGCCCAAGACCAGCTTTCTAAACGCGGAGCCTCCGACTTTCAGGGGCGGCGTAAAATCGGGAGCCTTTCCCGAAAAGTAGATATCGAGCCATTTTCTTGCGAGCGAAAAGACGGGCAGGTCCTTTTCCGCAAAAACGGAAGCGCGCAGCGTATCGCGGTCGTATCTCTGGCCGTCGAACCAGAGGCCCGTCAAACTTTCCCCGTCGCTTGCGAGCGTGACGTTTCCAGCGGGAGACGGGTAATGCGCGATGAAATTCATCTTTTCAAGATAGAATTTGCCAAAAAGCCTTTACGCGAAGGTTTTGCAATTTTTTACTTTTATGGTATGAAAAGTCTTGACGGTCTTTTTGAACGCTATCCCCTGTTTCGCTATATTCCCGGAATTCTTCTGCTCGCGCTGATTTTTCGGACATCGTCGATTCCGGGCAGCGGAATGACGTGGCTTGTCGCGCCTTTCGACAAGTTTGTTCACGGGGGTGTCTATGCGGTCCTCGGTGCGTGTTTCTGCCTGTGGTTTGCAAACGCCCGGTGGGAAAGGCGTCCGCTATTGATTGCACTGTGCGCGGCGGGGCTTTGCCTTGTCGCCGGAGTCTTCGACGAATTTCACCAGAGCTTTGTGCCGGGACGTTCCGTCTCGGTGGGCGACGTGTGCGCGGATCTCGTCGGAGGACTTGTCGGATCGCTCGCCTATCGCGCGGTCAAGCCCTGGAAACGGTTCCGAATTTTCAACGACTCGTAAATTCGCCGCGAAATGTCGCTCGGAAGGCGACCTCCAATTCCCGGATTCTGACTACTTTTATCTTGAAACGAATCAATGGAGACAAGTATGAGCAGAACAGAATTCACCCCCGAAAAAATCTTTTCCCTGGACCGGAACGAAATCTTCGTGTTTGGAAGCAACCTGGCCGGTCACCATGCCGGAGGCGCGGCTCGGGCGGCAGCCAGGCATTTCGGAGCCGTCTGGGGAAAAGGAGTCGGTCTCCAGGGAAGAAGCTATGCGATTCCGACGATGCAAGGTCCCGTCGAAACGATCCGTCCCTATGTCGAAGAGTTTATCGCCTTTGCCAAGAAAAATCCCGCGCTAAGGTTTCTCGTCACGCCCATCGGATGCGGAATCGCTGGATTCAAGCCCGCTGAAATCGCTCCGCTCTTCAAGGCGGCCCTTGATCTCGACAACGTCATTCTCCCGAGACCCTTTGCGGATATCTTGACGGGAAGTCCGACGATTGCGGAAACCCGCGACGAACGCAAGGCACGACTTGTCTCCGTATTCCAGGATACGATGGCGATGATCGCCGAAAACGCCTCTCTCGCGGAAGCGGCGGAAAGATCGGTCGCCCTTACACGATTCTACCCGGAAACGGAACCGATATCCGTCGAAAGGAATCGCGGGAAACTGGCGAAAATTTCGGTAACAAGCCACAGGAGCTTTCAGGCGGCAATGATGATAAAAGAGCGTCATCCCGAGATGCGCGTCGCCGTTCTCAATTTCGCCTCGGCGACATCTCCCGGAGGAGGCGTCAGATCGGGAAGTGCCGCCCAGGAAGAAAGCCTCTGCCGCTGTTCGACGCTATATCCCGTATTGAACCGAAAAAGCCTGCACGAAAGATACTACGATTTTCACAAGTTCCGCGGAGACCGTCTCTACACCGATTCCTGCATCTATTCCCCGGGAATAAAGATAGTCAAGTCGGACGAGAACCACCCGAAAAGACTCCCCGAAGATAAATGGATAGACGTCGATGTCATTACATGCGCGGCGCCGAACTTTCGAGGAACGAATCCCCTGTCGGACGGCGATCTCTACGAACTGCATCTCGGGCGTGGAAGAAGGATTCTCGACGTAGCTATCGATAACGGCGCGGAAGCCCTTGTTCTCGGAGCGTTCGGCTGCGGAGCCTTCCGCAACGACCCGGAAATTGTCGCCAAAGCCTACGCAAGTCTCATGGACGAATACAGGAAAGCCTTTGACGAAGTGGAATTCGCCGTATTCCACTTGGGAAGCGAACTGACAAACTACGACGCGTTTCGTAGATTTCTCGGATAGAAAACCGCATTGTACACAAATTTAAGCAACTACACAAAAAGTTCCCCGCCTCGGGCAGGGAACTTCTCGTTTTAAATCGAACCGCCTACGAGTCGGACTTTTCTTCCGACGCTTCGGTGCCTTCGGAATTTTCCGCGAGTTCCTTGGGCAGTTCTCCGTCCGTGATTTCGGCGTTCGACTGACCTTCGACGCTTTCCCGTTCGATATCGTCATCGCTCGGAAGCGCCGTCGCGTCCTGGACCTTGTCGTTATCCGAAAGGCTTATCGCCTTCACTCCCTGGGAAACGCGTCCCGTCAGGCGGATGCTCTCGACAGGAATCCGAATGACCTGGCCTTCTCGGCTAGTGATTATCAGGTCATAATCGTCCGCGACGCTATCGACAAAGACGGCATCGCCCGTTTTCTCGGTGATGTTCAGATTGCGAACGCCCTTGCCGCCACGGCGCGTGATCCGGTATGCAGCCGGTTCGGAACGCTTGCCAAAACCGTTCTCGCTGATTGTCAGGACCTTGCGGTCGGACCGGAGCCACAGAAGCGCGATGACTTCGTCGCCTTCGGAAAGGCGGATTCCACGGACACCGTGGGTTCCGCGCCCCATCGAGCGGAAGCAGGAAATCGGGAACGTCAAGGCCTGCCCCTTCCTTGTCGCAAGCATCAGCAGGTCTTTCGCGAGATTCGAGCTATCGACAGGTTCTTCCTGGCTTTCGGCTTCGGTTTCCTCCGCCTCGTTCGCATTTTCCGTCTCGATTTCCTCGCCGCGAGCGGCAGCTTCCATCTGTTCCGCCGTCACACCGACCAGTACGACCTTCACCAGTTCATCGCCTTCGTCGAGCGAAATCGCATTGACGCCGGCACGACGCGGATTCGAGAAGAGCTTCAGATCCATCTTGTTCACGATGCCGTTCTTCGTCGCAAAGACCAGGCAGTTGTAGCCGCCGAACTTGCGGACCGGGACTATCGCCGAGACCTTTTCTCCCTGTTCGAGACTGACAAAGTTCACGATCGGGCGTCCCTTTCCGCTGCGCGATCCTTCCGGCAGGCGATAGACCTTTGTCCAGTAAACGCGTCCCTTGTTCGTAAACACGAGCAGATAGCTGTGGGTACTCGCCGTGAAAATCGTCTGGATGTTGTCTTCGTCCTTGAGTCCCGCGCCGATAATTCCCTTGCCGCCGCGATTCTGCGCCTTGAACGTATCGATGGGCAGACGCTTCACGTAGCCTTCGCGACTGAGCGTAATGACCTGTTCTTCTTCGGGAATCAGGTCTTCGGAATCGAAGTCCTGCACGGACGCTTCGATGGACGTCCGACGGTCGTCGCCATATTTCGCCGTAATCGCGTCAAGCGAATCGAGAACAATCTGGACGCGACGTTCCTTGCGCGCCACGATGTCTTCCAGATCCTTGGCAATCAGGATCAGCTGCTGGTATTCCGCTTCGAGCTTTTCGATTTCGAGTCCGGTTAGGCGCTTGAGCTGCATATCGACAATCGCCTGCGACTGGACGTCGTCGAACGAGAACCGCGCTTCGAGCTTCCGCTTCGCGTCTTCCGTATTTTCGGACGTCTTGATAATCGCGATGACTTCGTCGATATTGTCCTTGTCGCAGACAATGCGGAGCGCTTCCAGGATATGCATCCGGGCAAGGGTCTTCTTCAAGTCAAACTGCGTGCGGCGCAAGATCACGTCAAGACGATGATCGACATAATGACGGATCATGTCCTTTAGCGGCAACAGGGTCGGCTGAGTCCGATTCACCAAGGCGAGACTATAGACGCTGAACGTGTCTTCGAGCTGCGTATATTTGTACAAATTATTTAAAACGATATCGCCCTGGAAATCGCGCTTGATATCGACCACGACCCGCATACCGTCCCTGTCGGATTCGTCCCGGATATCGCTGATGCCATCGATGCGCTTGTCGCGGACCAGATCCGCCATGTTCTTGACAAGTAGCGCCTTGTTCACCATGTAGGGAATTTCGCTGATAACCAGACGCTCGCGACCATTGGCCATCTTTTCGATTTCGACGCGGCCGCGTACACGGATCTTTCCGCGACCCGTGAGATACGCTTCGCGGATGCCCGCCTTGCCGCAGATGATTCCGCCCGTCGGGAAATCCGGTCCGGAGACATAGTTCAGAAGTTCTTCGGAAGCGATATCGTTGTTTGCGCAATAGGCGTGGATGGCGTTCGTGATTTCGCGCAGGTTGTGCGGCGGAATGTTCGTCGCCATGCCGACGGCGATTCCCGAAGATCCGTTCACGAGCAGGTTCGGGAATGCGGAAGGAAGGACCAGAGGCTCGTCGCGCTCTTCGTCGTATGTCTTGCCCATATCGACGGTTTCCTTTTCCAGATCTTCGAGCATCATGGCGCCGAACCTGCTCATCTTGGCTTCGGTGTAACGCATCGCGGCCGGAGGGTCCGCATCGACGGAACCGAAGTTTCCCTTGCCGATTGCGAGCGGATAGCGCAAGGAAAAATCCTGCGCCATGCGAACCAGCGTATCGTAGATGGCGGAATCCCCGTGCGGATGGTATTCGCCCATCACCTTTCCCACGATGTTCGCCGACTTCAATGTCTTGTGATCCGGCGTAAGCCCGAGCTTGTGCATTCCGAACAGAACGCGTCGGTGGACGGGCTTCAGGCCATCCCGCACATCCGGGAGAGCGCGCGCGACGATAACGCTCATCGAGTAGCGCAGGTAGCTGTCCTGCATGTCCCGTTCGATCAGCGAATCGTAATGTTTTCCGGGGGTCAATTTGATGTTTTCTGCCATGATATTCCTTCGTTTTCTTTTCTACTTAGCCAAAATTCCTTTCAAGGCCTTTTCGACAGGAAGAAGCTCTTCGCGAGCAGTCTGGTCTATCGTAATCGGCGTTATCGTTGCAAAGCCCTGCAAAAGAAGGTCGTCGTCCGAAGCCGCGATAAAATGTTCGGGAAGCTTTTCCCCTTCGAGAAAATACCTGCCGTCTCGTTCCTCGTATCGGTCCGTAAACATCGAGAGATTCTGCGGAGCGACCCGGTATCCTCGAAACCCAAGGCTCTCCCGCGGGAAATTGACATTCCAGACGGTCCGCGGAGAGATCCTTTCGAAGAGCCTTTCCTCCACGATCCGAACGGCAAAGCGGCACAGTTCGGAAAGCATCTTTTCCGAAAAATCCGCGCTGAGCGAAAGCGCAATCCCGGGCTTTCCCCAGAGAGCCGCTTCGCGAGCTCCGGCAACCGTTCCCGAATACAGCGAAGAGACGCCCGCGTTTTCGCCCACGTTCGGGCCGGAAAACACGCAGTCGATCGGACAGTCCCTGTAAAGGTTCCGAAGCCCCATCTTCGTGCAGTCGGCAGGGGTTCCGGTGAGCGATCGGAAATCAAAGGGATAGTCGCCGGGAATCCGACGAAGCTCGTGTCCGGAAAATCCCCTGAACGCATGGGAAACGCCGCTCTGCTCCGTCTCGGGGGCGACGACATGGACGCTTGCCACTTTCGAAAGGGAAAGCGCCAGGGAAACGAGCTGCGGGCTTTCGAAGCCGTCGTCATTCGTAAGTAGGATTTCGGGGCGGGAAGGTTTCAACATTACCCGATAAAGATAGAAAACGAAAACGTTTCCGTCGCCCTTTTTACTACCTTTCGCTGCGTATGACTACGACAAAGATGCAAACGCCGCCGCTCCCCAAGGGCACGCGCGACTTTTACCCCGAATCCATGCGGATTCAGAACTATATTTTCGACACCTGGCGCAAGGCCGCCCTTCGTTTCGGATACGAAGAATACGAAGGCCCGATGTTCGAGCACCTGGAACTCTACACGGGAAAGTCGGGCGACGAAATCGTAAGCCAGCTCTACGACTTCATGGACAAGGGCGGACGCCATATCGCCCTGCGCCCCGAAATGACTCCCACGCTCGCCCGGCTGGTCATTCAAAAGGGAAATTCACTCAGAAAGCCCTTCAAGTGGTTCAGCATGCCGAGGCTTTTCCGCTACGAGCGCGCCCAGAAAGGCCGTCTCCGGGAATTCTTCCAGCTGAATCTCGACATCATCGGGACGGAGAGCATCTACGCCGAAGCGGACCTTCTTTCCGCTATCGCCTCCATGCTCCAGGACTTCGGGCTCAAGACGGGCGACTTCTGCATCGGGGTCTCCAGCCGAAAGCTCCTCAACGCGTTTCTCGAAGAAATCGGGGTTCCCGACGTGTCGAAAGTCTATCCGGTACTCGACCGCCGCCTGAAAATCGAAAAGAGCGACTTCTACAGGGAACTCGCCGAAGCGGGCCTTTCCGAAGAGCAGACGAAAAAGCTCGACAGCCTGATGGATTCGAAAGACATCGAGGACGTCGCTTCCAAAATCCAGGGAGACGCCTCCCGGGAAGCCCTCGACGAGATTCGGAAACTGTTCCAGACGCTCGAACATTCGGGCGCGTCCGGTTCGGTCGCGCTGGATCTCTCGATTGTCCGCGGGCTTGCCTATTACACGGGCATCGTCTTCGAAGTTTTCGACAAGGGAAAGTCCATGCGCGCCATTGCCGGCGGAGGACGCTACGACAGCCTCACCGAAAAGCTCGGCGGGCAAAAGGTTCCCGGCGTAGGATTCGGCATGGGAGACGTGGTCCTTGCGAACCTTCTTGAAGAACGCGGGCTTCTCCCATCGTCCAGGCAGTCGCTCGACTTCTTTGTCGCAAGCTTTACAAACGACATGGACAGGATTTTTTCCGTCGCGAGCGAACTTCGCGGACTAGGCTTCACCGTGAGCCATCCGCTCGCACCGGCAAAGCTCGGAAAGCAGATGGAACAGGCAAACGCCCAAGGCGCGAAAGTCGTCGTCTATGTCGATGGAGAAAAGGCTCCCGTCGACGGATTCGAATACAAGATTCTCTCCTCGGGAACCGCCGGGGCTGGCACGCTCGAAGAAATTGCAAGCCTCAAGGCCTGACGTCCGATGACGCCATTCCGCGCGCTTTTCTTCATCCTTTCCGTCTTCGCCCTGCTCGGTGCGCTTTCGCTCGGCTTTCCGAGCGAAGGAATTTCCGTCGGACCTTTCACGCTGCGGTTTCCCTCCTTGAAGGAAAAGATCGATGAAACGAAAGAGGATCTTTCCGACTCGACGAAGCCCGATCCCGAAGAACAGATCCGGAAGATGCTTGCCGAAACGCGCGCGCGACAATTTGCCGAATATGCGGATTCGCTGGCCTTCTACGAATCCTTTTTCAGGGAAGGTCCCACGCGATTCGACTTTCCGGACAACAATCCGTTCTGGTTCGACCGCTTTTTCGAACGGGTAGAGCAAGCGAAGGATTCGGGCGAAGTCATCCACATCGTCCACTACGGCGATTCCCAGCTCGAAGGCGACCGCATCACGGCGACTTTCCGCGAATCCATCCAGACACTTTTCGGCGGTTCCGGCCCGGGAATGGTTCCTCCTCTCGCCGACATTCCATCCTTCGTGTTCAACGGCCACAGCGTCGGGAACCTTTCGAGACACCGCATCTTTGGACCGAAGGAAGAACATGCGCCAAACAACCGCTACGGTCCACTCGCCCAGGTGACCGATCTAAACGGCAGCGCGACTTTTTCCTTCAAGAAGAGCCTGCACCGGAAAAACTTTCCGAATGCCGGGAAGTTTCGAAAGATCCGCCTTCTCGCAAACAAGGCAAACCTCAAGACAAGGCTCATCTACAAGGCGGCGGTCACCGATACGGTCCTAGGCGACTCCTTGCCGGAATACAGAACGCGCACGCAGAAATTCCTCGCGACAGATCCAAAAGTCGAAACGTTCACGCACCTTTCCGTCTATACGTGGGATCTTCTCCACGAAACGGAATCCGTCACGCTGACCGTTTCGGGAAAGGCTTCGCTATACACGATTGTACTTGACGGAAAATCGGGCATCGGAGTCGATAACGTCGCCATGCGCGGCAGTTCAGGAACCGTTTTCACCAAGATGGACAACGAACTTCTCGGCGCGTCCCTCAAGGCAATCAACGCGAAACTCATCCTGATGGAATATGGCGGAAATCTGGTTCCAAGCGTTACCCGCGCAAATCTCGGATGGGTCGAGAAGACCATCGAAAAGCAAATCCAGGCGCTCCGGAAAGCGGCTCCCGACGCGGACATTCTCTTTATCGGTCCCGCGGACATGTCAAAGAAAATAAACGGGAAATGGACCAGCTACCCGAACCTCGAAATGACGATAGAAACGATTCGGGACGTCGCCCTGAAAAACGGCTGCGCCTACTGGGACATGTATCGCGTAATGGGCGGACAGAACGCCATGATTTCCTGGGTCAAGGAAAAGCCTCCGCTCGGAGGACCGGACTACATCCACTTTACCCGAGCCGGGGCCTCCCGAATCGGCGAACTCCTCTACAACGCGACAAAGCTGCACTACGACTATTACGCATTCCGAAAGGCCCGGAAAATCGATTCGGAAAAGCTTTTCGAAATCCATTCGTTCCGGGACAGCGCAAAGAGCATGGCGGACACGCTCGTAACCGAAAGCGACACGCTCGTGTTGATTCCCATTTCCGAAGCGACAGGCGAAGAATCTAGAAGCTCCGGCTTTTCCCGAGGCGAAACCCCATGACGCGAATCGTATTCTGGATACTGACGGCTTGCGCCATCTCACTCGCCGACAAGGTCAATCTGCCGATCGATTTGTCCGCAAACCACATCGTCTTTCCCGCGGGAAACGCTTCCTTTTCCCCGTTTCTGCACAAGCTGGATTCGTTGATCCATACGAAGCGGGGAAATGTAAACATTCTGCATCTCGGCGGTTCGCACATCCAGGCAGACGTTTTTTCCAATCGCATCCGTTCCAGGCTTATCCGCGACATTCCCCTGCCGGCGGCATCGCGCGGATTTGTCTTTCCCTTCACCGCGGCGAATTCCAACACGCCCATCAGCTACGCTTCCCGAAAGCGTGGCCGTTTCAAGTGGGAACGGAGCGCTATCAAGAACCGAGAAAAGCCTCTGGGCCTGCTGGGTTTCCAGGTGACGACGATCGATCCCGACGCCGAAATTCGCATCGTTCTGGATTCGCGGATTCCGAACGAGAAGATCTGGAGCTTTACAAAAGTTCGCCTGTTCGGATTTTCGGCGGATTCCATCGAACCCGTTCTGCGGCTCGAAGAAAACGGCGTCCGCCATGTAGGAAAGCGCGATTCGGTTTCGGGAAGCTTCGTCTTTGAAATTTCAAGAAAGGCGGACTCCCTGATCTTTAGCTTTCCCTGGAAAGATTCCGCAGTCGAACATGCCTGGCGCGACACGCTCGCAAGGCTCGATTCCCTCGGGAAGGAAGCGCTCTTCGCCGACACGGCCTTTTGCCGAAAGGTTCCGAAATTTACGCTTACGGGAATTTTCCTTTCCGATTCCGTTTCCGGGCTCACATACAATTCCATCGGCGTAAACGGCGCGGGTCTGGAAGCATACCTTTCCCTCCAGGACCTAGAGCGCGATCTGGATTTTTCGCCGCCGGACCTGGTCATCTTTTCCATCGGGATTAACGACGCGAACGTGGCAAATTTCGATTCCGAACAGTTCAAGGCACGCTACGACAGCCTGATCTACCGAATCCGGAAAGTTTCCCCCAGGGCGGCATTGCTTTTCATGTCCAACAACGACAGCTATTTCACCAAGACGAACAAGCCGAACAAGAACGGCGAACTGGTCGCACAGGCGACCTTTGAACTCGCAAAAAAGTACAGAGGCGGATTCTGGAACATGTACAAGGTAATGGGAGGTTTTCAATCCATGGATTCCTGGGTCACGGCCGACTATGCGAAGAAGGACCATGTACACTTCAAGAATTCCGGATACGAGCTCTTGGGAGACCTTTTCTTTGAAGCCCTTCGCGAAGTGATTTTCCCCGATTCCGCACATTCAAGACCTACGGAGAAAAAGAGATGAATTTTCTCGGTGACTTTCTCCAGAGCGTGTTTCTGTTCGATCCGTCAAGGCCGCTGATCTTTACGCAATTTTACTTCTGGGCCTTTTTCGCCGCCGTCCTTGCGCTGTTCTCCTGTCTGCACAGCAAGATCATGCTGCGCAACGCCTTCCTGTTCTTCGCGAGCCTCTTCTTTTACTACAAGACAAGCGGCAGCTACCTCCTGCTCTTGATTTTTTGCGTCTCCGTCAATTTTTTCGGGGGAAGGATTCTCGAAAAATTCCGGAAAGCGCTTCCAAGAACAGTCCTTCTCGTTTCGCTAGTTCTCATCGATCTCTTCACGCTCGGCTATTTCAAGTACGCCTACTTCTTCCTCGACGTTCTGCACCAGCTTTTCGGGGTAGATTTAAAAGTCTATAACTTTTTCGCCGCGGCGAGCAACCGCTTTTTCCACACAGGTTCGCTGGTCGATCAAATCATCCTTCCCGTCGGCATTTCCTTTTTCACGTTCCAGGCTATCAGCTATGTCGTCGATGTCTATAAAAAGACCATCCGGCCCATTGGAAACTTTTTCGACTTCGGCTTTTACCTGACATTTTTCCCTGCTCTTGTCGCGGGTCCCATCATCCG
Source organism: Sodaliphilus sp. (assembly GCA_963660435.1). Taxonomy (GTDB): domain Bacteria; phylum Fibrobacterota; class Fibrobacteria; order Fibrobacterales; family Fibrobacteraceae; genus Hallerella. The sequence goes on from CAVKYI010000002.1 coordinate 110,125, forward strand.
CGCCGAAAAGTTCATTCCCCAATTGCACCGTCCCTACTTTCTTTCCCGACACGCCTTCGCTCTCGCCATTTTCTGGATTCTGAACGGGCTTGCCAAGAAAATCGTCTTGAGCGATTTTCTCGCGACACAGTTTGTCGATCGCGTTTTCGAAACCCCGCTTCTCTTTACCGGATTCGAAAATCTCCTTGCGCTGTTTGCCTACTCGCTCCAGGTCTATGCGGATTTTTCCGGCTACACGGACATAGCGACCGGAGTCGCCCTTCTCATGGGGTTTCGCCTGCCGCAGAACTTCAACTCGCCCTACAAGGCCGACAGGCCGTCCGAATTCTGGCATCGCTGGCACATTTCCCTTTCGCGCTGGCTTCGGGACTACCTCTACATTCCCCTCGGCGGAAACCGCCGCGCGAGCTTCGGAACCTTTTTCTGGACCTTGGTCATCGCCGCCATCGCCGTCATCCTGTCGGGCAGTTTCATCGTCGCCTGTTCCCTGGGAATTCTATTGCTGTCGCTTGCGCTCTGGGGAATCTTCAGGCCCGATTCCAGACGAACAATCGCCAAGCACACCAACGCGATGATCACCCAGCTGATGGGCGGACTCTGGCACGGCGCAAGCTGGAACTTCATCATCTGGGGAGGATTGAACGGAATCGGCATGATTCTCAACACGCAATGGAGCAAGCAAAGAATCGAAGTTCGCGCCATCCTGATGTTCCTCTTCACCGCGACCTTTGCCCTGCTCTGCAAGTTCCGCTACGAACCGCTCTGGGGAATCGCGAGCGTCTGGTGCGGAATCATCTTCCTTGGAATCTATGCGAACATGCTCTACGGACTCTTTTCGAAGCGACCGCTGCCACGGCTCAAGTTTGTCTGGAACGTTCTGCTCACGTTCATATTCATCACTTCGACGCGTCTCTTTTTCCGCTCCGGTTCGAACCTCGACCCCGCCGAAGCCAACGAAGTCGCCTGGGAAACAGCCCGCAACATGATTCACCAGATAGGAACGCCGTGGAACCTTTCCGTCGTCCCGCAAATGGCGTTTCAGCATCTTTCCATCATACTCGTATTTTGCTTGGGAATGGCCATCCACTGGCTGCCGGAAAACTTCAAGCGCACCTATCGGATTCTCTTTGCGAAACTTCCCAAGTGGGCGATACTTCTCCTTACCGTTCTTGCGTGTTTTGGCATCTACCAGTTCTCCAGCGCGGATTCCCCGCCGTTCATCTATTTCCAGTTCTAGGTCACCTCTAGGTCACCTCTAAAAATTCAATTTTCAAAAATTTGGTTGCGACGCTTCGCGCTGGTTCGTCATTCAAAGTGGCAAATACATCCAGTATTCGCCACTTTTCATTCCTGTCTTCGCTTGGTCTCATTCAAATTTTCTTAACCAAAGCAATTTTTAGAAGTGACCTCTAGAAATTCCGCACGGAATCAACGCAGAATTTTCGCGTCCAGGAACATTTTCCGATACGCTTCGACTTTCCTTTCGAACGCCAGCGGATAGGCGCGGCTAGAACTCGGCGTCCTATACAAGGCGATGTCCCTTGCTCCAAGCGAAATCGCGACCTTGCCTCCGACAGAAGGCGAATCGACAAGGAACGTATCGGCAACCGTTTTCGTCGCGAGCGTTCCCGTCGTTACGATAGAGCGACAATCGGGAACTTTCGCTAGAAGACTTTTCAAGTCCGTCGGAGCGACCACTTCCAAGAAGGCATCCGAAGCGTTCCCCTTCAGGCGATTCACGGATTCCGCCGCGTCATAGATTCCAATTCCCGCAAGCGACAGGAAGTCGATAATTCTTTCGCGGTCAAAGCGCTTTTCCGTTTTACATACAAAGTAATCCCTTTCGCCGTAAAAGACCTTTCCCAAAATTCGCCACATGTCATTGTTGAAATTCGGGTAGTAAAAATCCATGCACCAGCGTGTCCTCGGAGGCGGAAAGCTTCCGAGCATCAGGAGCCTTGTACGCTTCGGCAAGAAGGGTTCTAGCGGATGTCTTTCCACGCGAACTTCACGCAAGGACGATTCAAGCTTTCGATGCGAATTCCGAGAGGGACTTTCGCACGGAATGTTTCGGCGAAGGACCTCCGTGCAGCGGATCCGCGTAGCCCACATCGAGCAGGCAGGCGAGTTTTTCGTCCTCCGAAAAGCCAAAGGCTTTTTCGATCGTTTCGGCGTTGAAGCCTCTCGCCCAGAGCGTGTTCAATCCCAGATCGGTCGCTTCGAGCATCATGTGCGTCGTGACGATGCTCGCGTCTTCGGGACCGCAATCGTGGTCGTCTCCATATTTCGACGCCTTGTAGCTTTTCGCCCTGTCATAGGAAACCATCAGCACGATCGGCGCATTGTACGCCATCCGGGTGAGACCGCGAATCTTTTCGATCGCTTCGGGAGTTTCAAGAACCCGCACGCGAACAGGCTGGGAATTTGTCGCCGTCGGAGCGATACGGCCCGCTTCGAGAACCGATTCGATTTTTTCCCTTTCCACAGCCTTGTCGGAAAACGAACGGCAGCTGTAGCGCTTCTTGGCCAGTGCAATAAAAGACATGAAAACCTCTTTTCTAAAAATTCGTCACTCCAAAATTTACAACAAAATACAACACTTTTTCAATTTCCCGGGAAACAAGCGAAACCTTTCAAGCGTATTTTACAGAGAACAGAAAGGAGAATTTCCATGAAACTGAAGTTTATTTTTCCCCTGATGCTCGGATGCGCCTCGCTATGGGCCGGAGAGGTTCTGACGTGCGCAAACGGAACATCCCAGCAGATGCGGACCGTAAACGGCTACGATTACGAACTGTGGAGTCAAAACGGTACGGGAACGGCGAGCCTCACCATCACGGCGGATTCGAAGCCGGAAAACGGCGGAACCTTTTCCGCGGAATGGAGCGGGACAATCAACGTTCTCTCCCGAGCCGGGAAAAAGTTCAAGAACAACGAAACGGTCTCTTCCGTCGGGACCATCACCATCGATTTCGAAGCGACCTGGAGTTCTTCGGACAATGTCAAGATGCTGGGAATCTACGGCTGGGGATATTTCGCCTCCGGCACGCAGCCCTCGAACTTTTCCGACCAGATCGAATACTACATCATCCAGGACAGGGGAAGCTACAACTCCGCGACCAGCGGAACCAATTGCCAGCAGAAAGGATCTGCGACAATCGACGGCATCCTCTACAATTTCACGGAATGCGACCGGATCGGTCAGCCGATGCTCACGGGCAACGGAAACTTCAAGCAATACTTCAGCTACCCGGCTAGCACGAGCAGCCACAGGACAAGCGGACGCGTCACCGTGTCCAGGCACTTTGCGGAATGGGCCAAGGCGGGAATGCCGATGAACAAGCTCTACGAAGTCGCGATGAAAGTGGAATCCTATACGGGAAACACCGGAACGGCAAGAGGAAGCGCAAACGTTTCGAAGAACATTCTCTGCATCGGAAGTTCCTGCGACGAAGGCGGATCGGGTTCCGTGGAAGTTTCATCGAGTTCTAGCACCGTTTCAAGTTCAAGCAGCGCACAGAGTTCCAGCAGCTCGGAAATCGCGCCAAATCCGACATGCGGCGATTACGACCCGGCATTTTGCGGTGGATCCGCCTTTGCAAGCGTCATCGGGAACTCCTCGAGCATTCCGGCAAGCGGCGAATGTCTCTATATCCGCGATTTCGAAGTCATCCAGCCATCGCTCGGTTCCACGGTTTCCATCAACGGGGTATCCAACACATGTGGCGACGAATGGGACGATTGCAATTACAACACAAAGCCAGCGACAAGGGACGGCGGCTATTACGTCTATGTCGCGAGCGGAACGATCAACGATTACGAAAACAACGGCTGGGTAAATGTCATCGGCGGAAAAAAGCCGAATTGCGCAAACGGGACGGAGGATTCGGACAAGACATCCCTATCCAATGACTTTGCCGGAAAGCTTCGCAAAGCCGTTTCCGTCCAGATTCTCGAAGGTCGCGAACTGCAAGTGCGTTCAAGCCATTCAGAAAGAATCGAAATCTTCGACATGCTGGGAAACAAGGTCCTGAGCGTTCCCCTGCGCGCGGGCACCCAGACAATCGGCCTGGGTATTCCGAACGGTGCCTATCTCTGGAAAGTTCGCGGAACAAGCTCCGGGCGCTTTACGCTTCGCTAGGCAAAACAACTTCAAGACATCCCTCTTCAACTATTTTCGAAAATGTCGCCCGCCAGGCGGCATTTTTTGTAGATTGTTCCCATGAAAAACCGAATTCTGGAATACATCAAGAGCTTTCACTGGAAATTTCTCTTCCTTCTTGTCGCGTTCTGCATCGCGCTCGCCATCGTGAACAATATCCGGGTCAGCGACGAAAAGTCCGTCGAATGGATTGGCACGCAAGAAGTCCTCGCCAAACCGGAGTAGGTCATGAAAAAGCATATTCTTTCCGCCATTCTTCTTTGCCTTGCGACATTTCTTGTCTCGGTCTGCATCGCCGAAGTTTCCTTTCCGGAATCGTTTCTGACCTTTACCGATTCCGAATTTCTCATCGAAAGGTTTCCAAAGATCTGGAAATACAATCTGCATTTCGGAATCGGCGCTCTCCTCGTTGCCATTCCGCTCGTCATTTTAGCTTACAGAAAGGACAGGGACTGGACTGTCAAGGGTCTTGAAACGCTTCTTCGCATAGGAATCGGAGCTTTCTTCATCTCGGCGAGCATTTTCAAGATCCAGGATCCCAAGGGATTCGCCGTCCTGGTCGCCCAATACCAGTTCCTGCCCGATTTCATCAACAACCTTTTCAGCCTGGTCTATCCGCAATTCGAATTCTGGTTCGGTCTTGCGTTGATCGTGACGCCTTTCGCAAGAGAGTCCGCGCTTGCCATTTTCTGGATGTTCGTCTCGTTCATCATCGCTCTGGCCTGGGCTCTCGCTCTCGACCTCGGCATCACGTGCGGATGCTTTGAACTCGAAGGCGCGCAGAGCAAGTCCGAAGCATGGACGGCTCTCGTCCGCGACCTGATTCTCGTCGGCCCGACATTCTGGCTTACGCTCAGACCGAACCGGAGCCTTGTCGGAATCTGGCGTTCTCAAGATTAAAAAGTTAGAACGGCGAAACGCCCAAGTTCCTGTCGCCGGTCCTTATCTTCGAAAGGATTTCAAGACCGGTGATTTCTCGCATCATCGAAATATTGTCGTCTTCCATTTCCAGGTTTCCGCTGTCGCCGTAACGATTCACGAGGATTCCGCGGATTTTCAGGTTCCGCGCTTTCGCATATTCGACGGTCAAGACGCACGCGTTGATGGAACCGAGCGCCGCCGTGGTGACGATCAGGAGCGGAAGGTCCAGCATTTTCACGATGTCTTCGAGAAAAATCCTTTGACCCGCAAGCGAGCCGTTTTCGTCTGCGTCATGGCGAATCGGGCAAACGATTCCCCCGCTGCCTTCGACAAATACGAACGAATGTCGCGCCAAGGCCGCTTCGAAATCTCTTTTCACCTTCGAAAGCTCTACCGGATTTCCTTCCTTCCGCGCAGCGAGATGCGGAGAGACCGCTTCCCGATAGACGTAGCTGACGAGTTTCTCCTGGCTTTCCGAAAGCCCCGCGATTCTTTTCACATAGTCCGCATCGCCGGCAACCCAGGTTCCATCCCGAAATTCCGCTCCGCTGAGAGCCGCCTTGTAATAGCCGGCATCAATCCCGGAATCTCTCCACGCCTTGACAAGAAGTCCCGTCACAAAGGTTTTTCCGACATCTGTGCCGGTAGCCGTCACAAAATAACCGTGATTCATCCTTGCCTGTCCCGTTTTCAGTTTATTCGTGAAATTCATCTTCGCCCGCTACGAGAGTCGCAGGTTCGCATTCCCCGATCAGGCGTATCGCTTCGCAAATTCGGTCGAGTTCCGCATTCGTCGTGATAAACGGCGGCATTGTATAGACATAGTTGCAAAACGGTCTGAGCCAGACGCCCGTTTCCCGAATGACGCGGAGAATGTCTTCCGCGGAAGGTTTCGCCTTGAGTTCGAGGACGCCGATGGCACCGAGAACGCGGACATCCGCCGCATTTTCCAGGTCCTTCAGCGGCAAGAGATTTTCCTTGAGCCTTTTTTCGATGCGAGCGACCTCCGACAGATAGTCTCTCGATTCAAAGAGAGAAAGCGACGCGATTCCCGCGGCGCAGGCAAGCGGATTTGCCATGTAAGTCGGACCGTGCATAAACGCGGAGATCCTGCTGTTCGTAATCGCATCCGCTACATGCTCGGACGCCACGCAAGCGGCCATCGTAATGCATCCGCCGGTAAGCGCCTTTCCGACGCACAGAATGTCCGGCAAGATTCCGGCATGTTCCATCGCAAAGCGCGGCCCTGTACGGTAAAACCCCGAAGCGATTTCATCGAGAATCAGGATAATCCCCTTTTCGTCGCAAAGCTTCCGCAAGCGTTTCAGATAGTTCGGATGGTATAGCCACATGCCGTTTCCGCCCTGGAATACCGGTTCGCAGATAACCGCCGCTATCTCCCTTTCGTGTTCGGAGACGACCTTTTCCATCGACGCGAAGTCGGCATCGTCCCATGCGCCGTCCGCGCGAGAATTTGGACGCTCGGCAAAATAATGCCTTGGCATGATCCCGCGAAAGAGAACATGCATTCCGTCGGGATCGCTCAGCGCCATCGCCCCGGCCGTGTCACCGTGATAACCGCCCTTGAGAGCGACCAGCTTGGAACGTTCCGCATGGCCTTGCGCGTATTGGTATTGCACAGCCATCTTCGCCGCGCATTCCACGGCGATGGATCCCGAATCCGCAAAGAATATCCTGTCTAGACCCTTCGGCAAGAACCCTACGAGCCTTTGCCCGAGTTCGATCGCGGGCTCGTGCGTAAAGCCGCCGAACATCACGTGACACATCTTTTCGCTCTGGCGCCGTATCGCTTCGACGATTTCGGGCGCATTGTGACCGTGCGCGACACACCACCAGCTAGAAACGGCATCGATGAGTTCCAGCCCTTCGGCGGTCCGTATCCGCGTTCCTTTCGCCGAAGTCGCGAGGAAACGCGCCGGCATGTTCTTGAGAGAAGCGTAGGGATGCCACAAATGTTCCGCGTCAAAAGAGAGAAGCCTATCCATCATAACCTCCCAAGGATTGCGTCTAGAAATTCTTCGAGAAGCGCGTTTGCACGAGGAATCGAAACTTTTCCATGTTCGCGAATCTGACGTTCCGTCTGTACAAACGCGCCGTGAAGCGACAAGGCGGAATCCAGTTCCTCCGAACAGTTGGCGAGAATTTCGGACATGGTTTCTTCCGTCGTTTCCAGGTGAAACTGGACTCCGACTGTTTTCCCAAGCCGAAAGCCCTGGTTCTTGCAAGCCGCGCTATAGGCGAAAGGAGACGCCAACTCGGGGATGTCGAAAGTTTCCCCGTGCCAGTGAAACGCTTCTATCGAAAGGCCATTCTCGAAGGTGACCGGAAACCAGCCGATTTCCTTTTCCGGATTTTTCCGAATTCCCGCGCCAAAGGCGTTCGCAATCAGTTGCGCCCCGAGACAAATTCCGAAGAGAGGCTTTTCCAAGGCGAACATTTCACGACAGAAGCGCTTTTCCAAGGCGAGATAGGGATATTCCTTCTCGTCCAAGGCGCTCATCGGGCCGCCCATCAGAACGGCGAAATCGACGCATTCCGGAGAAGGCAAAGGATCGCCCGCATAGAGCTTTACGAAATGTACCCGAAAACTTCTGGATTCCAGATAGGGAAGTATCGCTCCGGGACCTTCAAATTCCACGTGCTGAAAAACATAGGCGTCCATGCCGTCAATATAGCAATCGAACATTTTCCCCGGTTCGTTCGAAAGCGACAAAAAAAATCCCCGAGCGCAAAGCCCGGAGATTTTCGTTCAATTTTGTAAGACTTGCCTACTGGATGCGCTTCATCATGATGCGACGGTTCATTTCGCGGCCTTCCGCCGTGCTGTTGTCCGCAATCGGATCGGCTTCACCCTTGCCGATAGCTTCGAGACGGCTCGAATCCACGCCGTTCTTCACCAGTTCGGTGCGAACCGCTTCGGCACGCTTCTGGGAAAGCTTCAGGTTTGCGCTTTCCTTGCCGCGGTCATCGGTGTAGCCTAGAATCTGGTAGCGCTCGTTCTTGCGTTCCTTCTTGTTCAGATCCTTCGCCAGTTCGCGGAGCGATCTCTTCGAGTTCGCGGTGAGCTTGGCCTTTCCGCTGGCAAAGAAGACTTCGAGCTTGATTTCCTCGACCGGGCAACCGTCGGCAGCGATGTCTCCCGCTTCATACGGGCACTTGTCGAGGCCTGTGCACTTGTCCTTGAATATGTCGAGCATTCCCTTCTGGGTCACCCAAGGATCGCAGACGCCGTCACCGTCAGAGTCCGGATTGTCGAGCGGGCAGCCGTTGTTTTCCACGGATCCGGAATCCAGCGGGCACTTGTCGAGACCCGTGCACTGGTCCTTGAACACGTCGAGCATTCCCTTCTGGGTCACCCAAGGATCGCAGACACCGTCATTGTCGGAGTCCGGATTGTCGAGCGGGCAACCGTTGTTCTTCACGGAGCCGGAATCATACGGGCACTTGTCGAGACCCGTGCAGACATCCTTGAACACGTCGAGCATTCCCTTCTGGGTCACCCAAGGATCGCAGACACCGTCATTGTCGGAGTCCGGATTGTCGAGCGGGCAACCGTTGTTCTTCACGGAGCCGGAATCATACGGGCACTTGTCGAGACCCGTGCAGACATCCTTGAACACGTCGAGCATTCCCTTCTGGGTCACCCAAGGATCGCAGACACCGTCATGATCGACGTCCGGATCTTCCGTCGGGCAACCGTTCGTCGCAAGCGGACCGGGTTCGTTCGGGCACTTATCGACGCCCGTGCAAACGCTCTTGTAATCGTCGAGCATTCCCTTTTCGGAAACCCAAGGATCGCAAACGCTGTCGCCATCGACGTCCGGATTTCCAAGCGGGCAGCCGTCATTCTCGATCGGGCCATATTCCGCCGGGCACTTATCGACGCCCTTGCACTGCTTCACGTTCGGGTCTGTCGGATTTTCGAAGAAGTAGCCGAGACCCTTTTCCGTCACCCACGCATCGCAGAGACCGTCACCATCGACGTCCGGATCGGGCCACGGACAGCCCTTGTTCGCCACGGGACCCGCTTCGCCCGGGCACATGTCGTAGCCCTTGCAGACATTCGCAAAGTCGGCCAGGCGGCCTTCATCCGTCACCCACGGAGAGCAGATCGAGTCGCCATCCGGATCCGGGTCCTTGCTCGGGCAGCCGTTAAACGCCGGGAGACCGGCCTGATTCGGGCATTCGTCAACACCGGAACAGACTCCGGCAAACTTGTCGAGCATGTTCTTCTGGGCAACCCACGGGTCGCAGACACCGTCGCCATCGACGTCCGGATTGTCAAGCGGACAGCCATCCGCACCGGCACCCTGTTCGTTCGGGCACTGGTCGATGCCTTCGCAAATTTCGGCGAACTCGGCGCTCAGGCCTTTTTCGGCAACCCACGGATCGCAAACGCCATCTTCGTCAAGGTCGGGATTCGGCCAGGGGCAACCGTCATTGCGCTTGTCACCCGGTTCGTCCGGGCACTTGTCCTGGTCATCGGGAACGCCGTCACCGTCTCTATCCGGATCGATGAGGAATCCGGACCAGGTGATGCCGCCAAAGCCGTAAGCGGAAGGAGTCGTGCGAACCTTGGATGCCCAGACATCGTTTCCGTTGCCGCCATCGTTTGCGTTTCCGCCACGAACAGGAAGAGAGTAATCCTTCGAAATCGCAAAATGACCGCCGACCTGGAGGTCCAGATGGTTCCCGATGTGGAACACCAGACCGACCGAAGCCTCGTTCATCGAAAGATCCTTGATCGCTTCGTAATCGCCGTCGGCAATGTCCATATAGTATTCGCCGAAGATCGATACGACCGAAAGCGGGTAGAGTTCCATGCCGAACGCAACGGAATAGAAGCCGGGATAGTTGTCGTTTCCGACCGTGAAGCGGTAGCCGCCGTTCACGTGGAAGAGGAGCGGAGCCGCATCGACCTTGCGGAGGTCCATCGTCGCCGCGGCGGCAACGCGGAAGATCGAATTGTTCGAACCATAGGCGTAGCTGTTCAGCTGCTCAAGGTTGATATAGTCCGGTTCGCGGACCCAGGAACCGCGCTTCGAAGCGTCCGTCGTCGGGAAGTCCGCTCCGAGGATAAGCGCGATGTCAAAGAGCTGATCCTCGGGAAGCGGTGCGCGGAATTTTAGCGTCGCGCGGAGATTTCCCAGATAGCCCTGCTTTGCCGCATCCGTATTCTTGAATTCCAGCTGGTCGTAATAGACCGGGAGCATGATAGCGACGTCCATGATTTCGAACATGCCGAACGACATGCCGAAATAGCCGCTGAGTCCCACGAACTGGTCCAATTCATCATACTGAGACTGGCCGTTGTTCATGTATCTGTTGAACATGTAATTTTCGAAAACACCGCCATCGTTCGATACATCTCCCAAGAGGGTGATGCCCAGCTGACCGTGCTTCATCGACTTCGCCGAGTAGGTTTTGTCGAAACCGAGCTGCCCGTTCTTGTTAAAGGTCTCGTGCGCAAAGGCGAGCGAAACCGATAAGCCGAGAAGGGTCAGGCATTTGACGCATTTATTCATTGGTTCTCCTTCTTTAAAACCAATCCTCTTTAGCCCGAAAAGACGAGCCTAATCCAAAGGAAAGATAGTTAGAAAAAACTTTTTTGTCTTTAGCGATATGTCTCAAAGCAACTTCGTTTCCGCATTTTTACATAGCAGGCGGATAAAAGGGGGAATTCGGCGGTTGGACGAGAGCCTTGTCGAGAGCGAAGTGTAGAGAGTGAAGAGTGAAGAGTGGAGAGTAGGTAGTAAATAGTTGATAGTTCGTTAAACGACCGGTAAAGGTTTATGCGATAAACGGTCATTCTGGAGGGAGCACAGCGACCGACCTGTCTGCCGACAGGCAGGTAGGATCCATTTCAAAAGAAACGCTCGGAATGGATTCTATCACTCCCTTCGGTCGTTCCAGAATGACGGCAGACGGTAAAGGTTCGTTATGTTGAACGGAAGTCTCGTTACGCCGTCATCCTGGAGGGAGCACAGCGACCGATAGGATCCATAAGGCTCGGGCTGGATTCTATCGGCTCTTTCAGAGCCTCCAGAATGACAGGGAATAGAAGAGTACCGCTTTTCAACTCCAATCTCCAAGATCTCCTAACTAAGCTCTGAACATCGGGAAGGCCTGCCTGTCGGCAGACTGGCGATCCATTCGCCGAGAGGCCCACCTGCTGCGGGCAGGCGAAAAACGTTCGCTTGGCGACAAAAAGCCTAGACGTGCAACTTCAAGCCTTTCGGCTGAAAGTAAAAAGATCGCTCTGCGACTCTAGGCTCCAAATTCTCTCGACTAGGCTCTGGCTACCGCTAAGCGAAAAACAGCTCGGGAAATTCCTTTTTCAGGCTCGCATAGCCTCGAAAAGACACGATCAGGTGATCGAGAACGGGAATTTCGAGAATCCTGCCGGCATCGCAAAGCGAACGCGTCACCATCTTGTCTTCCTCGCTCGCCACCAGGGATCCCGAAGGATGATTGTGCGCAACGATAACGCAACAGGCCCTGTCCCGAATCGCTTCGGAAAAGACTTCTCGCGCATGGACTTGCGTACGATCGGCAAGCCCCGAAGTCACCAGATGGACGCCTAGAATTCCGTTGCCGCTGCTGAGCGAGACCGACACAAAGCATTCCTGGCTGCGAAACTTGAGAAACGCGAGGTGCGGCAGGAGCACTCCCGGAGATGTCACGCTTGTCATCTGCGAACCTAGAAAGAACCGGCTCGAAAGTTCCAGGCATGCCAAGACCTGCGAAGCCTTGGCACGACCCAGGCCTCCGATTTGGCAAAGCTCCTCCAATGTAGGACGACGGGCCGCTTTCGAAAGAAATTCGGCGAGTTCCTCCGAAAGGGCGAAAACGTTTTTTTCCGCAGTTCCCCGCCCGAGAATCAAGGCGAGCAGGTCCGATGTCGAAAGGGACTCCGGACCGTTTTCCTCCAGACGTTCGCGCGGAAGGGATTTTTTATCATGGACCAGCATTCGTTTCTCCTAAAAAGCATTCCCCTTCCATAACGCTCCAGACTCCCATTCGTTTCCTTTTTGTTCAAAAATCGACAAAAGCCTGATTCACGATTCAAAGCACTCGATTTCAAGGCTCATTTCGGCAAAAATTTTCAAATTCAAAACAAAAATTGCGATTTTTCAATTTCAAGAGTTTCAGTTTTTTAACTTTTCACTTTAAAAGTTCACATTTTACATCGCAAAAATCAAGAAAACCTTTTTTTTTGCCACCAAACAGAAGATTTTTCAAGAAAATCGTTTTCAAAAATTCAAGAAATTCAAGAAAATCAATCGTTTTCGTCAAAATAGATTGACAAGAAAGTTCTACCTAACTATATTTTGCGCATTCAAACATCAAAACTCGATTGAGTACTGCTATGACAAACCAAGCATTAAGCGGCGCACAAGTCATCCTCGACTGTCTCAAGCGCGAAGGCGTCGATACGATCTTCGGATATCCCGGAGGCTCCGCCATTCCCCTTTTCGATGCCATTCTCGATTCGGGCATCAAGATGGTCCTTTCGCGCCACGAACAGGGCGCAACCCACATGGCCGACGGCTATGCCCGCGCCACGGGAAAGGTCGGCGTCGTCCTGGTCACAAGCGGACCGGGAGCGACAAACACCTTCACGGGCATCTATACCGCATTGATGGATTCTTCCCCGATAGTCGTTCTCGCCGCCCAGACGACCACCCCGAATCTCGGAAAGGATGCTTTCCAGGAATGCGACACGAGCGGCATGACTTTCGCGGCGGTCAAGCATTCCTTCCTTATCAAGAATCCAAACGATCTCCCGCGCGCAGTCAAGGAAGCGTTCCACATCGCAAGAACCGGGCGTCCAGGCCCCGTGCTTATCGACCTGCCGAAAGACGTCCTTGCCAACGCCTGTACGGCAAAGTACACCGACGAACTCGACCTGCCGGGCTACAAGGTTCCGACTTACGCCGATTCCGCGACAGTCGAAAAGGCGGCAAGCCTTCTCAAGAAGTCGAAAAAGCCGCTGCTCCTAATCGGACACGGAGCGATCATCTCGAACGCTTCCCGACAAGTGCGGGAACTCGCCGAAAAGCTGAACGCCCCCGTCGTCGAGACGCTGCTCGGCCTAGGAGCCTTCCCCGAAACGCATCCGCTTTCTCTCGGAATGCTCGGAATGCACGGCACGGCTTATGCGAACAAGGCTCTTCTCGATTGCGATCTCATCATGAGCATCGGCTCTCGCTGGGATGACCGCATCACGGGCAAGCTTGACGAATTCTGCAAGAACGCGACGATCATCCATGTCGATATCGATCCGGCGGAAGAGGGAAAGATTCTGCAACCGGACGCTTTCCTTTGCGGCGACGCGCGGCTCGTTCTCGAACAGCTGTTGCCGCTCGTTTCGCGCCTCGATACGGAAGACTGGGTGAAGACAGTCCAGACATACAGAAAGCGCTTCCCGCTCGGCTACCCCAAGCAGGGCGGTCTGCGAATGCAGCACATCATCGCCAAGGTCTATGAGCTTACAAAGGGCAAGGCGATAGTCACTACCGACGTGGGCCAGCACCAGATGTGGGTAGCCCAGTTCTACAAGGCGGACTATCCGCGGCAGTTCATCACGAGCGGTGGCGCAGGCACGATGGGATTCGGATTCCCGGCGGCAATCGGAGCGGCAATCGGTCTCGCTTCGGAGCAAAACTGGCCGGTGTGCTGCTTTGCCGGAGACGGCGGTTTCCAGATGACCGAGGCCGAACTCGCGACGGCATTCATCCACAAGCTTCCCATCAAGATTTTCGTGATGGACAACAAGTATCTGGGAATGGTTCGCCAGTGGCAGGACATGTTCTACGACAAGCGCTATTCCTCTGTCAGCATGGTCGGAAATCCGGACTTCGTAAAGCTCGCCGAAGCCTACGGAATTCCCGGTCTCCGCATCAAGCGGGCGGCAGACGCCGAACGCGTCATCCAGAAAGCCCTCGACCACAAGGAAGGCCCCATTCTCGTTCACTGCGAATGCGAAGAAGAAGACAACGTGTTCCCGATGATTCCGGCAGGCGCACCGCTTACCGCAATGATGACGGAACCGCCCAAAGGTCCGCTCGAAAAGCCGACAGGGAGCACCTAACCATGCAATCAACCGATAAGAAACTTTCCGCTCACAGCCTGAGCCTGCTCGTCGCAAACCGTCCCGGCGTCCTCGTGCGCATCGCGCTCGTTTTCTCTCGCCGGGGCTACAACCTGGATTCCCTGGTCGTCTCGCCGACGCTCAACCCGGACTTCAGCCGGATGAACATCGTCGCCCACGGCAACCCGGAAATTCTCGTTCAAATCATCAAGCAGCTCGAAAAACTCGTCGATGTCATCCAGGCGAAGGATCATACGGGTTCTAGCACGGTCGAAAAGGAACTCGCGCTGATCAAGGTCAAGTGCAAGTCTTCCGAACGGACCGAGATTCTCCAGCTGTGCGACCATTTCAAGGCGACAACGGTCGATATGACGGACACGTCGATGATCATCCAGATCACCGGCAACACGGACAAGATCGACGCGATGAAGCACCTGCTCGACAAGTTCGAAGTCGTGGAATATATCCGCACGGGCAAGGTCATCATGGTTCGCGGCGAAGAACTTACCTAGCGTTCCGCAAATCTTTACCCTTCTCCAGAAGGTGCCCCGCTTCGGCGGGGCTTTTTTTACATTTGACGCATGAAGATATTTGTAACCGGAGTGGCTGGGCAGCTGGGCCACGATGTGATGAACGAGCTTGCCAAAAGAGGATACGAGGGAATCGGAAGCGACCTCGCGCCGACATACAGCGGGATCCAGGACGAAAGCTCCGTCACCAAGGCGCCTTACCGCGCACTGGACATTACGGACAAGGTTGCGGTGAAAACGCTTCTCGAAGAACTCCGCCCGAATGTCGTCATCCACTGCGCTGCCTGGACTGCGGTCGATCTGGCGGAAGACGCGGACAAGCGGGAAAAGGTCCGAGAAATCAACGCGGGCGGCACGGCAAACCTCGCCGAATCCTGCCGGGAAATCGACGCGAAAATGGTCTATATCAGCACGGACTACGTTTTCGATGGGCAGGGAACCGCCCCATGGGAACCGGACTGCAAGGATTACAAGCCTCTCAACGTCTATGGACAGACAAAGCTCGAAGGGGAACTCGCCGTTTGCCGGATTCTCCAGAAATATTTCATCGTCCGCATCGCCTGGGTCTTTGGCCTAAACGGGAAGAATTTCATCCGGACAATGCTGAACGTAGCGAAAACGCACGACTCGGTGCGCGTCGTAAACGACCAGATCGGTACGCCGACATACACTTTCGACCTTTCGAGACTTCTCGTCGACATGGTGGAGACGGAAAAATACGGCTATTACCATGCGACGAACGAAGGCGGATTCATCAGCTGGTACGACTTCACCCGGGAAATCTACCGACAGGCGGGACTTTCCACCGAAGTCATCCCGGTATCGACCGCGGAATATGGAATTTCCAAGGCGGCGCGACCGTTCAACAGCCGACTTTCCAAGGAAAAGCTCATCCTGGCGGGCTTTAAGACGCTCCCGACATGGCAAGACGCCCTGTCAAGATTCCTGAAAGAGATGAAACAAGCGTAAAGCAACCGATTCATTTTCCTCCAAAGCGTCGCCGATTCCTTACCGGCAAACCGAATTCCTCGGACCCGAACGACCTCGGCTAGCCTTCGAGATAGGTGTAGCCGTAAAGTCCCGAACGGTAGATGTTCAGAAATTCCTTGCCTTCCTGGAGCGTGATCTTTCCTTCCTTCACGGAACTCGAAACCCAGTTTTCCATTGTACGGACAAGGGCCTTGTCGCTAAAGTTCACGTAATCCAGCACGTCTTCCACGGATTCGCCGTCGATCATCTGGTCGATCCGGTAGGAATCCCCGTCGCAGACGACATGCACTGCGTTCGTGTCGCCAAAAAGATTGTGCAGGTCGCCGAGGATTTCCTGGTAGGCCCCGACGAGATAGACGGCGAGATAGTACGGTTCGCCCTCCTTCAGCGGGTGAACGGGAAGCGTACGGGAAATGCCATCCCCCGAGACGAACATGTCCATCTTTCCGTCGGAATCGCAGGTGATGTCCTGGAGCGTCGCATCGACCGTCGGCGATTCATTTAAACGCTGAATCGGCATGATGGGGAAAATCTGGTCGATGGCCCAGCTGTCCGGAAGACTCTGGAAAAGGGAGAAATTGCAGAAATACTTCTTTGCCAAGAGGCGCGGAAGTTCCGAAAGTTCCATCGGGGAATGCCGCAGTTCGCTCGAAAGCTCGTTCACGCGGCGCGCGATGCTCCAGAACAATCGCTCGGCAAGGGCGCGCGTCTGCAAATCGACCGTTCCCATTCGGAACCCGGAAAGGACGTCATCGTTTATCTGCATCGCGTCATGCCAGTTTTCAAGCAGGTTCCGAATGTTCAGACCTTTCAGAATCGCATGCAGATCCTTGATGGAATCCGCGGCCCGCTCCGGGATTTCCTGCTTTTCGTCTTCGAAGAACGCGGGACCCGCCGCTTCGAGGACGTTGAACACCAGAATCGAATGGTGGGCGGAAAGCGCGCGCCCCGTCTCGGCGATGACATTCGGATGCGGCAGGGAAAACTTTTCGCATGTTTCGTAAATGGAATAGACGATATCGTTCGCGTATTCCTGAATCGAATAGTTCACGGAACCGGTCCCCGCGCTGCGGCTGCCGTCGTAATCTACGCCCAGTCCTCCGCCGACATCGACAAACTCCACGTTCATCCCGGCCTGCTTCAGCTGCGCGTAAAATTCGGAAATTTCGCGCAAACCGGACTTCACCTTCCGAATGTTCGTAATCTGGCTTCCCAGGTGGCAATGGATAAGCCTCACGCAATCGCACATTCTTTCTTCGCGAATGAGGTCTAGCGCATGGAGCAGGTCCGAACTGCTCAGCCCGAACTTGCTGTGATAACCGCCGGATTCCTCCCACTTTCCCTGACCGGAAGAGGCGAGCTTTATCCGAAGCCCGATATTCGGCTTTACCCCGATGCGCCTCGAAATTTCGATTATCATCGGAAGTTCGTTCATCTTTTCCACGACGACAAAGATGTTCTTTCCCATCTTCTGCGCAAGGAGCGCAAGCTCGATAAAATCCTCGTCCTTGTAGCCGTTGCAGATGATGAGCGACGCCGGATTGTCCATGTTCGCAAGCACTGCGTGAAGCTCCGGCTTTGAACCGGCTTCCAGCCCGATGTTGAACTTTTTCCCGTGGCGCACGACTTCTTCGAGAACCGCTCGCTGCTGGTTCACCTTGATGGGAAACACGTCGTAAAAGGAGCCCTTGAATCCGTATTCCCGGATGGACTTGTTGAAGCACTCGTTGATCTTTTCGATTCGCGTATCGAGAATGTCGGGAAACCGGAGAAGGAGCGGAGCGGGCATGTCCCTCAGGTCGAGTTCCTGGACAAGCTTGTAAAGATCGATTTCCGGGCCCTTGTCGCGAAGCGGACTGACTGTCGCATGTCCTTCCTCGTTAATGTCGAAGTAGCTAATTCCCCATCCGCGGACATTGTAAAGGTCCCGGGAATCGTCGATACGCCAATTTTTCATTTCGTGCGTGCACCTCTTTTGGTTGTGAAAATCGGGAAAAACAATAGAAAAAAACGGCTCCGATTTTAAGACTTCCATCGCATTTTCTATTTTCAGGCGCAAAGTTTTACATTCGAGAGGCTCTATGTCCCAAATCGCCAATTTTTTCTCGGAATACTGGGTCGTCATTCTAATCCTGGTCATTCTCGTTGTCGTCCTTGCCGTAATCCGCGCCGTGCGAAAGGTCATGAAGGAAGGCGGCGGAGCCTTTAACATGGAAACCATCCGCAAGAACTCCGAACCGAATCGCGAAGTAATCCGCTACAAGGGCAAGGCGATGCTTAAAGACGCCGACGTCGTGTGCGAAGTCAAGGGAAACCGCGTCGTTCCGAAGCGCGAAGATCTTTCGCTCTTCCGTGCAGCATTCAAGAGCAAGTTCAAGGCCGCGGTCTTCTTCGTCGAAAAGGAAAACAAGGTCGCCTACTTCTTCTGCAAGACGGAAGCGGGACTCCAGCGCCGCATCACGAACCTCATGCTCGACAGACAGGAAAAGAACAGCCACTGGCCTTACACGGACAAGGCGACCGGCGAACATCTCCGTTTTCCGCGCGTCTAGGCTTGTAGAAAACCCTGCATGAACTCTTCGGCCTTTGAATCTCTTCCGCTAAAGGAATCCAGCGAAGCGATTCGAGAGTGTATCGGCAGACAGAAAAACCTGCTTCTGACCGCTCCGACGGGTTCCGGCAAATCGACATTTGTCCCGTGGCTTCTCGCTTCGCAAAAGGAAGGGCTCGGAAAGGTAGCCGTTCTCGAACCGCGGAGGCTCGCCGCGACAAGCCTCGCAAGCTATCTCGCAAGGCTTTCCGAAACAAGGCTCGGCGCGACTGTCGGCTACAGGATTCGCTTTGAAAGCGCTGTTTCCGACAGCACAAGGATTCTCTTTGCCACATACGGCACTTTTCTCCAAAGCCTGTTACGCGAGAGCGAGTCGTTCGACTGGATTGTCTTTGACGAATTTCACGAACGTCGGATCGAAATGGATCTGCTCCTCGCCTATTTCCTTGCAAGACAGGCCAAGCAGAACGCACCGAGAATCGCCATACTCTCAGCCGAGCTAAACCGCGAGGAACTCGAAAGGAAACTAGGTGTCGAATGCCTCCAGGTCGGACGACCCGGATTTCCCGTACAAATCCTGAACCAGGAATCGCTTCCCGGAAGTTCCCTGGCGCGGAACGTGGAAAAGGCGCTGCGCACTCTCGAACGCAACAATGTCTGGGGAACGACACTCGTCTTTCTGCCGGGAAAAGGCGAAATCGCAAGCGTACATCGCCATCTCGAAGAATCTTTCGGCTACGGAAAGGTCAAGATTCTCGATCTATACGGCGGAAAAGACTGCTCCTCCGGACAGGAAATCTTTTTGCGCACAAACGAACCGCGTATCATCCTTTCGACGAACATCGCCGAGACAAGCCTCACCATCCCGGACGTAACGGGCGTCGTCGATTCCGGCTTGGAACGCGCCACGGAATTCAACGAGTCTCAGGGGAAAAGCATTCTGAAACTCGGACGCATCAGCATGCAAAACGCTGTCCAGCGGGCCGGGCGTGCAGGCCGCACCAAAGAAGGCGTCTGCATCCGGCTATGGAGCAAGAGGGAGGAAGTCCGGTTTGCACAAGGCATCGTTCCCGAAATCCGGAAAACCGACCTGCGACCGGTTCTACTCGAAAGGGCCGCTCTCGCAAAACGCCTTGACGTCATGCCAAGCGCCCTAGGGTTCCTGACAGAACCCGATTCCGCTCTTGTCGAAAAGGCAAACCGGGAACTTTCCCGTTACGGATTTCTTTCGATGGACGGCAGCATTTCGCAGCTCGGTCTCCGGGCCCTGGAAATTCCACTCGACAGCCTGCAACTGGCAAAGGCGTACCTCGAAGCGGAATCCCTTTCCCCCTTGACTCTCGCCGTTTTTTCCATTCTCGACTCCGACGAACCGACTCGAGGAAACGGCGGTCCGCTAAACGCCCTGGAACGCGCCCAGAACATGCTCCAGGACAAGCGCGACATGGCACGCGAAATTCAACTTTCGTATCGGCGACTTCTTGACTTTACGCGAACAGGAAATTCCAAAAGCTTTCACGCCGACAATCCTCGGGAAACGCTCCGCCTTTTCTGGAAGGCGTTCCCCGATGCGCTCGCCATCCGAAGCGGAAACGCATACCGGACAGAAAGCGACACGTTTCCGATTCTTCCGAAATCCGTACAGGATGCAGACGCCGTTCTGCTCTTCCATTTATTGCGTACAAATTCATCGCAGAAGTCCGAAATGCGCGCAGGATTCTATCTGGCGATTCCCGAAGATTTTCTAAAAAGCGAAGACAGGAAAGTTCGCTACGAGCTTCTATGGCGTTCCGGGCAAGAACGATACATCGGGCTCGAAATCTCATCGTCAGGCGGTGTCGAAATATCCCGCAAGGAAATCCAGCCACAGGAAGCCTCCGCCGAAATTCTAGACAAGTTAAGGTCATTGACAGGGGAAACGTGGATGGAACGTCACCGCCGCGAAGATCTTTCGCATCTCTGGATGGACGAAGCGAACAAGGTTCTCCTGTGCAAGATGAAGCTCGCCGCCGAAAACTTTCCCGAGTATTCCCTGCCGACATGGAACGCGGAAGACATCGATCTCGTCACCGAAGATTTTCTGGACGGACACTTTCTACTCCGCGATCTCGCCCCGGAACCATTCCGAATCAAGATGAAAGAATATTTCGGCGAGAACATGCTTTCCTGGCTCGCCAGGATGTTTCCCGATACGCTCTCCCTTCCCAACGGGAAAAAGGCGCACTACCGTTACGCAGAAAATTCTCCCGTGGAGCTTTCCGCCCGCATCGAAGACTTTCTCCCATTCCGCGGAGAACATTTCATCGCCGAAGGAAAGGTCAAGGTTCGCTACGACATCCTCGCGCCAAACTTTCGAACCGCGCAAAAGACGTGGGATCTGACAGGATTCTGGAAAAACACCTATCCGCAGCTACGAAAAGAGCTTCGGGGAAGATACCCGAAGCATCCCTGGCCGGAATCGGTCGATTGATTTATACGGAACTATTCCTCTTCGATTGCCGTCCAGACTTTCGGAGCGGCATACTCGTCCGAGGTATCGGAGTTTTCGAATTCGAAAGACGACGCTTCGACTTTGGAAAGCGTTCCGTATTCCACCGCCGGGCATTCCATCTTCTTGACAGCCGAGCACTTTTCGACAGAGAGGACCAGATAGTCTCCAAAGACCGCCCATGCGCCTTCGCGCTGGATCTTGGTCGTATTTTCGCTCAGACCGGTCTTTCCCTTGATCGTGTAGCTTTCCCCGTCAAACGAAAGGGTCCAGCGAAGCGTATCGTTGCTTTCGGAACTCCAGTTGGACTTCGAGATGAGGCTCCTGTCCGGATAATCCACGGTCATCGAGGAGACGCTGTACTCCTTTTTGGAAATATCGTTGTCCAACTCGTATGAACCGCCATTTTCCTTGACCGTATAGGAACCGAGGATCGAAACGGAGCCGGAAAAATAAACCGGCACGACGAGAAGATGCTGGCGATGGACATCGTAGTAGCCCGCTTCAAAGGATGCCGACTTGCCAGCGACTTCGCGGACATATTCCCCGTTCCTGTAGAAGCGATAGATCGAACTGGAATCGCCGTCGCTCCATTCCAGGACTTTACCGACCAGGCTGTCGCTCTTCGCGAGATAGCCGGATTCCACCTGTCTTGTCGCCTTTTTCACGGCGACAGGTTCCGCATCGTCGATTTTCACCATCAGAGTGGAATCTTCCATCGAGAATTCCAGACGGATTCCCGACTTGATCCAGGCGAGGACAGAATCTCCCTTGGCGTGATTTGCCGCGAAGACATAGCCCGATGTCGTATCGAACGCAAGGACTCCGCTGGAAAGATCCGCATGGGAAACAACCGTTCCGTAAGACGCTCCCGCATTCGACGAATCGACGAACCAAAGCGAATAGAGACCGTTCTTCCCGGCGGAAAGCCACAGGTTCGTGCCAAACTTCGAACCGAGATCCATGTTCGGCAAGAGATTTTCCGTATCGAAGCCCGAATCCGAAGATTCCCCTGACGAGGAAGACGACAGGACTTCTCCCGAAGACGACGAATCCGATTCTCGGTTCGCGTCGCTACTTGAGTCACTGCATGCGACAAAAGCCAGAGAACTGCCGAGAATCAGCAAAAGCTTGTTCCATTTCTTCATAGATGCCTCTTTTTTTTATAAATCTACACCATTCCGCGTCAAATGGCAAAGAATTTTACGCTAAAACGGCGAACCGGGCCTATAGTCCAGATCCTTTTCCGCCTCGGCTATTTCCGGAGCCGCATCGTAGCGAAATCCCGAAAGCGCCTGTTTCGCCGAGACGCTTCCTGGAAAAAAGAGCTGTTTCAGCAAGGCAAGGAAATGACAAAGCCAGAGAGGAACGCCATGAATCCTTTTGTGGATTCCCGCCCGTTCCATCGAGAGTTTCGCCATGTCGAAAAGGGAAAGTACCCTTGATCCCGCCAGCGCATACGTTTTCCCGATAGCCTTCGGGGATGTCGCGGCAAGCGCGATGCCGTTCACCAGATCCTCCGTCTTCACGGGACGCTTCAGACATTTCCCTTTCCCGGGCAAAAAGACAAGCGGCGCCTTTTTTAGATATTTCACAAAGAGCATGTATTCCGCTCCGCCTGTTTTCTCGACAACGAGAGTCGGGCGAACAATCGTAAAGGGAATGCCCATATTCTTTACCAGGGATTCCGCGCGCAGCTTGCTATAGCCGTAATCGGTCAGGTCCGGATAGGTAACCGAAATGCTCGAAACGAGGAGAAATCTCTTGACTCCGGCAGATTTCGCCGCAAGCAGGACGTTCCGCGTCCCTTCCAGATTTATTTTTTCGAAAGATTCCCTTTTCCTCGCGAGAATGACCGCCGCCAAATGGCAAACCGTATCGACGTTTCGAAAAGCGTTCCGAAGCGTTTCCGGCTTTTGGACATCGCCATAGAATATTTCGACTTCCCTGGGGAGACGCCTTGTTTCGCCTTGCCCGGAAAGCGTCAAGACGCGAACGGAATGCCCCATGGCAAGGAACCGGCTGGAAAGTCGGGCGCCGACGACGCCTGCACCGCCCGTAATCAGAACGCTAGCCATAACGCCCCAAAAAGCGCAAAAGGGTTATTCGCAAGACGCGGATTCCATAAGGAATTACGGACAGATTCGATTTTTCATCCGCATAGCGCGTCTCTATCGGAATTTCGGCGAGCGGGAATCCTTTCGCATCCGCGATGGCCAGAATTTCCAGATCGATGTCAAAGGATCCACCTAACCGCGACGGGTCCAAGGATTTCAAGAAATCCGTTCGGTAAGCGATAAACCCGCTGTGTCTGTCCGTCAGTTTATGCGCAAAGGCAAGATTCTCGATTGCGCCGAGGAGCTTTCCTCCGAGAAACTTGTAAAGCGGCATGTTGCCTGCCCGAGCGCCACCCCTTTGGGCAAGCCTAGAACCTTGCACGATGCAAGCCCCCGACATTTCCAATTCCGAAAGCATTCGAGAAATGGCTCTTGCCGGGTACTGTCCATCGCCATGCAGGCATACCGCAAAGCGGACGTCGTTTTCAAAAAGAAGTCTTGCCCTGGAAATTCCGCATTTGACGACCGCTCCATAGCCTTGGTTACGGGAAAACGATTCGACGCGAACCCGAGTGCGAATCTCGCCGTGCAAGAAATCTTCAGCAGCCTTTCGCGTGGAATCCGAGCTGCCGTCGTCGATTATCAAGATCTCTTCCGTGCGAAGCAGGACTTCGTCGGGAATCGACTGAAGCAGACCGGGGAGTTCCCTTTCCACGTTATACGCCGGGACAAAGATGAAAAGGTCTCGCTTCATGCTCGCATTGCGGAATAATGTTCGAAAAACCAAAGCAGGGATCTTTCCAGAGCCTGTTCGATGGGAACTTTCGCTTCGAATTCGAGCAGCCGCCTAGCCTTTTCCACCGAAGGAACGCGCCGCATGGAATCCTCGTATCCCTTGCCGTAATATTCTTCGCCCGAGAGAACTTGCCATTCGGGAAATTCGCTCTCCGAACGGGAACCGATGCGCGCAAAGATTTTTCGCATCCGACAGGCAAGATCGAATATCGAAATTTCGTTTTTAGCGTTTCCCACGTTGAACGCCTGGCAAAAAGCCCGGTCCGCATGCCGGAACAGGCAGAACATGAACTCGACCGCGTCCTCGATAGCCGTGAACGTTCGACGCGCGACGCCACCGTTTACAAGAACCATCGGCCTTCCCTGTACAAGGGCGCTCGAAAAACAGGCAAGAACCCGCGGGATTCCTTCCCCATCGACACCCGGCATAAAGTCCATCCACGGCCCGATGAAATTAAAAGGACGCACGACGCTGTATCGCAGATTCGGAATGGACGCGATAAACCGTTCGGCAAGTTGCTTGGCGCAGGCATAGGACCAGCGCGTAGCCCCGATAGGACCTTGAACGAAATCCGATAAATCCTCGTCAAGAATTTCGGACTTCTCACGGGTTTTCCCATAGACTTCCGATGTCGAAAAATGCACAAGCCACGAACCGGAATGCGCGCACTTTTTGGCAAGATTCGCCGGATGCGTAAAATTGCTCTCGATAACCGCTTCCGCTTCTTCCATGTAACGGCTCGGCGTGCATATCGCGGCGAGATTCACCACGATACGGTTTTCCGAAACGCGCTCCGCGATTTTTTCGTCGGCGATATCAGCCTGCAGAAAATCCACCCGCGAATTCCCGTCCGCAAGCAAATCCCGTACCCGGTGAAAATCCAGGTCAACGACAAGAACTTTCCAGCGCGTCCGCGACAGGATAGCCCGCAGCAAGTGCGTTCCGACAAATCCCCCGCCGCCGACAAGGGCAATCGTCAAATCCGCATCGTCAAGGCGAAAGTCCGAATCTATCAACTTATTCCTTGACGGTAAACGTTTCGGAGTTTCCGCGGATCTTTCCCGCATTGTAGGCCTCGACCTGGATAAACGCCTTGTCGGAAGGCTCGATGCTTTCCGGATCCAGATAGGCGGAAACCGTCGTGCAACGCGTTCCATCCGGAGCTTCCTCCCCGATAGAATTCGCAAACAGGTTTACACCCTTGTCGTTTTCGCTCGCCTTGTAATACGCCTTGAAACCGCCAGCGTTCCGATACCTTGCGACAAAGGTCACCTCGATAGAATCGCCGAGTTTAAAGACTTCTCCGCCCGCAGGCGTAAA
Organism: Sodaliphilus sp.; assembly: GCA_963660435.1. Lineage (GTDB taxonomy): Bacteria > Fibrobacterota > Fibrobacteria > Fibrobacterales > Fibrobacteraceae > Hallerella. Next base: position 135,055 of record CAVKYI010000002.1, read on the forward strand.
GACCTTGACTCCGTCTTCGGAAAGGTTGCAGTCGAACTGCTCGTCCGAACCCGAACTGGAACTTCCGCAACCCATGAAAAAGGCCGTGGCAACACATGAAGCGACAAGAAAGACTTTTTTCATTTTTAACTCCTGAAATCAAAGAAAGCTTGCCTTGATGCCGATAGCGAGCGTCCACTCTTCGAGAAACGCTCCAAAATCGGGCAAGTTCCATTTCCGCATCGGGCTTTCGTCATATTCGTCATTTGGATTCGCCGCGTTGGACTTGTCGTGCAACGGAAGCGAGAAAGCGAGGAATATCGGATAGTCCGAGCGGGAAAATTCAAGTCCATAGACAAAGGCCATCGACCACGCCAAGTGATCCGGATCCGGGCGCGGATCGTAAACGCCGACCTTTTCCGAAGGAATCCAGGCGACGCCAAGCGGCGCGGAGAACGTAACGCCAAAGGAATGGACGAAGTTTTCCTGCCCGCGATACGCATAGGCGACGCTCGCCGAAACGCTCGGTGGCGTAAAGCCTCCCAAGTCGTTTTCGCCATACCACTTGAAGCGGTATTCGAAGCGATCGTCTCCCGCAGTATCGTAATCCTTGAAATAGGAATCGTTAAACTCGTTCTCGCCGCCGAATCGAATGTTGAACGGATGCGTATAGACAAACGAATAGAGCCACATGCCGTTTTCCGTGTCACGCGAATAGTTCCAGCCAAGTGCCGCCGAATAGACGCCGGAACCTTTCTGGAATCCCGTAGGGAGAAACTCCTGCGAAGCGTCCGTTCCCCGCTTGATATCGTACTGTCCGGTCGGAATCGTGAGCGCAAGCGAAAGGTTTGCCGCACCCCCGCTCCCGACTATCTGCGAAACGTCGATCAAAATGTCTCCGACGCCTCCGGTCGTACGGTCTAGAGGCGCCTGGTTCGTTCGATACTGGACTTCTCCCCGATGCGTCATGAAGGGAACCGAAATTCCGACAGATGTCGTCCACAGTGGCTTAAAGGAAAAGCGCGGCGTGAATGTAAACGCGGAATAGTTCTCGCCGACATTCATCTTGGTAAAGACTTCCGCTTCGACAAGACCGCCATTTACCCCTTGGCCAATCCACTTGATTCCGTCCGAAGTTCCGCCACCGCCGCCGCCCGCGCCGCAACCGCCAATCGATTGCCAGGGCGTCCGGGGAGCGTCAGGAACAAGCACGGAAAGAGAAAGTCCGAGAGCGGAAGCCAAAGCGATAGATAGAAGTTTTTTCACCGGTCGTCTCCTCAGGGAATATAGAGCAGGTAGCCGTTGTTCGTACCGGTCGAAACGAAGTGTCCGCCGGGAGAGCGTCCGCCGACAAGCGGGACCGGTGCAATCTCTCGAACATCCCCGATCCATTCGACGGAAATATCGCCAGGCGCGGATGCATTCAAGGAAACTTCGCGCATCGCCGTTCTGCCCACCGAACCGTTCCATGTGGATTCCTTGAGCAGATCGCTCTTGTTCAGATAGGAATTCCCGGAAGCGAATTCCGCCCAGACGACAAATTGCCGACCGTTAAAATTCCACCAGTGCGGAAAGACGGGATTCGAAAGCATCGCTCCGTTTTTTTCGATCTCGACAGGCTTCGATGTGGGCGAAAGTTCCTGCACGTATGAATTCCACGCATAGGAAGATTCCAGGCGATGATAGACGATAAAGTTTCCGTCGGAAGAAATCAGCGGATTTCCGAGTTCATCGGAAGAAGCGGATTCGGGCTTCGAAAGCTTGACCGGCTTGGCGCCTTTCGCGTAATCCACATAGACAAGCCCCGAACCGTTCGAATAGACGAGCTTCAGTTCGTCCGTTCCAAAGAACGCCTGCAGAGAATCCGTCGAATCGATTTCCGCCTTGGGAGAGCCTACCCACAAGTGAGGATCTCCATATTCCCCGACAGAACTTTCGACAAGAAAGAACGTCGCATTGTCCGAAAGCCGCGTCGCGAAAATTCCATATTCGATTTCATCGCAACCCTTGGAACCTTTAGCGTTAAACCCTCCCAAGGCGACGACAAAGCGTCCGTCCGCGCTCCATTCGGGATCCTGGAATTCGCATTCGACTCCGGGAACGGAATCGGTCATCAGAAACCAGAGGACCTTGCCCGCCGTATCGGAAATCGTCAAGCGGTCATGTTCCCCGACCCTGTTTGTCGAATATCCTTCCGGAGCCTCGCTTACGTTCAGCGTCCCCGAAAAGTTCAGCCACAGCATCGACGCAGGGAAATTCTCCTCGTCCATCGTCACGGAAGGATTGCAAATCTGGTGCCCGCCGTTCACGTCGAAAAGGGTTCCGAAATCCGAACGGCTGCTTTCGCCTTTCGAATCGCTGCCCGCTTCGTAGCGTTCCGGGCTGTAACAGGCGACAAGGAGCGCCACGGAAAAGAGCAAGAAGAACTTTTTCATCGGGAATTTCCTGTTGTATCGGGACTTGCCACGACCGACTTTTCAAGCGTTCGTTCTTCGCGAACTTCCTTGACCGCGGAATCCTGGCGCGCAACCGCTTCCCGAATGGAGACAAGCTTTTCCGGCCTGACCGCTTCCCTTTCGAGAGAAACCGGGGAAGAACGCCACGGAACCGGTTCGCGGAAAGGACGACTCGACGTTTCCAGGGTGTCGGCGAACAAAAGTTCCCATCTGGCATTGAATGTCGCGGCCCACTCGCGGAGCCAGTTTTTCCGGGATTCCCGTTCAAAGAGCCAACTGTTCGCGTTGTAGCGCCAGTTGTGCGTATCCGCCGTCACGAAGACGGGATGACCGCCAGCAAGCCTGTTGAAGATAAAGGCGGCCCGCCGCGTCGCCGGAGCGCCCGTGACGAGCAGGACGGTGTCGTTTGCGGACGTACGACGCTTCAGCCAGGGAATCGTCGAAACGGCTTCTTCGAGCGTACTCGGATCGTCATGGCGAAAGACAAAAATGCGCCCGGCATCCACACCGATGCTTTCCAGGTCCTCCGCATAAAAATCCGCATTGTTCCTGTCGCGAAATACCCGACGGCCAAGCACGAGCAGGGAATCCGCCCGTCCTTCGCGCAAAAGGTCCGCCGCATAGTCAGAACGTTCCAGATCCCCGCTCTGCCCATCCAGGATAACGACCCACGAGACATGCCCAAACGAATCGTCCCGAACAAGCCAGCGCCCGCTGTAGGAAACGAGCAGGTAAAGGACGATGACGACAAGAGCGAAAAGGACTCCGACTTTTGCCCGCGTCAAGAAGCGCTTTTTGCTTCTTTCCTTTCGAACGTCCGCGATAGGTTTAAAGATTCGGCTCATGGATTCCAATATACATTATCGTTTTTCCGTCAGAGAGGACGGGACATCAGAACGGCGTTTTCTCCGTCCGCATAATACCCGTTTCGCATGCCGCACTTGTCAAATCCCAGCTTGCGATAGAAGGAAATCGCCCGGTCATTGTCTTCGCGAACTTCGAGGTAGAAAGTCCGCGCCCCGGCATCCGCGAGAGCCTCTTCGCCTTCGGCAAAAAGTTCCGTCGCGATTCCCTTGCGATAAAATTCCCGAGACGTAGAAATGGCGAGCAGTTCCGCTTCGTCCGCCGCGAGAGAAAACACGGCGTATCCCGCGATCTTCCAATCGTTCGATTCGTCCGGAGCCTCGGCGACATAGGCAAATGTATAGGGCTTTCGCAAAAGGTCGCGAAGCGTCCTTTCCTTCCAGTTTTCAAAATGCGTCGCATCCTGAATTTCCAGAACGCGCGCTATGTCGTTTTCGTCCATTTCCCGGACGGTCATCGCAAATTCGGACATCAGCGGACAACTCCCATCGCCCCGCGGCGTTCATAATAAGATGGCTGGATGTAATTCGCCTTCTGGATCAGGCTCGGTTCCAGTTCGTCGAACAGGCGGACGAAAGAGGCGATTTCGTTACCCTCCGAAACGCGGACGTCAAAGTTCCCGATAGAGGCGAAATCATTCCATTCCGCAGTTTCGAGAACGCGCCTGTCGATGACAAACGAACCGATTTTCTCTTCCCGGAACTTTCGGAAAGCATCTTCCATCGGAACGAAGAATTCACCTGTTTCCGTTCCCACGTAAAAATGTCCGGTGCGCGCATAGAGGACGACGGCACAGTTCTCATCCGGAGAAAGCGTTCGCAACGCGCGAAGAGTCGAAACGCCAAACAGGGAACGCGTTCCGGAAAAGCACAGGCCTTCGCAAAAGGCGATTCCCGTGCGAAGCCCCGTGAAGGAACCCGGTCCAAGAGCGACCAGGACGCGTCGAACATCCGCAAGCGAAACCTCTGCCCGTTCCAAGGCGCGGTCCAAGATATCCCCGAGATTTTCCCCACGGGTTTCCGGCTCGAAGAACTCGTCCAGGGGAACTCCCGAACGGTATATGCCGAGAGCGATTCCCTTCCGGGACGTATCCAATACCAAGTCCAGAGATTCTTCCATACTAGCGCTTGATTTGAAGGCTCGTTTCGATGATCTTGTCTATCAGGCGGGAATAGTCGATGCCGATGGCCAAGGCTTCCGCCGGAAGAATCGACGATGGAGTCATCCCCGGGAGCGTATTCGTTTCAAGAGCCCAGAGCTTTCCGTCCGAATCGATCCGAACGTCCGTGCGACTGTATCCCGCACCGCCGATGGCAAGATGCGCCTTTTTCGCCAGATCCTGAATCTGACGGGTCAGTTCTTCCGAAAATTCAGCCGGCGTGACTTCCCGACATTCGCCATTGTACTTGGCGTCGTAGTCGAAATATTCCCGCGTCGTCATGCGCATTTCTGTCGGCGGGAGCGGCTTTTCGAGCCCTTCCATGTAACCGCAGCTCGCTTCCGCGCCCCGGATAAACTTTTCCAGGAGAAGTCGCGAGGAATTTCGAAACAGGTCGTCTGCAATCCGAGCCGCTTCGTCCAGGTCCTTCGCGATTCCCATGCCGATGCTCGAGCCGCCGACAGGATCCTTGATGACTAGCGGAAAGCCGAGAGAGTCTGCCGCATCTACCAGCCTGTCACCCGAAAAATCGCTGCGGAAAATCACCCGATACGGTGGCGTGGAGATTCCCGCGGCAGAATAGGCCGCCTTGCAAAGCACCTTGTCCATCGCAAGCGCGCTCGCGAGAAGACCGCAACCGGTATAGGGAATGTTCCAGTTTTCAAGGAGAGCCTGGATATGGCCGTCTTCACCCCACTTGCCGTGCAACGCGAGAAACGCAATATCGGCGCTGGGCAATTCCGAAAGCGACGGGTTCCTTTCCTTTCGCGCACAGGGACCTTCGAGTGAATAGAAGTAGTTTTCCGAAAAGTTGTTCTTCTGGTAGGGAGAAAGTTCGCGAGAAGACCAAATCCATGTTCCGTCCTTTTGAATCAGGACCGGATGAACGTTATACCTGGATTCGTCCATCGCCCGGATGACGCCCGTTCCGCTCGAAACCGAAACATCGTGTTCCGTGGAATAGCCACCCATGAGGACCAAAACGCGTAAGCGCGACATAGCACCTTCTTTTCAAAGATTTTCCGCAAAGCTAGAAAATTTAGGGCCGGAAGGCTTGACAGGAGAGCGTAAAGTGTGGAGAGTGTACGTCATCCTGGAGGGAAGTCAGAACTTAGAGCTTGGAACTTAGGTGAGAGTGAAGTGTGGAGTGTGGAGTGTTGAGTGTTCGCTAAGCGGACCGTAAAGGTTCGTTATGTCGAACGACAGTCTCGTTACGCCGTCATCCTGGAGCGAAGCTCCGCTTTTTCGTCATCCTGGAGGGAGCACTGCGACCGACCTGTCTGCCGGCAGGCAGGTAGGATCCATCGTCAGAGCTTAGAACTTGGAACTTAGATGAGAGTGAAGTGTGGAGTGTGAAGTGTGAAGAGTGGAGAGAGAATGTCATCCTGGACCCTGCAAGGGGATAGGATCCATAATGCTCGGGCTGGATTCTATCGGCTCTTTCAGAGCCTCCAGAATGACGGCAGGCGGTAAATGTTCGTTATGTTGAATGACTGTCTCGTTACGCCGTCATCCTGGAGCGTAGCGATAGGATCCATAGCCGGAGCTTAGAACTGAGAACTTAGATGAGAGTGAAGTGTGGAGTGAGAAAAGTTGAGAAAGAAGATCGCTTCGCTTTTCTAAGCTCCAAGATCTCCTAACTAAGCTCTGAACATCGGGTAGGCGATCCATTCGCCGAGAAACGAAAACCGTCCGCTTGGCGACAAAAGCCTAGACGTGTAACGTCGAAAGCCTTTCGGCAGAAAGTAACAGCTCGCTCTGCGACTCCAGGCTCCAAGAACTTTCAGCTAAGCTCCGATTCCTTTACGTCCCTAGCGAATCTGCCGGTGCCCTGGAAGCTTCGGACGCTGACGAGTCGGAGGCTCCTGTCGGATGCGGAGGCACAACCGTTTCCCCGTTCAAGACGCGTTCCAGGATTTCCGCCGCCTGCAGAAATTCGTTGGAATCCGAGCAGCTTTTCGTTCCCAGAATCTTTTGCAGATACTGTTTCTGGAGCGGGACATCGCCCTCTGCCGCGGCAAGACCGGAAAGCTTGAAAAGAGAGGCGCAAGTCTTGGGCGCATCCGGGAACTGCTTCGCGACGCGTCCAAACACGACTTTCGCCTTGTCCGGCTGGTTTGCGTCCGCAAGACACACGCCCATCCAGTAAAGCGCATCGCTTGCGATTGTTCCCGTCTTGGTCTCTTCGTAGATTTGCCTGAACTCCGAATAGGCGAGCTTGATTTCCCCGCGATGATAGTCCGCGCGGGCAGTATTGAACAGGGAATCAAGCACCTGCAGCCTTTCTGCGGAAATCGTCGCGCTGTCGGCAGGAGACTCGACCGCCTGGCCATTCACGACAACCTTCTTCGAAAGAATCTTGTCCGACTTTCCAAGCAAGAGATCGAGCCTGTAGAGCAATTCTTCGTGATGGCTGTCGGCACGGTCTCCCATGTCCGCAACCTTCGCGGAAAGCATCGCAAGTTCCACTTTCATCCTCTTTTGGACAAGTCCGAGAGAATCGACTATCTGCGTCAAGGAATCAATCCTTTTCCGATACGCTTCCGCGGAGGCAACCATTTCCTTCTTGACATCGCCCTTGACATCGTCACCGACAGCTTTCATTTCCTTGGTGCGAAGAACGGTAATGCTTGAACAGGACGTGAGCGCAAGCGCAAGGAAAGACAATCCAAAAACAAGTCGTTTCATAGAGACCTTTTCGTTCGGGTCGAAAGGATTCCGACCCTTTTCGCCTTACTTTTTGATATTGACCTTGAAATTGGCTCGACGGTTTTGCGCATAGGCTTCTTCCGATTCGCCGGCGACCTTGGGCTTTTCCTTGCCAAAGCTAACCGTTTCCATGCGGTCTCCGCCGACGCCGTAAGCGGATAGGAATTCCTTCACCTTCATCGCGCGCTTGCTTCCGAGCGTCATGTTGTAATCCTCGGTACCGCGCGCATCCGTATGGCCTTCGACGACGATGACGAACCGCGGCTCCTTGAGAAGAATGTCGCCGACCTGCGTAAGGACTTCCTTCGCCTTTTCGGTCAATTCGGATCTGTCGAAATCGAAATACACATCGTCGGACATCAGCTGGTTTATCAGCTTCTCGACTCGGGCGCGTTCCGCTTCCAGACGCTCCGCTTCAAGACGCTCCGATTCGAGGCGGGCACGTTCGATAGAATCCGCTTTCGCCTTGGCAAGGTCTGCGGAATCCTGTACGGGCTGCACCGCTGCCGGTTCTTCCTTGACAACCGGATTTACCGGCGGTTTCTTCTTTGAACAGGCGACCATCGAGAGGGCCGCGAAAGAAGCGAGGGAAATCAAGAGGAGCTTTTTCATGGTTACCATCCTTGCGTTTGTTGAGAGTTGTTTTTCTGATGTTCCGGGGAATACCAGGACCAGGCGGGAGACGTGTTGTCCCCGCCGTTCGTAATGCGCGCAACGCCGGAACCGTCCTTTCGCATTATGTATATCTGGTGAGAGCCGGAGCGGTCGCTCGAAAAGGCGATGAGCATTCCGTCCGGAGACCATGTCGGGTGTTCGTTGTTTCCCGCGTTGCTTGTCAATTGCACGATGTCCGAACCGTCAATCGCGCAGGTATAGATATTCATCTTGCCGTTATCCATGGATGTATAGACGATACGGTCTCCCGTCGGCGACCACGAAGCGCGTTCGTTGTAGTTTCCCATAAAGGTGACGCGCCGGACATCGCTTGCATCCTTTCCCATCACATAGATCTGCGGCTGACCGCCCCGGTCGCTCGTATAGAGGATTTCCGAACCGAACGGGCTCCAGGATGGGCTTACCTGGGAAGCGCGCCCGAACAGAAGTTTTCTGCTTTCGCCCGTTTTCGGATCGCCGAGATAAAGCGTCGTCCGGTTCCCGTGTATCGAAGCGAAGAGAAGTTCTCCCGTCTTCGGGTTTACCGCCGGGCTGAATGTCTGGGCCTTGTCCGGAAAGAGCCTGCGTTCCCGGCTGGAATACAGTTCCCTTTCGAAAAGCTGCGCCTTGCCGTTTCGGAAGCTCACATAGACTATCGCCTCGTTGTCCCTTGTCCATGCGGGCATCGTGTTGATCGTCGTATCGTGCGTCAGCTGGCGTCGGTTATAGCCATCGTAATCCGCAACGACTATCTGCTTCTTTCCGTCGATTTTCGACACCCAGGCAATCTGCGTCGAAGCGATTCCGTATTCCCCCCAGAGCTGTTTCACGACCTTATCGACAAAATCGTGCAGGGCCCTTCGCAAGTCTTTCTGCAAAACCGTGTAGGATTCCCCGAGAAGAAGATCCTTTGTCTGCGTCGCATAGAGAAAGCACGAAAGCTTTACGTTCGGACCGGGAACGTCTTCGAGCTTCCCCGTCACGTAGAACTTCGCTCCCGCCCGGACAAAGGTCACCATCTTGAATCGAGGGCTTTCCACCACGGAAAAGCGGCCGGAAAGCTCGAAATCCCGCTTGACGACTTCCTCGGGTTTCGCCGAGAGCGCTTCGAAACTTTCGGTCTGTTCAAAGGGAACAAGCCCTATCGGCATCGTGTTTTCGACGGAAATTCCCACATCGACCGAAATCGTATCGATGACGGCAAAGGCGCCGGAAAAGGCGGACAAAAGAATGATGCCAAGCAAGCGAAGTCTCATCATATCAATAATACAAAGTTTCGGTATCAAGGCAAGCCTCTAGTTCGGCGTAAAGTTAAAATTGAGCGAAAGCGCCGGAGCGCGATAGTTCGACGGAAGTTCCGGCAACTTGGAAATTCGGACGGCGCGCATCGAAAGATGATCCCAAGTCTTGTTCCCCGACGAACGCTTGAGCGAAATGTCCGTAATGCTTCCGAACCTGTCCACCGTGAACTGCACCGATGTCTTCGTCGATTTGGCGACATGCAGACCGGACGGCGGATTGAAATTCTGCATGATGATTTGCTTTAACCGTTCGAGATAGACCTGCATCAGCGGATCCATATCCACGTAGCCCACGGGATTCAAGCCCGACTCCTCGGCAATGCCTTCCGGAAGGTCCATGTCGTCGGGAAGGTCCATGGATTCTTCCGCCGGTTCTTCGGAAACCTCTTCGGGAACGGGCTCCGGTTCGGGAGCGGGCTTTTCTTCCTTCGCGATCTTCGGCTCGGGAGGAAGCTCGCTTTTCGGCTCGGGCTTCGGCTTCGGTCTAGGCTCATCCTTTCTCGGTTCCTTCTTTTCCTCGGGAGGTTTCGGCGCGGGCTTTCGCACCTGCCTGGGAGCGACCTTTCTCGTCTGCGATACCTGCACAAGTTCAAAGACCTTTACCGGTTCGGGTTCGCGTTCGAAGCGGATGCTGTTCGCGGCGACAAATCCCAACAGGAGAATCGCATGAAAGACAAGCGAAACGACGACAATCTTTCCGATTGCGCCATCCCAGCCGTTTCGAAAGAACGGCGACCGGTCCTGTTTTTCCCGATTCGCCATACCTACTTGTCGTCGTCCCCGGGGAGGGTCAGGAAGCCTAGCTTGGTAACGCCCGCGTTCTGTACGAGCGAAACGACTTTCATGACGCGACCGTAGTCCACCGACTCGTCCGCGTTGATGACCACGGCCATGTTTCCGTCCCACAGAGACTTGAAGACGTTTCCAAAATCCTTCGGGTTCACCTTCATGTCCGCGATATAGACTTCGTTCTGCTTGTTGATGGAGACTTTCAAGAGCTTTTCCTGTTCCATCGTCGGCGCTTCGGCCTTCGGAAGTTCCACCTTGATGCCCTGGCTCATCAGGGGAGCGGAAATCATGAACACGATAAGAATCGAAAACACGACGTCAATCATGTTCGTGAGATTCATTTCCTGGTTAATCGTCCTGCTGCGGCTGCGCTTCACGATGCCTCCTATCCGGCCACTTCTTCGAGAGCGAGAAGGTCGCCACGCTTGAAGAGGCTGAGCATCCGGCTTCCAAAGTTGTAATAGGCGATTTCGTTTTCGCCCGTCCGGGAAACGAACATGTTGTAGGCTGCCGATGCGGGAATCGCGACAAGGAGACCGGCGACCGTCGTGATCAAGGCCATGGCGATACCCGGAGCGACAACCGTCAAGTCTGCGGAACCGTGCTTTCCGATTTCGAAAAAGGCGACCATGATTCCCCAGACCGTTCCAAGCAGGCCGAAGAACGGGGCGAGATTCGCGCACATGCCCAAAAAGTTCACGTGGCGGTTTTCGCCTAGACGGATTCCCTCGATGGATCTCTGGATGGTATCTTCCAAGAGGGATGCCCGATGCTGGATGGAATCGTAGCTTACGAAGTTGCTGAACTTGGACGCCTCGATCAGGACTTCCTCGGTAAGACTCTTGAGCGCGCTGTCACCGCTAGAATCGCAAAGCTCCTTCAGATCCACGAAGCGTTCCATCTTTTCGAACTTGTGGAAAAAGAGGGCGTTGGCCCGCTGGTTCTTGCGGAAAAAGACAATCTTGACAAGAATGATTCCCCAGCAAAAAAGCGACATAAACGCCAGAATGCCGAGAATGATCATCGTCGCGACATCGGAATCGCGAAGCATCTGGACTACGGGCAAATCGATCATGGAGCCTCCCAAAAAAAGTCGCTTATCAATCTAGAAAATTTAAATCGACAAAAATGTTGCTAGATTTCAAAATATGAGACTAATTCCGAACCGCCTTTGGACGGACGAAGACGAAAGCGGGCTCCCCACCGTCATCTTCCATCTCCAAAGAGACCATCATTTTCTGCATGTCCGCTTCCAGGTCACGGAACCGGAAGAATGCTTTGCGGCAAATATCGAAAGGGACGGGGCAAACACCTGGGAAGACAGCTGCGTCGAGCTGTTCGTCCGAGCGCTCGATTCCAAAAGCGAATATGTCAATTTCGAGTTTACGAGCAAGGGTTTCTGCTACGCGGCCCGCGGCAGGGACAGATTTCACCGAAAGGAATTCCTGCAAACGCAATATGCCCGGATCTTGCGCACGGTCCATGCGCCGGTCCGCGACGGAAAAAGCGTCTCGTGGGAAATCAGGGTTTCCATCCCGGCGTTTCTTCTCGGTGCGCAGAATCTTGCCGGAGAGGAAATCTTCGGAAACATCTACAAGTGCGGAGACCGCTCGAGCCACCCGCATTACCTGATGCGCTTCCCCATCGCTACCGAAAGGCCCGACTTTCACCAGCCGAGATTCTTCCGCAAGCTTCTTTAGGAACTTCCCGTGAAACGCCTCGCTTTCTGGGTTCTCGCCCTTTCGACAGCTCTTCTCGCCGAAGACAGTCTCTATGTCCCTTTCGGAAAACCCGGTTTCCTGACATCCTCGTTCGGCGAAAACCGCGGAACGCGCTACCATGCGGGAATCGACTACTCGACCGACATGCGGGAAGGTTTTCCGGTTATCGCCCCCGAAGACGGAAAAGTTTCCGAGGTGCGACTATCCCCCTACGGATATGGCAAGGTCGTCTATTTCCAGGGAAAAAGCGGCAGGACGTGGGTGTTCGCCCACCAGAGCGGATTCTCGGGACCGCTCGATTCGCTCGTACGCGACACCCAGATCAAGTCAGGGAAGAACGACGTTTCCATCGCAAACCCGAATATTCCCGAATTTCGCCAGGGCGACACGCTTTCCTTTACGGGAAGTTCCGGCATCGGAAATCCTCACCTGCACCTGGAAATTCGCCTAGGCGACAAAATCATCAACCCCTGCCGAAACGGAACGCTTTGCCAGGACACCCTGGACCCGCTCATTCTCGGAGCTGCGGCATTCCAGGGAGAGTCGGTCGCCCTTTCCGGAGAGGAGGATCTCAAGTCGGGATGCGTCGAAATTCCCGACATCGACAATTTCAAGGATTCGATCCGGTTCGTTTTCAAAATCGCCGACTACAGCCGCCATCCTCTCGAAAATCCGATGTCCGTCCGCCGCGTCTCGCTAAAAAGGAAGGATAGCGTTATCGCCGAAATCACGAAGGACACGCTCTCGCTTTCGGGCATGATCCAAATCCGCGAAGAGCTTCTCTGGGCGGAAGAAGCGGATACCGCAGGCGACTGGCACTATCTTCCAAAGGGATTTTTTCGCTCCCCGAACGACACGCTTTCGATCGAAGCGGAAGACATGGTCGGGAGGATTTCAAGGCGAACGTTCACTTTCAAGGAAAAATGCGACGGGAAAAAGCCCGCGATGCGCGGCAAGTTCCAGCGGCCCGAACTTTTTTCCTTCCTGAGCAGGGCATGGCTCGGCCTCGACCTCTGCAAGTCCGACTCGAAACCGACAGGATTCCGGCTTCTGGAAAGGGAAAACCGGAAAGCTCCCTTGAATCTTTGCGAAGAATTTCCGTCAAGGCCCGTTACGCTCGGAGAAATTCTCGAAAGGCACCCGAAAGCGATAGCGGTCCTGGTCGATCGTGAAGGACAGATCGACACGATCGCCGTCAGGAAAATTCCGAAAGGACGAAAGAATCTCTCGTGGAAACTCGACAGGCGTCTTTTCCCCATCGAAGAAAAAATCACCGGTCTAGCGTCTGTTCCGTGGACACAGGCACTTGCCGTGCGAAGGCTCGCAAACGACAGCGTTCCCGCCTTTGAATTTCACCCCAAGGGACTTCACTTCCTCGGTTCGTGGCAAGTCTCGTTTTCCGGAGACGTCTCCAAGAAACCGCTTTACTATCTGGGAGAAACGAGCCGGCGATGGTTCCTTTTCGGCAAGCAGCGGAAAAGGAATCTCGTACGTTCCGCAAGCGCAAACGAGCTTCGCGACATCGGATTTATCGCGGACACGACTGCACCGGAAATCGGCGAAGTCCGGATAGACAGAGCGTTCGTCGCCGGGACCGAGCGACCGGTCATCCGAATTCCGCTAGTCGAAAGGGAATCGGGAATCGCAAACGGCAACGCCATCAAGGCCTTTTCGACGGAAAAGCCATTTATCTACGCCGAATACGATTCCGAACCGCGCGAAATCGTTTTCGCCCTCGACGAACTGCCAAGTCCCGGCAAGAGCTTTTCCCTTTCCATCCGCGACGAGGCGGGCAACCGCAAAACATTCGAAATTCCCGTTCCTTCGCCGAACAATCCTCAATAAGTTTTTAAATTGAAATCGATGGTAAACGATCCCTACATTCTCGTAGCCGACGAGGAATCTCTCGAAAAACTTGTCGAGGATCTCTCCCGCTATGAAATCGCCGCGGTCGATACGGAAGCGGACTCCATGTATCATTATTCGGTCAGGCTCTGCCTTGTCCAGATTACCATCGGAGAGCACCATTACATCGTCGATCCTCTAGCGCCTTTCGACATCCGTCCCATCTTCAGGACCCGCGCGATGAACAATATCATCCTGCACGGCGCCGACTACGATTTGCGGATGCTGTGGCACCGTTTCCGGTTTTCGCCGGCACATGTTTTCGACACGATGCTTGCGGCAAAGTTCCTGGGAGAAAGCGAACTCGGCTATGCAAGCCTGGTTCAAAAGTATTTTCAAGTCACGCTTCCCAAGGACAACCAGAAATCCGACTGGACCGTGCGACCGCTCCCGACCGACATGTGCGAATACGCCATTCACGATACTTTTTTTCTGCACGAACTTTGCGCAATCCTGGGCGAACAGCTACAGGCGCAAGGAAAATTCGGATGGCTTATCGAAACATGCGAAGATCTCGTCGAAAAGGCAAGACAGCAAAAACCCGAGGATCCCGAACGTTGGCGAATTGCGGGTTCCTTCCGCCTGTCTCCCAAATCGCTCAACATCCTGAAGGCCGTATGGACATGGCGCGAACACGAAGCGGAAAAGCTGGACAGACCACCCTACAAGGTATTCGGAAACGAGCTGATGCTCGCGATTGTCCGCTCCGCATCGTATTCCTTTCCGATCCTTCGCGAAGACTTTCTTCCTAGACTCCCGCGCAACTTTGTCGGAGAACGCAGGGCGAGCTTCTTCGAAACGATCGAGAGCGCCATGCAGGTTCCCGAAAGCGAATGGCCCGAGGTCAGCCACCGCGGACACCCGCCGCTCGTCAGTCCAAACGGCGAACTGATCGATTCCCTCAAGGAATGGAGAAACGAACGCGCCGCGGAACTCCACTTCGACGAAGCGATGCTCGCAAACCGCTCCCAGCTGATAGCCCTTGCGACCCCGGTCGGAGAAACCTGGGAAGAACGCTACGATGCGGCCCATCTTCTAAAATGGCAACGCGCCGTTTGGAACGGAATCCTTCATGAAAAACTAACCCGCTGAGGTCTCTATGGGAAACATCGGTTTTTCCGAACTGCTTCTGCTAATTTTCCTGGTACTTCTCCTCTTCGGCGCCCGCCGCATTCCGGATCTGGGCGCATCGATAGGCAAGGCTCTACGCGAGTTCCGCAAGGCGAACAGCGACGAACAGCCAGGCGAAAAGGCCGACGAAGACAAGAAAAAAGACAAGAACTAGGTCTTGCGCTTGGAACTTTCCGAACATTTCCGCGAACTTCGGGCAAGACTTCTCGTCTGCATCGTCTTTTTTGTCATCGTTTCGGGAACCGCCTTCTATTTCGCCCCGAAGCTATGGCTTCTCGCCGCAAGGCCCCTATCGAGCGCGACGGTGACCCTCGCGAACCTTTCGCCGACCGAAGGCATTTCGTCGAGCGTGCTTCTCGCCTGCCTTGTCGGGACTCTAGCCTCCGCTCCCGTAATCCTCTACCATGGCTACGCCTTCCTTGCCCCGGCCATTCCGCAAATCGATCGCAAGGCCGTTTCGGGATTTGTCTCCCTATCGGCGATTTTGTTCTTTTCCGGAGCGGCATTCGCCTACTTTCTCTCGATTCCCTTTCTATTCGCGTTTCTCGCCCGCTATTCGAACCTAGCCATCCAGCTCTGGTCGCAGGAATCCTACATCGCCTTTCTCTTTCGCTTCGAAATTCTCTTCGCCTTGATTTTCCAGATGCCGGTATTCGCGGTATTTCTCGCCCGCACCGAAATATTCGACCGGGACTTTCTTTCCCGGCACTTCCGTCTCGTCATCTTTCTGACAGCGCTTTTCTCCGCGATCGTCACGCCACCGGATCTGCTCTCCCTGTTCTGGATAGCCATTCCCATTCTGGCCCTTTACGGAATAAGCCTTGTCGCCTACAGGGTTTCATGGAGAAGGAAATGACCGCGGAAATCGGATTTTCGGAACTTTGCCTGCTGGTTTTCCTCGCGCTCGTTCTTGTATCCCCAAAGGACGTCGGGAAGACTTTCGCCGCATTTAAACGGATCAAGGGAAAGCTATACCGGATAAGGTTCGATCTGGAAGACGAGCTGATGAAATCGGTTTCAGACAAAGTTCCAAAGGATGATTCGGACAAAGCAAGAACGGAAGAAAGCCGCTGGATTGTCCAAGCCATTCAAAACTTCGAACCGTTCCGGAAAGCCCCGAAAGTCGCCGCGTTCTACCCGCTTCCAGGCGAACCGGACATCCGACCGCTACTCCGAAATCTCGCCGCAGAAAGGCGACTGCTTCTGCCGCTCACTGGCGAAAACGGTCTCATGGAATTCGTGGAAGTCGAAAATCCGGAAAAGGATCTCGTCGAAGGGCGCTTTCATGTCCGGGAGCCAAGAAAAGAGCTTCCTGTCTATTCCGGAGACATTCCGCTTGCCCTCGTTCCCGGCACGCGCTTTTCCCGTGACGGAGGTCGGCACGGACACGGCAAAGGCTATTACGACCGATTTCTCGCACGACATCCCGAAACTCTCAAGTGCGGCGTCGCATTCCGCTCCCAAGTCTCCGAAAAGCCACTGGA
Organism: Sodaliphilus sp.; assembly: GCA_963660435.1. Taxonomy (GTDB): domain Bacteria; phylum Fibrobacterota; class Fibrobacteria; order Fibrobacterales; family Fibrobacteraceae; genus Hallerella. Next base: position 151,207 of record CAVKYI010000002.1, read on the forward strand.
GAGAAAGCCGCACGACATTCCGATGAACTATATTGTAGCACCCCGAAACGTCCAAAAGGAGATTCCGCATGTGGAAAAAGCAACCGTTTCATCCTAGCCGCGAAAGAAACGACGACTCTTCGTCCGACAGGCCACGGCGCGACTTCTCTTACGGGCGTTCTCCGCGATTCGAAGACGAAAGCCGTCCAAGGCCTTCCCAGGTAAACCTCGCCCTCGGCGATGCCGAAAGCACACCGCAAACCGCTGTCGGCGGAATTCGCGAAGTCACGGAACTTCTCTCGAACTCCCCGATGCGCCTTCATCGCATTCTGTTTCGGCACAATTCGGGAAATCCGAAACTCTATTCCCTGCAAAAGCTCGCCAAGAAGAACCATATCCATGTGCAGCAGGTGGAAGCCCGCATTCTCGATTCCTACGCGAGGCCGAATCAGGGCGTCGTCGCCCTCTGCAACGAAAAGGATCTTCTCCAGTGGGCAGACGTGAAGGATGAATTTTTCAAGGCAAGGGAACAGGGCGTTCGCAAGCTGGTCGTCGTCGCGACAAATATCGAAGACCCGAGAAATCTCGGAGCGTGCATCCGATCCTCCCTCGGTCTCGGAGCGGACATTTTCCTTATGCCCGCAAAGGGAATGTGCGGAATCACGCCGACCGTCGCGCGCGCTTCGACGGGAGCCATCGACAAGCTGCGAATCTGCCGACCAGAAAATCTCGAAGCGGCAATCGGCGAACTGAAACAGTCCGGCTACCAGATTCTCGGACTCGACGCCGCAACCGAAGTTTCCCTGGTCGATTATTCGTTCGGCGACAGAATCGTCCTTGCCGTCGGTGGAGAGGATGTCGGTCTTCCGCCGTTCATTCGGAAGCAGTGCACCGACGTTCTCCGCATCCCGATGCAGCCCGAAGCCCAGTCCTACAACGCATCCGTCGCGCTATCTCTCGGACTTTACGAAATCGCCCGCAAGCGCATCTAGAGGCTTCGGTGGAAATTCCCTGGGAAAATCCCGAACTTTTCCGCTTCGTCGCCGAAGCCATCGAGCGCAAGACGGATCATCTCAAGCTTTCGGAACTTCTCGCCAAAAGTCCCTTTGCGGAAATCCGCGGAAAGGTCCTCGACTATATCGCGCTCGTTCCCAGGTACCAAAAAAAATTCCGGACGGAAAGCTTTCTCGCTTGCGACAGGCTCGCCCTGGAACAGTCCACCGCCGCGGACATCGGAATCTACAAGGCGAAACTCTTCCCGACCTCCGGCTCCATCGACGACCTGTGCTGCGGCATGGGCGGTGACAGCTTCTTCCTTTCCAAGAAAACAGAAGTCCACGGTTACGACCTTTCCCCGGAACGCGTTTCCATGTATCGCTTCAACACGAAGGCGATGGGCGTCGAACGAAAGGCGGAAATCGCGGACGTTCGGACCATCAAGAGCCGAGGCGAATATTTTACGATCGATTCCGCACGCAGGAAAATACTCGGGGACAACCAGCGCAACTTCTCGGAACTCGCTCCCACTTTTTCGGAAATTCTCGAAATCGCGAAGCGATACCGCGGCGGAATGGCCAAGCTCCCTCCCGGATACCCGACAGACGAATTTCCGCCGGACACGGAAATCGCCTACCTGGGATCCCGAAGCGACTGTCGCGAATGCATCGTCTTCTTCGGAGAAATGGCAAGGCATCCCGGAAGGGTCCGATCGGTAGCGATCGGTGAAGACGACGCGCCCCGCGAATGGCTTTCGGAAACGCCCCTTTCGGAAATTTCCGAACTTCCCACCGGTCCGCTAGAAAACTTTCTCGCCGAACCGATTCCCGTCCTTGTCCGCAGCCATCTGTTTTCCATGGTCGCCCGTAAAATCTCCAAAAGCGCGAACCTGCTTTCCCCGGGAATCGCCTACGTCACCAGCGCATCGCCGCTAGACGCATCCGCATTCCGCAATTACCGGGTTCTCGGAAGCGTTCCCCTTTCCACGTCAAAAGTGAAAGCGCTCCTCAAGGCGCACGATATCGGAAAGCTTACGCTAAAAAAACGCGGAGTCGAAATCGTTCCCGAAGCGGAGATCCGACGACTTTCTCCCAGGGGATCGCGCGAAGGCGTCCTTTTTTACACCCGGATAAATGGAGACAAGACGGCAATCCTCGCCGTTCCCGCCTAAACCCCGTTCAAATTCCTATCTTGTCGGATATGGTAAAACTTGATCCCACATGGCTTGAACTTCTAAGCGACCAGTTCGAGAAGCCCTATTTCAGGCATCTCAAGGATGTTCTTGTCGAAGAAAAGAAAAAGTACACGATCTACCCTCCCGGCTCCCAGATTTTCGCGGCGCTCGACGAATGTCCCGCAGACAAGGTCAAGGCCGTCATCATCGGACAGGATCCCTACCACAATCCGGGGCAGGCCAACGGGCTGTGCTTCTCTGTCTCCGACGGCATCGCGCCCCCCCCGTCGCTCGTGAACATTTTCAAGGAACTCCACGATGATCTGGGAATTCCCGTTCCGCAGAGCGGAAACCTCGAAAACTGGGCACACCAGGGCATTCTCTTGCTGAATTCGAGCCTGACTGTCCGCGCCCACCAGGCGGCTTCCCATTCCCAGATCGGCTGGCAACAGTTTACCGACACCGTCATCGAGCGGATTTCCGCCACCCGGGAAAACCTGATCTTTCTTCTGTGGGGAAGTCACGCCATCCGCAAGAAAGCCTTGATAGCCCAGGACCGCGGGCACCTGGTTCTCGAAGCGCCGCACCCAAGTCCGCTGTCCGCCTACCGGGGCTTTTTCGGCTGCAGGCATTTCAGCAAGGCGAACGCCTTCCTCAAAAGCAAGGGTATCGAAGAAATCGACTGGAAGCCTTGACAATTCGCCCAAGATAAAATATATTTGTGGCGCAACCGGGGATATAGCTCAGTTTGGTAGAGCGATAGGTTCGCAATCTATAGGTCAGGGGTTCGATTCCCCTTATCTCCATCAAAAGGTCCGCTTCAGGCGGATCTTTTTTGCTTTATGGGAGCCGCACGAGCTACGCCCGCATCCATTACAGTCTCTGCCTGCGCCTAGCATGTTTCATGCCGTTTGCCCAATGAAGACTGGTTCCAGGATTTTCATTTCACAGACGGATAGGATTTCTCGCCTGAAATAACAACGTCCAAATCCCTTAGGGGGAATTTCAAAAGGGCTGTCGTGTTCGCCACATACAGGGTATCCTCTACTGCAACCATGCCATAAGACGAACCATGAGATAGACAAATATACCTGGGGCAAAAATTGCCATAGATTTTTCGCCAGCCTTTTGGTTCATTTCCATAGGGTTCGCCATAATCACCCATGTAAACAGAAGGCCAAGGCAAACTTCCCGCTACAAAGAGATGCTCTCCATCCGATGCCAGGGAAAAACGATTGGATGGCACATTTTTATAAGTCAAATATCCATAAGCGGAGTCGGTGGTACCAATCACACTGTCTATCGGATTCCAACTGTCAAGAGCCTCGTCATATTCCAACACATCAGATGAAGATTTTTCACCGATCACGTATATTTTTCCTTTATGAACCACAATGTCCAAGGCGATGTCGCTTGTATCATAAGAGGGAACCCATGTCGCCCAACTTGGAATTGGAATTTTTGCCATTCTTTTCCAGCTACCGTCATAGCGCCACATTCCCCGGGCACCGCTAATCGTGTATAGCTTGCCGTTTAACTCGACACCCTTGTGAAACTGCATCGGGTATTCCTTGGAGGAATCGTAGTCGTAGGTAATATCCACCCATCCGGTATCCGTCTGCATCTTCATGGCAAGCTTGATGGTTTCGCTGCGTTTGTCCGTGCTGTCCTCGTAGCCGGCAAGACACACAACCGGACGACCGTTGTAAACGGCGATTCCATAGACATTGTAATAACCAGTCGAATCAAACGCCAACGCGTATATTTCGTCCCATGCGCCGCGATCGAAATCGTATTTCAGGACCTTGCCGCTAAGCTGGGTTCCGGCGTAAAGGCCCGTGGAGTCTCCATACACGTAACGAATCCATTCCGAACTCGCAAGCGTGTCCCAGAGAGTCGAGCCTATCTTCGAAGCGAACACCCTTGGGGTGTAGGTAACGGAACCCGGGGACGTATACCGGTTGCTTGACCAGTAATTGTCAACCAGAACAATCCGGTCTCCGACATGATAGATGGACTCCAAGCCTCCAAACGTCTTGGATTCATCCAATACCGGGATGAAGTCATCCTTGCGCCAGCCAAAATCCGGGTCTTCTTCATATGTTTCTGAAGTCCGCACCACAGAAGACTCGTCGAAACAAGCGAACAGAAGCGTGGCAAAAAGAAAAAGACAATACTTTTTCATGTCAGATCCTCCAAACATAAAAATAAAAAAAGCGGTTACAAGTACAAACATTTCGGTATTTTCTCTCACGAATCCCGGCTTATATGACAAAAGGGCCCCCGAAAACAGGCTCCTTCCCGTTTATACGCCATTTGGAAACCCAGAATCGTCCGCATACCCATCGCAGTATGCACAGTTGAAATTTTCCCCATACAAAAAGAAAGACCCCTGCATCGGCAGCAGGGATCTTCCAAAGGAGAAAGCCAAAAAGAACTAGTTCTCGTTGTTCTGCATTTCCATCGTTTCGCGGTCCATCGTATGCTGCAGGTATTCCTTGAAATCGCGATCGATGTTCACGCCGTCGAACTCTGCGGCATCGGCATCGAGAACGAAGATCGCGCTCGGGTTGTCAAGCCAGCCGACAACGTCAACGCCTTCGAGAGTCATGGACTTGTCGCCCGCCGCTTTCGCCACGTATTCGACCGCGCTCTTGCCGACCCATCCCTGGCCGCAAGCGCCCTTGACCAAGACCGCATCGCCGTCGTCCTTCACGATGCGGAGTTCTTCGTTAAAGCCTACCGTGCAGACGACATCCGTACCGCCTTTCGTTTTTACCAAGTCGATATCGCCCTGCTTGGATTTCACGCTTTTCGGTGCAGCCATCGCAACGACAACCATCAGCGCAAGAAGGCAAAACAAAATTTTTTTAGTCATTTCACATCCTCGAATAGGGAAGAAATCTTTTTTACACTCTATCCCAAATATATCCTTTATTTTGCCCAAACGACAAGATTTTTTTCTTTTTATATTCGCTTTTATATGAAAAAAATTGTTTTCACGCTCTTTCTCCTGGTTTTTCTCGCTCTAGGCCTCCTCTATTTCGCAAAAGAACGGATTTTTGCCCCTTCCGGCACGAACAGTCCGACCACATTCCAGGTCAAAAGCGGTTACGCGGCATCGAAAGTCGGAAACGCTCTCGAGGATCGCGGCCTGGTTTCTAGCGGAAAGCTCTTTTCGTGGTGGTGCCGCTACAAGAAGGCCTCGCCCAAGGCGGGATGGTACGACATCCCGGAAAAGGCAAGCATTGCCGATATAGCCGATATTCTCTCCAAGGGAAAGACCGCAGTCCGAAGAGTGACCATCCCAGAAGGGCGAGCCTCCTGGGAAATGCCCGCCTATTTCCGCAAGGCGATTCCCGACTTCGACTCGACCCGATGGGAATCTATCGTGCACGATCCGGACTTTGCCAAGGAACTCGGCATCGAAGCGGAGAGTCTCGAAGGATACCTGCTACCGGACACCTACCCGATAGAATTCGACGCCTCGGAAAAGGATATCGCAAGGCAGATGGTCCGGGCCAACAGAAAGCTCCGCGACGAAATGGAAGCCACAAGAAGCCCGATCTGGAAAGAGCTCGGAGGCTGGCACAAGGTGCTTACTCTCGCAAGCGTCGTCGAGGAGGAAACGGGCAAGACGGATGAACGGCAGCTCATCGCGGGCGTTTTCCTCAACCGCTTGCGGCAAGGGATCCCCCTCGGAGCGGACCCCACGGTCCGGTTCATTTTCCGAAATCTGACAGGTCCCATCTACAAGAGCCAGCTTCAATGCGAAAGTCCCTACAATACGCGACGCTTCCCGGGGCTGATGCCCGGTCCGATTTCCAATCCGGGCCGCAAGGCCGTCGAAGCGGTCCTTTACCCGAAAGATACGGATGCGCTATACTTTGTCGCCAAGGACGATGGTTCGGGGACGCACTTTTTCGCAAGGAGTCTTTCGGAACACAACCGCTACAAATCCACGGCGGCTCGAAATCGCGGAGAATGATTACCAGTTCGCTCCGACCTGAAAAAAAACGCTAAAGTCCTTCAAGTCCTTGAGCTTCGAGAAATCGTCCAGGGAGACGAGGCGATGCAAGCCCAGGCGCAAGTCGATCGTCCGATAGGCAAGGCGAAGCGTCGGTTCAAGGAGCAAGCGATTCGCATCCAGATCGACAAAAGGGTTTTCTTCGAAATCGCGCATGTAGGAGGCGAAAAGCCAGGCGCCGAAAAGGCTACCATGCAGACCAAGGCTTGCACGGGCAGCCGCATAGTGGTGGGTCGCGGTTTCCAGAAAGTTAAAGGATTCGCTCCACGGGGAAAGCGCCGGATGCATCCGATACCAGAGATCCACGGCCCGAATCGTTCCGCCACTCCATGTAGCGAGCGGATCGGGATAGACATAGCCCTTGCCCGATTCCCGGCGAACGTGAATTCCCGCTAGCGCGCCAAGTCCAAAGGAGACAAAACGTGTCGGAGCAAAAAGCTTCTGGGCGTCGAGCGTCAAGGCCAGGTAGAGCGGAGCGTCGCCCGTACCGTCCGTCAGGTTCACCGATCGAAATCCCAGAGAGCCCGAAATCCGGTAGCCCTTGTCTCCAAACCATTCTTCGAATCCCTCGCGGTTTCGTACAAACGAAATCTTCGGGTACAGGGTATTTACAAAAAAGCTCTCTGTCTCGCGAAATGTCCTGAATTCGGATTTTCCAATCAGGACGTCCAGCGAAAAATCCGCCAGGGAATCCTTCCAGGCAAAGCGCATTTCCGCATCGTTTTCGCGAAGCTCGCGGATGCGCAAGTTTCGAGTGGACGCTGCAAAATACCCGAGAAGCGGACGTTTCCTCGCGATGTTTCCCCATACGGAAAATTCTCCGCGATAGGCAAAAAGTCCGCGCATCAGAAATCCGGGACGAACCGCATACGAATGTTCCCCGACAAAGCCATCTACGGAAAGCGCGTATTCAAACTGGTTTACAAAGCGAAAATCCACCCCCGCATACGCCAAGGGTCCCGTCAAGTTGGACCCGAAACCGCCGAGGCGAATTTCAAGGATCGAAGTCGCCGTTGCGGAGACCTGGGCGAGTCCCGCCGAATCCATCCCGATCTGTACGGAATCATAGAATGGCGATTCCGCGATTCGCTTCAGGAAGTTGCTCGGCGCGTCAATGCCCGTATCGGAAAAGTTCCAGCGAGACGAAATGTCGGAATAGTAGATAGAGGGAATCCGCTCAAAGGACGGATCGATCTTAAAACGCGGAAGGATGGAATCCGACGGTCCGAACGGCTCGCCTTTTCGCGCGACTATCGAAGAAAGTTCGCCCAGTTTCCTTTCCATGTCCGAATACCCCGCCTGCATCCATTCGAGCGGAGAACTTTTGGAAAGCGAATGGGGGCGAACCGTGACAATGCGACGTTCCGAATCTTTTCGCGCACGGATAAACGCCAAGGCATTCTGGAATCCCGATACGGCAAGCGGCTCTTCCTCGAAACCGTCCTCCCGGACCGGGTAGGCCATGACATAGATGGAAAAGGCTGTCGAATCGTCCGGAAAGAACGATGGACATTTCTCGCCCGAAGCCGATGAAAGCGGTATCGCATCCATTACCGACGAAGCTACCAGCAAGCCGGCCTTGCAGGAAAGCGCGGAAAAGGGTATTAACGTAGAATCCGTCCGCGTCAAGGCTTCTTGCAGTCGAAGGCGAAAGAGAGACTGTTTCAAGAAGGCGACATCCGGTTCCAGGGATTTTGGCTTCAGCCTGGCGCGCCCAGACGAATCCCCGAAAAAGGAAAAGCGGAACGCTAGCGCAGGCTCGCCCGAGAAGGCGATCGGCAGGTCAAGCGGTTTCTCTTGCGGCGTCTGCGGCAAGACCTGCGAGACAAAAAGCGTGTCGGTCAAGATCCGCTGGATTTCGTCGAGTTCAAGGCCAGAAGCCCAGAGCGACCCGACGAAGGCTCCCCACGAAGTTCCGGCAATGGAATCCACGGAAATTCGATAATCCCTGATGGCATACAGGACACCGAGCGAATACCAGGGAGACCGACTCCCACCCCCTAGGTAAAGGACCGTTTTTTCACCCGGCTGTACCGTTCGAGGCATCGACAGAGAATCGTCCGCCGCAAAGGAAAGCGATAGCGCCATGAAAAGGAAAACCCATACCCGAAAAAAACGCATCGCTATCCCGAACTAGGCTTGGCGCAAAGCGGAAATCTTTTCCAGTTCGCCCGAAGCGATCAGCTGCGCGACGCTCGAATCGACGCAGAGAACATCCCACGACGGGGCAAAGGACTTTCCGTCCCGAGAAAGAACAAGCCTTTGGAAAACGATAGCCCGAAGATTTGCCGCAAGCATCGCCCGAACCTGTTTCTTGCCTTCGCCAAGATCTGCCGAAGATAGATAGGCGAGGACATCTCGCGCAGAACCCGCGGTAAACGTCGAAACGACCAGCGCGCCCGAAGCGGCGGCACGAAGCGCCGGAAGCAGGACGCGGTCATCAAGATCCCCGAGAAAGAACAAATCCGTTCCCGAACGAATTCCCTGCAGGATCTCGTCTTCCTGGGAAACCTTGGAACGCTTCCGTTGCACAAGGCACGACCCCGTCCGAAGCCGATATTCGGGAAGCAAGTCCAAAAAGCTCGCCCGGAGCGTTCGCCGCGAACAAAGTTCGGAAACAAAGGCGGAAGCGGTCGTTGTCTTTCCCGAAACCATGGGGCCGGTAAACAGGATAAGACCGGATTCCGCCCCAAGCAGGCTCGTCGCCTCTTCGGGAAAGGAGAGGTTCGAAAGTTCCGGAGAATCCAGCCCGACAGGCCGCAAGACCGCCACCTTGCCAAACGCTTCGCGAGAATAGCGCACGCGCCATTCCGTCTTTGCCCAAGGTCCTCCGCGAAACGACCCGCTTTCTCCGGCAAGGGACCCGAAAAACCGTTCCAGATCGCCAAAAGCGAGCGGTTCCGCATTCGGGATGTTCCTTACGCGACCCGCGATGCGAAGCGCCGGGAGAAATCCCTCGGCAAGAATCAAATCCACCGCTCCGACTTGCAAAGCGTATTCCAGAACGCTATCCAAAGAATCTGCCATATCGAATTTCCTATTTTTTCGGGCGGTAGGCGGCAAAGCGGTGACGGTTCAAGGAACGCCGCCAAGCGTCTTCTCCGCGGATAAATCCCGAATCCACCAGATTTTGCAAGGAATCGTCGAGCGAGAGTCCCTGCTCCCTAGACATCGCAATCGCCTGGGGCAACCGGGAAAGCTCCCTTCGACGGATAATGTCCACAACCGAAGCAGTCACCTTCAGGGCTTCCACGGCAAGGACCCAGCCTTGGCCCTCGATGACGGGAAGCAGATGTTGCACCACGATTCCCTTCAGTTCGTTCGACAGCGCGCTTGCCAGAGCCTCTTCCCCATCTCCGGCTTCGGCAAGCAGGCGGGAAAGCAGGCCGTAAATATCGTTTCCCGTCGTTACGGCAAAGACCAGGGCACCCGAAGACGCGGCCCGAAGGAGGGTCCAGAGTTCGTCGAGAGATTCCAGATGGTCGAACAGGATGACATCCGCTCCCGCGCGAACGGCGTCCCGAACAGCCTCGCTTCCGGAGCGCACGTGCAGACCGACTTCCTTTTGGAGCACAAGTCCGCGCGTTCCCTGGAGAACGCGCTCAATCGGTTTTTCGACCGTTTCGAGAAGAACGTCCCGAGAACGCAGAATCGCCTCCCCAAACGCGCCAAGAGTCGTCGAACGACCGCTTTCCGACGAACCGGCGATAAGTACAAGCCCGCTCGAAAGCTTTGGGAAATCCGCGCAGAACGGCGGCAGATACAGCTTGTCGATAGACACCGATGTCGAAGAGATCAGGCGAATCGAAAGCGCCGGAACCGTATCGTTCCATGTAATCGTCAAGCGATTCCGGCCTGCGCCCGGAATGGCGAAGGACTTGCTGAAATCCACCCCCACCACGGGTTCGTAACCGTCCGCGAAACCGCTTTTCGCTTCGGAAAGATATTCGGAAAGCCGCGACGCGTCGCAAGGCGAATCGTTCGCATAGACAAGCTTTCCAAATACGCGGAACGCTATCGGAAACTTTTCGGAAAGATAGACGTCCGTCGCTTCGCGCTTCCGGGCAAAGGCAATAATCTGCGAGAGGGAATTTTCCGAAGAAAGACTCTCCGGAATCTCGACCGTTCCTTCCCCGTTTTCGATTTCGAAGCGATCCGGCAAATTCTCTTCCGGTTCGGAAACGTCGGCAGTCTCTTCCGGCAGAAAAACGGTGACCGGCGCGATGCTCGTCTGTTCGAGACCCGCCACCTTTTCTATCTGGACGCTCGTCGCGTTCGCCTGGCCATATGGATTGTTTCCTTCCAAGGCTATCGGCGCTTCGGAAGTTTCGACCTGTTTTGCGGTTTCGACAAGAGGCGCCGTTTCCCGGGCAGGGGCAGGGGTCGAACTCTTCGGAGCCGGTCGTTCGAACGAACCTGTCGAGGCCTTCTCCTTTTCCGCCGCATTCAGCTTGACTTCCAGATCCCGAACGTAGGATTCCACCGCATCGTAAGTCGTCCGGTCGAGAATCCCCTTTTCGAGCAAAAGCAAGCCCAGGTCGTGCGTTTCGTCCATTCTCCCCCAGAATTCCTGGATCTGCGCCTTCGTGACCAGATTGTTCGAGAAGAGAACCTTCGCCATTATCTGATTTCTTGTCATCATACAAAATCCCTGCGGCTAAACCACCAGCTAGAAACGGCAAGGAAAATTCCGATATAGCCTATCGCATACAGACTGTTCCACAGGACATAGTGAGGAGGAAGCGCAATGCCGTGCACGACATACGCCGCGATGTCGTAGCGATACAGGCCGGGAAAAACGGCGTGGACGATTTCGGCGGCCTTTTCCATCACGACGCTTTCCGTCCCTTCGACTTCACCCATTCGACGGACAAAGCGCACCTGTTCCATCAGCTCGTCCGATAGCCTGCCGGCGATATAGACGCCGATCGTAAAAAGCGCGGAAAGGACCGGCGTAGAAAAGGTCGAAAACAGGAGCGCGACCGCGACGACAATCGCCATTTCCCAAAAAATCAGGAATACCGCCCAGAGGAGCGAAAGCGTCGGACCGGATCCCGTCCACAGGAGAATCGCGTAATAGACAGAAGTAAGCAAAAGGAGATGGACCGCGATGACAGCCAGAAGCCCCAGATACTTTCCGACAATGAAGACCGCCCGGCCGATAGGCTTCGAAAGAAGCGTCAGGACTGTCCTTCCCTGGATTTCCTTCTGGACAAGGCCGATTCCGACAAAGACCGAAATCAGAAGCCCCGACAGGGACATGATGCTGAGCGTCGTCGATTTTATCACGTGGGCACGATCGAAGACGGACCATTCCCCGAGCAGGATGCTGAAGAAAGCGAGGGCTATCGCCAGAAAAACGATATTGTAGAGAATCTTGTTTCGCACCGATTCGCGAAAGGTATTCAGCGCGATAATTCCGACATTCTTAATGTTCTGCACGAGCGATTTCCTCCGTCAAGACATCTTCGAGACTTGGCCGCTGGTGTTCGACGCGTTCCACGGGAAGTCCCGATCGAAGACAAAAATCAAGGAACCTGTCGCGCGCAAGCGAATCCCGGCAGACCCATTCCCGCGGAGTCGTTCCCTGGGGCCTGACGCCTTCGGGGACATCCTGTTCGGGAATATCCACCGAGACGTGGACGTGGTATTCCGCGGAAGCGTTCGACGTAAAGTCATCGACCGTTCCCTCGCGGACGATTTTCCCACCGACAATCATCGCGACACGGTGACTGATCGTTTCGACATCCGACAGCAAGTGGCTCGAATAGAAGACAGTAACGCCTTCCCGGTTGAGCGAAAGGATCGCTTCGCGGACATCCTTTCTGCCCACGGGATCGAGCCCGCTCATCGGTTCGTCCAGAACTAGAAGTTCCGGTTTCGAAAGAATGGCCTGCGCGATTCCTACACGCTGCGTCATTCCCTTCGAATAGGTGCGAAGACGCCTGTCAATCCAGTCCTTGTTCGCGTTCAAGAGCGAAAGCGCCCACTCCACGCGCTCTTCCAGAAGGCCACCGGAAAGACCGCAAAGCCTTCCGTAAAAGCGCATCAGCTCGCGCCCCGTCAGGTAATCGTAAAAATAGGGCTGTTCCGGCGAATATCCCAGATGGCGACGGCTTTCCACGTCCGAAGGGTCTCGACCGGCGACAAGAATCTTTCCCGAATCCCTGCGGAGAAGTCCGGTCAAGAGCTTGATCGTCGTCGATTTTCCCGCACCGTTCGGGCCGATGAATCCATAGATGACACCTTTCGGGACATGGAACGACACACCCGAAAGCGCCTTTTTCGGGCGCAAGAGAAAACCCGTTCGATAGGTTTTCTGGAGATTTTCGACCAGAATCATTTTTCGTCCTCTTCGCCCTTCGCGATTTTTCTCAGGGTCTTGCGGTTAAAGAAATAATAGAGGACCGCTCCGACCAGATAGATCAAGAGCCCCGCATAGAAGAAATAGGAAAGGGAAGAAACGGGAAATCCCGGGAAGATCCTGTTGAGCAGCGGATGTCCGAAAAAGTACACCAGAACGAGAAGAACGCCTAGAATCCGAAGCGCGTATGTCATTCCAACTTTCTTGTCCATAAGAAATCTCCAAAAAGAAACCTTTCAAGGAAAAAATACACATTAATGCCAAAAAGCGTTAGGCGAGCAGAGAAAATTCACCAGGGATCGGCCAGGAATAAATCCGGATTCCACTTTTTAAGGGTGGAGTTCGAAAAGCGGAAAGGAACTATCCCTTCACGTGGATAGAGTCCGCAAATTCACGGAGCAGCGCCGGGTCCTTCACTTTTTCCCAGAGCGTTCCCGTCACGATGATCTGCGCACCGGCCGAGACGCGCACGGAAGCGGCTTCGGGTTCCCGAATTCCGCCACCCGTGATAATCGTCATCTGGGTCGCCTTTCGCGTATAGGCGATATGCTCTACCGGAACCGGCGTCTCGGCACCGGATCCCGCTTCCAGATAGACATAGCGCATGCCCATCAGCTCCGCGGCGATGGAATGCACCATCGAAAGCTTCGGCTTGTTCGACGGGACGGGCGTCGTGTTGCTGATATATTCCACGGCGGTGCGCTTTCCGCTCCCGATGAGCTCATAAGCGGTCGGAATCGCTTCGATGCCGAGAGACCTTACCAGGACGCCGCCACGAACCTGTTCGTCGATCAGATAGTTCGGATTGCGACCCGTCACAAGCGTCGTGAAAAGAATCGCGTCAAATCCGGGGACGACCTGGGAGGCTCCGCCCGGAAAGAGGATTACAGGTAGCGGGACTTCCTTCTTCAAAGCCATGACCTGGGAAGGGAGCTTGAAGTTCCCCATGAACGATCCGCCGACAAGAAGCACGTCCGCACCGTTCTCGGCAGCGAGCGTTCCCGCCTTGAGAAGGGACGTGTCGTCCGACGTGTCGGGATCGAGCAGCACGGCGAACAGGGCGCCGCGCCTTTCGATCGATTCGTTCAAGGCAGTCTCAATCTTACCTATTCTAAGCATGGCGAAAATATAGGAAAGACTCGAAACGTCATTTGCTCTTTTTACGGCGAACGCCCCATTTGTCGCGCATCTCTTCCTGCACCTTCTTCTGCTTGTAGCGAACAACCAGCTTGAACTCGACGATGTACACGCCCGAACCGACCAGGCGACCCGTATGGTCCTTGTAGTTCCAGTTGACAAATACCTTCTTGTCCGTAGTGAGGCAGTTTCTCCCCGCACCGAACGCCGCGCTGTTGCACGGGATGTTGAAAGTCGTATCCGTCACATACTGGCCCAGATTGTCGAAGTAGCTCACGCTGAAATTTACGAAGACATCGCCCGGATCGATGCTATCGAGAACCGCCGCATCGTAGTTTCCGTCCGCATCGAGCTTCGCTCCGTCGATAAGCTGGGGAACGAATCGTTCACCGAGAGAAATCAAGTGCCCGAGAGTTCCTTCGTCGCGAAGATCCGATGTCCGCGTCTTGTTTGGCACGTAGGAAATGGAAACCGAATTCAGCGTGCTGGTGATGTACTTTTCCGGATCATAGGAACCCATGTTGACAGATTCCACCAGCTTTCCGAGAAGCCCGCCGATGACCACCGGAGAGGCGTTTTCGACAGTCTTGTTGCCATAGAGGTCCGCGATGGAAGACTTCGCTCCGCGCACGACCAGGAGAGAATCCCCGGGCACGATGCCGTCCGTCGATTCGCGAAGAACCAGGCGCACCGACTTGCCGTCTGCCGCCCAGAGCATCCGGGAAGGCCGAAGGTCTATCGTATCGCTTCCGTGGATGTAGGCAAAGAGGTCGTTTCCGACAAGCGAAGAATAATCGACCGGTTCGGAGAACGAAACCGTAAGCGTATCGCGGGAATCCCCGTAACGGAGCGAAGCCGCCGTGACGACCGGAGCCATCTTGTCGGCAATCGCAATCGTCTGGCCAGCGACAAAGGTATTTCCAAAGATATCGTAATAGGTATAGAGCGTCGCCGCGGGAACATTCGAACCGATGCTCGTCAGACCCGAAGCGACATTGACGTTGCTTCTGACCACCCAGCCGACACTCTTTCCGTCCGCGGACAGGATCAGGTCGCGCGGCTGCGCCTGGAGCTCGATCAGAAGTCCACGCGAGCTATACCACGGGAACGAGAAGTAGAAGTTTTCGATATCTTCCGCAGTCACCTTTGACGAGAACCTGACCGCGATGGAATCGAGCGAGCCGTCACCGTCCGTATCGTAGTACTCAACCACTTCGGCAGCAGGATAGCGATCCGTCACTTTCACGGGAACCTGGCGTTCGTATTCCGAAGTCGCGATGTAGGAGAGATTGTGGAACGATGCCCCCGGGGCAAGCGTCACGAAATCCGTCCGACCGTTCAGTCCCAGGGAATCGCCAACCAGGATGACGAGGTTTTTCGTCGGCAGGTAAATCTTGACCGCATCCAGGTCAAAGCCCATCGCGTTCAGCCACACGACCATCTCGGGGCTGTTCAGGTCCGCAGGGATGACATCGATATTGAATTCTACAAAGAGCGAATCTCTTCCCGTCTTGTTGCGAATCGCATAAGCCTGCTTGATGACGTGGGATCCGAGAAGAAGAAGGTTCGTGCTGCGGTTGTAATTCGCACCGGTTTCGTCATTCGTATAGGTTACGATAACCTTTGCGTTGTCAGGGAACCTCTCCCCGGAAAGTCCCAGTTCCGCCGCGCTCGCATAGATTCTCGACCCCGATACCGTAATCGCCCCGGAAAGCGAAAGCGTATCGCCGTTTACGACCACGGCAAGCCCCGTTGCCGAAAAGCCGGCGGGAATCGTATCCGAAAGAATCACTTCCAGGGAATCCAGAAGACCGTCATCGTCCGCGTCCTGGATGTAGGCGATTTCCGCCTTCGGAATCGGATCATAGAAATTGATGCCGTCAAATATGATCAGGTGTCCATCCTTGTCGGTAATGTAGATGCTCCCCACAAGAACCGTCGTATCCGCCGTCACCCAGAAAGACTGGTCATTTCCGGTAACGCCGATGGAAACGTTCGGGGCAGGCGCATCCGTATTGGAAGGATCCTTGAAGACTAGCCCCGCGGAACCGGAGATGTAGAGAGAGTCAGCATCGCCAAAGTAATCGCGAATCTTGTCCGCATCGAGAGTAATCTCGATTACATCGCCGACGCTGACCGTTTCCCGACCGTTTGCGGGAATCGTATCGGAACCGTAGCTCGGCAAATCCGTCGATTGGGAGCCGCCGCCCGTCACGTAGGTATTTCCGTTGATGATGACCGTTCCGGAAACGGATGAATCCGCGGGAATCGGTATCAGCTTGGAACCGCCGATGACGAGAGTGTCGCCCTTGTCGCGCTTGTCGTTTGTCGGATAGAGATCCGAGCCGTCCTGATTTTCCGAACCCTCCTCGTCAAAGCCTTCATAGACCGTGGAGTCCGTGACCCAGGGCGGAATCCATTCATCGCCGCCGCCCTTCACCGAGCTAGAGGACATAGCGGTACCGCTCGAAGATCCCGGATTTTCTCCGTCTGCGGAACTCGAATTTCCGCCACCACCGCCATTCGAAGAACTCGAACCCGAGCCTTCCGATCCGGAGGAAGTCCCCGCGCCACTCGACAAGCCCGGAACATCGCCGCCCGAAGAACTCGAAGAGTTTCCGCCGCCACCGCCATTCGAAGAACTCGAGTTGTTGCCTGCCTGGCTGGAAGAACTGAGTCCGAGACTTCCCGAACTTGAAGACTTGGAGCCCGAACCGCCGATTGAACTCGAAGACTTGGCGGAACTCGAAGATTCGTGGAAAATGTTCGCGCTGGACGAGCTACGGGAATTCGAGGAAATCAGCGTGCCCGGATTCGTCGTCGCCGAGTTGCGGTTGGAACCCGCTCCGGCAATCGGCGCCAGGTCGTCGAGATAGTTGTCGATCCACTGGACATGCAGAAGGATGTTGTTGTCGATGAGCTTGTTCGGGTTCGACGTATAGTCGAGGAACACCAGATGCCCGGAGTTCGACGCGACAAAGATATGTCCCTTGTGGTCGGCGGTTCCCTGGTCCAGAAGCCAGCGGATTTCCGTGGAACCTTTTATCGCATAGTTGTAGGTTTCCGCTCCGTTCGAAGAATAGCTACCGGTCATCAGGCTGTCGGGAAACATGTACTTTCGCAAATCGACGTCGGCAATCACCTTGCGCGTTTTCGGGTCTATCTGCACAATGTGGGAATCGCCAAACAGGAGAATCGTGTTCGAATATTCGTCAAAGCTCGCTCCGTGGGCGCCTTTCAGCGAATCGATCAGCGTCTTGGTCTTTAGCCCGGTAATGTTTTGTGCCGGACAAGGCTTCGTATTGACATTGCAAACCGTATCCGTGATGATTCCAAACTGGGCGTTGTTGGACGAATAACGGGAAATCGTTCCCAGGTTGCTCGAACGGGTATAGAAAGCCTGGCCGGAATTGTCCCAGAGAAGCGTCGTGATATTCGAAACGGAACCCGTGACATTCACCCGGCGAATCAGGCTCAGGCGATCCGATGTCGTCGAATCCGTTTTGTAAAGAATCAGGTTCCCCGGAATTCCCGCCGACCAGAGGACCGAATTGTCCGGATTCATCATCAAGTGGAACGTCGAAGCGCTATATCCCGAAGAAACGGTTTTCGCGATGCATTTCGACGAAAGCGTATCCGTCGCGTTCATCTTGACTTTGTAGATCTCGTTGTAATCCTGCCCGGCGACAAGAAGGTCTCCGTCCGGATGGTGGACGATACCGTCCGCACCGCGCGTCCTGCAAAGCAGTCTCTTGTTCGAGAGCTTGAGGTAACCGTTGCCGTCATAGTAATAGTCGAGAGCCTTGGCGCTCTGCTGCACGGAATAGCGCGTGTAATAGACGGTTTCCTTTGTACTCGCCGAAGGATACAAGTCGCCCACCTGCTGGATCCAGACGCCTGTCGCAGGGTTGTAGGGCGTATTGATTGCCGGTTCCGCATAGACGGATGCAGAAAGGAGCGGGGCAAGTCCCAAGGCGAAAACTATCCGTTTGATCTTTTTCATAGCGTTATCCTCCTCCGGTTAGTCGCCAAGCGCAAGGCTTGCCTTGCCGCCGCGGACTCCCCATTTGAAGATTTTATCATAATTATAGGAATGCTTCTGCCCATACACTTTCAGGTGGAACTGGACAAGATAGGCACCTACGCCGACCTTCCGCCCCGAAGCGGACCGCATGTTCCAGCGCAGGTAGAGCCTTTTGGCGTTTTCAAGGCAGTTTCCGGCAAAATCGGGATCGTCGCACCGAATCTTTCCATGTCCGCCGGCGACAAAGTTTCCCAGATTCGTATAGACGTCCATCGACCAGTGCAGACCAATCTTCTCCAGGTCAAGGCTTTCGCCCGTCGAATCGTCAAAGATCGTCGCAAAGGCGATATCGAGCATCACGCCCAGCGAGCCATCCATCTCCTTTTCCGACGAAGTTCCCTTCGGGAGCAGACGCTCGGTAAAGGCAGGCCCATCGACAGAAAGGTCCGCACGATCCACGCCAGCGATCGAAGCGGTTTCCATCACGACGCGCGGATCGCCCTCGATCCCTTCCAGGCGGGAATTGTTCCCGACGACATTTCCCCGAATGTCCGAAACCGCCGAAGCGACAATGAACAGGGAATCGTTCGGATTCGCGCGTGAAAGGAGCTTTTCGCCCGGTGCGACAGAAAGGCGCACTTCCGTCCGGTCATCGTTCCAGTCCGCATGGGAAAAGTCGAAAAATACGGTGTCACCGCCGATGACAAACCCGAGAAAATTCGAATTCGAAATCTTTCCCACGTCGATGGATTCGGAAAATTTCACGGTCAGGCGATCCGCCTTGCGATTGCTCTTCGATTCCGGAGAAAGGAACGTAGATGAAATCACGGGGGGGATCCTGTCGTTCATGTCGAGATACTGGAAAGTGGAAACGGTATCCCCGTTTACGATGGAAATATTTTCAAGAGCGGCATATCCATAGCTCCTGGAATCGTCGATGGAAGTCAAGCCTTTTTGAACCTTGGCCTGTTCGGATTCGGAAAGCTTGTAGGAGAGCGTCTTGCCATCCTTGGAAATCGCCAGGTCCTTGGACGACGGCGAAATAATCAGTTCGTTCCCGGCGGAATCCTTCCAGAAGAACTGGAGCCGCATGTTTTCGAGATCCTCTTCGGTAATCGGGTTTTCAAATCCCACGGTCACCGAATCCATCCGCCCGTCCGCATCGGAATCGAAAAATCCGTTGTTCTCGTTCGAAAGATAGACCCGTCCCGCACTTGCGACTTTTGCCGGCAAGTTGAAAGTCGCGAAATTTCCGTCGGCGGTCACAAGTCCCAGATCGCCAAGCCCCGATACGACGGAAAGGGAGTCTCCGACATTCACCGTTCCCGGCTCGGTCGTCACCGTCCACCGCTTGCCATTTTTCGAAACGGCTTCGATTCGAATCTTGTCGCCGTTCGAAAGCCGAAGCACGGAGCCCGCAGAAAACGCGGTATCCAGGGACTTGTTAAAATCGAGAACGAGCGTATCGCGCGCACCGGAAACGCCCGCGATAAGGGTCGCCTTGAGAATGGCAGGGCCTATCCGGTCCTGAAGCGCGGTAGAAAGCGCAGCCGTCGAGCCGCTCAGTTTCGACGTCACGAAAACTTCGAGTTTCCCGTCGCCATTAGTCTCGGAAAGCGAAGTCTTCACATCCAGAAGTTCCATCACCCCGCCATCCGGACTGCGCCTGTATTCGCCCGAAAATTCCTTTCGGGAAGCGCCATTCGGGAAAACGTAAAAGATGCTGTCCCACGAAACGGAATCCGTTCTGCCCGAAAAATACGCAATGACACTGTCGCCCTTGCCATCGCCGTCCGCGTCGTAGATAAAGGCGCTATCGAGTGTCGGCAGGTACGGATTTTCAAACGCGAACGCTCCCGGAAATCTTTCCTCGACAAAAAACGTGGAATCCGAAGGATTGACAAGCCCCTTGGCGATAAATGTCGCACCGGAAGCGGCTCCCGTCGAGCGAACCGAGAAACTCCCGACGCCTTCTTCCAGAACGACCTTGTCTGTCGAATCTCCGGCAAGTGTCGCGAACTTCAGGTTTTCCGCCCCGCGAACCGGATCCAGATAAAAAGCCCGATTGTTAATCGTCGTATCCGTCTTTCCGGCACTCGGGCCGACAGGGATCACCGCACGAACGGTCACCGTCATCGACGAATCGACCGGAAGCGAAAGCCTTGTCGTCGAATCGATGACGATCGTATCGCCACGGTCATTCACGTAGGAATATTCCAGGCGCGGAACGTAAAAAGTATAATAGCGGAACACGACAGGCGTCGCATTCTCGTTCAGTTGCATCCCGAGCGGTAGATTTTCAACCGGGAAGCTCGAAGAGACCTTGGCATAGAAAAATCCCCGGACAGCGTCCGACGTGACCTTCGCCGTCGGATGCGAAAGTTCCGTCTTTGCGCATACGGTCTTTCCCGATGCGTAATCCTTTTCGCACGGGTTCAGCGTCAGGGAATCGCTTGGCGCGTAAATCAGGAATTCCGCGGACCGAATGGCCTTCGAAGTGTCCGCGATATTTTCGGATTCGGGAACAGTCCACAGATAGGCGACAAGCTTCGTATAGATCGAATAGTAGCCGCACTTCCCCGTTTCGGGGCACGAATTTCCGAAAGCCATCGCCACCAGAAACAGCGCGATACCGGGAACCCGTACAGGCAACAAACCGATCATTCGATAGAACATACCAGCGTCTCACAGAAAAAGGATGGAACGATGACATTCCTAGCTAGAAAATTAACTTAATAATGACGAAAACGCTCGGATTTCGGCAATGTAAGATTTTTG
This sequence comes from Sodaliphilus sp., assembly GCA_963660435.1. GTDB lineage: Bacteria > Fibrobacterota > Fibrobacteria > Fibrobacterales > Fibrobacteraceae > Hallerella. The sequence continues at coordinate 171,686 of CAVKYI010000002.1, forward strand.
CAATAGCGCAAATTGGAATACTAGTCCGGCATCAGGTCGGCAACGATCGAATCCATCATCAGCCATCCGCGCCCCAAAAGATGCAAACGCGAACCGTCCCGTTCGACAAATCCGAGGCGCAACCAGCGATCAATCCTTTTTTCTGGAATTTTCGCCGATTCTTCCGATTCCAGGGACTGCAAGTCGAGACCTTCCCGCGTACGCAGGGAGAGCCAGATGCGTTCCTCGACACGTTCCTTCTTTCCGACAATGTCCCTTTCAAGACCGGAATCCGGGCATCCCTCCTCGACCCAGCGTTTCCAGGCGGCATAGCGGAGCGGAGCCGCCGACCGGACGCTCCCGTCGAAGCCGTGGGCAGAAGGACCTAGCCCGAAATATTCCCCGAGCCGCCAGTAGTTCCGATTGTGCAGGCCTTCCTCGCCGGGCCTTGCGAAATTCGACACTTCGTAGCGTTCGATTCCAAAATCCCCCAGAATGCGCGATCCCGCTTCGTACATTTCGGGATAGAGCGCCTCGTCCAAGGCGAAAAGGCCTTTTCGCATTCGACTTTCGAGAACCGTTTTCGACCCGAGCGTAAGACCGTAAAAGCTCACATGCCCGATTCCCGACCGGGCAAGCTCCGAAACGTCATCCCGAAACCTGCCAAGGCTCTGCCCCGGAAGCCAGAACATGAGATCCGCCGAGGCGCGCGTTCCCGTCTTTCGGGAGAACTCGACAAGCCTTGCGAGAGCTTCGCGGTTTTCCCTTGCCGATCCGCGCCGACCGATAGCCTGCAACAGGGAGTCGTCAAACGTCTGCAGCCCGAGACTGAAACGGTTTACGCCCAGCGAGAGCGCCCGTTCGAGAAATTCCGCGCTTGCCGAATCCGGGTTGCACTCGATGTTTACTTCCAGAAGCTTCGAAAAGTCCACGCCAAGGGATTCGAGCCCGCGGACAAGCCTCTCTAGTTCAAGGAGCGGAAGTTCGCTAGGCGTTCCGCCGCCAAGATAGGCCGTCGAAAAATCCGAGACGCCGAATTTCCATTTCGAAAGCCGATGTTCCGCTTCGCGGAGAACCAGATCGACATATTCGGAAAAGAGCCGCCTAGAACCAGGAAGCGTCGCAAAGTCGCAGTAGCCACATATTTTTTTGCAAAACGGAACGTGAACGTAGATTCCTTTCATCAAATCCGAATATATATTATGCGCGTGAGAAAGTGGTTTCACATCAAGTCGCTTTTCAAAAAAAGGATGCCATCCGTCCTGTTCTTTGTCCTTGCGGGAACAATCCTCATCCTTGCGTCCGTACTTCTCTTCGGACCTTCGTACAAAGACATTTTCCTTGCCCTGATGCTGTGGAGTCTCCCTCTTTTTTTACATTGACGCCCGATGTCGCTCTTTAGCTCAAGACTCCAAAAGAGAAAGATAAAGTCCATCGCGTTCTACGTCGCAAGCTGGATTTTTTTCAGTCTCCTGTTTTTCTTTTTCCATTTCTACGGTTCCCCGGAATCATCCGATCCGATTCTCTACCTGACCGCATTCCAGTTCGCCATCCTGACCGGACTTTCCCATGGGCTTTACGATGTGATAATTTTGAGAGACGACCGCGATCCGCGCCCGATTTTCGCAGCGATGCTCATCCGGTTCGGCTACTTTACCGCGACGGTCTTCATCGATATGGCGATTTGCGTTCTGGTCCTCAACTGGTATGAAAGCGGTTCCTTCATCGACGAGCGCGGACTGGAACGCCTGCAACGGGCTTTTCGAGAGCCGGCGGTCCAGGCTTTCGCCATCTACGGGATCCTGTCGGGATTCTTCATCACTTTCATCCGTTCCGTAAACAAGAAGTTCGGAGCGAACGTCTTCGTCAACACGCTCCTCGGAAAGACCCAGGATCCGAAAGAAGTCGAGCTGATTTTCATGTTCGTCGATTTGCGAAATTCCACGCGGCTCGCCGAAGAAATGGGACATGTCAAATACAGCCGTTTCATGAAGGAATACTACAGACTGCTTTCCAACTGCTGCGAAGAAAACGATGGGGACATCTACCAGATAGCCGGAGACGGCGTATTTCTCACATGGCCGCTTTCCGCCGCGCGCAAGAGAGCGAAGCCCGTCCTGTGCTTCGAGGACCTCAAGCGGTGCTTTTTCCGCACGCGCAAGAGATTCCTTGCGGAATTCGGGCATTATCCGACATTCAAGGCCGCCGCGCACTGGGGAAAGGTCATCATGACCGAAGTCGGAAACTTTCGAAGCGAAATCGCCTACCACGGAGACGCCATCAACACGACATCCCGCCTGCAGGATCTATGCAGCCGCCTAGGCGAAGAATTCCTTGTTTCGAGAGAACTTCTGCAAGAACTTCCAAATCTCGGGAAGTACAGTCCGCTTCCCAAGGGGCCTTTCGAGCTCAAGGGGAAAAGCAGCGAAACCTTTATCTATGCGCTGCATTTCGAGGACGAGGAAACTCCCCGGGAAAAAATCCAGAACAGGTAGGAAAAAACGATGATAGGAAAGGTAAACGACGATTTCTTCACCAAGGCGATTCTCGCAAGGACCGGATGCGCTAGCGCAAAAGTCGTAATCGGCCCGGCAATGGGCGTGGATTCCGCCATCTTGAAGGTTCCCGGCGGCTTCATAGCAATCGCCGAAGACCCGATTTTTCCATCCGTCCGCATGACTCCGAAAGATTTCGCCTACGTCACGGTCCACATCGGCGCAAGCGACGTCGCCGTCATGGGAATCAAGCCGGAATTCATGACATACTCGTTACTGCTTCCTCCGGACACGAAAGAGGATTACATCGCAAGTCTAGTCCGGGAAATCAGCGCCGAGGCGAAACGAGAGGGAATTTCGATCGTCGGAGGCCATACGGGCTACTACGGAGCGGTCACCTGCCCGACAATCGGCGGGATCACGGTCTGGGGATATGGCAAAAGATACGTTTCGCCGAAAGGCGCAAGGACAGGCGACAACCTGGTAATCACCAAGGGAATCGCCATCGAGGCGGCAGCCCTTCTGGGATTCGAACTGGGCGAAGCGCTCAAGGGAAAGCTCGAAAGCAGGGACATTCGACGCGCCGCCAGGCGCATGAAGGAAATTTCCGTCGTCAAGGATGCGGAAATCGCTTCGAAATTCCAAGGCGTCCATGCGATGCACGATGCGACCGAGGGCGGAACCAAGCGCGGAGTCTGGGAAGTCGCCGAAGCGTCCGGAAAAGGCGTCCTGCTCGACATGGATTCCTACAGGATTCCGGGAGACATCGCCAACATCTGCCGGATCTTCGGACTCGATCCGTGGGAAATCATCAGCGAAGGCACGCTCGTCATCGCAGTCTCCCCGAAAGACACGGTCGCTCTCCAAAAGGCGCTGGCCGCGAAGGGTATCCAGAGCGCAGTCGTCGGAAAATTCATGGACAGGAAATACGGGCGAAAAACGCTCCGAAACGGAAAGACCGAGGATTTCCTGCCGCCGACGAAGGACTTTTTCTGGGACGTTTTCTTTAACGCGGCGAACATTCTCTCGCAGGGAAATATCGAAGGCGGGCTTTCCGAAGGCGACAGGCTCTGCCGCGACCTCAAGGCTTGCGTCGATCGCCTGAAAGCGGCAAACATCTACAAGATGCTGCCGGAAATAGGGATGAATATCGGCTACACGGAAACCGGAACATCCCGAGAAGACGTGTGCGCCGTTCCCGGACGCATTTTCCGCGTCGAAAACGAGACATGTTCCGTACGCGAGCCCAAAATGGGAATCAGCGTCTATATGGCGGACTCGCTTCTTTCCATCCGAAAGAAATTTCCCGAAGCGAAATGCATTGCCGATTTTCGAAGCAGCCCGAAAATTCTTTCCGCCTGCAAGAAGGCGAAATTCCGAATCGTCGAAATGCCCACGCCCAAGGATCACTGGCAACGCGGAAACGATTACGACAGGGATCTCGAAAGAGTCATCGCCGAGACGCCCCTTCTTCCGGACATCATCGCCATTCCGGACCGGATCAATCTCGAAAAGCTGATTCTCGTCGTCGGAAACTCACTGGAAGACTTTGAACGAAAAGTTCTGAAAATCAACAGCGCGCTTTAACCTTTCGCGACGGATCAAACAACGCCAAGAGGCCGAAGGCTAGAACTTTCGGCCTTCCCTTTTAAAACTTCGCATGGCCCTCGTCAAAGGCTTTCCGCAAATTTTCCGTTGCGATTTTCGGATCCCTTGCGGACATGATTTCCGAAACGACGGCAAGTCCATCGACACCGGAAGAAGCGACATCCGCGGCATTTGACAGGTGGATTCCCCCGATAGCGACAAGAGGATGTCGCGAAAGCGCTTTCGCCTTTCGAAGCCCATCTACCCCCAGTCCCTCTGCCGCGTCAAGCTTTGTCGTCGTCGAAAAAGCCTGGAACGCGACGTAATCCACATCGTAATCGTTCGCCGCGACGAGCTGTTCGTAATTGTCCGTAGAAAGCCCGATGATCTTGTCCTTTCCGAGCAGACGCCGCGCAACCGGATAAGGCAAGTCGCTCTGGCCGATATGCAGCCCATCCGCATCGACAGCGAGCGCAATGTCGAGTCTGTCGTTGATGACAAGCGGAACGCCCGTTCCCCGCAAGATTTCTTTCAGCTTCAATGCGAGTTCGTAAAATTCCAGCGAAGAAGATTCCTTTTCCCGAAGCTGTACAATGCCGACACCGCCCGAGAGCGATTCTTCCACGACTTTTTCTAGCGGACGACCGAGCGAAAGCCCACGATCCGTCACCAGATAGACCTTCAAGTATTCCTTTGCATCCATAAAGACTCCTTGTCTTTCCATTTTTCGCCCCAATATAGTCAAGCATTCGACGATTTTCAAAAAAAAATTCAAGAATCCATTCCTTTTCCCTTGACAGCGCCATTTTTTTTATCTATAATTGGGCTGTCCTCGCGGGAATAGCTCAGTTGGTAGAGCACGACCTTGCCAAGGTCGGGGTCGAGGGTCCGAGTCCCTTTTCCCGCTCGATCAAAGCTCCACGAAAGTGGGGCTTTTTTCATTCCATCCCGATTCGCGAAATCTGTCCGAGCCAATCTTCCGTCCCTTTTGCTATCTTAGGCGACATGCTCCAAAAGATCTATATTCGTCATCTGGGCGATTTCGTCGGCAAGGACGTCGAACTTTCGGGCTGGGCCATGCGCGTCCGAAGTTCCGGAAAAGTCTGTTTCATCCAGTTCCGGGACGGGACGGGATTCATCCAGGTTGTCGCTAGCGTAAAAGACGTTTCAGAAGAAGAATTCAACCTCGTCAGGCATCTTTCGCAGGAAAGCGCCATCCGCATCCGGGGAAAGGTCGTTTCGCAGCCCAAGGCGCCTTCTGGCCTTGAAATAGTCGCCTCGCGCATATCGCTCGTTTCCGATACAAAGGACTACCCGATTTCTCCCAAGGAACACGGAACGGATTTTTTGATGGACTGGCGCCACCTGTGGATTCGCAGCCCGCGCGAACACGCCATTCTCACCATCCGTCATCGCATCGTCCAGGCGATTCGCGAATACTTTGACTCCAGAGACTTCACCCTAGTCGATGCGCCGATCTTTACGCCAAACGAATGCGAAGGTTCGAGCACGCTGTTCTGCACGCCCTATTTCGAAAACAAGGCCTATCTTTCGCAGAGCGGCCAGCTCTACATGGAAGCGGCCTGTGCGGCATTTGGCAGGGCCTATTGCTTTGGACCGACATTCCGCGCCGAGAACTCGAACACGAGACGCCACCTGACGGAATTCTGGATGGTCGAACCCGAAGTCGCCTACATGGATCTCGACGGAGACATCGAACTCGCCGAAGGCCTTGTCCAGGCGATAGCGAAAAAGGTTCTCTCGGAAAGCGCGCGGGAACTCGAACTTCTCGGTCGCGATACCAGGGCGCTGGAAATCACGGCAAGCGAACCGTTCGCCCGCATCAGCTATACGGAGGCCGTAAAGATCATCCAGGATTCGGGAGCCCCTTTCAAATGGGGTGACGATTTCGGCGGAGCGGACGAAACAATCGTCGGAAAACATTTCGAAAGACCTGTCGTCGTCTATGACTACCCTGCGGAAATCAAGCCTTTCTACATGAAGCGCAGTGCGGAAAATCCGAAAGTCGTCCGCAACATGGACATTCTCGCTCCGGAAGGATTCGGGGAAATCATCGGGGGCGGCCAACGCGAAGAAAACCTCGAAATTCTCGAAGATTCCATCAAGAAGCAGGGACTTTCGCCCGAAACCTATTCCTGGTACCTGGACATTCGCCGTTACGGCTCCGTACCGCATGCGGGATTCGGGCTTGGACTCGAACGGACGGTCGCCTGGATTTGCAACCTTCCCCACGTCCGGGAAACGGGCGCTTTTCCGAGACTTCCCCATCGGCTAAAGCCCTGATTGACTTTCGAAATGCCATTTTATATTTTAGAGTCCGTTCCAAATAGGAGTTTCGCATGCGTTTTTCGGTAAAAGCGATTGCGTTCGTTGCCTTTTTTTCCATCTTCGCCTTTGGGCAGACGGATATTCCCAAGCAGGAAGTCCCGACCCTCTTGCAGGATTCCGTCGGAAACCCGATGAAAATCGACTTTATGCAGACCCTCGCCGGAGTGAACGATCCGGGAATGCTCTTTGCCCATTTCAGCGGCAAGCCTCTCGTCATCTACTACTTCAGCCCCAAATGCCCACACTGCCAGGCGAGCTTTCCCGAAATGCAGTCGCTCATCAAAAAATACGAGCCAAAAGGTCTGACGGGTGTAGGAATTTCCATCGGAGGCGGCATCAAGAAGAACGACGTGCGCCTCTTCATCGACCAGTTCAACGCGACATTTCCCATTTTCCAGGACGTAAACGCCAAGTTCGGACCCACCTACGGAACAGGCTACGTCCCTGTCGTCTTCATCGTGAACAAGGACGGCACCTTCTACCGATTCGGCGACCTGTCCAAAAAGAGCTTCGAACAGATCGATTCGCTTCTGGACAAGATGTTTCCCTAGAGAGTCACCTCTAGAAATTCAATTTTCAAAAATTTGGTTGCGACGCTTCGCGCCGGTTCGTCATTCAGAGTGGCAAATATCTTCAAGATTTCTCCTTACGGAAATCGCGCGGTTCAAGGAACCGCGCGATTTTCGCTTTAAACCGAAGTCTATCTACCAGACAAATTTCACACCCGAAAGTCTGCGCCTGATTTCGTCCATCAGGACGACTTCCGCCGTTTCCGAATCCGCCGTAAACGTCACGCTGAAGCGGATGAAGTGCCCCGCATCGTCCCAGGGAACCGTCGAGATCTGCTTTTCGCGAATCAGCCACTGCGAAAAATCCTCGGCAGTCGCAAAGGATTCGCCGCCTTCGATACCCTTCGGAGATTTCGCATATAGGTAAAAACTTCCCTTTGGCTTCTTTACGCGGAACCCGACATCGGAAAGAGCCTTGACCAGCAAATCGTGCCTTCTGGAATACTTCGCGACGGTCCGCTCCGTAATCGACGGCGAAGAAAGAGCCTCGACTCCCGCATACTGGATAGCCTTGAACTGGCCCGAATCGTTGTTGTCCTTGACGCACGCAAAGCCTTTCACGATCTTCTCGTTTCCCGCGACAAACCCGAGACGCCAGCCTGTCATGTTGAACGCCTTCGAAAGGGACTGTATTTCCACGCCGACATCCTTCGCCCCGGGAACGGAAAGAAAGCTGAGCGGGGCGTAGCCGTCAAAGGTAAGCGCCGCATAGGCAGCATCGGACACGACGATGACGTGATTTTTCCTTGCGAACTCGACGACTTTCGCAAAGAATTCGGGCGTAGCCACGGCTCCCGTAGGATTGTTCGGATAGTTGATGTAGAGGATCTTGGCGCGTTTCGCAATATCCGCGGGAACACTCGACAAATCCGGCAAGAAATCGTTTTCGGGAAGCAACGGAAGCGGATAGACTTCTCCGCCGAGGAAGCGCGTCATCGTTCCGAGAACACCATACCCGGGAACCGTCACTATCGAGACATCGCCCGGATTGATAAAGGCCTGCGGAATCATCGCGAGCGCGGGCTTCGAACCGATGCTGTGGCAGATCTCGTTCTGCGGATCCAGTCCGTGCACGCCGAAAACTTTTTCCATATACTTCGCCGCCGCTTCCTGGAACGGCAAGATTCCGTTATCCGAATATCCGCGGTTTTCCCACTTTCCCGCCTCCGAAGCAAGCCTTTTCACGACCGCCGGATCCGCCATCCAGTCCGGTTCCCCGACCCCCATGTCGATAATCGGCGTTTCGGGATGCGACTTTTCCGCTTCGCGCCTCGCCCGCTTGATCTTTTCGAACTTGTAGAGGACGGTTCCCTTTCCGAAGGAACTTCCGCCGATGCGTTCCGCAAAGAGGTTCTGGATATAATCTTCCATATGATTCTCCGAAGTTGTTTTTCGGAAAATTTAAAATGTGAACGGGAAATTCACCCGAAGGTTCCCGGAAGCTTTTTCGACTTCGACCGCCGGTTCATCGTCCATCGATTTTTTTTTGCGACATATTTGTCAAGTTTCAGGAAACACGTTCCGTTCTCCGCACAGCCAAAAAAAACTCGCCGAGAACGACGAGCCTTTCTTGAAATTTCAAGCGTTTAAAATCAGAGAGTCGCAATCAGCTTCCGAGCGCGATCCACGTAAACCGGGCTGTCTCCATATTTCTTGAGGAGCTTTTCGGCGGTTGCCTTTGCCTTGTCCGGATATCCCATCTGGCAATAGACAAGGGAAAGCTTCCAGAGCGCGTCGGCTACAGTCGGAACGGGATCCGCCGGTTCGACCTTTTCATAGCGATCTTCCAGGTCACCGGTCCGCTTGCCAAACTCGGCGATGAACTTTTCGAGAAGACTTACCGCCGCGGCGTAATCCTTCTTTTCTATCGCGACCGCAGCCTGTCCATGCATCGCGCCACCGCGAACGAGCGGCAACTTTCCCGCATTGTCGAGCGCTTTCTGGTAGAGAATCGCCGCGGCATCGAATTCTCCGTTCTGAAAGTGGATGTTCCCCGAAAGAAGCGCAGCCTTGGCAAGGACGCTTCCGCTCAGCTCGTTTCCGGCGATCAAGCGGTCATATTCCGCAAGCGCGCTGTCCTTCTTGCCCGTATATTCGTAGGCAAGTGCCGGGCCTAGAAGCTCCGCCTGCGCCGCGTTCGTCTCAGTCCTCGACGCGTGAAAGCGTACCACCGCGATTACGGCGATGACGACGACAAGGAGTACGATACCCACCACCATTCCATGCTGGATAAAAAATTCCTTCATTTCCGAATTTCCGGCAGAAGCGCCACCATTCGGCATGTTGTTCGGCATATTAGAGGCCATGTTTTTGGGTCCTTGAAAAAAATTTTAGCTCCAATATAGAAATTTTTCAAAATATTTGTTACATTTGGTCTTGCGATGCCACTCTAGCTCAGCTGGTAGAGCAGCTGATTCGTAATCAGCAGGTCGACAGTTCAAATCTGTTGGGTGGCTCTTTGACCGGATTCGAAAGAATCCGGTCTTTTTATATCGATAGATTTCGCCAAGTTCCCCATAATTTTTTAAATATGGCGCCTATGAATCCCGAAGGCGCAATCATCGTTCAAAGCAATATGGAAATTCTCGTCGAAGTGCACAACAGGCACTACGTCGAGGCCCGAGACGCAATCGCTCCGTTCACCGAACTGGTCAAGAGCCCGGAGCACTTGCACACATACCGCATTTCGCATCTTTCCCTCTGGAACGCCGCATCGACAGGCCTCACCGCCGACGATGTCGTCCGCTGTCTCGAAGACCAGGGAAAGTATCCCGTTCCGGAAACCGTCGCGACGGAAATCCACGAATACATGGGCCGCTACGGGATGCTCAAGCTAGTCAAGAACGAGCGGGGGCTCTGCCTGGAATCGACCGACGCGGCTCTCTTCAAGGAAGTCTGCAAGCTGCCAAATGTCGCGGGCTGTCTACTGAAATTCGAAGGCGATACGGAAGCGTTAGTCGATCCGAACAAGCGCGGCATCCTCAAGATGACTCTCACGCTGAACGGATTTCCCGTCGAGGACATCGCGGGCTACGTCGCCGGCGATCCGCTTCCGATAGAGCTTCGCAAGGAAACGCTCGGCGGAAAGAAGCTCGAGCTCCGCAGCTACCAGAAGGACGCTTCGCAGATCTTCTACGCGTCCGGTTCCGAAAAGGGCGGTTCGGGCGTCATCGTCCTCCCCTGCGGATCGGGCAAGACGCTCATCGGCATGGCGACGATGGCCCTGATGAAGACCCGCACCCTCATCCTCACCCCGAACATTTCCGCGGCTAGACAATGGATTCGCGAGCTTCTCGACAAGACGACTCTCACCGCGGACCAGGTAAAGGAATACTCGGGCGATGTCAAGGAAATCGGCCCCGTCACCGTCGCGACATACCAGATCTTGACCCAGAGAAAGCGCGTAAGGAAAGGCGATGCCGCAGAGGACGAAAAGAAGAACGAGGCGGACGACAAGCCTCTCGTGAACTTTCCCCTGTTCAGCGAGCACAAGTGGGGGCTGATGATCTACGACGAGGTTCATCTCCTGCCCGCGCCGGTCTTTCGCTTCAGCGCCGAAATGCAGGCAACGCGCCGTCTAGGCCTTACCGCGACGCTTGTCCGCGAAGACGGCAAGGAAACCGAAGTGTTCTCGCTCATCGGCCCGAAAAAGTTTGACCTTCCCTGGAAGATCCTCGAATCGCAAGGCTGGATAGCCACCGCGGACTGCAGCGAAATCCGCGTCACGATGACCGCCGAACAGAAGATGCAATACGCGCTCGCCCAGACGCGCGACAAGATTACGATAGCGAGCACGAACCCTCAAAAGGACGACGTCGTAAAAAAGCTCATCGAAACGCACGACGAGCCGGAAGACCGCATCCTGATCATCGGGCAATACATCGACCAGCTGCAGAAGCTGTCCGAAAAGCTCGAAATTCCGCTGATCACGGGAAAGACGCCCAACAGGGAACGGGACAGGCTATACGGAGACTTCCGCAAGGGAACGCTCCGCAATCTCATGATTTCAAAAGTGGGAAACTTCGCGATAGACCTTCCCGACGCAAGCATTCTCATCCAGATTTCGGGAACTTTCGGAAGCCGCCAGGAAGAAGCCCAGAGGCTAGGCCGCGTCCTGCGTCCCAAGGAAGACGGTCGCCCGGCGCACTTCTTCTCGCTTGTGACCAAGGATTCCAAGGAACAGGAGTTCGCGATGAACCGGCAACTGTTCCTCACCGAGCAGGGATACGCCTACAAGATTCTCAACTATTCCAGCGGAGAGATAGTTCCCGCGGGAGCGTGATGAAGCTTTCCGAGAAGTTCATCCTGGAGCCGCACTTTTTCAAGGTCCTGGTCGGATTGGCGCTGCCCATCGCCTTGCAGGACCTGATCAAGTTTTCCCTTTCGCTCGCCGACAACATCATGGTCGGAAGCGTTTCGGAAGCAGCACTCGGCGCGGTGACGCTCGCAGGCCAGCCCTTTTTCGTCTTTTCGCTGATTTCGTTCGGAACGGCAAGCGGCGGCGGGCTTCTCGTCGCGCAATACTATGGAAAGCACGATTCGGAGAGCATCCAGAAAATCGTTTCCATCACGCTCTGCATGGGAACTTTCGTTTCTTTCCTGTTCGGATTCGTCACGACAGTCTTTCCGCGCGAAGTCATGCGGATTTTCACGAATGTCCCCGAACTCGTCGAAATCGGTACGGAATACCTGAAGATCCAGGGCTTCACCTATTTTTTCTTCGGATTCAGCAACACGCTCATCATGCTGATGCGCAGCACGCGCGAAGTCAAGGCCAGTCTCCTCATCACGTCGGGCGCATTCGTCTTGAACATCGTCCTCAACTGGCTACTGATTTTCGGGAATCTGGGTTTTCCCGCCCTGGGAGTCCGCGGTGCGGCAATCGCCACGCTCATGGCGCGAGCCCTTGAATGCCTGGCGATGATTCTCTACGTGCGCTTCATGGAAAGGTATCTGAACTTTCGATTTAGGCGCCTCTTCCACTTTGACCTTGCGCTATTCAAGGACTTTCTCCGCTACAGCATCCCGGTCGTCATCAACGAAACGGGCTGGTCCGTCGGAGTCGCCGCCCAGTCCGTGGTTCTCGGGCATCTGAACACGACAATCGTCGCCGCGGCAAGCATCGTGGGAACCCTCCAGCAGATCGCGCTAGTCTTTATCTTCGGTGTCGCCGGAGCGGCCGCGCCCATCATCGGAAACAGACTCGGCGGCGGAAACCTGGGAGACGCGAAACGTTACGCGAACTCTCTTCTCCTCGCCGGTGTCATCGCCGGAATCGTCACGGCGTCCATTCTCTTCGTTTTCAAGGATTCGATCCTCACCCTGTACGCGATTCCCCCGGAAACCATCGAGCTCGCAAGGACCTTCATCTGCATCCAATGCGTCATCATCGTCCTGCACTCCTATACGTCGCCGGCAATCATCGGCATTCTCAGGGCGGGCGGCGATACCGTCTTTACGTCCATCCTCGACATCGGGAGTCTTTGGCTCTTTTCCATTCCGCTTGGATACCTGGCCGGCTTCACGTGGGAACTTTCCTTTCCGCTCGTCTTCCTGATGTTGCGTTCCGATGAACTAGCCAAGGTTCCCATCCTCGTATGGCGCGTCGAACGAAAGCGCTGGATACGCAATGTGACGCGCTGAATCCGACAAGGCCCATTGACAAGGTCGAATAAAATTATATTTCTTCCCATATGGACAGTCCGCGCCAAATCATCAACCTGTTTCTGAGCAACAAGCACAAGCCCGAAGATCTCAAGGGCGAGCTTTTCCGTGCAGCCGAAGCCGCGGAAAAAAGCGGCATGACTTACATGGAAGCGACATTCCAGCTAGGAGAGCACGCAAAGGACGAAGGGCTTTCCGAAGAAGATGCCGATACCATCATCCGAAGGGCTTTCGCCGCGGAAAAGCGCGAACGCAAGCGCGAAACGCCTCCTCGAAAAGAAGAGCAGGCCGAGGAACAGACCGCGCAGCGGACGGGTTCCTTCAATGGACAGGTCCAGCCGATCATTTCGGGAGCCATCTCCCTGGAACAGGTTCTCGCGATGGGCCTTGACGCCCAGGCGCTCGAACTTTTGCAAAACCACCGGATAGACCCGGAAGCGCTCAACATTCCATGGCCAACCCCGGACTGGCGGTTGGACTTCGCAAAGCTTCTCGGCGCGCTTTTCAAGCCGGAAGAATCCATCGAGTTCAAGAAATCCAACACGTCCGAGGCGACGATTCAATCGGTAGAAGAAATTCTGAAGCAGGCGGACGGCATCAGGAAAACGATGAAATCCCTCGACGGTCCGGATGGCGCGCTTGTCGGGATCAATCCGGTCAAGGGCGCAGACGAAGGCGACGAATCGTTCCGCTTTCGCTACGCGGTCGTCGATAACCCGAATTTCAGCCTGGCAAAGCAGCTCGCCTACTACAAGGCCCTGAACCTCCCCTGCGCGGCGCTTGTCAGCACCGGGGCGAATTCCGTACAGGCCTGGATCAAGATTCACGCGAAAAACCGCGAAGAATACGATTCCCGCGTCGAATACCTGTTCAAGACGCTGGATTCCCAAGGCTTCAAGGTCGATTCGACAAACGCGAATCCGAGCCAGATGGTTCGGATGCCGGGCGTTCTCCGCAACGGAAAACAGCAATATCTAATCGGTCTCGAACAAGGCGCCAAGTCTTTCGAAGATTGGCAGACCTGGGTAGAATTCTGCCTGGACGGAAAGCCTCTCGTCGAACTGGCAAGCGACAGCGACGACGCCCCGAAAAAGGACAGGCTCCTGATCGACGATACGCTCGAAACGGGAGAATTCCTGTTGCTCACCGCGCCGCCAAAATCGGGCAAGTCCTTTGCCCTGATGGATCTCGCCTTTTCTCTCGCCCATGGCGAGGACTGGCTGTTCTCTTCGACGCACAGGTCCGCCGTTCTGTTCGTCAATTTCGAAAGCACCCATTCCGCCTTTCTCAACAGGCTTTTCACCGTCGCCGCTTCCCGCGGTCTTTCCGCCTCCATTCCCGAATTCGGATTTCTGAACTTGCGCGGAATCGCCCTGTCTCCTCTCGAAATGGCGCAATATATCGCAAAGAGGGTCAAAGGCGCAAAAAAGCTGGAAGACCACGATTACGCGGCGATCGTCATCGACCCGATTTCCGCCGTTCTCCACAACCCGAAGGCAGTCCGAAACAACGTTCCGCCGGAGAAAGCCCTTCTCCAGATGGTCGAAGTGCTGATATCCCTCACCGGTTCCGCCGTCATCGCGGCGACAAATCCCGGCGAGTATCCGGAACTCGAAGCCCATGCGGACTCCCGGATAACCCTTTCCCCGATAAGCGGATCGCCCGACATGTTCAGCCTCCGCGGAGAATTCAGGAACTTCGCCCCGCAACCCGCGAAGGACTGCACCTGGCACTACCCGCGCTTTATCGTCTAGTAAAAATATGCAAAGAAGAAACCTCAAGAACCGCGGCACATGGAACCGCAAACAGGCAGACTCAAGCCCGAAACCCGACAAGAATCCCGAAACGATTCCGACCGACCTGGAAGGAAAGCGCGCCTGTTTCGAAAACTGGGCAAGGGAAAACCGGATCCCGGGAAAAATCCAGAGCTGGTTTACCGTTCCCGTCAAGGCGGATTCCTGCGACTGGCGTATTTTCTCGAAGCACATGGCCAAGGGAAACCGCATTCTGTCCATCGAAAGTCCATTCAAGGGCGCGAAGCCTCCAAAGCTAGTCCTCGACATCGACAGCCAAATTCGAAAGCCTCATCTTTCCAAGTTCCGCGGATCGATCCTCCAGATCTGGTTTCGCGCCACGGGTGACGGACGCTTCGGCATCGCCGTGCAGAACATTCTGCATTCCGCGGAAGCGACCCGAGAATTCAAGACATTCCTCGACTATCTCGAACGCGAGCATTCGGGCGACGTTCTCTGCTGCCACCAGATTCAGGTCAGCCCGGTGCAGACATTCGACCCGGCACATCCCGTTCCGGGTTCCCGCATCGAATTTCGCAAGGGTTTCGGGAGCAGATTCATCCCGATCGGAGGCACCGACCAGAAATACAGCGTCATCGACTGGGCTCCGGCCTGCAAGGCTCCCTGGATAGGTCTGCCGAAGCGTATCCGCGAAATGATTCACCCGGCAAGAGGCGACCGGTTTCTCGAATGCTTCGCGGGTCCCGCCTACATCGCCGAGGCTCTTTCCAAGGATTTCGAAGACTGCTTCGCCGCCGATATTCGCGACATGGACCGCCAGACGCCTCACGTCCGCTACATCCACGCGGCCATCGACAAGGAGTTCTTCCCGAAATTTTTCCGCGGAAAATCCAGGGACGGCAAATGGACCATCTATCTCGATCCGCCCGCCGGGAAGGCCCTCTCCGGAAACGTCATCCCGGAAATCGCAAGAAGCCACCCCGAGCGCATCATCCTGAACTCTTCCGATCTCGCCATCGCCGTCCAGGAAATCAAGCGGTTTCGCCGCGAAGGCTACATGCTGCGGAAAATCGTGCCGATGGACCTCGAACCGGGCACCCCGCGCATCCATGCGCTATTTTTCTTTGTTCCGGACCGCGACGGGCTTCTCGGGCGTCGCGAAGAACGCAAGGGAAAAGTCATCCGGAAACGCGAGAACCAGGAAACGGAAAACGATTCGCGAGCGGGGACAATTCTTTTTAGCCAAAAACGCAGGCGTTAAAAAATTCGCGCCAAAAAAAGATTAAATTGATAATATGAGGCACATTCAAAGCATTTCCATCGCTCTCGGACTTGTCGTCATCGCGGCAAGCGCCTATTTCGTCAAGCAGGGAGACACGCTCTGGGACATTTCCGGCGAATACCTGAACAATCCCTTTGCGTGGCCGGACCTGTGGGAAAACAACAGGCACATCCAGGATCCCCACTGGATTTACCCGGGCGATTCCATCTACCTGGGAGAAGTTCCCGACAGCTCCAAGGCGGAAAAAAAGCCGGCGCCTGTCCCCTGCGCGACAGCCGTGCGCGATTCCTCGCTTCCGAAGGGAGTTTCCGCTCCGAGCGGATGCGCTTCCGCAAACCAGGACGACCACTTCGCCAAGATGCTCGGAAGCCTCTCCGCCGATGCGGACAAGAAGGAAAAGCCGGCGAGGCAAAAAGGCGTATCCTACTACTACGCACAGCGCTCCGAACCGAAGATCTTCAACGGCTACTACCAGGTTCTTTCGCCGATGCTCCTCTCTCCGGACAGCCTCAAGTCGGATTCTTCCTGGTTCACAGTCAATTCCGGCGAAAAGCGGAAGCCTCTCGTACATATTCCCGAAACGGAAATTATTCTAGGAATCGGCATGAACACGTCGCCAAGGGCAACCGTCGGGGCGATTGTCGAGATCTGGGACGCGAGGCCCGCCATGCTCCCCGAGACAAGGACGCGCGCCAAGGAAAAGATTGCGGTCCTTCGCTACACGGGACTTGCGAAAATAACCGATGTCGGCGATACGCTTTCCCGAGCCGTACTCCTCCAGAACATGCGCGAAATAAAGATCGAATACGCAAAGGCCCGCCTGCAAAAGCCGTTCAAGCCCATCAACGTCGCAAGCTACAGCGAAATCAAGTCCGCTTCGCTAGACAGCATGGCCATCGTCCGCTACGCGCTCGAAAAGAATCTCGCCATCGGTCCCTATGGCTACGTCATGATTGATCGCGGAAAGGACGACAACTACAGCCTAGGCGACGGAGTCGCCATCTGGGAAAGGGATCTTTCGGATACCCTGATTCCTCCCCGTCTTCTCGCGCGCGGCATCGTCACCAGCCTGAACGACGACCATTCCGTAATTCTCGTTCGCGAAGCCTACTACGGAGACAGGCGCATCCAATACGGGAACCTGGTCTCGATTACGCACAAGGCAAAGCTAGTCCCATGAAACCGAGGCTAGCCATCGTCGGACTCTACCTGCTTCTGGTCAGCATCGCGCTTCTTCTTGCGACAAGCGTCGTCTTCGTCGCAAGTCCGAAAGTAGCGGACCGGGCGGCGGAACTCATCGGGCAGGAACGTCTCTCTACCCTGGTTCGACTTCTCTACTGATTCGGAGCGAACCGTGAAACTTCCGAAGAACAACCGCATTTTCATTGCGCTTTTTTTCGGCGGGATCATCATTCCGACAGCGATACTCGCCGTCCTCAGCTTCCGAAACGTCCAGAACGAGCGTCTCCTTGCCGAGAAAAATTTCGAAGACGCCCAGGTTTCCTTTTCGAAACAGGCAATCCAGGCCGTTCAAGCGGAACAGCGCGAAATCCTGAAGGAAACGAGGAACGCGTCGCTCTTCCTTTACGAGCAGCCGCAAAAGCTCCTCGAATTCGGGAACGCGGTATCCTTCAAGAAAGTGCCGGGCATCGCCGCCATCTTTCTCTTCAACGAGAACAGGCTCGTCTATCCGAGCATTTCCATTTCGAGCCACCCGGCCTGGCCCGATCCGCCGACCACGGTTCCCGGCGAAATCGAGAAAAAGCTCCTCCGCGGCGAAGTGGCGGGATTGAATCCCGAAAAGATAGACTTCGCCCGTTCCGCCCTTCTCCTGCGAACCCCCTACCTGTCCAAGAAAGACAACATCCTGAACCTGATAGGGATTCTCCGATTGCGCTATCGCCAGAAGAATTACGAAGAAGCGCTTCGCGTCATCGACATTCTCGAACGCCATCCCGAAGCCCACGGATATCTGCAGAACGACCTTTCCAAATCGCTCTTCCTGCTCAAGTTCGAAATTTTCGTAGAACAGAAAAAGCATTCAGCCGCCGAAAACTACTGTCTCTTCCTCTTTTCCGAGTTCCTGGAAGGCGAAGCCCTGCAGGACATCGGGAGCGCCAAGTTCTTTTTCGAGAACGCCATCAGCCAGATTCTCTCGTTCGAGGAACTTTCCAAGGAAAAGCGGGACGCGTTCTGGAACCTGCGCGAAAACCTGAACAGACAGATAGAACATGCGGAAGCGTTCGCTTCGCACCGTGATTTTCTAAGGAACCTTGCCGAAGATCCTCGCCCGGCAAAAGACGGGATACTCTACAAGCAGGACGGCCAGATCCTTTTCTTCCGCATGGCCTACCCTTGGCTTTCCGGTGACCAGGTCGTTATCGGCCTTATCGACCGGGACGCCTACGGAGAGCGCATCCGCAAGAAGCTTGCCGAAACGGCCCGCGAATGGAAAGACGTCGTTTACTCCGTTTCCGACGACCGCGACTCCGTAATCCTTGGCAAGAAGCAAGATTCCGATGTCCAGATTTCAAGACAGATGGATCTCGGCGAAAGCATGGGATGGACGCTCACCCTGTACAGGCGTTCTTCCCAGGAGCTTTACAGCGAGGCAAGGCACAAGATGTTCCAGCTTTCCGGCCTTGTCGCGTTCTCCCTGCTCACCGTCATCCTCGGGTCCTTCTTCATCTTCAAGACCATTTCCCAGGAACGGAAACTCATTTCGATGAAGACGAACTTTCTCTCTTCGATTTCCCACGAACTCAAGACGCCTCTCACGTCCATCAAGATGTTTGCCGAGATGATTTCGGGCGGACGCGTCCAAAAAATCGAGAAGTGCGCAGAATACGCGGCACTTATCGGCAAGGAATCCACGAGACTGGAAAACCTGATAGGCGCTATCCTCAGCTACACGCGAATGGAAACCGGCAAGCAGACTTTCCGATGGGAACGCCTCGACCTTTCGGAATGCGTATCGAGGGTTTACGAAGCGATTCTCGACCAGGCGGACAACCGCGGACTCGCGATGACGCGGGAACTTTCCCCCGGCTGTTTCGTCATGGGAGACTTCACCGCGCTCTACAGCCTAGCCCAGGGACTGATGGAAAACGCCATCAAATACACGAATCCCCCGGGAAAAGTGCATATACGGGTCTTCGAGGAAAACGAAAAAATCGTATTTTCTGTAGCGGATACCGGCATTGGCATCGCCTCTGCCGAACAGAAAA
Organism: Sodaliphilus sp.; assembly: GCA_963660435.1. Lineage (GTDB taxonomy): Bacteria > Fibrobacterota > Fibrobacteria > Fibrobacterales > Fibrobacteraceae > Hallerella. The sequence continues at coordinate 190,592 of CAVKYI010000002.1, forward strand.
ACATCTTTAACGACTTCTACCGCGTCGGTGACGAAATGACCCGCAGCACCAAAGGGTCCGGTCTCGGGCTAGCCATCGTCAAGCGCGTTGCGGAAGCCCACAAGGCGAGCGTTTCCGTGCAAAGCCACCCCGGCAAGGGTTCCACTTTCACGGTCAAGTTCAAAAAGGCGGAATAATGGAAAACAGGAAAATCCTCATTGTCGAAGACGAAGAAATCATCCGGCTAGGCCTGAAAGACAACTTCGAGCTCGAAAACTACACGGTGGAAACCGCGGGAGACGGCGAAGAGGCCATCGAGAAGGCGGACTCGTTCCTCCCGGATCTGGTCATCCTGGATCTGATGATCCCCAAGAAAAGCGGCTTCGAAGTCTGCCGCTACATTCGCAAGAAGCATCCCGACTCGTTCATCATCATGCTCACCGCCAAGACGGAAGAAACATCCAAGGTGACGGGTCTTGAAATGGGCGCGGACGACTACGTGACAAAACCGTTTTCCATACTCGAACTTCTCGCCCGCGTCAAGGCGTTCCTGCGGCGCGGTCCGCGTACCGGCGCATCGAACGCCGTGGCGGAATCCCAGACAGGACAGGACGCCGTCGATTTCGGCAATATCCATCTCGACTTCAAGAAATACGAAGCGAGCAAGAACGGGGTTCCCATCGAACTCTCCGCGCGTGAATTCCAGATTCTCAAGTATTTCTGGGGAAAGCGCGGCGAGGTCATCCTGCGCGAAGACCTTCTGCAGGACATCTGGGGATACACGGCGGACAATATGCCTTCGACCCGCACGATAGACAACCACATCGTCAATCTCCGCAAAAAGCTCGAAGATGACCAGGCGAATCCGAAAATCATCCTCTCCATCCGCGGAGCCGGTTACAAGTTCGACGTCTGATGTTCCGAGTTCCGATTTTCCGTCTTGCGTTCTTGACTGTCCTTTGCTTCTCCGAGGCGTTTTCTTCGCATATGGGAAAGGAACTCTACGAAGCGGTCTATCAGTTCGAGATCAAGGGAAACTTCGCCGAGGCGCAGGACATGCTTTCGCGCATTTCCATCGAAGGCGACGACGAGGACAAGAGCAAGGCGTTCTTTCTCCTCGGAAAGATCCAGGAACTTTCCGAAAGCCCGCTAAACGCGACATTCTACTACAGGCAGGCGCTCGCCAATCCCGCAAACGCGAGAGACGCCTACTTTCTCGCCAGCCGAATCGAAAGCCTTGACACGACACCGGCCCGTCTAGTTCTCGACAGGTCGATTCTCTCCGCCTCCATCCGGGAAACGTTTGGCGGCAAGCAGCCATCCATCCTGCTTTCGAACAACCAGCTCTACAGTCTGCACGACGAGAAATTCGTCTCGGTTCCCACCTTCATTGCCGAGAGAGCGAAGATTCTCGCCGTCACGTCGGCCGGCATCTGGTTTTCGGACGAAAACTCGACAACGCTCAACTTTCAGCCAAAGGATTCCAGGAAACCCGTCCATTCCTACCGATTCGATTCCGCCATTTCGAGCGTATCTCCCCTGCCGGGAATCGGCGCGTTTGTCATCACCGAGAAGACGTTCGCGTTCGCCGCAAACGAGGGCATCCGCTTTTCCGTCGATAACCGTTACCGCGGATGCTCGCCCGTCGGATTCTACCAGCCGCAAAACGCGTTTGTCGTCAGCTGCCCGGATAACGCGCTCCACCTGTTCGATGCGGAATCCGGAGCGGAAATGCAGACGCTATCCCTAATCGACCCCATCCAGAAGACGCTTCTGTCTAGCGAAGGCATTTTCGTTTCCTCCTCCAATACGCTTTGGCACTTTCGTCCACAGTCGGGCAACGCATACATCTGGAAGAACGCGGAAAACCCCATCGAGGACATCGAATTTTTCGAAGGCAAGATTGCCGTTCTCGAAAGCGATGGCAAGCTAAGGCTTCTTTCTCCCGAATCGGGAACGGAACTTTTCAAATCGTCCATCGACGGGGAAAAACTGTTCCCGATTGCCTGCGGAACGCTTGGGATCTTTTCCCGGGAAGGCTCACTCTCCGTTGTCGATACGACTCTAAGACAACTCTGGCACTACCATTTCGGAAAGCCTCTTGTCGCAGAACCGATTCAAAGCCAGGGGCTTCTGTTTCTTCCCTTCGAAAAGGGTGAGCTTCTCGCAATCGACGCGCTCCATTACGGTGGCCGCCCCATTCTTTCCCAGCGCTACGCGGAAAAAGCGGTCAAGGCCAAGGAGGCGGGGAACTGGCAAGAAATGGAAGCGCTCATCGATTCCACCCGGAAGCTCGAACCGGGAAACCCGACGGCAAGCTATCTGTATGCGGTGAATCTCGAACGCATCGGCGAAAGCGAGGCTAGGCGCGCGGAAGCCTGGTCCACCGCGGTCCGCTATTCGTTCGGCGACAGGCAGACAAGCGCCTCCATTCTCTCCCATTACGCAAAGATAATCGGAGCGTCCTATGTCCATTTTCTCCCCCTGTCTCCGCGAACTTTCTATCCGAGCCTTTTCAGCGCAGGCCATACGCTCTTCACCATCGACCCCGCCGCCCAGAAACTCATCGCCCTCGACCCCGCTTCGGGAAACATCCGCTGGAAAAAGAACCTCGGTCTTCTCGAAACAAGTCCAGTCCTTGCCGACGGCAACGCGAAGCTCGCCATCGCAAACGGATTCCGGCTGCAGATCCACGAACTTTCCCCGGGAGGAAGGCTGCATTACAGCGAGCTGCCGGGAAAGCCATTCCAGGTAAGATTTCACGAAAACGCCATCTACGTTTCCACGTGGAACGGCTACCTGATCAAGCTGCTTGCCCCGAATTATGGCATAGCCTGGGCGAGAAAGCTCTTCAACCTTCCCTTCCTGTTCGACGTTTCCAGGGGAAACATCGCCGTTTCGAGCCTCGAAGGGACTATCGGGTTTGTCAGCGAAGCGGCAGGGCAAAATCCAGGACGCATGATAGAAACCCGGGCGAACGTTTCCGTCATGGACGCAGCCGACTCGACAATCGCCATCGCGACCGACCAGAACGAAATCCGGATCTACGCTCCGGAATCCGAAGAGCCTATCCAGGTGTTTCCGACAGGTTCCGCAGTCCTTTCGCTCAAGTGGGTCCCCATCGGGAGCGCCAAATACCTTCTCGCGAGCCTCGCCGACCAGAAGATCAATCTATTCGGCCCCACATCCCGGGAAGCCATCTGGACCTTTACCGGGAAAAACTCCGTTTTCGCAAGCCCGGTCATAAACGGAAACTATCTCTATATTGACCAGCAGTCCCATATCGCGCAAATTTCCCTTTCCAAGGGGACTGTCGAAAGGCGCTTTTCCACCCCGGGAGGCGCCGGGACCCCGTTCATCCTCGACAATACGCTCTTCTGCATATCGCCCAAGCGGCTGCTTTACGCCTTTCCTCTTGCGAAACCGTTCTGATATATTTTTTTTACAAACGAAAATGTTATTTTCCGTCAATCTTTCTATATCTTTACAAGAAGATGTATAAAGATTATGAACGCAAATAACCAAAAGGGTGGATAGCAGACTTGCGTAAAGAACACATATCAATTCATCGGCTTCCGGTCATCGCGCTGTCCGGTCTCTTTTTCCTTGCGCTCGTCGGCTGCAAGGACAAGGACGATTCCGCCTCGATAGAAAACTCTCTCTATCCGCGCTCCCAGACACTCTATCTCGGCGGATTCGACTGGGCTCCCCCCGGGACGACTTTCAACCCGCTAGATGCCGATCCGAACTTTCCCATCGACGGAAACATTCGCCTGATGTACGAAACGCTCTTCGCCTACAACATCCTCGACGGAAAGGCGGAGCCGATGCTCGCGAATTCCTACCGACAGACGGATTCATCCATTATCGTGGAGCTGGATTCCCGAGCGCGCTGGAACACGGGCGAACCTGTGACGGCGGACGATGTCATCTACACGTTCTACCTCGATTCGCTTTTTCCAACCCCTCGCCACGCAGGCTCGCAATACATCGAACGCATTGAAGCGGACGGCAATCGCATCGAATTCGTCATGAACAAGACGAACCGGAATCCGCTGGTCCTTCTCAACCTTCTTTCCGAGACCTCGATCCTTCCGAAAAAGGTCTTCCAGCCTCTAGTCGAAGCCTCCAAAAGGAACGGACGCTACAACTACGCAAATGTCCTTGCATTCAAGAACGATTCCCTGCCCGTTGTCTCCGGACCATACAACCTCGAGACCTACTATCCGGACAAGATTGTCCTCAAGCGGGTCGAGAACTACTGGGGAAACGCCAAGCACGACGGCAGGCTGCCCGCGCCGCTCTACATCGTCCATTCCCTCTACACGAGCAACAACCTTTTCAACAATGCGATGACAAAGGGAGAACTTGACGTTTCTTCCATCTTCATGCCCCGAATCTGGGAAAAGAAGCGCGACAACATTCGCGCCTGGAGCCTCAAGGAACCTTACCATTATCCGGGTTCCATTCCGACGCTTTTCATCGCGACGACCACGACTCCCTTTACCGATGTCGCTTTCCGCCGGGCGCTCGCCCATGCCATAAACTTCGAAAAGATCAAGGCTATCGCCGTATCCAATTACACGGACTCCGTCAAGCCGGGATTCATCCTTCCATTTGGCCAGGAATCCCGCTACTATAACGAAGAAGACGCCAAGACCTACGGCTATACCTACAATCTCGACAAGGCAAGAAAGATCCTGGAAGACGCCGGCTACTCCTGGGATACGCAAGGACAGCTGTTGAACAAGGACGGTCGCCCGGTCCGCCCCTTGAGCCTGGAATGTCCACAGGGTTGGACGGATTGGGAAGACGTGATCAAGGTCGTCGCCGAATCATTCAAGCAAATCGGTGTTGCGACAAACCAGCGATTCGTCGATTACGGGGAATGGGAAAAGGACTTGCGCTATGGAAAATTCGACCTGGCGATGAAAACGCAGACAGCCGATCTTTCCGCGGCAACTCCGTGGACTCGCTTTGACCAGGTAATGAACAGCAAGAGCGCAAAGCCTGTCGGCGAAGAAGCCTTTTCGAACCAGGGACGTTTCAGCGACCCGCAGGCAGACAGCCTGCTCGCCCTGATTCCTTCGCTAACGGATTCCACCGACCTGAAAAAGGCCTACCGTTCCCTCAACCGGATTTTCATGGAGCAGATCCCCGTACTTCCGCTGATGTACCGTCCAACGCAATACTACCAGTTTTCGACAAGGCACTGGACGAACTTTCCCACCGAAGAGAATCCTTACGCTCCCCCGCAAAACCTGATCGTCGGCGCGGGAATCAAGGCGCTGTGGGAAATCAAGCCCGTCAAAGCCCAGTAATACCGATAAAAAGTCCGTTCCAAGACGGACTTTTTTATTTAGATTGTATCCACCGAATTGGAGACTTCGTTATGAAAAGAGCGCGTTTTATCTTGCCCAATGCATTCACCAGCATGAACTTTCTGCTCGGCGTATTTTCCGTCTGCTGGTCTGCGGGCATGTTCAACGGCTATTCCTCCCTCGATCCATTTCGCATGGCCGCCTACTTTGTCATTCTTTCGGTTCTTTGCGACAAGCTCGACGGATTCGCCGCCCGGCTGGTAAACGCGAGTTCCGAATTTGGCGCACAGTTCGACAGTCTGGGAGACTTGGTCGGCTTTGGACTGGCCCCCGCATTCTGTCTTTTCTTCAGCTACAAGGCAAACGTTCCCGACTGGCTCGGCCAGAACCTCGCCCTGGTAATTGTCGCTTTCGCCATTTACGTCCTCTGCGCCGCGATGCGCCTCGCCAAGTATAACGCGATGGACAGCGATGCCTACAAGCACTATTTTTCGGGACTTCCGAGTACTTTTGCCGGAGCGATCAACGTCATCCTGCTCACCTACGCGACCCAGCACGGCATCTTTACGGCAGACAATGCGAACCACCTGTATATTCCGGTCGTCATACTGCTTCTCACCGGTCTGTTGATGGTCAGTCCCTGTTTCCTCCCGAAACTTCAGCCAAGGCAAAACAAGATAGTGAACGGCATCCAGATCGTACTCGTCCTTGTCGTGTATCTCTGCGGATTTCTCTTTGTCTCCCCGAAATTTTCCTTTATCCCGGGCTTTCTCCTGATCCTTTGCGCACTCTATATCGTCGGAGGATTCGCCATGGGCTTTGTCAATCGCGGCAAGATTCTGGCGGAAGCGGCAAGTTCGAAGGACGAAGACTAGCCGCCGAAATCGCGAAGGAATCGCGCAAGCGGTTCCGCATACCGGTCGAGCGTTTCGGGTGCTTCCCGTGGCAGTTCGACCGTGACGCAATCCATATTCCGTTCGCGCGCAAATGTTCCGAAGCTTCCTGGGGTGGCATAGCCCGCGCCACATTTCCATGGAAGTCCAAAGACGCGCTCCAGCGCGAGGCAGAGATCCGAACGCTTGTCGGAATCTATCCAGCCCAGGGGAGCGTGCAAGGCCACGGCATTTGACACTTCTAGCCGGCAAATCAGGTCGATCAAGGCGCGCACCTCCGGTTCGCTAGCCGGAGAGTTTCCCGTCGAAAGTTCCGTTACGCGAGGCGCTTCCAGGACAGGTCGCGAAAACGTTTTCCCGGGATTCCAGTCCGCCGTCGGGAAATTCCTGTTCAAATCGACACCGTGAAAGTTTCCGCGCGTTCCCCGCAAGATTCCATCTGGATTTAGCGACAAGATGCAGGCGACATGCGAAGGAGCCTCCCAGAGCATTCGCAACGCCCGGGAAAGCAGAAAGGTCGTTTCGGGCTCTTCGCCATGGATCGCGGCAAAGACCAGAAGTTTCGGCGTTTTTCGGGATGGCAGATAGCGGAGCGGAACGCCTTCCGCGGAATGCCCGAATTCTTTCAGTTCAAACGGAAAGACCCCCCGGATGGAGGCATCCCGAAATTTCGAAGCAGTCATCGGGCATTCCCCTTGAAATAGGGAAAGACATAGTCGCGCATCAGCTCGTCAAAATGTTCGAGAACGGAATCCTTCAATTCCATTTCGGAGCGTTCATAGATGCCCCGCAAGGTTTCGGGATCGAAAAGAGCTTCCTGTTCGGCTGCCGATTCCCGGTGGGAAATATGCCAGCGTTCCGGGCGAATCTTTCCGCGGCCCGGGACGAAGACGCGTTCAAAGCCGAAGGATTCTCCGGAAGCGATTCTTTCGGAAAGCCAGCGGTGAAAAGGCGCGAACATGCCGTCGCATTCCGCTTCGGTCAGTTCGACCTCGTAGCCTTTGGGCACGGCCTTTCCATCGACCACGTCAAGTTCCGTTCCGAAATGATGGCGGGACGCTCCGGGAAGGGCGGACCAGAGGAGGATGGCGCGCATCCGTTCATCGGCATTCTCGGGAAGTTCGGGAAAAGGGTTTCCGTTTGCGTCGAGCAGTTTGAGTTTGCCGGTCGCTTTGCGGTTCCAGATGGAGAGCTGCCGCTCAAACGGGCGAAAAGCGCTTTCCACGCGAAGTTCAAATCCCGCCGACCGAGCCGCCTCGGAGAGTCTCAAAAACGGTTCCAGGACGGAATTTTGTACAAGGTAATCCGTTCCGGGAACCTTGACCAAATCTCTATTTTCGAGACCATAGGGGGAAAGCGATTTCATTCGGGAAGCCTTCCTCCCATTTTCAGGACAAGCGCGCGCCATGCCGCTTTTTTCGAGGAACGCGGCAGAGTTCTGGTTTTCCTGTACACAGGTTGATCCCGGGAAAGCAGATGCGTGCAGGCAATCGCCAAGGCATCCGTCGCATCGAGCTTTACATGTTCCTTTTCGATTTCGAGCCTAGCCGTCACCATATAGGCGACTTTTTCTTTCGAAGCGGCGCCGTCGCCCGTGACAGCCTGCTTGACAGAACGCGGGCTGTATTCAAAGAACTCCATGCCGCGCCGATGACACATCACAAGGAGCGCCCCGCGAACATGCCCAAGGATCATCGCGCTGTGGACATTCTTGGCGAAGAAGGCGCTTTCCATGCTGAAAACGGTTGGCCTGTAAAGCGCCACCAGATTCTCCAGATCGCAGACGATTCTTACCAGCCTGTCTTCGAAGGCGTCCTTTTTCGGAGCGGAAACCGTTCCATATTCGAGAACGCGAACCGGACCGTTTCCGTCCTTTTCCAGAAAAGCGTAGCCGGTCGTATAGGAACCAGGATCTATCCCGAGAATAATCATCGTCATGGAATTTAAAAAGAATTGGACAATGGGAGCGGGCTGCGCAAAAATCGGAAAGGAAAACGGGATACGGAAAGAAGTACGAGGAATGTCCGATCGATTTCCATTCTGGCGGTCATCCTGGAGGGAGGTCAGAGCTTAGAGCTTAGTTGAGAGTGGAGTGTGGAGTGTTCGCGAACCGACCTGTAAAGGCTTGTACGATAAACAGTCATCCTGGAGGGAGCAGAGCGACCGATAGGATCCATAACGCTCTGAATAGATTCTATCACTCCCTTCGGTCGTTCCAGAATGACGGCAAATCGAAACCTCTAAAAAAGCGTGGCCCTGTGATATTCCGCATTCTAGAAGCTGAAGTGTCCACTGCTCTAAGCTCTAAGATCTCCCAACTAAGCTCTGAACTGCGGGTAGGCGCAGTCAGTCATCCCCAAAAATTTCTATTGTTAAGAAAGAGGTGGCCTATGCTTATCGATGAAGAGAAACTCGATCTTTCCCGCGTCAAGACACATCCGCGACGCCTGGGCATTCCCCTGCGACGCTGGGGGCGAAATCTGATGTCCCAGTGCCCGTTCCATGCGCCAGAAGAATCCTCCCTCTTCTTTTACGATACGCTGGGATATTGGCGTTACCGCTGCCTGCAATGCGATAGCGACGGCGATCTGATCGAGTTTCTGATGCGGACCCGCTTCAACGGTCTCGACGAGAACACGGCGCGAAAGGAAGCTCTGGACTTCTGGGGTGTTTCCGGCGAGTTCGACAACAGCGACCCGGAACACCACAGGAACAAGGAAATCGGAGGCGAAAAGGTCCGCGTTCTGGAAAGCTTTGTCCGTTACTGCCACTGGGCCGCCACCAAGAGCGAATCCACGGCGGAATTTCTCAAGGCGCGCGGCTGGAGCCTCGGACAGGCTAAGCTCTACGGCATCGGATATTACAGCGGGGATCCGGAACCTTTTTACAGCTACTGCCTGCTCTCCGGGCTAGAACGTCATGAAGTCAGCTTTTATCTCGACAACCTGGACATTTCCCACGAACCGAGACTCACCATCCCCGCCCGAAATTCCAAGGGTGTCATCCATTCCGTCTATGGGCGAATTCTCGACAACGCGGGGACTCCGAATTCGAACGAAGATACTTACATTTCTTACGCATCCGGTCCGCTAGACATACCTTTCAACATCCAGCAGGATATCGAAAATCCGATTGTCGTCGAAGGGCTTTTCGATACGCTGACCGCCGATCTCGCCGGAATCCCGGGTGTCGTCTCCACGATGTACCAGCCTTTTAGCCGCAGCCATCTTTACAAGCTCAAGGCCTGCGGTGCCGAAAGCATCACGCTCATTCTCCGCAAGGAACCGAACAGGCGAAACCAGGAACTCCACGTCCGCAAGTGTCTCGAACTCGCGGAGTCCGAAGGAATGCGATTCAAATCGATCATTCTGCCCCTCGGCGAAACCGTCGATACGCTTGTACGCAAGAACGGCGCGGACGCGCTTCTCGAAAAGATTCGAAACACCGAAGAAGACACCATGCGGACGCACCGCAAATCCGTGCTGCTCCAGGACATTCGCGAAAATTTCGCCATGGCGATGACCCGGGAAGCGGACTCCGATGTCGGGTATCGCCTTTTCAATTTTCCGACCCTTTCCCATGCGCTAGACGGCATTCTGCCGGGCTACTACTTTCTCTCTTCCGAGCCTTTCGGTTTTAAAAGCTATGCGCTTTCCTCTTTCGCGCTAGACCTTATCGAAGGAAATCCAGAGGCAAAAATCATCTACGTGGCGCTAGACAGCCCGCGCCGACAGGCTTTCGACCGATTTGTCGCGATGCTCGCCGGAATTTCCGAAACGAATGTTCGCAAGCAGAACAAGGACGATTCCCTAAACCAGAGCGTCCATGACGCGACCCAGACGCTTCTTTCCTACGTCAAGACGGAACGGCTGGAAATCTGGGAAGATACGGAAACGTTCAATTTCAACATGTTCCTCAAGGAATTGCAGAACGAAATTTCCGAAAAGCAGCAGTTGATTCTTTTCATCGACGGCATCGACCATCTTCGCATTTCGGACCGCGCCGACATTCCAGATCTTAACGAGCGACGTTCCTCGGCGGCTCTCGATCTCTACAAGGATCTGGACATTCCCGTTTTCATCAGCGGTTCATGCGCCAAGGACGGCGACAAGATCATCGGACCGAAGCCTTACCTGCGCGACGCGGATGCGACATTCTGGATCGAGCGCAAGGAAGACGGAGCTCTCTGGCTCACAGTCAATCTGAAAGGATCCGGCTCGACGCTCTACGAAGCGAATCTTCTCTTCTCGGACAAGTCCTACCGGATGAAAGAAAAAGAGAAATGAGTCGTCTCGTCATTGTCGATTTCAATAACTTCTGGAGTCCTTCGGGCGGAGGAGTCAGGCGTTACCACCTGGAGCGCATGAACTTCTACAGGGAAAGAGAGGACGCGACCCTGGTCTTTGTCCAGAACGATTCCAGGACTTTCACCGAAAGAATTTCCGAATCGCTCGTTATCGAACATAGGAAAGCGTTCCGCTTTCCGGGAAACTGGGAATACCGTTTCTTGTGGAAGCAAAAGGACATCCGGCCCTACTTGGAAAAATACCGGCCAGATATCGTCGAAGTCGGCTCCCCGTATATCTTGCCCAAGGCGGTTTCCTTGGCCGCGAAGAAAGTTTCTGAAAATTCCGTGCTGACCGCCTTCTGGCATGCGGATTTTCCCGTCACCTATGTCCGCCGCTTTCTTGAAAAGTGGGGTCTTCCGAAAATAGCGAAAAAGGCGCAATCCGCAGCGTTCGCCTATGCGCGGGCAAGCTTCCGGGATTACGCGAAACTCGAAGCGAGCTCCCACGAAGTTCTCGAGCGAATGGAAAGAAACGGCTTTGCAAGGAACCGGCTGGAATGGATTCCGCTGGGAGTCGATTTGCAAACCTTTCGACCGGAAGCGCGCGACGAATCCCTGGTCAAGACACTAAAGGCAGGCGACCCGAACCGTCTTACCATCTTTTTCCCGCACAGGTTCTGTGACGAGAAAGGTCTTGGTCTCTTTCTTCTGGCCTATCCGATTCTTTGCGAAAAGCTAGGCAGCGAACCGGCTGTTCTCTTTGCCGGCACGGGGCCGGACCTTCCCAAAGTCAAGGAAGCGGCGAAAAAGTACAGGCACATCCGCTACGAAGGATTCATCGACGGCTCGGGAGAAATGGCGAAACGTTACGCGAGTACGGACCTGTCTCTCGCACTTTCCGGCTGGGAAACTTTTGGACTTTCCATTCTGGAGAGTCTTGCTTGCGGCGATGCGCTTGTAGCCGCATCGACCGGCGCCGCCGCCGAGCATCTCCGCGAATCGGGCGCCGGAGTGACGCTCGAGGAGCGCACTCCGCAAGCTCTCGCGGATTCGATCGTCCGAGTTTCGAAAATGGACATGACGCTCCTCAAGCGGAACGCCACAAGCTATGCGAAAAAGTTCAGTTGGCAAAGCTGCTTCGAACGGCAACTTTCGCTATACCGCAAAATCCAAGAAGGAACATTCCATGATTAAGCACATCGTTCTCTGGAAACTAAAAAAAGAAGCCGAAGGCGCCACTGCGGCGGAAAACGGCAAGAAGATTGTCGAAATGTTCAAGACGCTCGACGGCAAGGTTCCCGGACTTCTCGAAATCGAATCGGGCGTCGATTTCAACCGCAGCGCGGCAGCCTGGGATATCGGACTTGTCACCGCTTTCGCCTCCCGAAAGGATCTCGACTTCTACCAGGAATTTCCCGCCCATGTCGAAATCAAGCAATTCATCGGCAAGGTTTCGACGGATCGCTCAGTCATCGATTACGAACTATAGCACGCTCGATGGAAATCGCCGGTATCCTTTTTGACCTATACGGTACCCTGTTTACATATGGCAACATGTCCAAGGCGTTTTCCATCTGGCATGAAGATCTCTCGTATGCTCTGAAAGACATCGGCATTTCCACGACGGCGGTCCAAGTCGCGAAACGATGCCGGCATTTTTTCTCGGAAAAGCTCGCGGAAAACGACCGCTACACCGAATATGAAGTTCGCCTAAGGCACCTTGCGGAACTTTACGGGATAGCGCCTGACGACAACTGGATAAGGCATACCGCAGCCACATCCATGAACCGTTGGCAAGAATTCATTCCTATTCACCCGGAAACGAAATCCTTGCTGCGATACTTGAAAGGAAAGGGCGTCAAGACGGGAATCATATCGAATTTCCAACATGCTCCCCATGTGCGAAAGGTGCTACGCCGAAACGGTCTTCTGAAAATTCTCGACGCCGTGGTAATCTCGGGCGAAGTCCACGCCAAGAAGCCCGACCCCAGAATCTTCGAATATGCCCTGGAAAGGCTCGGAACGAAACCGGAAACGACTCTCTTTGTCGGAGACGACCCCGAGCGGGACATCCGAGGCGCCGCGTCTGTCGGCATGCGGACACGACTTTTTCAAAACGGATCCTCCCTGTTCGGATCGTTGAAAGAGGATATCCGATGAATTTTCCGAAAGCGTTCAAAAGCCCGTTCCAGATTATCGGCAAGGGAAAATACGAAGTCCGGGATAGAATTCGGAAATGTTTCCAAAGCCTTTTTTACGGAGACGGAGAAAACGAGCGAATCTGCTTCGGCTACAGACAGTTCCACTATATCGTCGATACCGGACATTCGGACATTCGCAGCGAAGGCATGAGCTACGGAATGTTCATCGCCGCGGAACTCGGGCTCGAACCGCTTTTCCAATCGCTCTGGGAATTTTCGAAAAGATTTTTAAAAAATTCACGCGGAGACTTTGCGCCTTATTTCGCCTGGCAAGTCGGCATCAGCCAAGGCTTGACCGGTTTCTACAAGATGGATCCCGGAGCTGCTCCCGATGGCGAAGAATACTTTGCGGCGTCCCTTCTCGTCGCCGCTCAAAAGTTCAACCGCCCGGACTACAGACTCGAAGCCGTTTCCCTGCTCAGGCAGATGGCCTACAGAAAGCCCTCGAAAAAGATCCAGGCGATGTTCCATCCAAAAAATTTCCTGGTCCGGTTTTCTCCCGTCAAGGGAAACGAGTTTACAGATCCTAGCTATCATACGTTGGCGTTTTACCGATTGTTCGCCAAGGAAACAAAGGATCCTTTCTGGGAAAAAGTCTATCGCGAAAGCCTCGCCTTCCTTGCACGCGCCTCTCACCCCGAGACCGGACTTTTCCCCGACTATGCGGAATTCGACGGGACACCGAAACATACGAATTTTTTCCCGACAAGCGAATGCTTTAGCGGAGATGCGTGGCGCGTCGCCTTGAATCTCGCCATGGATTTCAACTGGGAAACTCCCGGCATTTGCGAAAGCGAGCGCAAAAGAGCGCAAACATTCGAGCAGGATGCCATCCGAAAATGGCTCCGATTCTTTCGCGCGAACCGTCCAAATCTCGCCGACTACCGCATCGACGGAAGCGCCTATCCAAAAGAAGCAAGACCTGTCACTCCGGGACTTGTCGCGATGAATGCGGCGGCGACAGCGGCACTCGACCTGACTCGCTCCGAAGACATCGAACTTTCACGACCATTTCTGGCGACATTCTGGAATACGCCGATTCCCACCGGAACATGGCGATATTACGACGGAATGCTCTATATGCTAGGGCTTCTCGTTCTAGGCGGCGAAAGCCTGGAAATCGTCAATCCCTAATGGTTTTCCACGGTTTCGGGATCTAGGAACAGTTCCCTTGCCAGGTGCCTTGCAAAGGGAGCCGCCCAGTTTCTTTCGGGCGCAATGCGGCTCCTTGTCTTCGCCTTAAACGCATGGTAGCTCAGAAGCATGGGCTTTCCTTGGCGCGCATCCCACAGGATCCATAGGGATTTCCACGCAAAGCCCCCGCTCTTGCCGATTTTCGGCAAGATCTTCACCTCGACCGTCACGGGCAAGGTCAAGTATCGAATGTTGTAGCGACGAAAGATGTTGAACAGTTCTTCGCGAAGAGGCGCAGGGACTTCCCTGTCAAAAACCGAATACGCGGTAAGGGAATCGGCGCGTTCCTCCCAGGGCGAAACATCCGAAAGGGATTTTCCATCCGCAAGCTTCATTCCGAGAATCTTCCGGAGCGCATCCCTTATCCAGGAAGAGTCCGCCTCGGGAATCCACAGACCTTCCAGCATCTGTTCGTGACGCATTTTCGGAAAACGTCTTTCGATTAGAGAATCCTCGTAGTGCGCAAGATCGAAATCCACGGCGTCTTCGCTAAAGCTGTGGCAAATCCTGTTTTCATCGGGACATTCCGCCACGATCCGCAAAGCGGGAAAGCTTCCAATCGTCGCCGAGCTTTTTTCCAGCTCCAAGAATTTTGGATTCAGTTCGACAAAGCTTCTTTCGTCAAAAATTTCCAGATCCATCTCGCCGCGTTCCCCACATTCCGCACACGAGGAATCTCCTGTCGAATTTTCCGCCGGACGATTCCCGGCACAGGCGACAATCGTAAAGATCGAAAGGAATACGGCGACATCCAGGGCTTTAGAAATCTTCATGCCACAAAAATGCTAAATTTGCGCGCGATTAGCAAGGAGTCCAGCATGAGTCTTAAGTGCGGAATCGTCGGTCTTCCGAACGTCGGCAAAAGTACAATCTTTAACGCCATCACGAACGCAGGCGCAGAAGCTGCCAACTATCCGTTTTGCACCATCGAACCGAACGTCGGCATGGTGAGCGTTCCCGATGGCCGTCTGAACGAACTCGTCCAGGTCTATCATCCAAGATCCATCGTTCCCGCCGTGACGGAATTTGTCGATATTGCGGGCCTTGTCGAGGGAGCGAGCAAGGGCGAAGGTCTCGGCAACCAGTTTCTCACGCACATCCGAGAATGCAACGCCATCATGGAAGTTGTCCGATGCTTTGACGACGACGATATCACGCATGTACTCGGCACCGTCGATCCGGTACGCGACATCGACATCATCGAAACGGAACTGATCCTGAAAGACCTGGACTCCGTCGAAAAGCGTTTCGCCAACGAAAACAAGGCCGCCCGGACAGGAAACGCCAAGGCAAAGGAAAACGCCGAAGCCTGCGAAATCCTGAAAAAGGGACTTGAATCCGGAAAGAGCGCACGGGAATTCATCGGAAAGAACGGCGACGCACTCGATGCAATCGTACAGGATCTGGCCCTCCTCACCGCAAAGCCGCTCTTCTACTGCGCGAACATCCGCGAAGAAGACTTGGGAAAAGGCAACCAGTATGTTTCGCAGCTTGAAGAATTCGCGAAGAAGCAAGGTGCGTCCGTCGTCGTCATCAGCGGAAAGATCGAAGAGGAACTTTCCAAGATGGAACCCGCCGACAAGGAAGAATTTCTCAAGGAACTCGGCA
Organism: Sodaliphilus sp.; assembly: GCA_963660435.1. GTDB lineage: Bacteria > Fibrobacterota > Fibrobacteria > Fibrobacterales > Fibrobacteraceae > Hallerella. The sequence continues at coordinate 206,076 of CAVKYI010000002.1, forward strand.
TGAAGGAATCGGGACTGGATTCCGTCGTTCGCGAAGGTTACCGAATCCTCGGTCTGCACACATTCTTTACTGCCGGAGAAAAGGAATGTCGCGCATGGACTTTTACCGCCGGTTCGAAGGCTCCCCAGTGCGCAGGCGTCATCCACTCGGATTTCGAAAAGGGATTCATCCGCGCCGAAACGCTCGGTTTCGACGATTTCCGCAAATACGGTTCCTGGAACGCGGCGAAAGAAGCGGGCGTCGTCCGCACCGAAGGCAAGGAATACATCGTCCAAGACGGCGACATCATGTATTACCTTTTCAATGTGTGATACCAAGAAAACCTGCTCCTCGTCAAGAAAATCAGGACGCAGGAATCAGTTGTCTGAGGGGAAGGATACAGTAAAAGGGACGAAAAGAAAACAGTTCGCTTCGAATTACCGTGTCCCTCGTACTGCGTTCCCAAAAGCCTAGATGTGCGGACTAATCTACCTTCTTAAGCTCGGCTTCCCTCCGATTTTGCGAAGTTCCTGGACCTTGGAAAGAACTGCCTTGTCCGCATGGAGAATCTTGGTAAGCGCGGTCGGGGATAATCCGAAAGCCCGTGCCGCTTCCCGGGTATCTCCGCCATTTGCATTTACAATGTCGAGAACGTCAGCGATGAATTGCGGATACATTTCGTTGGACGGCTGGATGTGTCCCATGCTTCCGGGAAACTTTAGACTTTCCGGCGGCTTGGGTGCTTCGCGGACGTTTAACGCAATGGCTAGACGCATCCGATGAAGCGCGTGGACCTTGTTTTCGTTTGCGCTTCGGCTTTCGCACGATTTGATTGCTAAATTGAATTCGGACAGCCGCAGATCGACTCCGGAATTTGTCTTGTTGCGGAATTGTCCGCCGGGACCGCTTCCCTGGAATCCTGTGACCTTGCAGGCACGGAGCAGTTCGTTTAGCGGCATTTTTAGATAGGTATCGCGATGCATCACTTTCAAAATATAACTTTAGGCGCAAAGAGTTTCCGCTGTTTTCTTTTCGCAATTTTGCTTTCCCTGTTCTGCGCCTGTGCCGGTTCCAAGGCGGAAGTGACGTCGGATGCGGTCACCTATCGGCAGACCGAAGAGCAAAAACTTTCGATGCTCGAAGAAACATTTGCGACGATTCGTCAGAAAGTCTCTGAAAACATTCCGCCGGAATCCCTTCTCGCCTATATTACGGATACTTCGTATTACTATGCCGATACGCTCCAGCGTTACGCTTTGGAAATGCCTGCGGAACGCGTCGAACAGCTTCCGCTAGGCGAGATGCTCGCCGTCCTCATCTATCGGGTTTTTGACCGGGAACGCGCCTGGGATCCCAACATGAACGAGGATTTTCGGATGCTTTCGCTTCTGACGGGAAAGAATGGCGTCATCCAGCGGACTGCCGGACTTAAGCTAGGACCGTTTGAAATCAAGAAGGACCGCGGCAGCGTGGGCTTAGCCTCAAGCCCGAAGGTTCCTGTCATCATTTTTGAATGGGACGATTCCAGCTGGAAGCTGGACCTGAAAGCGACACTTCCCCTAGTGACGAAAGGGCTTGAAAGCATCGGCGTCAAAAAGAAGTGGACGACAAAGGAGCTTGCCTTATATCTGATTGAGAAAGAATTCCATTATACCTATACGGATATTTCGTTTGATGATACGCTCCTAGAACCTTATTCCACGTTTTAGTTTCGTTTATGTTTAAATACAAATTAAATCACTGGAAAATTTTAGATTCGAATACGCTTCTCGATTCGCAATTTTTGAAAGTGAAGAAAGAAAAATGCGAACTGCCGAACGGAAAGATCATTCCGGATTTTTACACGATTTGGCAGCCGGACTGGGTACTTGTTCTTGCGCAAGACGTCGAAGGCCTTTGGCTGATGGAACGGCAATACCGCCACGGTACGGGGAAAGTTTCCCTGGAATTTCCGGCAGGGATTGTCGAAGCGGGCGAAACCCCGGTCGATGCCGCAAAGCGGGAACTCCAGGAAGAGTGCGCCTTTGGCGGAGGAAGCTTTGAATTTTTAGCGGAACTACCAATGAATCCTGACCGACATCGTGGGCGATTCTTTGTCGTTCGGGCAACAGGCGTTGTACAAAGTGGAGAAACGCATTTTGATTCGAGCGAGGAAATCGAGACGCTGCAATTTTCAACGGAAGACGTTTTATCAAAAATGCATTGCGGCGAAATCAACCATCCGCACCAGATCGCTGCATTCTTCTTGTATGGACTAAAAGATTCCTCTGGGATTTTAAACAAATGAAGCAGTCTTTTTTTGAAACGAAAATTCGGGCGCATTCGCTTTCGCTTGAAAATTCGGGAGTGCGAATAATCTGCGACAGAAAGGCGCGTCCTCAAGTAAGGTGGTTTGCCGCATCCGGGGAAACGCTTTGGAGTTCCTCAGACATAAACTCCTTTTCGAAACTGGAATTTTTTGCGAACCGTTCGAGCGGACTTTTCAAAAATTCTCACGCTTCGATTTCTACCGTGGAGCATCTCGCCCCGGTTCTGTTACTTTATCCAGAATCCTATCTGGAAATTCACGCCCTCGCCGAAGAACTCCCGATTTTGGACGGAAGCGCATATCCGTGGTATGAAGCGGTTCGCGGTCTTGCGGGTGTTCCGCAGGCACTTATGTTTTACGATGCGCCGATTCGGGAACGCCTAGAATGGGATGGTGGCTTTTTTGAAATTTCTCCGGCGGAAACGCTTGAAATCGAATATTCCCTTTCGCATGGAAATTTTTCGGATGACGCCTTTGTCTCCATTTACGATGCGGAAGACTTGGTGAAAATTTTCCCTGCGCGGACATTTATTTTTGAAGACGACTTGAAAAACGCCCGGGCGAACGGGCTGCTCGCTTTTGCGGATGAACAGTCCGGTCTGCTGCTTGCGGAAGAAAAAGGAAAAGCGATTCCGAAAATAGGCGGTCCGTTTCGAATGGAAAGCGAACCCGTTTACCATAAAATTCTCGATTTGATCGGGGACATTTCCCTTCCTGCGCCTTTTTTACCTAGATTGAGAATTCGAATTCACAACGGTGGGCATGTCGCTCACCGGAAACTTTTAGAGAGGTTGATGGATTATGCTTTTAGAAACGCTTCCCAAGTCTAGCAAGCCCGGCGTTCTGTACGACTACGAGGCAATTCTCCAGATTTTGCCGCACCGCTACCCGTTCCTTTTCATCGACCAGGTAATTTCCTTGGATGTCGCGTCCGAAATCCCGTCGATCGTTTGCGCCAAGAATGTCTCGTTCAACGAGCCGTTCTTTCAGGGACATTTTCCGGGAGAGCCTGTGATGCCCGGAGTCATCCAGATTGAAACGATGGCGCAAGCCGGTGCGATTCTTGCGGGACTTCGCTACGAAGCGGAGTGTGCGGGAAAGCGCCCGGCATTTATGGGAGTCGACGCTTGCCGTTTCCGTCGTCCGGTTCGACCGGGTGATACGCTCGATGTGCGCATTTCGCTCGATAAGATGCGTCGCGGTATTTTGTTCTTTACAGGCGAAATTCGCTGCGGTGATCAGGTCGTTTGCAATGCGACCTTCAGTGCGACGATGATCTAAGCTTTTTGTTCCGAGAGAGGCTTTACAGCACAAGTTGCGTGTGGCATTCGCCTCTCCACTCGGCTCGCGGCGGCTTTCGTTTGCGAAGCGTGCAGTTTACTGTAAAAGCAAAAGGCTCCCGTGGGGGAGCCTTTTTGTGTAACGCTTGGACGTTCGGATTAGCGGACGAGAATCTTTTGGGTTGCGCTAAAGTTTGCACCGTTTACGCAGACAATGTAAACGCCTTGCGGAATTTTAGAAAGCTGGACTGTATGCGTTCCGGCAGAAAGGTTCGTGCCGATGTTCTGCACGAGCTTTCCTTGCAACGAGAAGAGGCTTACGTTCGAACGGGACGGGACAGTGAGCTGTAAGGAACGTCCTTGCTGCGAAAGCGTGACTGTAGAGCTGCGGACTTTGCTTGCCGGGGAAATGCCCACGTCATAATCTGCCCAACCCGGCATGTCGTCGAGCGCGATAATGCGTTCGTCGTCCAAATTCTTTTTCCACATGTCGGTAGGCGTTTTGTCGAGGAAGTTTCCGTTCCAGGTCTGGCTCCAGGTCATCCAATAGCTCCAATAAGCTTTGTCTTCGGCAATGCTATCGATGTCTGGAATCGCACCGTTTTCACTTAACGCGACTAGTTTGTTAGTTCCGACTTCGCTAATGATCTTGTTGTAATAATTGACTCCAGAGTTGTGGTTGAGCAGGGGATCGTAAATATCGACTGCGACAATGTCGACATATTCGTCGCCGGGATACCATGCCCCGTTGAGAGCGCTGTAATCATAACCATAAGTCGGATCCGTGTTGATGTTCCAGACCCAGAGCAGATTTTTTACGCCATTCGTATTCACCATACGGTCAAAGACTAAGCGGTAAAGCTGGACGTAGCATTCTGCGCTGGCAACGCCCCACCAGAACCATCCGCCGCTTGCTTCGTGGAGCGGACGCCATACAACGGCGATGTCCTTTTCTTGCAGTTGCAGGAAGTAGTTAGAAACGATATCCACGTCGTTGACGATATTCTGGTAGACTTCGGAAGAAGTGTTGATTTCTTTACAGGTGCTGTCGGTGAATGCAAGCGTGTAATTGAAGCAAGTGTTGTCGTCGGCTGTCTTTGTGACGCCTTCCGTGCAACCTGCGTTCTTGTAACCGTTTGCCTGGGTATAGAAGATTGTGTCTTCGCCGACCTTCCAGTGCCATGTGAATGTCGGGATGCCGCCCTTGTTCCACAGTTCTTCGGTCATGACGAGGTTGTTTTCGGTGTAGCCTTTAAACCAGCCTTCTTCGTGGCGGCCGCCTGCGGCAAAGAGCATGTCGAAACCGCCGATGGCGGGATAATGGCCGCTACGGTTGTAAAATTCGGCAATATCCGTTTGGCCTGTCCAAGCGACTTCTGCATCGCTGTATTTGCAGGAATCTGCCGGAGTGCATTCGCCGGCTTTCAACAGCTTCATATTGCCGTAGTCATAATTGAAAACTTGATCGCTGATCATCATGCCGCTGGTGGTCTTGGTTCCAAAGTTGTCCTTGAGAAAGTCCAGAACTTTGTATGCGGCTTCTGTGGCGCCTGGGGTGACTGGCGTAGATGAAATATTGAATACGGGGTCTGGGTGACGTTCGACGGAAAGATAGTCGACGCCTGCAGAGCTTGCGGCTTTCAAGACGACGCTGTGGGGTGATCCGGTGGTCAGTTTTACGCTGGCGGTTAAGGTGAATTCCTTGTTGACGGTAGTGCCCGTGTTGGATGCGTATGTTCCGATTGTATTGCCGTCGATGACGATGGACGAGTTGTTGCTCACGTACATGTCGTTGATCCACATGTGAAGAATCAAATCGTACAGGCCTGTTTCGGATACGGTGACATCAAAGGTCATTTCGCCGGAAGTGTTGACGAATTTGCCCCCGGAAATTTGGATCGTTTGCAGGGTGTCGTAAATCTGCCAACCCTTGGACATGTCTAGTTCGTAAATTGCGGTATCCGATATGACGCCGCCCGTTGGAAGGGTCTGTTCTTCGGCTTCGTAAACGGTAGGGGTTGCATGGGCTGAGGTAATCCAGGCGGCCGCAGCAAAAACGGTTAGGGGTAAAGTTTTGAGTTTCATGAACACACTCCTCTAGGTTTATACAATATAAGTTTATGAAGAGTTTTTTCAAGAGGTTGAAAAACTTATGTATGCGATAATCCAGGCAGATGCCATTGCGAGTGTTGTTTTACGATACTAGGCAATTCATTGCCTTAGTAGAGTTGTTCCCTATGGGGTGGGCTAGCAGTCGCTTACTTCGATAAGGACGTCTTGCAGAAATTCGCCGGGCTGATAGCCGAAAAATGCGGCGAGCCGGATGAAGTTTGCCATGGTTAGCTGGGTGTGGCTAAAATGCCCGCTTTTGCGCTTGATGCCGACTTCCACGCCGTAGAGGGTGTTCTTGTGGAGTCCGAGCTGGAAGGCAAGCCCGTCGCGGGTGATGCCACGTGCCTTGCGGTGCCGCCTAAGTACCTTCGCGAGGGCTTCGGCGAAATGGTCGTCCTCCATTTTCTGCAAGTTTTGCAGGTCTATCTTAGGCATGTGTGACATACTAAGATGTTAGTTTTTGGACACTCCTTGGGGTATATAGATGTCTGTTATTATTTTACAGAGGATTGTGATGGCGTGAGGATGGGCTGGCTGAGTGTCGAAATAGCATAAAAGGGCTGTTTTTGCCGTATTTGTGCAAAAAAAACAGATGATTCACATATCTCTGTGATTTCAGGGCGAGAATAATGTATATTTTACAAAGGTTACAGATGTCTGTGACTGCTGGTCTCGGTGTTCCCGGCTCTGGCCAGGTGACAAAGGGAAATACACTCAAGAGGTATAATATGATATATGCAGTTAAAATGAATGGAGACGCTGTTGTACTCTATGATGCCCAAACTGGTTTCTATCAACGCTGTGTCTGTAGCGGCGCAATTTCTGCAACGGTTCAGGGGAATGTTGTTGTTGTAAACAAAAAAGATGGCCGTACAGAAATTTACAATGCAGATACAGGCTTTTATCAGCGGAGCCTTTAATTCAGGAAAATCGAGGAGATATCCTCGATTCTAGGGGTGGGCCTTGTAGCCCGCCTCTAGGGGATTTTTTTTTTCACTTTTTAGGAACCTCTATTATGAATGAAGAAATATTAGGTCAAATTCTTAAAGAACTTAAGAAGATTAGCCAATTTCTTGAACAAAAGAATGAGCAGGAAAAACTCAAAAAAGATTTAGATAGTCTTGATTTCAAGACTAATGCCGAGGCTTGCAACAAAATTGGTGGTATGCAATAGATTTCAAAAGGAAATTCGTCTATATGGAAAAGCATTTTAATGATTTGTTTGAAAATGTAAAAAATAAAATTAATGTAATGAAAAATCAAATTGCTAGAGATGAAAATCCTGCAAGGAGATTGTATGCTCAAAATAGATGCGCTGAAGAAATCAATCAGATTTGTAAAGAAATCTTAGAGGCTATTGACGCTCACTCAAGAGCGTATCTTGAGCCATTAAATGAAATTAAGGTTTTCAAAAGCCAGTTCGGCGAAGACTTCACTCCTACCATTATCTCGGCACACGATTCCTTCGATAAACATGACAGATGGTCCAACCACAAGACAGGTAGAGCCGTCGATATCAGAATGAATGACCTGCCTATCAAAGAGAAAAGATTAGTAGTCAAAATCCTTGTAAGAACCCTGCCCAAAGGATATAAGGTAGAATGGGAACACCAAAGAACCGTTAACGAAAAACTCCACTTCCAATCCAATCGCTAAACCCAACGGAATGTCATCATGAAGCACACAATCATTCTCATTATCTGCATCTTGGCGACATTCCTGTTCGCCGAAACTGGAAAGCATAAAATCACAAAAGTATACGGCACGGGCATCGCGTTCAATGAGCACTACATCGTCACCACGGGAGACGTGGCCCGCCATTCTGAAAAGTTGGATTCCATTGTTGTGATGGTTAACGGGCTCCCGATTATCGCTAGAGTAGAGCACTCTGCGGACACGGTGCTTGACAGGGCTAAAAACGAGTACATGAACATGGCCATCATCCAGGTCGATAACAAGGTCTTGCTCAATGCATGCAAAATCGAAGACAGATTGGTCACAACAGGCGAACCCGTCACCGTAACAGGATTTCTACAGGAAGATCCCAAACTTCAAGTAAAGTCATTCCCTGCTAAAGTCGTTGCGGACTCGACATTCCCTGAATATGTAGCACGGGCCCTGAACGTTAGGACTCCTGGTGGATTCGGCGGTGCGGCAATTTCAAGTTACGGCAAGGTAATCGGAATGAGTTTCGGAAACAGCACCCGCAAATCAGACATATCGTTCTTCTACGACGGTATGCTCTTGTCTGGATATATACGAAACCAAAACCGCCCCACCACAACAGACGTATCAAAATGCGTGTATCAAGTCCGAAGCTATGTCACCGTACAATAACTAGACTCACCAAGGAAGTAATATTATGAAACAGCTTATCGGTATCATCCTTCTCTCCGTCTTTGTGGCATTTGCCGAAGAGGACATGCGTAATGGCACGGGGTTCTTCGTTAACCGCGATTACATCATCACTGCATACCATGTTGTAGACTCCTTTGAACATAAGTGTTATTACGATATCAAGAACGATACGTGCTACAAGATTCATATGGTTGATTGCGATTTGGATGCAGACATCGCATTGATGGCGTTGGATGAAAAACCTGTCGAAATGCCTATGGTATGCAGCCTTGAACACGATGCGTTGCCTAATGGGGAAAGCCTGACCTCGTATGGCTACACTCAGCCGTTCGTCAACCCTAATGTGACTGTTGTACAGATGCGTATTCGTATGCAGTATCGTTCTGATGGCAATTACAGCTATTATCGCACAAGCGGATTACTACAAGGTGGAATGTCTGGCGGGCCCACTTTTACCAGGGATGGCCGAATTGGCGGAATGAACAAATCTATATCGCTAGTTGAACAGAATACTAGCAATCTGGTGAAGTCTACTGAAGTGGTTCGCATGCTTAGAAGGAATGGCGTAACCGAATATCCGAACACCAAGAATTTAAAAAAATGTGCAATCAGCATCTTGAATTCCGTTGCGGATTTTAAGTCTGCTCAATTTAACTGGGGCGTATAATATAACCATGTTTGATTTCATCAGCAACATCCTAGAACGCATAACGTATTTCTTCACGCAGGTGGTCTTGCTCATCATCATCGTTCTTGCAGTCGTCCTGCTTTTCCTCGCAACTAACAGGCACAACAAGAACCCCTATGTGGACCACTCGCAAGAAATTCAGAAACAACAAATCGAGGCCGAACGAGAAGCAAAATACAAGGAGGCTTTGCAACGCCTCTATGACGAACAATATGGAAAATAAACCAACAACGGAGGCGTCACCATGGGGTGTCTTGGCAACCTAATCAAAATCTTCCTCGGTCTAATCATGATTATCATCATGATTGTAGCAGGGTACAAACTCGTCTTCGACCCATACCGACCCGAATCGCCTAACAGCCCTTGGTCCTATCAGACTGCAGACGACTCTTCTCAACAGGATGACTCCCCTTCCATTGATAACATCAGTTACGATGTCCCTATCCAAACAGGTCCTACCCATGACTACATTATGGATAACACCATCCAAACTCATTTCGTACGCATGGAGCTTACACCAGGACTTGAAAAAGGACTCGTTTATGTCATCAAGGCATTCAAAGCTGTATTCGGACAGGACTTCTCGCCTACTATCATCTCGGCTCACGATTCCTTCGATAGGCATGACAAATGGTCTTGTCATCGGATAGGTTGTGCCGTAGATATCGGCCTAGCTGACCTGCCCCTAAACGAGAAAAGGCGTGTCATCAAGTTCCTCAAAAATACCATGCCCGATGAATTTACTATCAGATGGGAAAACTTCGGTATACAAACTGAACATCTCCACGTCCAATATCACTAATAATAAATAGAAGCCTGAAACGGCAATATCATGATACAACGACTTGGAATCATTCTATCTTTCGTCGCAATGACATTTGCTGACGATATGCACAATGGATTAGAATATGGCACTCTTTGAAACTCTTTTTATCTTGGCCGGTTTTTTTGTTGGCCTTGTGTCGCGGGGAGGAATGTCCCTGTTCTTGCTTCCGCTTGCGGTAGTGGCGTTCGCGCTCGCCATGATGAACAGGCCGAGCCCAACGGGGTCCAGGACAAAAAAAATCGTAAGCTCAATTTTATCGGCGGCATACCTTGTCGCGGTAGTTGTCTGCTCACTTGCTGCCACAGCCCCCAAAAAGGAGTCGACAGTTGCATTGCAGGCTCAGGATAACAAGGACTTGTCCGTTCTGGAAGAGAAGCTGGATAAAATCCATTCCATGCTTGCCGACATGAAAACGGAATACAGCCTGATTGGAAAAAGCGATCTGGAGCGGGTCAAGGCTGAAATCGCCATGCATGATGACGAATTGATTGAATGCGACCCCACAAAATCGAAGGGCTGCATGGAATTCACTAATTATGGGACGGAACGCGACAGCACCAGGTTTTACATGGTATCCTTGCACTGGGAGTTGCCGAGGTTCCAGGTTTACCCTAAATGGGTCCATCGGAAAATCATCAAGGGGCTGTTGGGCGAAGACTTGACCGATGCCGACACGGTCCTTGATTCTAGACATTTAGGAAAAATTCATAAAAGGGCCCTTTACCGTCAGGTAGAAGAATACAAGAGGCTCATTGAGTCCGAACTCAGAAATTATCCCGGTGACTGGTACTATGACAGCGCCCATACGGAAGTCGCCGCCACCCTCAAATACGAACGCCAGGACAGTGTAGATGTCGCGTTCGATTCACAGCTGTGGACGACTTATTATATTTCAAACGCCGGCTACGATGCCGGTGCCGCCGGAGGATACAATTACGAGTATCATCGGACCTTCTCGAAGATAGACGGGTCGTTGGTTGATTCCACTATTTTCAATCCAAATGAAAAGAAAAAGATTGTATCGCTTCTTCGCAAATATGCGGAAAAATACGATGCCAAGGCCGATGCCATCGGCATGGATTTCAAGCTGGAGCCTTCTTTTTTGAAGGACGGTATCGGTTTTGACGGTTCTTCTTTCGAAATCGGCTGGCATACCCACGGTAGTGTGATGATTGTGGTGCCTTACGAGGAAATTCTGCCCTATATGGAAACTTGGGCTCGCCGGGAATTCGGTCTTTAGGCTAACGCTTCCTGAAATATTCCGGCTACGGGCAGGTGCGACAAAGCCTGATACTTGCAAAGACCTCTTTGCAAGTTGCAAATTTACTTGGCGACTTAAATCCGCCCTTGAAAAATAATGGTGTACTGGTGAGATACTTTTTGCCGTTACCGCAGCGAAATCGGCAGTGACTGCTGACTGTTGCCGCTGCGAATCTGCACCACGTAGCTTCCACGAGAAAGCTTTTCTAAGTTCAGGGCCGCGCTTGTCGCCGAGACTTTTTCGTTCAGTACTCGGTTGCCCTGTACATCGAAAATGGCGACGTTAGAAGTACGGTTGCAATTCACATAAAGCAGATTGCCCTGCAAGAGCAAAGAAGCATTCAACGGCTTTGCGGAGGCCTTCTGGATTCCTGCCTCGTAATTGTCCCAGCCTGGCATATCTTCAAGCGTAATCGTGTACTCGTTGTTCATCACTTCTTTCCAACTAGCATCCGTGTTATCGTTTGCCCAGCTCGGCATTGCGTAATCTCCATACCAAGGCATGAACCAGCTCCAGTTCGCTCCGTCATTCTTCATGCTGTCGGGCATTGGCACGGATCCGTTTTCGCTCAGGGCGATAATCTTTTTTGCCCCGTAAATGTCCTTGACCGTTTCAAAACTGCTTACGAGACTCGAATGGTTTGCTTCACGCGGATAGTAGTAATAGTCACGCCCGACAACGTCCACATATTCATCGCCCGGATACCAGTCGAGAGCGTCGCCCGCTTCGTCGGTTGTCCAAACCCAAATCAAGTTGTGGAGGTCTTTTTGGTTGGTGAAAATGTCGAACATAAGCTTGTACAAGGCGACGCATGCCTTGGCACCGTCGGTACCCCACCAGAACCATTTTCCCGAAGCTTCGTGCAGCGGACGCCAAAGAATCGCGACGCCTGCTTCTTGCAAAGTCAAGAGCGAATTCGCAATCGTTTCAATATCGGAAACGATCGCCTTGTAATCATCGCTGTCGGTGAGCCAGGTCCCTGTTGTGGTATCATAGGCGCGACCGATGTGGAAAATGGTGAACGGAGTGTTGCCGCTAGATTCGGTGTAGAACGCTTCGACGGAATCTGCCGGATCTTTCCAGTGCCAGTTGAAAGCCGGAATGCCGCCTGCGTTCCAAACGGTCTTTGCCATTTCGAGGGCGGCATGGGTGTAACCTTTGTGCCAATCGCCTGTGGAATTTACGCCTGTCGTATGCAAAAAGTCAAAACCGACGAGGGCCACGTTCTTGCCGGAAACGCTATCGATGTAAGCGAGTTCCGTTTGGTTCGTGTAATTGCAGGTGGTGTATTTCCCGTCGTTCAAAAAGACGCCGTTAGTCATGACACCGCTAATGACGTGATTGCCAAAATTCTGGTAGAGGAAGCTGTAAAGCTTTTGAGCGCTTTCCGTTGCCTTTGGGTCAACAGGCGCGTTGTTGATGGTAAAAGGCGTCTCTTCGTATTCGGTAAGTTCAATGTAGTCCAGGTTCACCCAGCCCCAGAATTTTACGATGCCGATCGTATTCGTTCCGGCGGAAAGCTTGATTTTGCCGGCGCCTTTGATGGTGGTAAAAGCGTCCGATGTCCCAAAGGAAATTTGCCCGGCGGAGCTTCCGTTCACCGTCAGATTTTGAACCTTGCTGCCGGATTTTGTAGGCAGTTGATAATTTGTCCAAAGCGTGTAAAAACCGGCTGCCGGTACCGTGACCGTAAACAAAAGGTTCCCTTCTTTCATCGACACGTAGCTTCCACCAGAAGCATTGGCGTCAGAAACGATTTCTGCACTGTGATCGTCTGCAGGGATTGCATCTTCCGCTTCATAACGGAGCGTTTCAGCAGAAGCGAGGGCTGCAAAAGTGAGTGTGGCTGCGGTAAAAATTTTGAGCATCGGGATCATGGAAACTCCTTGATGTGCTTAAAATAAATTTTGAGCCGTGTGAATGCAAACTTCAAAGAAAGTTATAAGGTAAAGTTTTGCTCACCGCGAGCCGAGAGAAGAGACGGATACCGGTCGCGTCTTGTGCAGTAGAGTTTCGTTGCGAACAAAGAACCTTTTATGCAAAAAAAGAGCCTCTCCGTTTGGAGAAGCTCTTTTCGAAAGTCTTGCAATCAAACTTACTTGATGCGAATCGACTTAGCCGAAGAGAAGCCTACGCCCTTCACCTGAAGAAGGTAGTTGCCCTGCGAAATACCGGAAAGGTTGAACTGATGTTCGCCAGCAGAGAGAGAACCCTGGTTGAAGCTCTTCACCTGATGACCCGTCACGTCGAAGAGGGCGATGCTTGTCTTGCCGGACTTGGGAATCATGATGGAAAGCGTTCCGTTTTGGAGCGACATGCCGAGCTTGGAAATCGAAGCCTTGGCAGCAATTGCGGTCGGAGCTTTCCCCATACCGATGATTTCGGTGATAAAGAGGTTCTTCGCCTGATCGACCTCGAAGCTCTTTTTCGGATCGTCAAAGCTTTCGAATACGTTGTTTCCGAAGCGGACATTGTCAAAGAAAATCGACCCGGCATAGTTTGGCGACGAGATTTCAATGTAGATTTTCGAAATGTTGCTCATGAAATTCGTGTAATCGCTTCCGGTGAGGATTTTTCCATCCATCGTTGTCGTGGCGAGATTGATTTCACATGTCGTAACGTTGTTATCACCCTCTTTCGGATCGTATGCGTTGATCCAGCAGCCGTCCGGCTGAGCCCATGCCCAACCTGTGGATTCGTTTCCGAGGAATGCAATCGTGAACCAGATGCCGGCAAGCTTGTTTCCATTGAACACGTTCAAGGTGATTTTGGATTCCGAGGACAGGTCGTAGTTTCCGTCTCCGATGATGACGTTTCCTCTGGCGGTGTCGCCTGTCGGCGTGTTGAATCTCACGCGCAGCCATCCATTGGTCGCTGTGTCGCCCGGATAGAATTCCTCGATGACGCGAGCCGTGTCCAAGTCCTTGAGTTCGTAACCGACTTCACAGGAAGCGACCGGTGTATTTGAAATCGTGTAGTTGTCCCAGCCGGGCATTTCGCTGAGCGTGATCGCGCACGGGCTTTCCACGTTCGCTTTCCAGACATCGTTTACGGTCTGGTCCAGAAAATTTCCGTTCCAGGTCTGGTACCACGGCATCCACCAAGACCAGCGGCTGTTGTTTTCCGCCATAACGGAGAGGTCGGGAATCGGACCGTTTTCGGAGATGGCGAAAATCTTGTCCGAACCGAAATTTGTTTCCAGATCCTTGCGTGCGGAAAGGAACTTGGAAGAATAGTCGTAAGCTTCGTAGATGTCGAGGCTGATGATGTCGTAATAGGATTCGCCCGGATTCCAGCCCGTGTCGGTCGCATATTCGGGATTCCAGACCCAGACCAGGTTTTTCACGCCTTGCGCATTCATTTCTTCATAGATTAGTTTGTACAGAGCCTGGAAGGCGGCTCCACCGCGGGTTCCCCACCAGAACCATCCACCGGAAGCTTCATGAACCGGACGGAAGATGGCAGCGACTCCAGCTTGCTGAAGTTCCAAGAAATAGGCGGCGATTTCATCGATGTCGCTTTTCAGCTGGCTGTAAGTGGTGGAGCTTGTGTTCCACGTGCAATTTGCGGTGCAGCTCGGGTCGGTGAATCCTTGCGTGAAGTCAAATGTTGTGGAAGGATCGCCAGCGCCGGCTACATAAAAAGCGTCAACCTGGTCGCTCGGGTCTTTCCAGTGCCAGGTGAATGCCGGGATGCCGCCTTGTGCCCAAAGGTCTTTTGCCGCATCAATGATGTTTTTCGTGTATTTCTGGTACCAGTCGTCGCTTGCCATGACTCCGGTAGCGAAGAGAAAATCCAAACCGACGAGAGCGGGATGCTTTCCGGTGCGGACATAGAAGGAATCGACATCGGACAAGGCCTTGAATGTCGCAGTATTCACTTCTCCTGTCTGGATGCCGGCAATGGTCTTTACACCGTAATTGACAGCCAAAAAGTTGTAGAGCTTTTGCGCGGATTCCGTGGCTCCTTCGGTTACCGGGCTGTAGCTGATCCCGGCGAAGACACTTGCGCCAGCAAGTCCTAAGACCGCAAGCGATTTAGAAAAAAGGTTCATAAACACTCCTCGTTTTTGTGATTGGGATAATATAGGAATTCGGAACGAGCTGTTCAGAGCTTAGTTGAGAGAACTTGGTGCTTAGAACCGCGGACGTTTAAGTTTTCGGGAAGCGGTACGAGGGACACGGGATACGATCATTCGAGATTACCGGGTCTATGCCCGGTAATGACATAGGGTCAAGCCCGATAATGACGGTTAAGTGTGCGATTTTCCGTCCGATATCATTTCCACGTCATTCTCCGACGTTCCTTTCCCACGTCATTCCCGTGCTTCGACACGGGAATCTCCTTTCAGATAAGGGATTACCGGGTCTATGCCCGGCAATGACAGGTTAGCGAGCTTGTCGAGCTAAGCGAACTGTTTCCAGCCTTTTTTCAAGATGACCGTTAATAGAAAAAGTCCGCTCAGATGCACCGTATCCCGCCTACCATGTCCCTCTTACCATTTAACCACTGATTCCTGAATCCTGTTTTCTGATTCCTTTCTACTATCCACTATTCACTAAGCTCTGACGCCCGCTTCCCTTCAAACAACTGCGTCCTATTTCCTGACTCCTGATTTCTATAAACTCTCCACTAATAACGATCAACTAATCCCTCTCCTGATTCCTCATCACCAATTCCTGCCAGCCAGCTATTGCCCGACAAAGACAAAAAGTTTAAATTGAAAAAGAACAAAACATTTTCGGGAATTTTCGAATGACCATCAAGAATTTCGTACAAATTATTTTCTGTTCGCTCTTCCTCTGCCAGGGCCTTTCCTTTGGAAAATCCGCCGCGTGGATAACCCTCGAAGGCGACGTCGATCCGGGAATGTATGAATATGCGGCACGCGCCATCGGTGACGCCGTCCAAAAGAATCCCGACTACATCGTCTTCGAGATAAACACCTTTGGCGGAAGACTCGACGCGGCATTCGACATCGTCGATACGATCATGGGAATCAAGAATTCAAGGACAGTCGCATTCGTCTCGAAGAAAGCGATCAGCGCAGGCGCTCTCATCGCCCTTTCGAGCAAGGAACTCTACATGCTTCCCGGAACGACAATCGGAGACTGCGCACCGATAGTCCAGAACAGCGACGGAACGCCGCAAATCGTCGGAGAAAAAATCCAGTCGCCGCTCCGGGCAAAATTTCGCAACCTCGCCCAGAAGAACGGCTACCCGGAACTTCTCTCCATGGCGATGGTTTCCCCGGACCTCGCCGTATATGAGCTTTCGCGGAAAGATTCCACCATCGCCGTCGAAGCTTCCAAATACGCCAAATGGAGCAAGCAGGACAAGGCATTCTGGGGGACGCCAAAAGTCCTGGTCGATTCCGGCGAACTCTTGACCATGACAGACGAAGAAGCCGTCGCCCTGCACTTTTCGAAGGGAACTCCCGAAAACCGCACCGCTTTCGAGAAGCAGCTCGGCATCGAAAACAGCCACGAAATCGAAATCACCTGGAGCGAAAGCCTTGCACGCTTCATCGCGGGCATTTCCGGAATTCTCCTCATCCTCGGATTCGGGGCGCTCTACATCGAATTCAAGACGCCGGGCTTTGGGATTTTCGGCATCGCGGGAATCATCCTGATTGCGATTGTCTTCCTCGGGCAATACATCAACCACTTGGACAGCTACCTGCCAATCGCCCTGCTCGTTATCGGGGCGGGACTCTTCGCCGTGGAAATTCTCGTCATTCCGGGAACCTTCGTCTGCGGCATTCTGGGCATTCTCTGCATGGGAGCGGCCATCGTGCTGGCGTTCGATTTCTCATCGCTTCCATCGTTTATCCCCGGAGCGGATTCCGGAGACCCGACATCCCTGTTTCCTGTCGTCCTCTATGTTACCGCCTGTGCGCTCGTCGCGGTACTGTTTCCCCTTTTCGCGTCCAAGTACCTGATTCCTCTTCTTCCCGAAGGCTGGACGCCAATGCTCAAGACCGATCTCGAATCCGCAAAATCCCCGACAGAAGATATCGTCGAAATCCATGTCGGAGAAAAGGGGAAGGCCGAAACGCCGCTCCGCCCCGTAGGACACGCGAGATTCGGCGACAAGTCTATCGATGTACAGACAAAGGGCGATATGATAAACGCAGGCGAAACCGTCTGCGTTACCGAAATCACCGATGGAAGAATCTGGGTCGAAAGATCAGAGAATTCTTCCGTAACCTAGTACTTCGCGGACCTGCTCCAGATGGGCGCGCGCCACAGGCCGCGCCTTTTCCGCACCGGCACGAAGGATTTCATCGATCCTTTCCGGATGCGCCATCAGGTCGTTATACTTTTCACGGGCTTCGCCGAACGTTCTTTCCAAGACCTTCTGAAGCTCGCCTTTCGCATAGCCCCATCCCATGCCGCCCGCGCGATACGTTTCTGCAAGCGCGGCCGTTTCTTCCGCGGTCGCAAAAAGCTTGTAAAGCCGAAACACGTTGCACGTCTCCGGATCCTTGGGCGCTTCGATCGGGAGGCTGTTCGTCACGATTTTCCCGAGCTTCTTCTTGAGAGCTTTCGGTTCGAGGAAAATCTCGATCGTATTGTCGTAGGACTTGCTCATCTTGCGACCGTCTAGGCCCGGAATCACGTCCGTCGTCTCCTGGATAAACGGTTCCGGCACGGTAAAGACGTTCCTTTTCATTTGCTTGTTGAATCGGATCGCGATGTCCCGCGCAAATTCCACATGCTGCTTCTGGTCCTTTCCGACCGGGACCACGTCCGCGTTGAACATGAGAATATCCGCATCCATCAGGCACGGGTAGCAGTAAAGTCCCATGTTGATGTTCGTGTCGAGATCCTCGCCCGCGGCGCGGTTCGCTTCGACTTTCGCCTTGTAGGCATGGGCCCGGTTCATAAAGCCCTTTGGCGTAAAGCAGCTGAGCGCCCAGCTGAGCTCGAAGATTTCGGGGATGTCGCTTTGCCTGTAAAAAAGCCCCGCTTCGGGATCGAGTCCGCAGGCAAGCCATGTCGCCGCGACCTTTCGAATGTTCTCGCGCATTTCGTCGCCGTCGTGCACGGTTGTGAGAGCGTGGTAATCCGCAATAAAGTAGATGGTATCGTAGTCCTTCGCCAGCTCGAGTGCCGGGCGAATCGCGCCTAGATAGTTTCCCAGATGCGGGGTTCCTGTGGGCTTGATGCCCGTGAGCGAAATCTTCTTCATGTGCGGAAATATAGAAATCCATGCCACTGTCATTCTGGAGGCTCCAAAGGAACCGACCCGCCTTCTGCTGGCAGGCCCGCCTGCCGCAAGGCCGGTAGAATCCACTCCGAGCTTTCTGGATCCTATCCCCTTGCAGGGTCCAGGATGACTGTGTAACGAGACAGCCCTTCAGCATAACGAACCTTTACCGCCTACCGTCATTCTGGAGAGGCAAAGCCTCGATAGAATCCCCGTTCGCAGTCATTCTGGAACGACCGAAGGGAGTGATAGAATCCACCCCGAGCGTTTCTGCTAAAATGGATCCTATCGCTACGCGGTGCTTCGCTCCAGGATGACTGTGCAACAAAAAACGGTCTCCCTTTTGCGAGGAGACCGGGTTGAGGAAATGGAGGAATTAAAAATTTACCAACAATGAACAAGCTTTATTTTCATTCCGGTCGGCACTTCTAATTCCAACGGGAAAACCACAGACGCTTGGCCATTGCATCCACCCCAGTTGGCGCTCCAGCTAATAGAAGGACTAAACCAGGATGCACACACATCCCCGGCATCAGAATACACCTGTATTGTTTTAGAACCGGTATTTCCATAACATGCATTCACTTTATAAGACCCTTCACCCAATTCGATATTTTGTTGCACTATAGAGGTATCTATCCCTGTACTCGCCCCCTCCTCATACACCACATCAAAGTTGCACTCAGCCGACCCCTTGGAGTTGGAAACGTTCAGCGTATAGTTTACCGTTCCTGTCGAAGAGGAGCCCGCAAAGGAAAACTTTCCGCCGTTCTTGATACTTCCGCTGCCGACCTGCGAATTCACGTCATTGACCGTATAGGAACAGCCGTTGTCCGTTCCGCACCCCGTAAGCGTTTTGGGCGCAAGGGAAACCGTACTGCCAACCGACTTGGTCTGCGCATCGGGACATTCCACCGTCGGAGCGACTTCGGAAACGATAACAGTCGTCGTACAGGCCGCCACCCCAACCGACCCGTTCGTTACCTGATACACGTAAGTCTGTGTTCCCATCGACGTCGGCGTTATCGTATAAGAACCCCGGCATTGATCGCTAGGCGCAGCATTCCCGGAAAGGCTGGAATTCCAACAACTGCCGGAATAGGCGGTTATCAAGGTGAAACTATCGCCAAATCCGATTTCCGTTTTATCGGCAGAACAGGAAAGAGCAGATTTAATTTGAATTGAAGAACTACAAATTTCCTGTCCGTTATAACGAACGGAATAGGTGTGGGAACCTAACGACAACTTTCCAAGATCAACCATTGTCCAATTTGAATTTGAATTCAATTCAGTCGAACTTTGGACATCTGAACCTCTGTAAATTACAATTGAATACTTGTCATTTACATTGACATTGTTTTTTACGCCAAAATAAAAACTAGAGGTTTCGTAAGGTTCGCCTGTGTAAATTTCCCAATTATGCGACGTGATTCCGCATGTAACGCTGAGCGCACTTTCAACGCTCGAACTGCTCATTCCCGCCTCCGCCGAACTGCTGCTCGATTCCGGTTCGCTCGAAGAACTCGACTTCGCTTCGGTGACGGAGAACTCCTGGCTGCATTTGTCAAACGGATATTCCGAATTCGCGGATTCCACCCGGATGACGTAAGTCCCCACGTTCCAAGGACTCGTCGCCGTGTTTTCTCCCGAAAACGAGCTGGAGTAGGAACTTTTCGTTCCCGTTTCCGAAATCTTCCCGTCATCCGAAGAAATTTTCCAGGCGCATCCTCCCGAGGGGCATCCGTCAATCTTCATGGTAAATGTCGGAAGTCCTTCCCCGGCACGCACCGAAGTCTTGCTTATTCCACAGGTCGCCGTAATCTTTCCGATTGTTTCCGGCGAAACCGAGCAGTCCTTTTCGAGCGTGGAGCTTCCGCCGTTTCCGACAAGCGAAAGATGGAACGCGTAGGATTTTCCCTGCTCGGACAGGAAAGGCGAACGGTCATCCACAAAATCGAGCTTTGCCGTTTCTCCGTCAAATAGGCAATTCTCCGTATCCCCGGCATTGCACTTGACCGTAATCGAATTGGCGCTTCCATCGACAGTCCGCGTCATCGTAAACGATTCGATCTTGTCCGTATTCGAAACGTCCGCTTCGATCTCCCACGTGGATCCGCTCCTGTATGTGGCGCGACATGCCGAAAGCGAAATGGCGTTGGCGCATTCCGTCGAGAGGGAAGCCAGGCGCACGGTCGCTCCGTTGTTTTTGTAATAGACGCCCGTCACGTTTTCGGGGTCAAAGCCCGCATCCGCGTTCGCCGCCATTTCCTGCACAATATCGAACTCGGAAGGTCCGTAGCGCAAGACGCGAACCGACTGGCTGTAATAAAGATTTCCATCGTCGTCCTTGCTCGCGACGTAAATCTCGATATCGGGAGTTCCGCTCGAAACGGAATCGATCTTCACCTTCAGCTTCGCGTTCCGCAGGTTCCTTGCGGACGAGAACACTTCGCCGTTTTCCGCACCCGAAGAAATTTCCAGAACGGATTCCAGCAGGACTTCGTGATTCGAGCATTCCGTAAATTTTCCGGTCCAGAACTTTCCGCAATTCGCCTCGTCGCTGTTCCAGAGACTTTCGGTTTCCGTTTCGCCGTAGCACCGGAGCGTCGCAAAGGCGGTCTTCACCCAATTCGTTCCGTCCATGTAGCCGTGGGCGCCGGCGCCGCTTGCGCCAAACGTGTAGCTGTCGCCACAGGAAGTCTTGGAATTCTCGTTTCCGCCACAGGCATCCGATCCCTGGTAGAAGTAGCTTTCGGAGCAGTTCTTCGAACTATACCAGCCCGAATGCCCCACCCAGGGCTTTACGCTCTTTTCCGTCGGCACAAAGCCGCCTTCCGCCACCGCGCTGAAGGAGCACTTGAGAGTCGGATAGGTATCGTGGCATTCCGACGCGTAATCCTCGCTCTTCCACCCGATTCCGTAGAGCCGCACCTTTTCGCTCGCAAGCGAAAATCCGACATATTCGTGTTCCCGCGTCGAAAGCCGCAGGTAGGCGTCTCCGGAAAGAGCGAACGACGCCGAATATCCGGTCGGCGAACCGTAATAGTTCGCCTTGTAGGCGGTAACGACCAGGGAATCCACGGATTCTCCCGCTCCCTGCCTTAGTTTCGCTTCGACCATCACCATCGCGTTCGACGCGACGGAAACCGTCGAATAGCCGCCGAGAAGCTCCTTCGATTCGCACTTGTCTCCAATGCAATAGGTCGCTTCCAGGTTTCCGCTCTTGTTCGCATACACGTTCAGCATCAGATATTCCGAAGCGTTTTTCGTCGCCCGCAAGAGGATTCCCGACTTGCGGATTTCGTTTTCCGACTTGTCGTGGCTCGACGTTTCGCGCGTTACCTGCATCAGCGCCTTCATCGTTCCGTAAAGACCCGCGTTCACGGAACTCATGATGACAATCGGGCTGTTCCTTGCGCTTTTCGGCACCGAGAGATAGCCGTTTTCAAGCGCAAGCGAAGTGATTGCCCCCGAAACAAAGAGCCATTTCGCCTTGGAGTTCCCGCTTCCGGCGATACAATATTCGTCGTCTGCACCGGGAGCCCCGCAAAGAATGTCCGGATGCGTAAACTCGTCAAAGAAGCAATGCTTGTCGGATTCCCCGAAATGCGCCACCAGCGTATATTCGGATTCCTGGATGGAAAACGCCGGGAAAGTCGTACTCGAAAGGATGTCCGTCGGGCAGTTTCCGCTCGCGTTTTCGCACTTCCAGTAATTGAAGTTGTCGTGATCGTTCGAAGACGTGTCGAGCGAAAGCGTCACGTAGTCACCGTAGAAGACGTCGATCTTGCACGTGTGATCGCTCGAATTTCCGTAATCGCAATAGGAATCCTTGGTCCCCGAAGAACTCCGTTCGATGCGGACGTTGATTTTCGGATTCTTGCCGCCGACATCCCCGGCAAAGCCGACGGTAAGCGTCTGCTTTTTCGCATAGATGCTCGCGGGAAGCTGGTAAATTTCGCCATCTTTTTCATTGCCGCCAAGCGTAAAGGATGTATCCGGAATGACGACGACGCAGCCCGACTTGCCGGTTCCCTTTTCAAGAGAAACCTTTCCCGTGCCGCCGGCGATGCAGCTCCACTGTTTGTTTTTCGTCACCGGGGAACAGGCGACACCCGCAGCGATTTTTACCCATTCCGTGCTTCCCGATTCGCAATTTCCCTTGGGCCAGCTTTCCACGTCTTCGTCCGGGCATACCGAAGAGTTCGATTCGCAGTAGGCCTTGATCTGTTCGGTTCCCAAATCAGTACGCTCAACGATGATGCCGCTCTTGATGTGGATTTCCGACATGGAAGGTGCACCGATCCGGTAGCCCGAACCCGCATCGAGATAGACCACGAACGTCCCCCCCGAAGCCCCGGAAGTCGTCACCGTAAAGAGAGTCACGACGGATTTCTCTGCCGCGGGGAGAGTCATGCTGCACTTGCCGGAACTGAACGAACAACCGCCGAGGTTCGCGATGTTCCAGCCCGAAAGCGAAGATTCCGAGCCTGTCCACGAATAGTTGAGCGTGATGTCGCTCGTATGCGCGGGAACGACCACGTTGATGGAATCCACCGGAGCGCTCTGCGTCGAGGCTATTTCCTGCGAGGACTTTTCGAAATAGACCGTGGGAGCGTTTCCCGTTTCGCTGCCGATGACGACCCAGAAGGGAACGTCATCATAACCCGAGGCGCTCGTCTTGCATGTATAGACGCCCTGCGAAAGGGTACCGGTAGCAGCGCTATAGAGCGACCCGCTTACACTCAGCGAAGCGTCCGAACTTGCGCACGAACTGACGCGGACATCCGACTTCTTGACGTTTGCCCCGTTCAGGCCCAGCACGTTGTAATAGTCTTCCAGTTTCCCGGCAGGGTCCGAGGGCAAGTAGATCACGCGCGGAAGCACGATGTAGGAACCCGCAAGGCGCGTCGTATCGCCCGATGTCGTCACCTTTTCCTTGTTCTCGTATTGCGTTTCGAGCGAAACGCCTAGCTGCGGCGCCATCGAAATATAATGCGGATCCGTCCCCCCGTAATTGACGCTGCTCGAAGAAGACCCGGACGAGGAACCGCCGGAATTGGAACCGCCGCAAGTCGAACCGTCGTTGTTGCAGATAATGCCGCTACTTGCCAGATCATCGAGAAGGGATTTGTTGTACTCGATTTCCTTGATTGTCATGTCACTGATTTTCGCACAGGTACTCGCCGAGGCATAAACCGTTCCGCTCAACTTGGTATTGTTGAACAAAATCTGGTTCACGTTCTTTTCCGTATAGATGAAATAATTAAAAGCCGGACCGTTTCCTTGAGGCTGAAGGCTCGCGTTCGCTCCGCCTTCCTTCAAATAGAGAAACACGTAAGAGTCCGAAGTTGTCGGCGGCAAATTTTGCTGTCCAATCGAATTCGTCACGATAATGATGAACTTTCCGTTCAAGGCTTCCGAAGGATTCTTCAAGTCATTCGAAGTCACCTTCACGACCAAGTATCCATTATAAAGATTTTCATCGGCACGCTTGGTATCGGGATCCTTGATGATTTCATTATAGCACGCATTCATCTTGGAACTCATATCGTTCGACCAGACCGTGATATTTTTTGCGCAATCCTTGTTCGCATAGCTTTCGAACTTGGAATACGCCGTCACCAGCATGTCATCCACCTTGTAGTTCGAACCGTCACAGCCAGCCTTTTTCTCCCAGATGGAATCACAATCGGATTTAACCTGTTCTGCGCATTCGAAGGGAACTTTCGATGGAAGATTCCGCGTCACGTTTCCCTCGGACTTGAACCAGGGATTCACGTTGCAAACCGGTCGAAAGGCTTCGATTGCCGTCGCTCCGGAAGAATAGTTTCCTTGTTTCTTGCAGTAGGGAGAAAGTCCATCCGGTTCCGAGGAATTGTTGTTTCCATACCGATATTGGTTCCAGACACTCCACAAGTCGTAGAACAGCGCACCGCCCACATAATAGGCTCCGATGTTTTCGTTCCAGTAGGTATTGTTATGCGTTTTGAATTCGACGTCTTCAATCCCGTCTTCCACGTAAAAGAGGTAATACAGATTATCCTTCCTGTTCCTCTGGGGATAGGGAGAATAGGTGGCTCCTGCCCATTTTGTCCAGTCATTGCACGTGGTGGTGGTGGCCCATTTTTTGCAATACCGCGACCAGGGAGCCCAACCAAAATAATAACCATATTCCAGACACTCGCGTTGATTGGTCGTGCCCGTGGCACAGACTCTCTTTTCCCCACTCGTTTCCGTGAATGTCTTTTGGTTTCGATGGTCATCGTAATCCTTCCACGGATGAGCCGTCTTGATATAGACCTGGGATCCCGAACTGTTTCCCAGTACGATTTTGTCGTAGGAATCGTAGTTGTCGAAATTCCAGCCTTCATACCAGACGTTTTGATTTCCGGGCATCCAGATGTTCTTGTAAACGGTAAAGGCGTTGTTTCCGCCCGAAGTGACAAGCTGTCCCGATTCGCTCGTGCAAAGGTTTCCCTCGATGCGCTTTCCGGAACAGTCCCCGGGATCCAGCGTTCCGTTGAGCGTCACGTTTCCAAGGACTGCGAAATTCTTGTTTCCGCAAGCACTTCCCACCTTAAAATCGCCTTCGACATAGAGATTCCCGGCAAGCGTTCCGTTAAAATTCGTCGCATTTCCCGCCACATACAGATCCTTGCCGGTAAAACCGTTTTGCGTGTTCAGATTGCCACCGATACATGTCGTTCCCGCAACGGAAAGATTGTCACCGCTTAGCTCTGCATTTCCCGTCACCACAAAATTTTTGGAAACCGTATTTGGATTTCCTTCCCAGTTTCCATTGATGAGCATCGAAGTAGGATTCATGTTTCCATGATTTTTCGTACTCCCCCCGAAATACGCATAGTCGAAATTGACGGTGGAGGAACTCTTTTCCGAGGGTATCTTCACCTGGTAAAGCCCATCGACGTTCAAGATGGCGATTTCGCTGTGCTTCGCCTCGCCGTTCCGCGCCATGCCTTCCGAAAGGATCTTTAGCTTGTATGTAGAGCTTTCGGTGTTTACGCCCGTAAGCCACACGCTGTACTTTTGCCCGGCCCGCTGCAGCGGACGGAGCTGCCTGTCGATGTTTACCGGGACCTTTCCGCCGTCGAGATACTGCTTGATGAGCGCACCGGCATCGTTAGCGTTCCAGGCAATCCAGGAGCGCGCGTTCTCGATACCCGCCACCGCGCTCTGGTAGGCTTCCCGCTGAAGCATCCGCGAGCCCGACGAACGGCTTTCGGACGTAATCCACTTGTACGTCGCCGTCGCGGCAATGGTCGCGACCATCATGAAGAGCAGAACGACAACCAGGGAGACACCGGATTTCGCCTTTTGCGCATTCAAGAAATCGTTTTTCATCGTACGCTCCTTTAATCGGACGGTCCGTTGCTCGGAATCGGAACGACCAGTGTCGCGTTTCCTGTTTCGCCTTTCCGCTTCAGGACGAGAGAAAGCCGAATCGCCTTGATCCGCTGCTTGAGAAACTTCCTGTCTTCCACCTTTCCGTCAAATCCCTCTTCGAACCTGTTCCGGTTCGCAAGCTTCCGAATCCGAAAGTCCTCGATTGTCAGGTTGCCCATCGAGACAAGCGGCGAGTAGAATACGAAAGTAAAGGCTACGCACGCCTTCTTGAGCGTATCGGGCACCGTAAAGCGGACAGCATGCTTCCCGTCGGGAATGGTCGCGCCTGTCGCAAGAGGCGGGTAAAAGAGAAAGTCATCGACAAGAGGCACGCCGTTCTTCTTCGGGATTTCTCCGTTCGACGTGCTGCGGAACCCGACCGAGAAATGATCCTTGCCCGGCACAAAGGTCAGGATCTTGTCCTTGTCGCTTGTCGGAGCGGGAATCGTAAAGGAAATCTCGTATTCCTGCTCGGGAACGTAGATGATGTCCGTTCCATCGCCTTTTTTAAGGCCGTAATTTTCGCAATTGTTCCGCCAGGAATCCGTAACCCGGGCCGCGCTCTCGTTGCGGATGACAAAGACCTGGTTCAAGCGAACATCGCTCTTGACGGTCGTCTTTTCGTCGTAATTGGAATAGAATCCGGAAAGGGTCTGGGAAGAGCCTCCCTCGTCCCTATCGCCCGACGCGTTCTGGATTTGCACGGACTCGTAGTCCGTCTCCCCGACAAAGCGCGAAACGAGCCGAAACTCGTCGTTTCCGTTCGGCGGAAAAATCTGTTCGTCGTCAAGATCGTCCAGGTCGTCCGACGGATTGTTCGGAGTCGCGGGAAGCGCGATAAAGCCCACCGAATCCGCCTCCGTCATCGCGACAATCTCCGCTTCCTTTCCCACGTCCGCGCACGGATCGTCGTCCGAAACGGAAAATCCCGTTTTCTTCGCGAGAAGCCTGCAGGAACGCATCAGCTTCCTGTCTTTTACATACCAGCCGATTTCCTCGACCGCCACGTAATGTCCGCTCGCGTCGTAGCGCATCCGCCGAAAGAGCAGACTGTCGTTCCCGTCATCCTTTTTCGCAACGAAAAACGAGGAGGAATCCCTTTTCGTCGCGTCCGAGTTATTCGGATCCATATAGACTTTTTCGTTCACTTCGCTGAACTTGTCGCCATAGGATTCGCCACCGTCGGCGTTTCCCGCCTCCTTCGAGCTTTTCGCCCCCATCTGGGAGACATCGTCCTTGAAAAGGTTCGCAACGTTTTCCGCTTCCGCGGTCGATTTCAGCATGTTTTGCGTACGCACGCGAAACTTGGTACTGTTCGAAAACGCCTGTCCCGCGACCAGCACGACAATGCCCACAATCGCCATATACACGACAAGTTCCATCAGGGTAAAGCCTTTTTTCATCGGACTATCCTCGAAACGCTGACAGACTGGGTGGAGCTTTTAAACGGCCAGGAAACGGTGACGTCGAGCCTTTTCGCAAACACGTGCGAAACCGTATCGTATGCGGAAACGGACTTCGACTTGAACGTCGAGTCGGGAGAAAGGACAACCTGCGCGGAATAGTTCACCGTCATATCGTGCTGTATAATGCCCGGCTGGCCTTTCCACGTGCGGGAAATCTCCGGGATGGAAATCGTGTCCTTTTTCGAGAGCGTCGCGATTCCCACGCGCGAAAGCGAATCGATCACCTGTTGCGCCACTTCGACTGCACCGTCCCGTCCGCGAATCCGAAGGAGCGTGTCGCGGTTTCCCGACTGCAGATTGTTCACGGCGACATACAGAAATCCGAGTACGGCGATAGCGACCAGCACTTCCATAATGCCGAAACCGCCTTTCCTCGCTAAGATTCTCGACTTCTCCATGGAAACCTCACAAATCTTCCCACGAAGAGCCGTCGCCCTTCTTCGGGAGAATCGAATTCTTGTCCCTGGACTTGACCGCCGCGCCGTAAATGTCGCCATTTCCGTATTTCGCGACAAAATACCCTTGGTAGGGAGCCGCCGAAAGTCCGAATTTCGGGAAAAACTCCGCGCCGGAAGAGAGCCAGTTCGCGCCATCGAAGCCGGCGAACGCACCGCCGGCAAGCGTAACCCGCGAGACCAGTTCCATGCTGTCGAGAGCCGTCGCGTTTTCCGCGGCGGAGCATTTCGAGCGGTACGCGACAAGCCATTTTCCACCCTTTCCCTTGACGCAAAGCGTGTCGCCTAGCTGGCGCGCCTTGTTCGCCGTCGCTTCGAGATAGGCGGCCATGTTGAAAGCGGCGTCCTTCGTGCGGCTGTTCGCAATCGCCCCGGACATTCCCCCATAGCCGATGGCGGACAAAATCCCTATCATCGCGACGACCGTCAGGACCTCGACCAGCGTAAAACCGCATTTTGACCGCTCATAGTTCTTCACAAGGATAAATCTATACTATTTATCGTTTTTGCGTAAACAAAAGAATACAAAAGGGGCGAAAAACGCCCCTCGACGCGCTAGATGGCGAAAGATTCGCGCAATTTTTCCACTTCTCCGGCAAATTCCGGATTTTGACGCATTTCGCGTTCCACCGACTTGATGTTCGCTATCACGGTGGAATAGTCCCTGCCAAAATGGAATCCGATGTTCGAAAGCGACTCCCTGGTCAGCTCCCGGCAAAGGTACATCGCGATCTTTCGCGGAAGGGAAATGGACTTGACCCGGGAATTCGACCGGAACGATTCCACCGAAATCCTATAGGCGAGCGCAACGGCCTCCTTGATTGCGGCAATCGTCAAGACGGGACGTTCCGCTTTCTTTTCGGAAGATTCCGCCTGGACGGGTTCGCAGAATTCCTGGAAAGTGTCAAATGTCAAATTTACCCCGAGCAGTTCGCGGCAGGCGAAAAGCTTCGTGACGGTTCCTTCGATTTCGCGCACGTTTCCGCGCTTGCGTGTCGCCACCCAGCCGAAAATCTTTTCGCGTTCGTCGTCAGGAATCTGGAGCGTTCCCGCTTTTTTTCGCAAGATTTCCATGCGAGTCACGATGTCGGGAGAATTCACCGCGACGCTGTTGCTGTCAAAGCGCAAAAATCCCTCGTATAGGCCCGGAATTTCGGAAGGCCGCCTGTCGGCGCAGAAAACGCTCGGTCTTTTCGCCATCGAACGCTTCCGGAGGATATCGAACAGCGCCTTTTCCGTCGCTCCGCGCCCCTTCCCGGCGAGGACCTGGATGTCATCGACAAGAAGCAGTTCGGGGTCCTCGTAGGTATGCCGCAATTTCGCTAGAGCTTCCGATTTTTCCTCGCGAGAGGCCGCCGTCTGTGTCAGCATGTAGTCCTTGAGAAATCGCTCCGCTGTCCGGAACACGACCCTCGATGCGGTATGATGCGCAATGGCGTAGCGTCCAATCGACTGCAAAAGGTGCGTCTTGCCGACTCCGGAATCGCCGAACAGGAAAAGGGGATTCATCGAACATTCGCCCGGTTTTTCGGCAATGGCGCGGCACATGGCGAGCGCTATCCGGTTGGAATCGCCCTCGACGAAACTTTCGAAAGAATAGGACGGATAAAGGGAAGCCAGGGTTTCCGCATCTTCCGCTTGCCGGGCTTTCTGCGCCCGACTGACCCGAGGCTTCCTTTCCGGAGGATATTCCGAAACAAGCGCATCCGACGATATGACGGGAATCGGCGAAACCTTTCCCTTTGGCGATACATCGATCCTGAAAGTCGAAACTTCGGGCAAAACATCCTGGAGAGCGGAGAGAAGAGGCCGATTGAAGCGGCTGATCCAGGAGGGAATCAGCTCGTTCCTTGCGACCAGTCGCGCGCAACCGTTTTCCACACAGGAAAAATCCAGGTTTCCGTCAAAATACATATCGACAGCGTTCGAAGGCACGTCGCCGCTACGCCGCAGACTGTCGAGAACGGAACTCCACACGTCCGAAGAGACGTTCGACAGTCGAATCACATTGTCATCTATCCACATTTCGTTCAAAGCCACGGTAAAAGTTTCACATACCCGTTTGCGATAAACGCGAATTTAATAAAAAATGGGAAGGCGGGCGTTTTTTTTTTATTTTTCCCAAAAACGGCGAAATTACGCAAATTTTGACAGGTGAAATTTTAGGGTAAAGTATCACCGCTTAAATGCGCACCACTCCCCTTGAATACACCCATTCAAAACCACAATTTATCCACAGATATTTTTTGAAGAATCCCTTGCCAAGAAAAACTTTCAATTATGCGGTTATTTTGAGTGCACTTTTTCCAGAAATTTCCTATAGACAAGCGGAGCCAGCTCGGTTTTCGGATTGATGCGCCTTTCCTTCGAAAGTTCACCGACATCGATCGGTTCCAAGACCGCGGAACGCACGACGACCCGGTCCGCATTCTTCCTGGACTCCCAGGTTTCGCGCGAACCCTGGATATAGACGGGCAGAATGATCGCGTTCAGGTCTGCCGCCAGCCGAAAGGCTCCGCTCTTGAAAGGCCCGACCGAACCGTCCTTGCTGCGCGTTCCCTCCGGAAAGATGAACACCTGGGCCGTCTCGCTCGAAGATTCCAGGCGATTCTTGATTTCGACTCCCGCCCGCGAATTCTTGCGATCGACAAAGATGCAATGGATTTCCTTCATCCAGAAATTGAGAAACGGAATGTATGTCAGATCCTTCTTGGCGAAGAACCCGATGGAGCGTCCGAGCGTGACAAAGACGATCGGGATGTCGAAATAGGACTGGTGGTTGCCCACCACGATGACTGGGCGCTTCCAATCGACGCGAGAGAGCGCGGACTGGTTTTCGATATCGATCTGTACGCGGAGAGCCTTGAAGCAGAAGCGGGAGAATTCCTGAATTCGGCGTTCGATCCATACGGAAAGGGACTTGCGACAAAAGACGCTCCGAAAAAGGAACGGCGGCACGGCAAGCATCATGTATCCTAAAATCAAGACGACTGCGCGAATGCGAAAGAGAATGAGCGGCATAGGGGATTTCTCCGGAATCGGTCGATTCAGATAGCTCAAGAAACGCGACGGTTTAAATTCGGAAAGACGGCCCTTCCAAAAACGTCTCTTACAATATAACAAAATCAGGACGGCCTCCGCCCGCGTCACGCCGACATAGAAGAGGCGCCTTTCCTCGGCAAGCTGCGCTTTCCGTTCGCGGCGCGTCCCGCTCGCCACGCCCGGCGTAAGATTTTCCGCAAGGCCCGCATAGAAGACGACCGTGTATTGCAAGCCTTTCGAACCGTGCACAGTCTCTACGTGAACGCCCGATACTTCCGGACGTTCCGCTTCCCCTTCGCGATAGACGGGGATTCGGAAACTTTCCAGCGCTTCCTCGTAATAGAGCCTCTGGCGATTGTAGCGGACCAGAATCGCGAAATTCCCGAATTCCAGGTCATACGCCATCCGAAGTTCCTTGATTTTCGAGACGATTCGAAGCGTTTCCGTCTGGGGATCCTCGCTTGTCCAGAGTTCCGGGTCGCGGTTTTCGAGAAAGAGAGGATGCCGGCTGCCGTTTCCCGCCCGGAGCGTCTTGCCAAGCAAGAGAGGCTTGTCCCGAAAAATGTTGTTCGCGAGATACAGCACTTTCGGGACGGAGCGGTAGTTCCATTCAAGCCTTAGAATCGTCGCCGTCGGAAAATCCCTGCAAAAGCGGAGAATGTTCCCGATGTCCGCACCGCGAAAGCCATAAATCGCCTGGTCATCGTCCCCGACCGCGAACAGATTCCGGTTTTCCCCGAGAATCGCCCGCACGAACAGATACTGCGAAGGGTTGATGTCCTGGTATTCATCCACCAGGATTTCGCGGAATCGGTTTCTTACCGCATTCTGCACTACCCTGTTCCTTTCGACGAGTTCCGTCGAAAGATAGACGAGATCCTCGAAGACGATTTTTCCCGTCCGCAAGACGCTTCTTCGAATCGGTTCGAGCCTTGCGCTCAATTTGCGCGAAAGGCCCGGATTGAAAAGTTCGTCCCTCGAGATAGCGTCCGGGCGGAGCCGGTGATCGACCAGCGCACAGGCAAAGCGTTCCGCCTCTCCTTCGGTAGGCTTCGGCGCGCGTTCAAAGCCGGCAAGTTCCCAGCCCGTCTTGTTTCCAAAGCGTTCCCGCAGAATCGAAAAGGCCAACGAATGGAAAGTGCTCAGGCGAATATCCGCCTCGGGAAAAAGTTTCCGGACGCGTTCCCGCATTTCCTGCGCAGCCTTCGCGGTAAATGTCAAGGCGAGGATCGACTCCGGGCTCGCTCCCTGCAGG
Organism: Sodaliphilus sp.; assembly: GCA_963660435.1. GTDB lineage: Bacteria > Fibrobacterota > Fibrobacteria > Fibrobacterales > Fibrobacteraceae > Hallerella. The sequence continues at coordinate 237,725 of CAVKYI010000002.1, forward strand.
ACGCGCCACTGGATGCGCCTCGTAAGGACCGAAGTCTTTCCCGACCCTGCCGCCGCGAGGATCAGCAAGGGACCGTTTTTCCGCTGATCGAAGAGGACCGCGGATTTCTGGTCGCTGTTCAGTCCGCGGAGGATTTCCGCTTCCATTTCGGCTTTTTCTTTCATCGAAACATCCTTTTTGGATTTTGAAATGTTTTCAATTCCAAAGACGCTTCCCAGCCGGAAAAAGAGAAAAAGAGCGAGAAATCGGCAGCTTGCGTTCAGAGCCTTGCCGAGAGAGGAGCGTGAAATATAAAGAGTGAAGTGTGGAATGTGGAGAGTGGAGTGTTCGTTTAGCGGACCAGGCTTGTGCGATAAACGGTCATCCTGGTGCATAGCACCGCTTTTTCGTCATCCTGGACCCTGCAAGGGGATAGGATCCATAATGCTCGGGCTGGATTCTATCGGCTCTTTCAGAGCCTCCAGAATGACGCCGGGCGGTAAATGTTCGTTATGTTAAACGACAGTCTCGTTACGCCGTCATCCTGGAGCGAAGCGATAGGATCCATGGTCAGAGCTTAGAACCTGGAACTTAGGTAAGAGTGGAATGTGGAGTGTGAAGAGTGGAGGTGAGAAAACAGATCGCTTCGCTTTTCTAAGCTCCAAGCTCTCTCGACTAAGCTCTGAACTGCGGACGGGGATTCTATCGAGGGCGACGCTTTTCCGTCAAGAAAAACACCGCGCCGACTAGGCTTACCAAGAGACTGACCAGATAGGCGAGAAGCTGCACGATCACGGAGGCAAGACCCGAAACGCCAATCCGTTCGAACAGGGACTGCGCCAAAAGTTCCCGGGGGCCGAAGCCTCCAATGGAAATCGGAAGCGCACTGACCACGGCAACCATCGGGATGAAGAAAAAGTACCACGAGATATCGATGTCGAGCCCGATGGCAAGTCCGCAGAAATAGTGCACGACAATGCGAAGTCCCTGCGTCACGGCAGAGAGAGCCGTGATGTCAAGCCAGAGCTTCGGCTGTCGATAATTCTGGAATCGCTGCTGGAAATGCAAGACGCGCACTTGCGCGGAAACAGGCAGCACCTTTCCCGTAAGACAGGCGAAAATCCGTCCCAGTCTTTTGCTGAAAAGGCCCGCGAAAAGCGCACAGAACCCAAGAAAGACCCAGAACGACGGCAAGAGGAAAATTCTTTTTTCCGGGTCGTAGATAAAGAACAGGAGACCGACGAGAAGAGCGAGGACATTCAGGAAGAACAGCCCGAAAAGCCTATCGAAAAAAGTCGCGGTCAATCCGCCACCGACAGTCTTCTGGTCGCCCTGCATGCGAATGTCATAGACCTTCTTCACGTCACCGCCGACATTGCCCGGCATGAAGTTGTTGAAAAAGAGCCCGACGAAATAAAGCTTCACCAGGTGAGCGTAGCCCATCCGGACGTTTTGCCTTTCGAGCAAGAGCTTCCATTGCAGGCAGCCGGTAAAGTTCGAAAGTACAAGGCAGAAAATTCCGAAAAGGAGCGGAACAATCGAACGGCACGAAAACAGTTCCCAGATATCTCCCGTATCCCAGCCCGGCGCGCTCACGATATTGCGATACACAAGATAGCACGGGACACATGTCACGCACAGCTTGACACAAAGCAAGAGCAAGGACTTCAATCCCGATTTCATTTTCCGGGTTTCTTCGCGAGAATTCCGATGGAAAGCTGCGTGTACCGCGAAACGGGAATTCGGTCAAAGGCATCCAGGAGAGCATCCTTCGCTTTCTGGTAGGCGGAACCCGCAAGCGGATACTTGGGAAGTTCGACATGCGCCTTGAAGCACAGTTCGCGAAGCATCCGGTAGAAAAGATTCGGACGCATCCAGTCGCCGTATTCGTATTCGATGTCAAAGCCCGCAGACTTCAAGAGTTTCCGGAGTCCGCCTATCGTGAACTGCGTTTCCCAGCCGGCGAACCACTTTCCCATCGCGATGAGAACGTGCTTGATAACCGTATAGGGATGCACGGTCTGCGGCACGTCGCACAGAAGATATCCGCCGGGTTTTACGATTCGAAAATTTTCCGCGATCAGGGGCGCGGGATTTCTAAAGTGCTCGGCAAGCCCCTGGTGAAAGACGAGATCGAAGGTCCCGTTCGGAAAGGGCGCCTTGAAGGCATCGCCGCGGACGCAGTGGAGGTTTTCTTCCAGATTTTCCCGGATGCGGAGCGCTTCGACCGTTTTCAGGCTTTCCGCCGAAAAGTCGAGAACATAGACGTCCGCGCCATGCCTTGCGAGGTCTGCGCTGTCTCTGCCCGAACCCGGCCCAACCTCAAGGATTTTCATCCCCTTTACGTTCGGAAAATGCCTGTAAATGGTCTTGAGAATCGTCGGGGAAGCAGGATAGACCTTGGAAAGGTCCTTTTTGCGGGCCCAAAAACGGTCCCATACGGATTGATCGGGTTCTCTGATTGGCATGGCGAAAATATAGGTTAAAAAGGAGAATCGGACAGGCAGCGGTCCGACATCGCCCACTCCTCCCCAAATCGTCATTTTACAATGACGCAATACAGTAAAAAGTCACACATTCGAGACATTCTTGCGAAAAATCTTTCGTTCGCCTCCATTTTTCAGCCTTTTCCGCTCAAAATTTCAAAATTTTACATCCATTTTAAAATTTTTCACTTTTGGCACGCCCTTTGCTCTAAAAAAAGCGATATTTATAGGAAAAAGGATTGTAAATGCACATCGATTCGACCGACGTAACGCTCAAACGCTATTTAGACGACATCCGCAAGACAGCGCCGCTGACCCGTGAAGAAGAACAGATTCTTTTCCAAAAAGCGAAAGAAGGCGACAAGATCGCCCGGCAAAAACTGATTTCTGCCAATATGCGTTTCGTGCTGAAGGTAGCCATCCAGTATCGCGGCTGCCCGATTCCTCTGCCGGATCTCGTGAGCGAAGGCGCCATGGGACTTGTCCGCGCCATCGAAAGCTTCGAACACACCCGCGGTCTCAAGTTCATCAGCTATGGCGTATGGTGGATCAAGGCGTATATCACCCGAGCCATCAACGAACAGGGAAACCTGATCCGCCTGCCGGCAAACCAGCACCTGCGCGTCCGCAAGGCTCTGCACGAGCAGTCCCGCGGCAAGGAAATCAGCGAAGACATCCGAGAGCTTATCCAGATAGGCCAGCGCGGCGTTTCGTTCGACAGCCCGCTCAAGGCGGATTCCAAGGCGACATACGCCGAAGTCCTCGCCGACGGCAGCGCGATCAACCCGGAATCGGACTCCGAAATCCAGAGCGTGGAAAACCTCTCCAAGGAACTGATGGAACAGCTCCCGGAACGCGAAGCGAAAGTTATCGAAGGGATTTTCGGCATCAACCTGGAAGCGCCCCAGACGCTTCGCGAGGTCGGCGAATCGATGAACATTTCCCATGAACGCGTCCGCCAGCTGCGCGACCAGGCGCTCCGCCGCATCCGCAAGTACAACAGCCGGGAATTCCTGCAAGAGAAGAAGGACGCATTCCTCGCCGCCATCAACAAGTAAGGTCACCTCTAAAAATTGCTTTGGTTAAGAAAATTTGAATGAGACCAAGCGAA